>CAYRWM010000007.1:5766-62883 GCA_964428055.1 uncultured Christensenellaceae bacterium | reverse complement strand
TAGTCCCTATGTTGGAACCCATTATGACTCCGACCGTCTGGTCGAGTATCATTATGCCCGAGTTGACCAGGCCGACGAGCATGACCGTCAGTGCCGACGAAGACTGCATCGCCACAGTTATGCCTGCGCCGAGTGATATGGAGGCGAACTTGTTGGAGGTCAGTTTTTTGAGCTTTCCCTCCAGCCTGTCACCGGAGATCCTTTCAAGGCCTCCGGACATTACGTGCATGCCGAAGAGGAACAGTGCGACACCGCCCAGCAGTGCCAGGATCGATAGTATGTCCATCCGCGAATACTCCTTAATCCGAATCTTCTCTAAATAACATTATACTGTTTTTATGGCAAGCCGTACAGTATTTTTGCGGACGAATCCTTACCTTCTTTTTATTTCAGTCGATTGAATACTTGTTCTTGTAGCTGTCGAAATCAGACAGGAATTCGGGCTGGTTTGTATACTTTATGCTGTGCAGATAGCTGTGCGTCTCGAACGTGGAGGACGCTATCTGAATGACGCATACGGCAACATTTGAGCAGTAGTCCGAGATCCTCTTTATATGCGTAAGAAGATCGGTCAGATATATGCCCTTGTCAGCGGTGCATTCGCCTGTCTTGAGTCTCTTGATATGTCTTTTCTTGATCCTTGCGGCGAGGTCGTCAATTACCTGCTCCAGAGGCTCTACATGAGCTGCGAGCGCAAGATCGTTTTCCTTAAAGACCCGTACTGTCAGTTCCGTTATATCGCTGAGAGCCGATGCAATAACCTTGAGCTCATGTTTCGTCTGGTCGGAAAAGATTATTTCCTTGTCATTCATCTCTTCAAGCGTCATGCCTATGGCGTAGGCGTTGTCGCCTGTATGCTCAAAATCTCCTATGACATGCATGAGTTTCGTGACCGTCGTACTGTCATCCGCGGATATCTCGCATGCCGCCACCTTGACCAGATATGATCCGAGGAAGTCCTCATACTCATCGAGTTTTGATTCGTCATGGGTGAGCTTGGCAAAAACTTTTGCATCGAAGCTGTTTATAAGGCTGACTGCCTTGTCCACGCTTCCCTTTGCCTTATCCGCCATCTTATACGTGACGTTGGCGCTCTCAGATACCGCGACGGACGGTGTCTTGAGCAGTATGTCGTCCAGCATGGTCGTGACGTCATCCTCGTCTTTTTTATCCTTTATTATGATCTTGGCGAGAGATACGAGCTTATCTGAAAACGGCAGCAGTATGGCCGTGGTCGCTACGTTGAATATGGTGTGTATGAGCGCTATCCCGACAGGGTCTACCTTCATGTCCGTCATCGGGAAGTGGAATACGGCGTCCAGTCCGTAGTAAAGGGACATAAGGACCGCGGTGCCTATCAGATTGAAGCATATATGGATGACTGACACTCGCTTGGCGTTTCTGTTGACGCCTATGCTTGACAGAACAGCCGTTACGCAGGTTCCTATGTTAAGGCCCATGACGACGGGTATCGCCATGCTGTAGGTTATGCTGCCGGTTAAGGACAGCGCCTGAAGTATACCCAGGGAAGCCGCCGAGCTCTGTATGATTCCCGTGAACACGGCGCCGATTATAACGCCTATGATCGGGACGGAGAATGCGGTCAGAAGTCCCGCGAACTGTTCTGACTGGGCTATCGGCTCTACGGCATTGCTCATGAGTTCCATTGAGATCATGAGTATGGCGAATCCGCACAGCACCATGCCGAGGTTCTTTTTCTTTTTGTCTTTTGATCCCAGGAGCATGAGTACGCCTATGAGAGCGAGGACAGGGGCGAAGTTTTCGGGACGCGCGAGCTGAAGAGCGAGATTGTCGCTCTTTATTCCGGTAAGGGACAGGAGCCAGCCTGTGAGCGTGGTTCCCACGTTTGAGCCCATGATTATGCCGACTGTCTGTTCGAGGACCATGATGCCGGAATTGACGAGGCCGATCAGCATGACCGTGAGCGCGGATGACGACTGCATCGCGACCGTTATGCCGGCGCCCATTGCCAGGCTCTTGAATTTGTTGGAAGTCAGCTTTTTCAGTCTGTTCTCAAGCTTGTTTCCCGAGACTTTTTCGAGTCCGGATGACATGATGTGCATGCCGAAGAGAAAGACGGCGACGCCGCCTATAAGAGCGAGTATAGATAATACATCCATTTGCGTATCCACCTTATGCTCAATTTTCCCTCAATACCATATTTATCATATAAAAACAAACCTTGTAAAGCATAAGTATTTTTTTCACAATTATCTGTTCCTAGGTTGATTTTTAAGGGTGCTGAGTATATCATCATTGTTGTACTTAAATGCATGTGCATAAGGAGAGAATAATGAGCGAAAACTGTACGCATGACTGTTCGAGCTGCGGTGAAAACTGCGCCGACAGAGACCCGAAGAGTTTCCTGGAACCCCAGAACAGACTCTCGGATATAAAGAAGGTATACGCCGTTGTTTCAGGCAAGGGCGGAGTAGGCAAATCGCTCGTGACCGCGCTGCTCGCTTCCGACATGAAGCGGAAGGGCTTTAAGACTGCGGTCATGGATGCGGATATAACGGGTCCCTCGATACCTAAGATATTCGGGGCCGCTGAAAAGGCTACCGGATCCGAGGACGGCATATTCACCGTGACTTCGTATAACGGCATCGAGATGATGTCCATCAACTTCCTGCTTGAGAACGAGACCGATCCCGTTGTTTGGAGAGGCCCTGTCATAGCGGGCACGGTAAAGCAGTTCTGGACCGACGTTATATGGGGAGACATAGACTACATGTTCATAGACATGCCTCCGGGAACGGGCGACGTTCCGCTTACGGTATTCCAGTCCGTTCCTGTAGACGGTATAATAGTCGTGACGTCCCCGCAGGAGCTCGTGTCCGTCATAGTCGAGAAGGCCGTAAAGATGGCGCGCATGATGCAGATACCCGTTGTGGGCATAGTTGAGAACATGTCGTACTTCGAGTGTCCCGACTGCGGAAAGAGACACAGCATATTCGGCGAGAGCAGCATAGAGGAGACGGCCGGCAGATTCGGCATAGACGCCGTCTGCCGCCTGCCCATAGATCCCGAATTTGCCAAAAAGTGCGATGCCGGCAGAGCCGGTGATATAGAAGGCGACTGGCTTAATGCCATAACCGAAGATATACAAAAAGACTGATAAGGAGAAATCGAAATGAAGTATGTTTGCACAGTATGCGGATATGAATATGATCCCGAGATCGGCGATCCGGATAACGGCATAGAGCCCGGAACGGCTTTTGAAGATATTCCGGAAGACTGGGTCTGCCCCTTATGCGGAGTAGGCAAGGAAGACTTTGAGGAAGCTTAAGATCTGAAGAAAAAAAGAAAGGTCCCGTTATTGCGGGACCTTTCTTGTTAAAACACATTATTTATTGAGCGCTCCCGAAATGGATACTCCATCTCCTTCGAGATCCTCGGCGTCGAGGCCGGCCTTTTCAACATCCTCCATGGGATGATCCATGACCGCTCCGCAGTCAGAGCATCTGAATTCTTTTGCGCTCTTGTTCCTCAGTATGTCGAGCAGCGGATCCTTCATTGGTTCGCCTTCGGCTGAATACGGAACAACATTCTTGCTTCCGCACTTTGCGCATCTGTATATCGTAGTGACTATAGCCATAATATATCCTCCTGAATTATCCTCTTAAGATTAATATAATCTCGAAGACCGGTTTTGTAAACAACCGTTTTTTGTCAGATCTTTTCAAGCTCGGCATCCAGCAGCTTCTGAATGACCTGAGGATCGCCGTTGCCCTTGAGCTCTTTCATTATCCTTCCGAATATAGCCTGCTTGGCCTTGACCTTGCCGCTCTTGTAGTCGGCTACCGATTTCTCGTTCTCGGCTATGGCTTTTTTGACTATCTCGAGTATGGCGCCTTCATCGTTCTGGGCGAAGAGTCCGTTCTTTTCGCAGTATTCTCTCGGATCGGCGTCCTCTTTGTACACGGCGGAAAGTACGCGCTTTGCCATGTTCCTGTTGACTTCGCCCTTTTGCGTCATGTTTATGAGCTTGCCGAGCTTATTTGCGTCGATCTTAAGATCGTCAACGGATATGTTGTCCTTTTTCGCAAAACCCGTGCACTCGGTCAGGACCCAGTTCGCAGTTTCCTTCGGCTTGCCCGTTACGTCCAGAGCGTCCTCGAATATATCGCACAGCGTCCTTGACGAGGTCAGTGCCTTGCTGTCGTCTTCGGTAAGACCGAGCTCTTTTACGTATCTGTCCGCCTTTATCTCCGGCAGTTCGGGAAGAGAAGCCTTGACGGAATCGAACCACTCGTCATCGATCACTATGGGAGTAAGGTTGGGATCCGGGAAGTACCTGTAATCCGCAGCCGTCTCCTTGTTTCTCATGGCGAAGCTTCTGCCCTTGACGTCGTCCCATCTTCTGGTTTCCTGTACTAGCGTCTCGGTCCCCCTCTCAAGAGCGTCGATGTGCCTTGCCGTCTCGAACTCGATCGCTCTCGCTATGGCGGACAGGGAGTTCATGTTCTTCATCTCTGTCCTGACGCCCAGCTCGTCGGAGCCTGCGGGTCTGATCGATAAGTTGACGTCGCATCTCATGGAGCCTTCCTCCATGCGGCACTTTGATACTCTCGCGAAACTCAGAAGAGTTCTCAGTCTCTTAAGATATGCTATCGCTTCCTCAGCGCTCCTTATGTCGGGTTTGCTGACTATCTCGCAGAGCGGAACGCTCGTTCTGTTGAAGTCGACGAGGGATGTGTCCGTCCAGTCGTCATGGACGAGCTTGCCCGCGTCCTCTTCCATATGGATCTGCTTTATACCTATGACCTTTTTACCGGCCGCCGTCTCTATCTCCACGCCGCCGTTCACGCATATGGGCGAGAACCACTGAGTGATCTGATACGAGCAGGGAAGATCGGGATAGTAGTAGCTCTTCTTGTCAAATGTCGTATATCTGTTTATATGGCAGTTCGTGAGCATGCCGGCCATCATGCCGAGCTCGACCACCTTTTTGTTCGTTACGGGCAGCATGCCGGGCATACCGCAGCAGGCGGGGCATACGCTGTCGTTCTGCTCCGCGCCGAATTCGGCGGAGCATGAGCAGAATATCTTGGATTTTGTCGCGAGTTCCACGTGGACCTCAAGGCCTATGACTGTTTCGTACTTCATGTTAAGCCTCCTCTGCGGCTGCCGCTATAGCGAGCAGCAGGTTCTCACTTAGGGTGTCCGCGGCGATCTGCACTCCCGACGCGACCGCGCAGGGCAGACCCAGAAGACACACGAGAGATGAGAGCATAGCCTCATCCGACGCGGCGTCTATGCTGTCGCCGAGTTCTGCCTTTGTATACGAGGACTTTGTGCACGCGGGATACAGCAGAGCCGCGTACTCTGCGAACAGCCTGTCCGCTGAGTTCCTCGCGAGTCTGCGTATTTTCAGAGCCTTGTCGTAGCACTCGTCGTATCTGCCTTTTGAAAGAACGTCCGAGCCGTACAGTATTACGGCCTTTGTAAGGAGTCCGAAAGCTTCGGATCTCGACTTCGTGTACAGTTCGTCTATATCCTTATAATCCGGCGTGCGGTATCCGAACTTGACGCCGTCGTATCTTGAGACGTTGTTGCATGTCTCGGCCGCGAGAGCTATGCGCCATGCTGCGGCGACCGCTTTCGCTTCGGGGAATGATATCTCGGTCACCTCTGCGCCCTTTGATCTCAGGAGCTCGGCTAAAAGCCTTACCTTTTCTCTCTGGCCTTCGTCGGACGCGTCCATGTATTCCTTTATGACCGCGAACTTTCTTCCCTCGATTATCCCGTTTAGGTTGAAATCATACTTTTCGGCGGGGAGCGTCGTTCCGTCCTTGGGATCGTTTCCGGCGATGATGCTTAAGACTTCAGCTGCCTTGGCCGCGGTTGCTGTGACGCCTATGGTCTCGGATGAACATGCGCAGGGCACCGTTCCGTATCTGGAGACTATGCCGTATGAGGGCTTTATGTATGTTACGCCCGACATGGCGGCCGCTCTTCTCGGAGCGCCGTTTAAGTCAACGCTTAAGGCGAACGGTACTTTTCCGTCCTTTACCAGTTCGGCGGCGGCGCCTCTTAAGGTCCCGTCATCCGCCGTTACTTCTCCGAAGTACGAGGTCTCGCCTATGACGTCCAGTCCGAACTCGCCGACATTCGTCTTGCCGGCGACCTTAAGTCCGGCGGCAGCCAGTCTCGTGACCGCTTCCGCTTCGAAAAGCGATACAAACCCGTCAAGCATCTTAGAGCCTGCCGTGGTCGGGAGATCTTTTGTCAGTATCATGTCGCTGACGGCGTAATCGCCGGAGCCTTCATTGATATAGTATTTCATCTTAGCGCCTCCTTACTCGACCAGTCTGGGCACCTGCCAGTACCCGTCCTGTTTTTCGGGCGCGCTCTCCTGAAGATCGTCCCTCGTGAAATTCTTGATGCATACATCCTCGCGGAGCACGTTTTTGAGCTCGTTCACGTGGACCATGACGTCAAGGCCTTCGGTATCCGCTTCGGCGGCGTCCTTTTCGCTCGCTTTCATGGAATCGAACAGAGCCAGTATGCGCTCCTCTTCGGCTTCAGTGAGCTCCAGCTGATTCAGCGAGAGCAGTGATTTTAGGTTCCCCCTGTCCATTCATCAATCCTCCAGTATAGCTGCTGATTCTCTGATCATTATGTTGGCTTCAAGAAGCTGCTGCTCGGTGACCTCTCCGGGCGCGCCGCAGAGAAGATCCTGCGCGTTGCCGTTCATCGGGAACGCTATGACGTCCCTTATGGTCTCTTCGCCGGCAAGCAGCATTATCATCCTGTCTATTCCGGGCGCCATGCCTGCATGCGGCGGCGCGCCGTACTGGAACGCTCCGTAAAGAGCCGAGAACTTGGCTTTAAGATCCTCTTCGGTGTAACCCGCGATCTCGAAAGCCTTCTTCATTATCTCGGGGCTGTGGTTTCTGACAGCGCCGGATGAGAGCTCGACGCCGTTGCATACCACGTCGTACTGATAAGCGAGGATATCGAGCGGATCCTTTTCGTTGAGCGCCTCAAGGCCGCCTTGCGGCATTGAGAACGGGTTGTGCGTGAAATCTATCTTGCCCGTGTCGGGGTTGTTCTCGTACATCGGGAAATCCACTATGAAGCAGAACCTGAAAGCGTCCTTTTCTATGAGGTCGAGGTTCTCGCCCAGCCATGTCCTTATCTGTCCGGCCAGCACGTCCACTATGTGCTTTCTGTCGGAGATGAAGAACAGCGTGTCGTTTTCCTTCATGTTTAATGAGTCTACCAGATACTTTCTCTGGTCGTCGTTCAGGAACTTGTCGATCGGGCCCTT
Source organism: uncultured Christensenellaceae bacterium (assembly GCA_964428055.1). Classification (GTDB taxonomy): domain Bacteria; phylum Bacillota; class Clostridia; order Christensenellales; family Christensenellaceae; genus CAYRWM01. The sequence goes on along the minus strand of CAYRWM010000007.1, from coordinate 55,586 downwards.
GAAAGCGCCTTCCTTGAGCGTCAGGTATCCTAGACCCTTCATGCCGATGGAAAAAGCGAACTTGAGCGATCTTTCAAAGAAGCTCTTGGAGCTCAGACCCGCGGGAGCGACTATGCCGCGTACGGGCTTGCCCTTGAAAGCGGGAAACTCGACGTCCGCGAAGAAATCCGTCAGGTCCACTATCTCAAGAGGGTTCCTGAGGTCGGGCTTGTCCGTGCCGTACTTCATCATGGCGTCGGCGTAGGTTATGCGCTCAAAGGAGTATCCGACACCTTTTTGTCGGAGAACTCAACGAACGTGTCATGAAGTACGCTCTCGGCGACTTTCAGGACGTCTTCCTGATCCGCGAATGACATCTCGTAGTCGAGCTGATAGAACTCGCCCGGTGATCTGTCCTGTCTCGCATCCTCATCCCTGAAGCACGGAGCTATCTGGAAATACTTCTCGAATCCGGAGACCATGAGCAGCTGCTTGAACTGCTGCGGCGCCTGGGGCAGAGCGTAGAACTTGCCCTTGTGCTTCCTTGACGGAACGAGGTAGTCTCTCGCGCCTTCCGGGGAAGAAGCGGTGAGGATTGGAGTCTGGACTTCCATGAAGCCCTCGCTCTCCATGCGCCTGCGCAGATAGCTTATGACTTTCGATCTTAATACTATGTTGCTGTGTATTGCGGGATTGCGCAGGTCAAGATATCTGTACTTGAGCCTTACGTCCTCTCTGGTCTCGGTCGAGTTCTCTATATCGAACGGGAGCATGTGCTTGCATCTTCCGAGTATCTCGGATGATTCGACGTGCACTTCGACGAGGCCGGTATCCAGCTTCGGGTTTATGGTGTCCTCGTCCCTCTTTTTGACCGTGCCGGTGACGGACAGGACTGTCTCCTTGCCGACGTCCTTGAGCATCTCTTCGTCATGGAACACGGTCTGTGTTATCCCGTGCTCGTCCCGAAGGTCGACGAACATTACTCCGCCGTGGTCCCTGATGACGTTGACCCATCCGGCCAGTGTAACCTTTTCTCCTATGTTTTCAGGTCTGATCTCGTTGCATGTGTGTGTTCTAAGCATACGCACACCTCCGTTCTTAAACTCTATGTATAAAATAAAAAGCCCCGGAGCTCATCTGAGCTTCCGGGACGGGAATACACTTAAACCCGCGGTGCCACCCGCTTTGATATCGCAAGATATCCTCTCTTGTTTACTTCTCTATTCATACCGTTTCGGGAGTGTTCCCGTACTTACTACTCTTCCGATCCGCACTTTCAGCCCATGATGCGGACTCTCTGTCGGAATTTCCACAAAAGTAGAGTCTCCCTGGACTTTTCCATTATATTCCAGTGTTTTTTTACTGTCAATAAAAAAGAAATGTTCATATGATATAATGTATATACAGTTAATTTAACTTTTTTGCGAGGTGTCGATATGTCTGTTACTGCCATAGTCGGCGGCGGGGCGTCAGGCCTTACCGCAGCGTATTTCGCGGCGTCAGATAGTAATAAGGTCATACTGTTCGAGTCGAACCCGAGAGTGGGAAAGAAACTGCTCGTCACGGGAAACGGCAGATGCAATCTTTCAAATACCGATATGAGTTTCTCACACTATCACGGGACGGATCCGTCCTTTCCTTCGTATGTGCTTAAGGAATACGGACGGGAGCGCACGCTTGAATTCTTCCGCAGCTTAGGGCTCATGACGGCGGAGGGCGAAAGGGGAAGACTGTATCCTTTCAGCGACCATGCGAACAGCGTTGTCGATATACTGAGACTTGCCGTAGCGGAAAGAGGAGTTGACATACATGCGGACGAAAAGGTCCTGTCCGCTGAAAAGAAAGGTGAAAAGTTCCTTATAAAAACCGGAAAAGGCGTATACGAAGCTGACGCTCTCATCATTGCTGCCGGCGGCGCTGCCGGTACAAGGCACGGAGGCACACACGACGGGTACTCGCTGCTCAGGTCCTTCGGTCATACGATAACGGATTTATATCCTTCTATCGTCCCCTTAAAGACGGACAACACGTACACGAAATCACTTAAAGGCGTCAGGTGCGATGCCGCTGTATTTATAAAGGCAGGGGAAGACGTAAAAGCATCTTCCGCCGGAGAAGTGCAGTTCACGGAATACGGGGTGAGCGGCCCCGCGGCTTTTGAAGTGTCGAGATGCGCGGACGCATTTACAGGCGCTGCGGTCACGCTGGACCTTATGAGGGGCTGCACAAGGGAAGAGATAATATCCGTCCTGAAGGATAAAAAGGAACGCTTCCCGTCTCTCACTTTCGAGGATCTTCTGACGGGCGTTCTGCATAACCGCTTGGGCAGGACGGTCCTCAGGTACTGCGGATACCGTCTTGATATGCCGGTAACCGATCTTGATGATGATATGGCCGCGGATATAGCGGACGGGATAAAGAACTTCGAACTGCCCTTAAAGGGCACGTGCGGTTTCGATGCCGCGCAGGTAACAGCCGGCGGAGCCGATACTTCCCAGTTCGATCCGGAGACTCTTGAATCAAAACTGACAAGCGGTCTCTACGCTGCCGGCGAGGTTCTGGATGTGGACGGCGACTGCGGCGGATACAACCTGCAGTGGGCCTGGTCATCGGGCATGTGCGCCGGTATGAGGTGTGCTAAGTGATAAGAGTTAAGGATATAGCCCTGAAACCCGGGTGCGGCATTGATGACATAAGAAAGAGCTGCGAACGGATCTTAAAGACGGACCTTGCAGGCGCGGACATGACTATAGCGAGAAAGTCCGTCGACGCAAGGCGTAAAAACGATGTCCGTATAGTATGGTCTGTCGATATAGACGGTATAAAGGATGAAAAAAAGGCTGTGCGCTCATCGGGCGGGAAAGCGTCCGTGCGCGAGCCTTTTGATTATACGGTAAAAAGGGTTAAGGCATCTGAGCGACCGGTTGTGGTCGGCTTCGGTCCCGCCGGTATGTTCGCCGCGCTGGTGCTGGCAGAAGCGGGATTAAAGCCGATCGTTCTGGAACGCGGGCTCAATGCTGAGAGCCGTATGGAAAAAGTCAGGCTCTTTACCGAAAAGGGCATACTTGACCCGGAGTGCAACGTGCAGTTCGGCGAAGGCGGAGCGGGTACCTTTTCGGACGGAAAACTTACCACGGGGACAAAGGACATAAGACAGTACCGGGTGCTCAGGGAATTTTATGAGGCGGGCGCTCACGAGGATGTCCTCTATGACGCGAAGCCCCATCTGGGGACGGATGTCCTTGTAAAGATAGTCGCGAATATACGTAAAAAGACAGAATCGCTCGGAGGGGAAGTGAGATTTTCCTCGAAGCTTGAAGACATACACTTAGCGGGCGGATCTCTTACTTCCGTTGCGGTCATATCAGACGGAAAAAGAGAAGAGATACCCTGCTCGCATCTTGTGCTCGCGACAGGCCACAGCGCGAGAGATACTTTTGAGATGCTCAGGGCAAGAGGCCTTAAGATGGAGAAAAAGCCCTTTTCAATGGGCGTCAGGATAGAGCATGAACAGAGCATGATAAACGCCGCCCAGTACAGAAAGGACCAGGACATGACCCATCTGCCTCCCGCTGATTACAAGACGGCGGTGCATCTTGAAGGCAGATCCGTATACACGTTCTGCATGTGTCCCGGAGGAAAGGTCATCGCCGCCGCGTCCGAAGAAGGCGGGGTAGTGACGAACGGCATGAGCGATTACGCGCGTGACGGGAAAAACGCCAACGCGGCTCTGCTCGCAACGGTCACGCCTGATGATTTCCCCGGGGATGATGTTCTAGCGGGAGTCAAGCTGCAGCGGGACATAGAGAGAAAGGCCTTTGCGGAAGGCGGCGGAGGATACTTCGCTCCCGCGCAGACAGTGGGCGATTTCCTTGAAGGGAAAGAGAGCAGTGATAAAGGAAAGGTCTCGCCCTCCTACAGACCCGGCGTTAAGTTCGGCGATATACGGAAGGTACTGCCCGGTTTTATAACCGATGCGATCGCAGAGGCGCTGCCTCTGATAGGCAGAAAGATACACGGATTTGACTTTCCGGATGCCGTCATGACGGCGCCCGAGACGAGGAGCTCGTCTCCCGTGAGGATCTTGAGGGACGATTCATTTCAGTCATCGGCCAGGGGGGTCTATCCCTGCGGGGAAGGAGCGGGATACGCCGGCGGGATAATGTCTTCCGCGGTGGACGGCATGAAGGCTGCCGAAGCCGTCATAGACGACCTTTCAGACTGAAGATGTGAAAAAAATAACTAAATTGCAAAATCATGACCCCTTTGGTAGAATTAATAAGGTTTGAAACTGAAATATTTTTCAGTTCATATAGTTTGAGAGAATAATCTAAAAGAGAGGACTAGAAAAATGACAGATCTATTTTTAGTGCTGATCATCTCTGTCATAGCGATCATCGTGGCGATAATCCTTGCCGTGACCATTAAGCGGATCAAGGTTACCAACGCCAAGATGAGCGAGATCGCAGGGTATATCGCAAAAGGCGCGATGGCATATCTGAAGCGTCAGTACAAAGTGCTGATAATCTTCCTGATCGCAGTCGTCCTCGTTCTGGGATTCATCCCCGGACTCGGATGGAATATGTCACTCGCATTCATCATAGGCGCGATCCTTTCCATACTCGCAGGCTTTTTCGGCATGCGTTCGGCTGTTTCCGCAAATGTGAGAACGGCAGAGGCTGCCACAAAAGGTCTCGGGCCGGCATTCAAAGTCGCATTCTCAGGCGGCGCGGTCATGGGTCTTCTGGTCGTCGGACTCGGAGCTCTCGGTATCTGCATAGTCAGTTTTATATTCAACGACATAAACGTTCTTACCGGATTCTCCTTCGGCGCATCGTCCATCGCACTGTTCTGCCGTGTTGGCGGCGGTATCTACACGAAGGCTGCTGACGTAGGCGCCGACCTCGTAGGCAAGGTCGAAGCCGGTATCCCGGAAGACGATCCCAGGAACCCCGCTGTTATAGCTGACAACGTAGGCGACAACGTCGGCGATATCGCCGGCATGGGCGCTGACCTCTTTGAGAGTTATGTCGGTTGTATCGTATCGGCTCTGCTGATCGCTGCTACTTCCATGTATGCAACCAACTCAACGCTGGTCGGCGGATTCGCTTCAGGCGGAGCTTCACTCGTAATGCTGCTCGTTGCGGCCGGTATAGCCGCTTCCATAATCGGCGTTATCATCGTCAGATGCATAAGAGCGAAACGCGTTCAGATGACGCTCACCATGGGCACATACATAGCTGCGGCGATATTCATCGTGCTGGCTGTCGTACTGTCCCTCACATGCACCGGCGACATCATGCCTTTCCTCGGCGTACTGTGCGGTATCATAGCAGGACTTCTCATCGGCAAGTTCACGGAGATATATACTTCTGCTGACTACAATGCAGTTAAGAAAATAGCAAAGGCTTCACAGACCGGCCCCGCAACGACTATCCTTTCAGGATATGCCACAGGCCTCCAGAGTACACTGCTCCCGATCATAACGCTGGTCGTAGCGATACTGCTCGCGTTCTTCGCGTGCGGTGAGTTCGGCGTTGTGCTCGCGGCTCTCGGTATGCTCGCTACAGTCGGTATCGTCATTTCGGTCGATGCCTACGGCCCAGTTGCGGACAACGCAGGCGGCATAGCTGAGATGTCAGGCGCCGGCGAAGAAGTCAGGAAGATCACGGACCATCTGGACAGCGTGGGCAACACCACAGCCGCTCTCGGCAAAGGCTTCTCGATCGGTTCCGCTGCGCTTACGGCACTCGCACTGTTCACGGCTTATTCGCAGGCAGTCAACCTGAGTTCTGACGATCTGGTCTTAACTAGCGTCAAGGTCATTGCCGGTATATTCATCGGCGGTGTCATAACATTCCTGTTCGCTTCTCTCACGATCAACTCCGTTTCCAAAGCGGCAAACAAGATGATCGAGGAAGTAAGACGCCAGTTCAAGGCTTCACCGGGTCTAATGGCCGGTACCGAAAAGCCCGATTACGAGCGCTGCGTCGATATCTCGACAAGGGCTGCCATCAAGGAGATGATACTCCCCGGCGTGCTCGCGATCGTCGTTCCGATAATCGTAGGCGTTATCCCCGTACTCGGACCTCCGGCACTTGCGGGTCTTCTCGCGGGCGCTCTCATAGTCGGCGTTCTCCAGGCTATCAGCATGGCTAACTCCGGCGGCGCATGGGACAATGCCAAGAAGTATATCGAAGAAGGACATGAAGGCGGAAAGGGCAGCGAACCCCACAAGGCAGCCGTCATCGGCGACACAGTGGGCGATCCCTTCAAGGATACTGCAGGCCCCTCGATGAACATCCTTATAAAGCTGATGAGCATCGTCGCACTCGTATTTATACCGCTCTTCCTGCACTGAGGATATTAAAGGTAAATAAAAAGAGGATGTCACATGACATCCTCTTTTTTTGGTAGCGGCGTTCAGATTCGAACTGAAGACCTCCCGGGTATGAACCGAATGCTCTAGCCAGCTGAGCTACGCCGCCTCTTTAGGTGCTTTACTATTATGCCATACGCAAAATGCAAAGTCAAACGGTTTTTAACACGTCATCCATGGTCCGTCTGGGCTTTGCCGCGGGCTGTTCGTCCGGCCATCCGACAGGCGTTACGGCGACGGGTATCGCGTCTTCGGGAATGCCGCAGATCTCTTTCACTTTATCCGCGTAGAAGTGTCCGAGCCAGCACATTCCGAGCCCGAGTTCTTCCGCCTGCAGCATCATGAACGACAGTGCTATCGAGCTGTCGACCGTGCCTCTCGGCATGCCGCACAGCATGGGGGAGTTGTCCTTCGTCCAGACGATAATGGCAGCGGGCGCGGTCTTTACCGATTCCTGGCGTCCGCATGCTTCATAGAGTTCATCCTTCTTTGCGGGGTCCCGCAGGAGTATGAAGTTCCAGTTCTGGTCGTTTCGGGCCGACGGCGCGAGCCTTCCCGCCTCGAGCACCTTCATCAGGAGCTCTTCAGGTACTTCCTCCGCTTTATACTTCCTTATGCTGACTCTTCTTTTTATAAGATCGAGTATCTCCATATCAATCCTCCGAGAGAAGCCTTTCGACTGTCTTTTCGAGGTGCATGCCGCGCGATGCCTTGACCAGCACGGTGTCGCCCTCTTTTATAAGGTAGCCGATCTTTTCGATCAGGCTCTCCTGATCCTCAAAGTACGCGGTTTCGGAACCGTTTTCAGACGAGCCTTCCGCTATAGCCTCGGCCTGCCTGCCGACCGCGATTATGAGATCTATATCCTTATCGGAAGCGTATCTGCCGACGGAAAGATGCTTTACGCGGCTGCTGTCACCGAGTTCCAGCATGTCTCCCAGTATGCATACCTTTCTTCCCTGCGCCAGAGAGAGCGCGTCTATAGATGACTTCATGGCTGTCGGGCTCGCGTTGTATACATCGTCTATGACCGTAAGGCCGTTCCCCTTCTTTATGGAGAATCTGCCTGAAAGAGGCTCGTAGGCGTCGATGCCTTTGGCTATTGAATCAAGATCCATGCCGTATATAAGACCGACAGCTGCAGCGGCCATTGCATTTAAGACCATGTGCCTGCCCGGAACGTGCACGAATGCTTTTAATTCTCCTGACGCGGTAACGGCTGTAAAAGCGATGCCTTCAAGACCGCGCTCGTCTATGTCCGAAACATATATGTCGTTATCTTCGTTAAAACCAAAGGATACAGTATCGCTGCGTTTTTCCTTAAGCGTCCTTAAGTACGGGTCGTCGCCGTTTATAACGACTTTCCCGCCTTCCTTCATATAGTCCAGCATCTCGGTCTTGGCTTTGAGGATGCCTTCCTTTGAACCCAGGAACTCGAGATGCGCTTCGCCTATGTTCGTGAGGACGCACACGTCGGGTCTCGCTACCTTTGCGACAGCCGCTATCTCACCGAAATGGTTGGTGCCCATTTCGATCACGGCGGCCTCATGCGTTTCTTCAATGCCGAGCACGGTTAAGGGCACGCCTGTCTGGTTGTTCAGGTTCCCCTGAGTGTATATGGTATTAAAGCTCTGGCTTAATACCGAAGCAATCATCTCTTTTGTTGTCGTCTTGCCGACGGATCCCGTGATGCCCACCGTCTTAATATCGAACAGCGATTTATAATATTCCGCTATATCCCTGAATGCGGCGGCGGTATCCTTTACCTCTATATACGGATGATCTGTCCTTTTTTCGGAGAGCGTCACAAGAGCGCCCGCCTCAAAGGCTCCGTCAATAAAAGAATGGCCGTCAAACCTGTCACCTTTTATGGGGACGAACAGCCAGTCCTTTTCTGTCTTTCTGTTGTCTATGGCTATACCGCGGATGAGTCTGTCCTGCAGCTCTTCCGGACCGTGGTATATGCCGCTCACTGCCTTTACGGCTTCTCTTACAGCTATGCTCTTCATATTTACCCTTCGTATTTCTTAAGCGAGAGCTCTATGACCTTTTTGCAGAGTTCGTCGTATGATATGCCGACCGCCTGGGCTTCCTGGGGGAGCAGACTTGTCGGGGTCATGCCGGGGAGAGTGTTCACTTCGAGACAGTAGGGTCTGCCCGAAGCGTCCATTATGAAGTCGGCTCTCGAGTATACTTCGAGACCCAGTATGGAGACTATCCTGCGGGTCGCTTCCTGCATGCGCGCGCATTCCTCTTCGGTTATTTCGGCGGGGCATATCTCCGTCGTCCATCCGGCCTGGTACTTGTGCTGATAGTCATATATCCCGCCCTTGGGTATTATCTCTATCGGAGGGAGCACCGTGTCTCCGAGAAATCCGCATGAAAATTCACGCCCCTTGACGTATTCTTCAACGAGTATCTCGTCTTCGTACTTAAATGCGCTGTCGATCGCACTTTTTAGCTCATCCAGCGTATTCGCTATGGTAAGACCAATGCTGGATCCGCCCGAACACGGTTTTGCTATGCACGGGAAAGCGAGCGTCTCAAGCGCTTCGATATCGTTTTCGTCGCCCTTCTGTACGGCGAATCCCTTGGGCATTGTGATGCCCTCTCTTGTGAGCACCATCTTTGTCAGTGCCTTGTTCATGGAAAGTGCGCTGGCCAGATATCCGCAGCCGGTGTACTTTATCTCGAGTATATCGAACAGAGCCTGCATCTTGCCGTTCTCGCCGTTCTCTCCGTGAAGGCCCATATACACAATATCCGCAGCCCTGCATATCTCTATAACGTTTTTGCCGAGCGTTCCGTATCCGCTGTCGGGTCTTGAGCGCTTTACCTTCTCTATATCGGGAGCGTGCTCTGTTACCTTCAGTATCCCCGTGTCCTTCGCATCGGTGAAGACTTTGGTTATATCCGAAGGAACATCCTCCATGCCGAGAAAGGCATCGAGGAGCACTGTGTTGTGTCCTGACTTTCTTAAGGATTCGCATATCTTTGATCCGGAGGAGAGCGATACTTCGCGTTCGGTACTCAGTCCGCCGGCCAGTACGACTATATTCATGCATGTGACCTCGCTAATAAATCTATATGAAATTATATCATATTATCTTACGTTTTTCTTGATAGAAACAAACTGATTCGGTATAATATACACGTTGCTGATGTAGCTCAGGCGGTAGAGCACTTCATTGGTAATGAAGAGGTCGGCAGTTCAAGTCTGCTCATCAGCTCCATAAAAAATGGCTTGGCCCTGAAAGGTCAGGCCGTTTTATTTTATATTATATTATATTGGTGCTCGAAGGCTTTATTCCCTTAGCAATATAGTGCAAATCCCCTGTATATGATTTTTCAAAAAATACAATAATTATTACATTGACAATTGTTCAGTCATATTTGTAAAATATATATATTGGTTGACATAATTGCATAAGTCTTCACTTTTTATTTATACGAATACACATATGAATCTATAAAGCGGCGGTTATGTAAAAAAACAAAGAGTCAACAAAGTTTTGGCATGAAAGATCATGTCAACATAATATTAGGAGGAAAAAAGAGTAATGAAAAAAGTTATCGCATTAGTAATTTGTGTACTGATGGTCGTAGCTGTTTTCGCAGCATGCCAGGCAGAAGAAGCCGCTCCCGCTGCTGAAGAAGCCGCTGAAGAAGCTGCTCCCGCTGCCGAGGAAGAAGCTCCCGCTGAGGAGCCCGCTGAAGCGCCTGCTGAGGAAGAAGCTCCCGCTGAAGAGCCCGCTGAAGAAGCACCGGCCGGAGAGCCCATCAAGCTCGACATCGGTCTGTATGCAGACGCTGCAGGTTCCTACTATGACCTTCTTTACGAAGCAATGGACGGATGTGCAAAACTCGATCCCGAGTGCGACTGGACGATCGACTATCAGCTCGGACAGGGCACAGCTACAGAGCAGATCACAGCTGTTGAGAACTTCATCACAGCCGGATACGACGTAATCTGCGTTATCCAGAACTCTGTTGAAGCAACATCTGAGTGTATCGCAAAGTGCGAAGACGCAGGTATCCCCTACTTCGGACTCACGCATGATTTCTCAAGCGCTGACAATTGCACGGACGCTGAAGGTTCCATCGCATTCGACTTCGTCCAGGCCGGTAAATATGCAGGTCTCGATGCTGCAGAGCGCGGAATCCACAAGATCATCAACATCCAGGGTGTTCTCGGCCAGGGTTCAGCCGGCGGACAGTCAAGAGGACTGCTCCTCGGTCTTGAAGAAGGCGGAGCAAACCTCGGTGCTGACGTAGAAGATATCCTCATCAACGAGCGTAATGCTAAGTATGACGGAACACAGGATACAGAGATCGTATTCTGGGGCGCAGGTGAGTGGATCGCTGACACAGCACAGAAGTGCATGACAGACGCTATCACATCACTCGGTCCCGACGGATTCGACGGTGTATACGTACACAACGATCCTATGTGCGAAGGTGTTATAGCTGCTATGGAAAATGCAGGCCTCGATCCCAAGGATTACTGGATCGGTTGCTGCAACGGCCGTGAGATCTCATGGCAGTGGGCAAAGGACGGCATCATGAACCTCGACTGCAACCAGCCCGCAGCATTTGAAGGTGCTCTCGCATACCAGCAGGTCAAGGCATGGGCAAAGGGTGAAGACTACAGAAAGTGGATCCATCCTTACCTCACACCTTACACAGAGAAGACCATCGCAGAGCTCGAGCCCACGATGATCCCCTGCACAGATATCGACAAGTTCCTCGAAATGTATGAAGCAGGAACGATCGATGTTGACATCAACAGCCCCGAAGTCAAAGACATGGAGGCTTATGCAGGAAAATAATCCTGTGACGGATTAAACAAGATCAGATGAAGGCTGCCTTTAACGGCAGCCTTCTTTTTGTCTAAAACCTTCTTGACCGAAGGCAGGCTGGATAATACTATAATATTAAGAAGGCCGTTTCCGGTCTCAATCACAGTAAACAGGGGGTTAAGATTATGAGTGATGTTCAATACCCGAGTGTAAAGAACCTGAAGTGCCCTGAATGCGGGGCGGATGAATTCAGGATACTGGGGACAAAGGGATCTCTGGGGGCTGCGCTGAGTGTGGGAATGCTCGGTGCCGTCGGCAACATGGCTATGTCCTCGGCTTCCAAAAAGGATTTCGAGCTCAAACCCGTAAAATACCAGTGCATGAAATGCAAGAAAAAGTTTGAAGCACTGCCCCTTGTGGCGGCTGATGACGAACTGCTCTCCGAGCCCTGCGTGGTCGAGATCACAAGACTTTCCAGTTTTGTAGGCATGGCTGTCTCTCAGCAGGTATACCTCAATGGCGTTAAGGTCGGAAACCTGAAGAACGGCGCTACTCTCACGTTCAACACGTACACAAAAGAGAATACCGTGTTCGTTACCGATCAGTACGGGGTCGCCTTTAAGGGCGATTATAAGTTTACCGCTGTACCCGGCGGAAAAGAGGAGATAAAATTCAACAGGAAATTCCTGTAAGCGGAGTATTATGAATTCAAGAGAAAGACTGTTTGCTTGTATGGACGGGAAGCCTGTAGACAGGACTCCCAATACTAATATTATAATGATGCTCGGCGCCAAAGAGACGGGCGTTAAGTACTCTGACTATGTAACGGATCACAGGCTTCTCGTGGACGGCAATATAGCCGTGGCAGAGAAGTACGGACTGGATCTCGTGACGGTCATGTCCGACCCGATGCATGAAGCCCACGACGTGGGCGTCGATGTCGTTTTTCCGGAAGACGACGTGCCTTACCCGAAGTGCAATCTAATAAACTCAGCTGAGGATGTCCTGAAACTCAAGGTCGTTAAGCCCGAGGACGGAAAGCGCATGTCCGAAAGCGTAAAGGCCGTTGAACTCTACAGGAAAAAGCTCGGAGATTCTTTCCCCGTCTGCGGATGGGTGGAAGGATGCTTCGCGGAGGCCGCGGACCTCATGGGCGTCAACGAGTTTCTGATGGAGATAATGGATGAAGAAGGCTTCGCGGACGATCTTCTGGAATTCTGCCTTGAGCAGGCTGTACTCTACGCCAGGGCTCAGGTGGACGCAGGAGCTGACATAATAGGCGTCGGAGACGCCATAGCATCCGTTGCGGGTCCTTATCTCTATGAGGACAAGGCGGTCGTATTTGAGACGAGACTGTTCCAAGCAATAAAGGAGATGGGCGCCAGTATCAAGCTGCATATATGCGGCAACATAACGCCGTTCATAGACAAGATCCCGACGGATCTTATAGACATACTCGACGTTGACTGGATGAACCCGATAGAGAAAGCAGCTGAAGCGTGCCGCGGAAAGTGCGCTTTTTCGGGCAACTACGACCCGGTGGGAGTGCTGCTGCAGTCTGATCCGCTGACGATATCGAATACTGTCGAGAAGCTGATACGCGATAACAGCGCCGAAAGATACATAACATCAGCCGGCTGCGAAGTGCCTAAAGATACTCCGGAGGAGAATCTCATGTCTGTCGCCGAAGCTGTTAAAAGGGTATACGGCTGAGCCTGAAGAAATATAAAAAAGCGATAAGGATGCTCCTTTCAGGGGAGCATCCTTTATATATTCTTTGAAAAATATTTCACAAAACCATACATATTATGATACAATAATATGCAGAGGGTATTAATTTAATTTTTTTAAGCAAGACAGAACAAAAACCGAATATATGATGCATCCGATTTGAACGGAAGCATTATTTGATTTATATTTTGGCATGATAAAACCCAGACATTGCCAATAATAAAACAAGGGGGAAAAGAAAAGAATGAAGAAGATTATTGCATTAGTAATCTGCGTCCTCATGGTAGTCGCTGTATTCGCGGCATGCCAGGCGGAAGAAGCCGCTCCCGCTGCTGAAGAAGCCGCTGAAGAAGCCGCTCCCGCAGAAGAGGCTCCCGCTGAGGAACCTGCTGAAGCTCCGGCTGAAGAGCCTGCTGAGGAAGAAGCTCCCGCTGAAGAACCCGCCGAGGCCAAGTCGGTCCTTTCGATCGGTTTCTATGCTGACGCTGCCGACTCCTATTACCAGATAATGGAACAGGCCATGGAAGGCTGCGCAAAACTGGATCCCGAGTGCGATTGGACGATAGACTATCAGGTAGGTCAGTCAACGGCTGCAGAGCAGATCACGGCTGTTGAGAACTTTATCACGGCAGGATATGACGTCATCGTTGTCATCCAGAACTCAGTCGATGCGACTTCAGAGTGTATCGCAAAGTGCAAGGACGCCGGTATCCCGTACTTCGGTGCAGGCCATAACTTCTCAAGCGCTCCCAATGCTACCGACGCGACCGGTGCTGAAGGATTCGACTTCGTCGAAGCCGGCAAGTACACGGGTCTGTATCTTGCTGAGGCAGGCGCAAAGAAGATCATCAACATTCAGGGCGTTCTCGGACAGGGTTCAGCTGCAGGACAGACCAGAGGTCTTTTAGAAGGTCTCAAGGAAGGCGGAAGAAACCTCGGCGCTGAAGTTGATGACATAATGATGAACGAAGGAAACACGAAGCTTGACGGCACACAGGATGTCGAGATCGTATTCTGGGCAGCAGGTAACTGGGCTCCCGATCCCGCGCAGAAAGCAATGTCCGACGCTATAACGTCTCTCGGACCTGACGGATTCGATGCCATTTACGTACAGAACAACCCGATGTGCGAGGGTGTTCTGAACGCTCTCAAAGACGCAGGTCTCAATCCTTCCGATTATCTGATCACAAGCTGCAACGGCCGTGAGATGTCATGGCAGTGGGCACAGGACGGCATAATCGCACAGGACGTCAACCAGCCCGCTTCACTTGAAGGATCAACGCTTTATCAGCAGATCAAGGCATGGTCGCTCGGACAGGACTTCAGAAGATTCATCCATCTCTATCTCACGTCATACACAAGGGATGACATCAGTGAGAAACTCGAGATGCCGCTGATCCCCGTAACAGACGTCGATGCATTCCTTGACGGATATGAAAAGGGACTGTTCGTAACGGACATCAACGATCCCAAGTTCACGGACGACGAATCATACAAATAATCAATAGAACATGATATCCGTTCCGTGAAACGGAAAAGAAACCAGAGGCGCCGCTCAAAGCGGCGTCTTTTCATTCGGGAAAGATAAAAAAAGCACCTCCCGGGGGAGATGCTTTTATGTGTTTCGAACTCAGCCTTCTATTTTTACCCAGGCCGATTTCTTTGCGCTCTCGAATATCTTTTCGCAGAGTATCATTTCATGAAGACCGTCCTCGAACGTCGCGAACGATCCCTCGAATGACGGATCCGCTATCTTTTTGTACACTTCTTTGAAGCACTGCTTGAAAGCGTCCGTGAATCCTTCGAGATGCCCTAAGGGGTACGCGACCTTGTCCGCACTCCTCGGGTGTATCGTTGCCGGACCCTTTTCAAGGAATTCCTTGTAGCTGTCGCGGTTGCCCACCCAGAGGTTGTTGCAGTCTTCGCTGTGCCACTCGGCCGATTTCTTGTATCCGCCGAGCAGGACGTCGATCGCCACAGATTTTCCGGCGATGACCTGTGAGAAGAACGCGGAGCCCTTGGCGCCGTTCGAGAACCTGAACATTACGGAGGCATTGTCTTCGGTATCTATCGGGATATCCTCATAGTCGTCATCGCTGAAGGTCTCTGTCGAAAACGCGAGCACCTGCTTTTTCGGCTTTTTCCTGGTCGGATGTATCGTTGAAAAGTCGGCGCACACTTCGGTTATCTTCTGGCCCGACAGGAACTCAACCAGATCCATCCAGTGTGAACCTATATCAGCTATTACGCGGGTGTTGCCGGATTCAGCCGAGTTGAGTCTCCAGCTGTAGTCCTTTTCGAACAGCAGCCAGTCCTGCGTATATGAACCGGATATGGAGAATATGTCTCCTAGATATCCGTCCTTTACAAGGTTCATCAGATGATGCGTCATGGGATAGAACCTGTTGTGGAAGTTGATGGCGCATACGAGGCCCGTTTCCTTCATCTTGTCGACGAGCTTTTTCGCATCGTCGATGCTCGTTGTCATGGGCTTTTCGGAAAGAACGTTCACGCCGTGATCGAGCGCGTACATCGCGATCTCATAGTGCGTGAAATTAGGCGTGCAGATGTGTATGCAGTCGAGATTCATCCTGTCGATCATCTCTTTGTAATCCTCGAAGCAGTAGGGGACGCAGAGTTCCTCCGCCGTTTCCGCCGCCATATTCGTGTCTGCCAGAGCCACGACATCGATGTTGCCGAGACGCCTTAATGTCTCTATATGGACCTTCCCTATAAAACCGGTGCCTATTACACCTACTCTGAACTGTTTCATAAGCCTGACCTCTTCTATCACTCGTTGCCGAACAGCTGGTCCGTTCTGCCTTCGTAGGGGCTCTCTATGAGCAGGGGCTTTAGGAAAGCGACCGTCTTCTTGACGCCGTCCATACGGCTCATTGTGACGTCCTCATGCTCGTACGAGAGTACTCCGTCGTAACCGGTAAGCGCGAGCTCCGTTATGACTTCCTTCCACGGTACCTGGCCCCAGCCGGGGATGCGGAAACGGAAGGACATGTCGAGCTGCTTCATGTCGCCGTGCATGAGCGATCCGCCTGTCGCGATGTTGTGTCTCACAAGCTGGGCGTCCTTCGCGTGAACGTGGAATATCCTGCCGGCGAGTCTGTCTATGAAGTTCTCGACCATGAGACCTAGGTAGATTATGTTCGCGGGATCCAGGTTGTAACCGAGGCATGGGTGTCCGCCCACGAGCTCGATCGCCTTTTCTGCCGTGTGAATGTCATATACGTAGCTGTTGGGATGAGGCTCTATCGCGAACTTGACACCGTATTCCTTGAACTTGTCGAGGATGGGTGTGAACCTGTCGGCGAATTGCTGCTCGTATTCTTTCCAGCCCTGTCCGTAGGGGAAGAAGTAGAAGCGGCCCCAGTTCTCGATGCCGGGGTATCCGACGACAACCGGTACCTCAAGAGCGTTGGCCGCCTGAGCGGTCCTGATCAGGCTCTCGGTGCCGTGCGCGATCTTTTCTTCGGGCGTTCCCTTGTATATGAAGTCGGTCTCGACTCCAGTCGGCCCCATGATGAGGAAGGAGTCGGAGTGGTTGGAAAGAGCGGATATCTCGAGGCCGTAGCTCTCGACCATCTTCTTTATGTTAACGGCGTTGTTGCCTTTGAGTACGTCTGCTGTCTCGAGCTGGCCGTTCCCCTCGTACGCGGGTATCTCTATGGCTTCATAGCCGTAGGACGATACCAGCTGGCATACTTCTTCCAGGGGCTTCTCTGTAAAGTTCGCAGTGAAAAAACCTAATTTCATCTGTGTGTCCTCCGTATTGATTTTTGTGTTGAAATATGACCGAATTTGTTTGTTTATGACTAAATTTTAGCACTTTACATTTTTTTTGTCAATACCTGTTGCATAATTCGGTCATAAATGGTAATATATAACTGTAAATCATGACCGATTTGTTTTGTTTGTTAAATTTAAGGTTTGGAGAATCGTAAAATGATCAACACGCTGACGCTGAATCCGGCCGTGGATAAGATACTCTACGTTGACGAGTTCAAACGGAATATCACGACAAGGATAAAGGAAGTAAAGGATACCATAGGCGGAAAGGGGACACACGTATCCATCGATCTTTCCGTCATGGGGGACGACTCCAGGGCCTTCGGCATGGCTCACGGCACGACCGGTAAAAGGGTCATAGACATGCTGGGCGGATACGAGGGACTGGACGTTAAGTTCATATTCAGAGAGGAAGGCGAGACCAGGACGAACTATCTCTTAAACGAGAAGAACGGCGACTCCACCCTCATAACCGAAAAGGGTATGCAGCTGACTGATAATGATATTAATGACATCATCGAGTGCATGAGAGAGAACACGGAAGAAGGAGACTTTCTGGCTCTTTCGGGTGACGCCTCAAACTGTGCCGATCCATATGTGTACAACAGGATGCTGGAGGCGCTGAGCGAAAAGGGATATCACGTGTTTCTGGATACGTCGGGAGAGACGCTTAAGAAATGCATCGAGTACAAGCCTTTCCTTATAAAGCCCAATCTCGACGAGCTGTCGTATCTCGTCGGCCGCGAAGTTGAGGACGAGGATGCGGATATCCTGAGCGCCATCCGCGAGCTGGATCCGTACGGTGTTCCCGTTATCGCAGTGTCGCTCGGCGGCAGGGGAAGCATAGTAAGAGCCGGAGACAGCGCGTACAAGGTGGATCCGCCGGATATAGACCCGGTCAACACCGTCGGATGCGGCGACTGCTATCTGTCGGGACTGCTTCACGGTTTTTCAAGAGAGATGGCGACAGAGGATATACTGGCGTACGCGACCGGAGTATCGGCCGCCGCCGCCATGAATGAACTGTCATCGGGCTTCGACTTCGGTCTGGCGAAGGAGCTTGAGGACAGAGTAAAGATAACAAGACTTTAAGGAGGAAAGATAATGCTTAAGTCATTTATAGATGAAAGAGAAGAGATGGCGACAGTCGCCAAACTGATGTGGGACAGAAGACTCACTAACGCCGCGGGCGGAAACTTCGCGATGCAGGTCGACGAGAACCTGATGCTGATATCCCCGTCCATGATGTCGGAGAACCATCACTGCGTGCTTCGGCCCGGCGATTTCATGCTCGTGGACTTTGACCTCAATATCATAGAAGGCGACGGAAAGCTCTCAAGGGAGAGCCTCATGCACGCTCTTATATTAAAGAACTTCGAGAACATAGGCGCGACGATACACGCCCACCCCTTCTACTGCATGCCTTTCGTGTCGCAGGGAAAACCCATTCCCAACGTAACGGAAGCCACCAAGGGCAGAGGATTCGTTGAATGCATACCCTGGAAAAAGGCGTATTCGGAAGATCTTTCCCGCACGGTCTACCAGTATTTCGAGGACAGGCGCGAACTGGCCAACAGGAAGCCGCTCGGCATGATAATGCCGCTGCACGGCGTATGCGTGACCGGTCCTTCCATTTATATGGCGTATTCAATGCTCGAGAGGATCGAGTGCGACGCTTTCTGCACGCTCATGAGGGATAACGTTCCGGACGATCCGAGGGTAGGCGACAGAGTATACGACAGGAAGCTTCTTGACGAGTAAAAAAGAGGTAGAGACTATGTACAGCATAGAGAGACGATCCGAGATAATAAGCATGCTCGAGAGGCACGGCAAGGTCGATACCAACGCCGTGGCGGAGCATTTCGCGATATCGAGAGAGACCGCGAGGAGGGATCTGAGAGCTCTTGAGGAGGAAGGCATCCTGAAGCGCACCCACGGCGGCGCAGTTGCGGTGCGCAGCGGCGGGACTACCGAGGAATATCCGGTGGCGGTGCGCGAGATAAGGAGATACCGTGAGAAGAACAGCATCTGCGCGAAAGCGGCTGAACTCATCAAAGACGGCGACGTCATATTCGCCGACAACAGTTCGACGACAAGGTATCTCGCGAAGTACATCCCGGGCGACATAAGCGTGACCGTACTCACCAATTCCCTGGGGCTTCTGCTCGAAGCCGGAAAGAGGGACTGCGAAAAGCATACGTATATCTGTCTCGGCGGAATATTCAAGAGCCGCAATCTTTCGATGCACGGCAGCATAACCGAGAATTGCATAAAGGACTATTACCCCGACAAGGTCTTTCTTTCGTGCACGGGCATAGATATCGAAAAAGGGATTCTTACGGACGGCAGCATGGATGAAGTGGAATCCAAGAAGATGATGATCGGAAACGCGAAAAAGGCGGTGCTGCTGGCTGACGGATCAAAGATAGGAAAGAGCGGACAGGTCTATCTGTGCAGTCTTTCCGATATAGATACCGTCATATTCGACGACAGCGCCGACAAAGACGGCGCGGCCAGGGCCGGCGAGTACGGTCCCGGGATTGAGACAGCGTAAAGGAGGGCGTCCCATGAGATATCTGGCTTTTGACCTCGGCGCGAGCGGAGGCAAGATGTTCCGCGCGGATTTCGACGGAAATGTCCTCCGTATGGATGAAGTGCACCGTTTTGCAAACGCGCCAGTCCGGAAAAACGGGAATATATACTGGGACTTCGACGCCATATACGGCGGCCTTAAGGAAGGTCTTAAGAAAGCCGCTTCGGACGGCGGGGATTACATTCTCGGTATAGACACCTTCTGCAATGATTTTGTCCTTCTGGATTCAGACGGTAACCCCATGATCCCCGTAAGGTCCTACAGGGATCCGAGAACGGAGAGATGCCAGAAAAGGATATATGAAAAGACTCCGCCCGAAATGCTCTATAGAATAACGGGCAACCAGACTGCACTCTTCAACACGTACATGCAGCTCGCGTCAATGAGGATAGAAGGCGAGGGGGATCTTCTTGACGGCGCGGATAAACTGGTCTTTGTCCCGGACCATCTTATAAGCCTCCTTACCGGAAAAGCTGAGTGCGAATACACTCTCGCTTCGGTATCGCAGATGTACGACATAAGAAAAAAGGCGTTCGACAGGGATATCCTGAGTGCGTTCGGTATAAGGGAAGATATGTTCCCGCCGGTAGTCGATCCGGGTACGGTTTCAGGGACGCTTCTGCAGGATGTCGCGGAAGAGCTCGGGATCACGGGTAAAGTCACCGTCATTCACGTGTGTGAGCACGATACGGCGTCGGCTTTTTTAGGCGCGGTCCTTTCGGATTCCATGATACTATCGAGCGGGACGTGGTCGGTGCTGGGCGTTGAGTGCGATGAGCCCGTTATAACCGGCTACGGCTTTGAGCACAATTTCGCGAACGAAGGCAGCGTCAAGGGACATCACAGGCTTCTCCATAATATAATGGGCTCATGGATACTGCAGCAGATAAAGGCCGAGCTCGAGAGCAGGGGTGAAATCCTGACCCACGCGGAGATGGCCTCTCTGGCAGAAAAAGCGGAGCCTTTCAGGTATCTAATAGACGTGGATGACGATTCGTTCTACGCTCCCGAGAGCATGACCGACGCGGTTAAGAATATGTGCCTTGAAAAGTACGGCAGCGCTCCTAGTGATACGGGGAGCATCGTCAGATGCGTTCTTGAGAGTCTTTCCGTGAGATACGCATTGTACGCATCGCAGCTTGAGAAACTGACGGATAAAAAATATGATAGGATAAACGTCATAGGCGGAGGTGCGAGGAACGGTCTTCTGAACAGGTTCACGGCATCCGCTCTCGGGAAACCCTTAACGGCGGGTCCCTATGAAGCGACGGCAATCGGCAACATCCTGGTTCAGATGATGTCCGCGGGCGAGATCGGCAGCATAAGCGAAGGCAGGGAAATAATAAAAAGATCCTTTGAGTTTGAGGATATTAAGCCCGAATGCGAAAGCGAATGGGCTGAAAACACAGAAAAGTTCAAGGATATGTACGGGGTGAAATGATGAAGGTACTTATGATAAACGGAAGTCCCCATCCGAAGGGGAACACGACAGCGGCTCTTTCCGAAATGGAAAAGGTGTTCGAGGCGGAAGGCCTTGAATATGAGACAGTCAGGATAGGCAGCATGGACATAAGAGGCTGCATAGGCTGCGGAAGATGCGAGGAACTGGGAAAGTGCGTTTTCGACGATATAGTCAACGAGCTCGCACCGAAGCTTAAGGAGGCGGACGCGCTCGTCATAGCATCGCCCGTATACTATGCTTCCGCGAACGCCACGCTCGTCGCGTGTCTGGACAGGCTGTTCTACAGCACATCCTATAAGGACAGGATAATGAAGGTCGGCGCTTCAGTGGCGGTAGCCAGAAGAGGCGGCATAACGGCAACGTTCGATGAACTGAACAAGTACTTCACTATATCCCAGATGCCTGTCGCGTCCAGCAAGTACTGGAACGACGTCCACGGCTGCGTGCCGGGAGAGGCTACGGAAGATCCGGAGGGACTTCAGACAATGAGAGTTCTCGCGAGGAACATATCATTTCTCGTAAAGAGCATTAAACTCGGAAAAGAAAAGTTTGGATTGCCTGATATGGAGGAAGGTGTTTTCACCAACTTCGTCAGGTGATCCCCCAAAGCGGTATCCCCAATCTGGATACTGCTATGATATAGGCCCGGTTTCCCGGGCCATTTTTATTGCACTTCGCTGTACTCGCCGTCAGTCACGGGCTCGAGCCATTCGTTGCCCGTGCCTGCGCCGGGCACCTCGACCGCGAGGTGCGAGAACCACGAATCTTCAGCCGCACCGTGCCAGTGCTTTACTCCCGGAGGGATGTTTATGACTGTTCCCGGGGTCATGACGACTGCGTCCTTTCCCCATTCCTGGTAAAAGCCGCGTCCACCGACGCAGATAAGGATCTGACCGCCGTCTTTTTCCGCGAGGTGGATATGCCAGTTATTCCTGCATCCCGGCTCGAACGTCACATTGTATACCGGTACCTGAGATGCCGATACGGGGGCAAGATAACTCCTGCCCGTAAAGTACTTAGCGAAAGCGTCGTTGGGTTCACCCACAGGGAAGAATATGGTGTTCTGATATCTGTCCTTTTCGGTGAGTTCAAGCGTCTTTTCGTTCCAGACCTCTTTTGCGAGCCTGAACACGGCCCATCCCTTAGGCCAGCCCGTATACATGGTCGCGTGCGTGATCACTGCTGCTATCTCCTCTTTTGTGACGCCGTTTTTCTTAGCGTTCTGAAGATGATAGGTGAGCGACGAGTCGGTTATGCCTGATGCCATGAGCGACACGACGGTCACTATGCATTTTGTCTTCATATCAAGAGTATCGTCGTTCCATACTTCGCCGAAGAGTATGTCGTCGTTAAGGTGAGCGAACTCAGGCGCGAAACCGCCAAGCTGATCCCTTCCTGCTGTCTGTACTATCTTTTCGCCCATATCGGACCTCCTGTGAACATATTATGTCTTAATTATACATTTCGCCGGTACGGGCCCGCAATACTTCATGAGGCTGAAAGAGCTGAAGGGAAATATACTTTTTTCCCCATTTGTGCTAATATATTGAACTGTACAAAAAGCCCTTACGGAGGCATGAAATGCATAAAAGCGATATTGAGATAGCGCAGAGCTCACAGATGCTCACGATCGGAAAGATCGCCGACAAACTCGGCATAGACCATAAGTACTTGGAGCGCTACGGAAAATACAAGGCAAAGATCGATTTCAGGATAAACGATGAGATAAAGGACAATCCTGATGGAAAGGTCATTCTCGTGACGGCCATATCACCGACACCTGCCGGCGAAGGCAAGACGACGACCAGCGTGGGTCTGGGCGACGCCTTGAGCCGCATGGATAAAAACGTCATAATCACGCTTCGCGAGCCGTCACTCGGTCCCGTGTTCGGTATAAAGGGCGGTGCCGCCGGCGGCGGTTACTCCCAGGTCGTTCCCATGGAGGATATAAACCTGCATTTCACGGGTGACTTCCATGCGATAGGTGCCGCCAATAATCTTCTGGCCGCTATGATAGACAACCACATATTCCACGGCAACGAACTCGGCATAGACCCGAGAAAGATAACGTGGAAGCGCTGCGTCGACATGAACGACAGACAGCTGAGGTACATCGTTAACGGCCTTAACGGCAAGGCCAACGGCATGCCGAGGGAGGACGGATATGATATAACGGTCGCGTCCGAAGTCATGGCCATACTGTGCCTCTCAAAGGATATAGACGACTTAAAGGAGAGACTCTCCAGGATAATCATCGGATACACCAGGGACGATAAACCGATAACGGCGAAGATGCTTAACGCCGAAGGCGCGATGGCGGCGCTCCTCAAGGATGCGATAAAGCCCAATCTCGTTCAGACGCTGGAGCACACTCCCGCTTTCATCCACGGAGGTCCTTTTGCAAACATAGCGCACGGCTGCAACAGCATAATAGCGACGAAGATGGCGATGAAGCTCGCGGACTACGTCGTGACCGAGGCCGGTTTCGGCGCGGATCTGGGCGCTGAGAAGTTCGTTGACATCAAGTGCCGCACAGCCGGGATCAGGCCGTCCGCAGTCGTTATAGTCGCGACAGTGAGGGCGCTAAAGATGCACGGCGGAGTCGCGAAGACAGAGCTTGAAAAAGAGGACACAGACGCCTTAAAGGCGGGGCTTCCCAATCTCGCAAAGCATATAGAGAACGTGACCAAGGTGTTCGGTCTTCCGGCGGTGGTTGCCATAAACAGATTCCCGTCCGATACGGATGCCGAGATAGAAGTCGTTCGGGAAGCCTGCGAAGAGCACGGCGTGACCGTGTCTCTTTCGGAAGTCTGGGAAAAGGGCGGCGAAGGCGCTCTGGACCTCGCTTCAAAGGTGCTTGACCTAACCGAGCAGAAGAGCCACTTCAGGTACGTTTACGACACTGAACTGCCCGTAAGGGACAAGATCAAGAAGATAGTAAACAAGGTGTACGGCGGCAAGTTCGTTCAGTATTCCGTCGAGGCTGACAGACAGATCGCAAGGATAGAGGAACTGGGTCTCAATCACCTGCCCATATGCATGGCGAAGACGCAGTACTCCCTGACCGATGACCCGAAGGTCCTGGGAAGGCCCGAGGACTTCAAGGTGCACGTAAAGAGCGTCAGCCTTTCCGCGGGTGCGGGGTTCATCGTTGTCCTGACGGGCGATATAATGACCATGCCGGGTCTGCCTAAGGTTCCTTCCGCTGAAAAGATAGACATAGATTCAAAGGGAAGGATATCGGGTCTGTTCTGATGATGCGGAAGAGTATCATGCTGCTGATAGCGTCGGTGACGGTCTTAATGGTCCTTTTTGCGTCATGCGCGCAGGACGGATATAAAAAGATATCGGCCGAAGAAGCAAAAGAGATGATGGACGCCGGCGGCGTCACGGTGGTCGACGTGAGAAGGCAGGACGAATATGACGAGGGCCATATTGAAGGAGCCCTGCTTCTTCCCAATGAGACTATACGGCAGAAGGCGGAAGGCGTCATCCCCGACAAGGACGCCACATATCTTCTGTACTGCAGGACAGGCAGGAGGAGCGCCGAGGCCGCAGTGACGCTCATGGAACTCGGATATTCGGACGTGTACGATTTCGGAGGGATCTACGACTGGCCGTACGAGGTGGTCAGATAGAAAAAAACAGCGTTTTCGGACGCTGCACAAAAGCGCACAAAGGGGTGCCTCTTCCTTGACTGAGAGGCCCTTTTTTTATATAATCTAATGTATAAAAATATACCTTTTCGGTTTAAATGATAATCCACCGTCAGGCGCGTTTCTTAAGCGCCTAAATGTTTTTGAGGGGCCTTTATGAGCAACGAATCAGCAAAACTCGACAACGATCTTCTTTATCTGTTCGCCGAGGGCAATTACTATCACATGTACGAGACTTTCGGCGTGCATTTCATAAAGGAAAACGGAAAGAAAGGCGCGCAGTTCAACGTGTGGGCGCCAGGCGCGCTTTCCGTGTGCGTAACCGGAGATTTCTGCGGCTGGTCGGACAACGGATGGTTCCTTTCACCCGTTGCTTCCACAGGCGTGTGGACGGGGTTCATAGAGGGATTTCCCGAAGATACCAGATACAAGTTCATAATAGTCACAGATATGGGCGAGAAGCTCTACAAGGCCGATCCCTTTGCCTTCTATGCCGAGCAGAGACCTGCTACGGCTTCGATTGCGCATACCCTTAAATACAGATGGCATGACAAGAGATGGATGACGAAGAGGGCGAAGACGGATCATTTCAAGACGCCCAAGAACATATATGAAGTTCACCTGGGATCATGGATGCAGCATGAGACTGACGATCCCGATCCCGACAACACCGACAGATTCTATACATACAGGGAACTCGCCGGCGAACTCGTCCCCTACGTTAAGGAGATGGGGTATTCGCATATAGAGATACTGCCCGTTATGGAGCATCCGTTCGACGGCTCCTGGGGCTATCAGACGACGGGCTACTACGCCGCTACGTCAAGGTACGGAGCGCCCGAGGACTTCATGTATCTCATAGATACATGCCATGCGGCGGGCATAGGCGTCATACTCGACTGGGTGCCGGGGCATTTCTGCCGCGACGCTCACGGCCTCGCGAAGTTCAACGGTCATATGCTGTACGAGAACGAAGAGCACCCGAACTGGGGCACCTTCAAGTTCGATTACGGCAGGGGCGAAGTCAAGAGCTTCCTTCTGTCCAATGCCATGTTCTGGCTTGAACAGTATCACGCCGACGGCATCCGCGTGGACGGCGTGTCCAGCATGCTCTACCTCAATTTCGGCATAGACGATCCCGCGCAGAAGAAGTACAACATGTTCGGCGAGGAAAAGAACCTCGAAGCCATGGAATTCCTGCGCTGCCTGTCCGATATGGTCGGGGAGTACTTCCCCGGCGTATGTCTCATAGCCGAGGAGAGCACGGCGTGGCCGCTCGTTACGTACCCGCCCAAGGACGGCGGACTCGGATTCCACTACAAGTGGGATATGGGATGGATGAACGACACCCTGCACTACATGCAGGCCGATTTCCCGTACCGCAAGGGCTGTCATGACATGCTCACGTTCTCAATGATGTACGCTTTCAACGAGAACTTCATACTGCCTCTTTCTCATGACGAGGTCGTGCACGGCAAGTGCTCTCTCATAGGGCGCATGCCCGGCGACTACTGGCGCCAGTTCGCGGGCCTCAGGCTGCTCGCCATGTACCAGATAACGCATCCCGGCGGCAAGCTCAATTTCATGGGCAATGAGATAGGACAGTTCATCGAATGGAAATACACCGAAGGGCTCGAGTGGTTCATGCTCGACTATGAATCCCACGCGAAGCACAGGGAGTTCATAAAGGCCCTCAATAATCTGTATCTTAAGGAAAAGGCACTCTGGGAGTGCGATCACGACTGGCGCGGTTTCGAATGGATCGACGCCGACAACTCAGAGCAGTGCGTCTACTCGTACATAAGAAAGAACGAGAGCGAGAGAGAACTGCTCATAACGATACTTAACAGCGAAGTGAATCCCATAGAGGGATTCCGTATCGGCGTGCCCAAAAAAGGCGTTTACCGCGAACTGCTGTCCTCCGATGATAAAAAGTTCGGCGGCAGCGGCGTCGTAAACGAGGGCGCATTTAAGGCTGAATCCGTGCCGTATCACGGTAAGCCCTATTCAATCTTAGTTACAGTTCCGCCGCTCGGCGGTTCCATATTTAAACGATTTACAAAATAGGAGGAGGAAAAGTTGGTTTTTGCCAATAAGGAAGACTTCAAACAACGGTTTGAAAAGAGATTGTGGGAGGCTTACGAGAAGTCTCTCGATTCCTGCACTCTTCAGGAAAAGTACAACAATCTCGTACACGTGGTCAAGGACAGCGCTTCCGAGATAAGGACTCGCACGTCCGAGAGACACAAGAACAACCGTGAGAAGAAGGTCTATTATTTTTCGATGGAGTTTCTGATAGGCAAGCTTCTCAACAACTATCTGGTCAATCTGGGTGTCCGCGACATGGTCAGGGAAGGCCTTGCCGACCTCGGTGAGGATCTCGATGAGATCTGCGCGGTCGAAAAGGACCCGGGCCTCGGCAACGGCGGTCTCGGAAGACTTGCGGCATGTTTCATGGATTCCATGGCATCGCTCGGCATATCCGGCGTGGGCATGGGCTTAAGGTATCATTTCGGTCTTTTCAGACAGAAGATCGATAACGGCTATCAGGTGGCTCTGCCCGACGCATGGCTGTCGGACGGCTATCCGTGGGAGGAGAAGAGGACTGACGCTTCGGCCGAAGTGCGTTTCGGAGGCTACATCGACAGGGAGTTCAGGGACGGCAAACTCTACTTTGAGCACAAGGGATATACAAGCGTGCGCGCGATACCGTACGACGTGCCGATCATAGGCTTTAACGGCGAGGACGTGAACGTTCTGCATCTGTGGGACGCCAGGCCCGTCAACGATACCGTCGACATGGACGCCTTCAACGCGGGCGACTATGCCGCTGCGAGAAAGGTCAGGAGCGACATAGAGGCCATAACGTGCATACTCTATCCCGAGGACAGCGACGGTATAGGAAGGAAGCTCAGGCTCAAGCAGGAGTATTTCCTGGTGTCCGCGGGCCTGAGCTCCATCATCCGCAGATTCAAGTCCCTGTACGGAAACAACTGGCAGGAGTTCCCGGAGAGAGTCGCCATACACATAAACGACACCCATCCGACACTGTGCATACCCGAACTCATGAGACGTCTTCTGGACGAGGAAGGTCTCGAGTGGGACGAGGCGTGGGACATAACCGTGAGGACGATGTCCTTCACTAACCACACCGTGCTGCCGGAAGCTCTTGAAAAATGGTCCATCGATCTTTTCAGGGAGCTGCTTCCGAGAGTGTACATGATCGTGGAGGAGATAGACAGACGCTGGAGAGACATGCTCTTCGCGACCGGAAACTTCGCGAGACACAGCGCGACAGCAGTCCTCTGGGACGGCGAAGTCAGGATGGCAAACCTGTCCATAATAGGCAGCCATTCGGTGAACGGCGTCGCGGCACTGCACTCTGAGATACTGAAAAACGAAGTGTTCAGGGATTTTAATGCGATTTTCCCCGACAGGTTCAACAACAAGACCAACGGCATAAGCCACAGGAGATTCCTGATAGAATCCAATCCGGGCCTCGCTTCCCTCATAACGGGAGTCATAGGCGACGGATGGATGACGGACATGCAGCAACTGGAGCGCCTTCGTGATTTTGCCGGAGACGAAGGTTTTCTGGATGCCCTCGCGAGAGTCAAGAGGGAGAACAAGCTGCGTCTTGCCGATTTCATTAAAAAGACGACCGATATAACTGTCGATCCCGATTCCGTGTTCGACATACAGGTAAAAAGGATACACGCGTACAAAAGACAGCTCCTGAATGCCTTAAAGGTCCTGCATATCTACAACGAGCTCAAGAAGGACCCGAGCCTGCCCATAAACAACTATACGTTCATATTCGCGGGCAAGGCGGCTCAGGGCTATACGTACGCAAAAGAGATAATAAAGTTCATCAACAGCGTCGCTGATACAGTGAACTCGGATCCCGACGTAAACGGGCGCATAAAGGTAGTGTTCATTGAGAACTTCTGCGTTTCAAACGCGCAGCTCATCTATCCTGCCGCGGAGATATCCGAACAGATATCCACCGCGGGCAAGGAAGCGAGCGGCACGGGCAACATGAAGTTCATGATGAACGGAGCCGTGACGCTCGGCACGCTGGACGGGGCAAACGTGGAGATAAAGGACCACGCCGGAGAGGACAACATAAAGATATTCGGTCTTCGTGCCGATGACGTTATGCAGTACTACAGATTCGGCGGGTACAGTTCGAATGACGTCATGAATTCGGATGAGGGTCTTAAACTCCTCACAAGCCAGCTCGTCAACGACTTCTTCAAGAACAGCGGATGTAATTTCTGGGGCATCTACGACGAACTCCTGCAGCGCAACGACGAATACTTCGTGCTGAAGGATTTCAGGCCCTATGTGGACGCATGGTTCGAACTCGGAGAAGTCTACCGTGACAGGAAGAGATGGCAGGCAATGTCCCTTGCCAATATAGCGGGATCATATTACTTCACAAGCGACAGAACGATAAGAGAATACGCAGGGGAGATCTGGCACCTGTAGAAGACCTCCCTGCGCTTATGCATAAATATTATCTTGTTATGTAAAGTGAGGGGATATATGATGCAGAAAAAAGAATGTGTAGCTATGCTCCTGGCCGGAGGTCAGGGCAGCCGTCTGGGCGCGCTCACGCGCAGGATCGCGAAACCCGCGGTCTCGTTCGGAGGGAAGTACCGTATAATCGACTTCAGCCTCTCGAACTGCGTGAACTCCGGGATAGACACGGTAGGTGTGCTCGTTCAGTACAGACCGATGATCTTGAGCCGGTACCTCGGTACGGGCGAAGCGTGGGATCTGGACGTATCTACGGGCGGTGTCCATATACTGCCGCCGTACTCGACCGAGGTCGGGGCGTCATGGTACAACGGAACGGCCGATGCGATCTATCACAATGTGGATTTCATCGATTCCTATGATCCGGAGTACGTACTGATTCTTTCAGGCGATCATCTCTATGAGATGGACTACAAGAAGATGCTGGATTACCACAAGGCAAACAATGCAGACCTCACGGTCTCCGTCATAGGGGTACCGATGGAGGAAGCGAGCCGCTTCGGCATCATGTCCGTGGATGAGGGCGACAAGATCACCAGGTTCACGGAAAAACCCAAGAATCCCGACAGCAATCTCGCTTCGATGGGCATATACATATTCTCATGGCCGGTCTTAAAGAAAGCGCTCAATGCGGATCACGAGAACGAGAGTTCGGACAACGACTTCGGAAAGGACATAATCCCGATGCTCCTGTCCGAGGGCAAACGCCTCTTCGCATACCGCTTCGAGGGCTACTGGAAGGACGTCGGAACGATCGAGAGCTACTTCGATGCTCAGATGGATCTGATGAGACCCGGCTCCGGGTTTGACATAGTCAACGGCGACATGGTCGTTTTCTCAAATCCCTCAATAGATCCCCCGCATTATATATCGCCCACGGGACAGGTAACGGGCAGCATGGTCTGCAACGGCTGCGTCGTTAAGGGCAAGGTAAGGGATTCGATCCTGAGCTCCGGGTCGAAGGTAGCAAAAGGCGCTCTTATCAAGGACTGCATACTCCTGCCGAATTCTTCGGTCGGCGAGAACTGCAGGATAACCAAAGCCATAATCAATGAGGGCGTGGCCGTCAAGGCCGGCTCTACCATAAAGGGCGAGGACGGCAAGATAGCCGTCATCGGCGCGGCAAGCGAATTTGCCGAAAGACGTTAATAAAGGAGGGATGCATTATGAACAAGACAATAGGCATAATCTCCGGCAACTACGGCAGCGATGATTTCGGGCCTCTGCTCGTAAACAGATCATTCGCTTCGCTCCCGTTCGGGGGCAGATACAGGATAGTGGACTTCCCGCTGTCCAATATGGTCAATTCGGGGCTTGAGACCGTGGGCCTCATTTCCCCTTACATGTACAGGTCTCTGATAGACCACGTGGGAACAGGCAAGGCCTGGGGCCTTTCCAAGAAGGTCGGGGGACTGTTCATACTGCCCGGCGTTCCGTTCGGCATACAGTCCCAGACAAAGTTCCTGCTTAATGATCTCATACAGAACAAGCCCTTCATAACGAGGGAAAAGGCCGAGAACATACTCTTCTGCGGGACCAATGTCATAATGAACATGGATTTCAGACCTCTGATCGAAGAGCATGAAAAGACCGGCGCCACGGTGACGCTCGTATTCAAGAAACTGGACGGCGAGGAAAAGAAGAAAGGTCTTTACTTCGACATATCTGACAGCGGCAAGGTTGAGAGCATACACTACGCCACGGCCGGCTGCGACAACTATTTCCTCGACTGCTTCATAGCCAGGACCAAGTACATAGAGAGGTTCATGGAGTGGTACGCTTCAATGCCGCACTTCGATCTGCTTGAGATAATAGCGAGGAACCTGACCAACCTCAACGTTAGGGCGTACGAGTTCGGCGGCTATACCGGCATAATCGATACTGCAGCCGACTATATGCAGGCCAACATGGATCTCTTAAATGAGGACGTGTCGGACGAACTGTTCGGCGGTGACAACCCGATCCTGACCAAGCCTCAGGATACGGCACCGGCGTATTACTCAAAATCGTCAAAGGTAAAGCAGTCTCTGGTCGCTAACGGCTGCATTATAGACGGTGAGGTTGAAAACTGCATCATATTCAGATCTTCCGTCATAAAGAAGGGCGTGAAACTGAGGAACAGCATACTGATGCAGCACTGCGTGATTGGCGAGAACGCCGAGATAACGAACGCCATATGCGACAAGTACGTGACGGTGCAGAACGGCGTCAGGATCGAGGGCGGAGAGACTCCGTTCATAATAGGAAAGAATAAAGAGCTGTAATATGGAAAACGTATCAAAGACAGGCAGGATCGGAATACTGTTCGCGGCGTTCGAGGCCGAGCCCTTCTCAAAGACGGGTGGTCTCGGCGACGTGGCGGGGTCCCTGCCGCAGTACATAAAGACGGCAAAGTACGACATACGCGTAGTGCTGCCAAAACTCAATATCATACCGGACGTATATGTATCGAAGATGAGATACATAACGGAGTTCAAGGTGAGACTGTCCTGGAGAGACCAGGGATGCGGTCTGTGGGAACTTAAGCGCAACGGCATCACGTATTACTTCCTCGACAACGAGTACTATTTCTCCAGGGGGAGAGTGTACGGCGAGTTCGACGACGGCGAGAGAGTCGCGTTCTTCTCAAAGGCGGCCCTGGAGTTCCTTCAATATGTGGACTTCGAGCCGCAGATACTCCACTGCAACGACTGGCACACGGCGCTCATGCCCGTGTTCCTGCGCGAGTTCTACAACGATCATCCGAAATACAGGGACATAAAGACGGTGTTCACGATACACAACCTGAAGTTCCAGGGCAAGTATTCGGGTATGCTGTTAGGGGATGTTCTGGGTCTTATGAACACCTCAGCCGCGCATCAGATAATGCAGGGCGAGGCCGTCAACTTCCTTCAGGGAGCCGTGATATATTCCGACAGGGTTACGACTGTCTCTCCCACGTACGCGGGCGAGATATGCTCTCCCTACTACGGCGAGGGCCTGTCCTGGCTGTTCGCGAGGAGACGCGACGTGCTGTCCGGCATACTGAACGGCATAGACAACAAGAGATACGATCCGGAGACGGATCTGCAGATACCCGTGCATTTCACGGCGGACACCCTCAATAAGAAAGCGGAAGCGAAGCTTCTCCTGCAGAAGGAGTTCGGACTCCCGCAGGATCCGGATATACCTTTGTTTGCGGTCATAAGCAGACTTACCGAGCAGAAGGGCCTCGATCTTATAACCTACAACCTGCCCAAGTTCGCAGGAAGGCGCATGCAGCTTGCGATACTCGGAGTGGGCGAACCCAATTTCGAGGAAGCCTTCAGCTGGTACGCGGGAAAATGTCCCGACCACGTGGCTGCGAGGATAATGTTTGACGAAGGCATGTCGAGAAGGATGTACGCCGCGAGCGACGTCATGCTCGTGCCTTCCAGATTCGAGCCGTGCGGCTTAACTCAAATGATAGCCATGCGCTACGGCACGCTGCCGCTGGTGCGCGAGACGGGAGGTCTCAAGGACAGCGTACAGCCCTACAACAAGTTCACGGGCGAGGGCAACGGCTTCAGTTTTTCAAATTACAATGCCCACGAGTTCTGGCGTACAGTCGAGTCCGCACTGGATGTGTGGGAGAACAACCACGATAACTGGGTAAAGATGCAGAAGACCGCTATGGCCACGGATTTCGGCTGGCATAATTCGGCCGTCAAGTACAGAAGGCTCTACGATGAGCTCCTGAGAGGTTAGCCTTGCGGTTATATCACGATTCAAGAAACACAGAATACAGAGACCCGTTCGGCGCCGTTCCGTCTGGTTCGGAGGTGCGTTTGAGGATATGGGCACCGGACGCCGATACGGTTCACTTAAGACTATGGACAGATGGGGAAGAGACCGTCCTTCCTATGGAAAGGGACGGAGAGGACTTTTCCATCTGTTATGTCGTACCCGGAAAACCCTGCGTCGTATGGTACTGCTTCATAGCTGAGGAAGACGGTGAAACCGAGTACTACGGCAATGCCTGGGACTGCTTCGGCGGAGAGGGCGGCACATACAGTGAGCTGCCTCCCTCATATCAGATAACTGTGTATGACGCGTCGGAAGTCCCCGGATGGTATAAGGATTCCACAGTATACCAGATATTCCCGGACAGGTTCTCAAGAGGATCTGATTTTGAACAGAGAAAACAGGATGCGGAATATCCCGCCGGCAGAAGAGGCCAGGGCAGGAGATTCGCAGAAAAATGGGACGAGAGACCTTATTACGTAAAGGATGAGGACGGAAACGTAACCGAATGGACTCTGTACGGCGGGACTCTCAGGGGCGTCGAGGAAAAGATACCATACTTAAAGTCATTAGGGATAACGGCAGTATATATGAATCCGGTCTTCAAATCCGCTTCAAACCACAGATATGATACGGCGGACTATGAGACCATAGACCCCATGCTGGGCGACGAGGAAGCTTTCAGGAGCCTGTGCGGCGCGCTTAAGGACGCGGGGATAAGACTCATAATGGACGGCGTCTTCTCGCACACGGGAGCGGACAGCAGGTATTTCGACAGATACGGAAACTACGGCGGAGGAGCCTGGGGAGACGAGGATTCCCCATACAGGAAATGGTACCGCTTCAGGGACGAGGAACCCGGATACGAATGCTGGTGGGGCGTAAAGGATCTTCCGAACGTAGAGGAGAATGACCCCTCATACAGAGAGTACATATGCGGTGAAAACGGCATACTCAAGAAATGGCTCAGGTGCGGAGCGTCCGGCTGGAGACTGGACGTCGCGGACGAGCTCCCGGATTCTTTCATCCGGGAAGTGAGAAGTGCGGTCAAGTCAGAGAGTGAGGACGATCTCCTGATAGGCGAAGTCTGGGAGGACGCGAGCAACAAGATAAGCTACGGGATTTTAAGGCAGTATTTCTCCGGTCATGAGCTGGACAGCGTCATGAGCTATCCGTTCAGAAAAGCGACGCTCGGTTTCATAATGAATGAGGAGCCCGCCGGAAAATACGTACGGCGCATGCTGAGCCTGAAAGAAAACTACCCCAGGGAAAACTACTACGGATGCCTTAATCTTATAGGCGGACACGACAGGACGCGCGTAATGACCGTTCTCGGTGAAGCGGGGGACGTGCCCGAAGAGGAGAGACGTGATTTCACTCTTTCCGAATGGTACTACGCCATAGCGAAAAAGAGACTCAGGATGGTGTCCGCTCTGCAGTACGCGACACCGGGAGTGCCCTGCATATACTACGGCGACGAAGCCGGCATGCAGGGGCATACGGATCCCTACAACAGGGGTGCTTTCCCCTGGGGACATGAGGATACGGAGCTCACATACCACTACCGTATGCTGGGCCTCATATACAGAGAGCATCCTGTGCTGAAAAACGGCTGTTTCGACGCTTTTTCCGTGGGAGACGACGTGTACTGCGTCATGCGCTCTGACGCGGATGAGCGGATACTGACGGCCGTAAACAGGAGCTACACGGAGCACATAAAGGTCACAGTTGACGTTGACGAGACCTACGCTCTTGAGCTGCTGGATTCAAAAGAGATAGAGATAAAGGACGGAAAGCTGGAGTTCTTCACGGACCCGCTGTCCGTCAAAATGATACTGCTGCGAAAAGAAGCTCCGAGGAAGGAAAAGCTGGAGCGGAGCGCCGGGGTAATATGCCATATAGGGTCTGTCCCGGGAGGATGTCTCGGCACGCCCGCAGAGCAGTTTGCCGACTTTCTTGCGGCTTCCGGGATAAAGCTTTGGCAGGTATTGCCGTTAAATCCCACCGGACTCGGGAACTCTCCCTATCACAGCCCCGCCGTGTTTGCGGGAAACCCGGATCTTATAAATACAGATGAACTCCCGTCCATGGACGGTTACGGTGAATTCTGCTTAAGTAACAGCTACTGGCTGGACGACTATGCTCTTTATACCGCCATCAAGGAAAAGAACGGTATGGCTGCCTGGCAGGAGTGGCCGGAAAACGAGAGAGACAGGATCGATCTCGAAGGTCTCAAAACCGTATATTCCGGCAGGATGGATGAAATAAAAAGGCAGCAGTACTGCTTTTTCACACAGTGGCAGCGCCTTCTGGATCACGCCCACGAAAAGGGGCTTGAGATTGTCGGCGACATGCCCATATACGTCGCGCCGGACAGCGCCGATCTGTGGGCTCACAGAGGCGATTTCCACGTGGGGCCCGACGGACACTTAAGGGCCCATGCGGGCGTTCCGCCGGATTGCTTCACTCCCGAGGGACAGGACTGGGGCAACCCACTGTACGACTGGGACAGCATGAAGAAAAACGGCTACGAGTGGTGGCTGAGCCGCTTCCGCATCTGCGCCGAGAGGTTCGACTATGTGAGGCTGGATCACTTCAGGAGCTTTTCAGAGTACTTCTACGTCCCTCAGGGCATAAGCCCTAAGTTCGGATACTGGCAGCAGGGCGTAGGATCCGATCTTTTCTCCAAGGTATCGGGAGTCGGCATAATAGCCGAGGATCTGGGCATACTGGATCCGGGAGTGTTCAACCTTTTAAAGCTCACAGGGTATCCTGGCATGAACGTCTGGCAGTTTACCGCTAACGAGATGCAGGAGATGACGGACGAAGAGATGTCCGGAAGGATATTCTGCTCAGGGACGCATGACAACCATCCCATACTCGCCTGGTACAAGCTGAACCTTAATCCGGAAGACGCGAGGGCGAGGGCCGAGGAAGCGATAAGGTGGCTGTTTGAGAGCAAAGCCCCGTGGGTGATGATCACTTTGCAGGATATGCTGATGCTGGACGATGACGCGAGGCTGAATACGCCCGGCACATGCAATGACAAAAACTGGAAGTGGAGATGCGACAGGAGTCTTTTAACGGACGAAGTGTCCGTAAAATATATGAAGCTCGCCGGCGAGACCGGCAGGAGATAGGAGTGGATAATGTTAAACATTGATATCAGCGGCATATCCAACGTGGTCGATCCGTCCAAGATCGACAGAGAAGGCGCTATAAAAGCCCTTCAGACGCTTAAGAACAGGACAGGCGAAGGCTCGGACTTCACGGGCTGGCTGGATCTTCCGTACAGCTATGACAATGAAGAATACGCAAGGGTAAAGGAAACGGCCGCGGAGATACGCGAAAACGCCGATGTCTTTATAATAATCGGCATAGGCGGATCGTACCTCGGCAGTAGGATGGCGATAGAGCTTATAAGGTCCATCAGGTTCAACGAAACGAAAAAGCCGCTCATCTACTTTGCGGGCAACGGAATCTCGGGCGACGCCACGGCGGAACTCCTGGAGCTCATAGAAGGAAAGAGCGTTTACGTGAACGTTATTTCAAAATCAGGCACAACGCTCGAGCCGGCTCTCGCGTTCCGTATATTCAGGGACTATATAAACCGTCACTACAGCGCCGAGGAAGCGAAAAAGCGCATAATCTGCACCACCGACAAGGCGAGGGGCGTCCTTAAGGGCATAGCCGACGCCGAAGGCTACAGGACGTTTGTGATACCGGACGATGTTGGCGGCAGATACAGCGTGTTCACACCCGTGGGACTCCTTCCGCTCGCGGTATCGGGCATAGACATAGATGAGGTTATGAAGTCATCAAAGGCCGCCATGGACGAGATGCTCAAGGAAGATTTGGACAATAAGGCCGTAACATACGCCGCCGCGAGGCGCGTACTGTACGACGCGGGCAAGACGGTCGAGATACTGTCGTACCCTGGCGAGAGGGCGCACTTTTTTGCCGAATGGTGGAAGCAGCTCTACGGCGAGTCCGAAGGCAAGGGCGGAAAAGGGATATATCCCACTTCATGCCAGATAACAGCGGATCTCCATTCCCTGGGGCAGTACATACAGCAGGGCCTCCGGATACTGCAGGAGACCATGCTCGTTTTTGACTGCTGCTCAAAGACGATAAAGCTCCCGCATCTTGACAGCAACGACGACGGTCTGGCGTACACTGAGAAATTCACCTACAGCGACATACTTAAAGGCGCTTTCGAGGGGACGAAACAGGCCCATATATCAGGCGGCGTTCCCGTTATCACGATCACGACTGATAAGATAGATGAAACCGTTCTCGGCGAACTGGTGGTGTTCTTTGAAACAGCCTGCGGTATCTCAGGGTATATGCAGGGATGCAACCCCTTCGATCAGCCCGGAGTTGAGGAATACAAAAAGAACATGTTCGCCATACTCGGAAGAGACAAATAATCTTTATATATAACTAACACATAAGGAGATGACAAAATGAAAGTTGGAGTATTTCTTGCTATGGAGCCCTATACTAGTCTTGAGAACAACTTAAGGCTCGCAAAGGAAGCGGGATTCGAATGCGCTGACATAACCGATACGCATTCGGGCGGCAGCATGTTCGCGTCTGCCGGTCTGTCCATGTCGGTCAGTCTGGACGATAATCCCTTCGACATAAAGAGGACGTTCGACAAGTACGGACTCGAGATAATGACTCTGTCCGCTCACGCGACGCTGCTGGAGCCCTCCAGTCCCGCTAACTACGGAACGGCCGAGATAATGAAGGCCATAAAGTTCGCGGCTGCGATCGGTATCAGGGACGTTGTTACGACAGAGACGTTCGCCAAGAGCGAATGGGCCAAAAAACTGACATACGAGCAGAAGGTTTTCGTTGCCGCCGAGAAACTGTACATGCCCTGCCGCATGGCTGAAGACTACGGCGTACATATCATATTCGAGCCGCACGGACCTCTGACGGATACCGTTGAGGGAATCGGCGACGTCATGGAGGCTCTGGACAACCCGAAAGCTCTGGGCGTCAATCTCGATACAGGAAACTCATGGCTAGGCGGCAGCGACCCGGTGGATCTTGCCAAGAAGTATCACGACAAGATATATCATATCCACTGGAAGGATCTGGGTCCCGAGTGGCTTGAGAAGAGAGGCAAGGTATTCGGCTGCGGATTCTCTACGATCGAAGTCGGTACCGGCTGCATAGACATAGCGGGTGTCATAGAGGTCCTGAAGGACAGGGAAGAGATCAGATACTCTACTCTTGAGGTCGCGGGCACACCCGAACTGCTGAGAGCCAGCGCAGATTACATCACAAAGCTCTGGAACGCGTAAGCGGTTTTATGTGGTGTGAGTGTCAGGGAAACTGACTGACAGCTTAAGTGGATCCAAGGCGTACAAAACCGTGTTCTGTCACGTACAGGACACGGTTTTTCTTTAAAAAACAGGGTGTACTATGCCTAGTAGTACACCCTGTTTTCTGCTGTTTTCAAGCGCGATCTATACCCCTGATGACACCTCAAAAGACCTGTTTCGGCTTATTAAAACGGTTTGCAGAAGGGGTCCTCCAAAAGAGCCGTAAAGAGCCTTATATATAATAAGGTATGTTAAAATATAATATAACTTAACAATTTTATAGGAGATTTTCACTTTTTTTGTGAATTATCAGCAAAAAAACGCATAAAATACGCTTTTTGTGACGCATTTTATGACAAATATGTGGTATGATTATAACATCAAGAGTTTTAGACTTTTTTATAGAAGGAAATACTTTGGAGGGAGAGCATTACCATGAAGGAATACAAACCCATTAGAAAATCAAAGAGAAAGGCATACGTCAAGGCTATAGCCATATTGGTTTCAATGCTGCTTGTGATTGCAACAGTAGTTCCGTATGGTGCGGCATTTGCTGAAAATGCGTTTGATGAAGCTGCTGAGGTCTCTGCAGTTGTAGAGATACCGGACGCTGTCACGGATGCAGATGATATGGTCTTGCGCAACGCCGATGGAACCGAGGATTTCGAGGAAGCGGAAGAAGCAGATGCTGATGTTATTTCAGATGATGTCAAATCCGGTTCTGAAGAGGATCTGTCTGTAGTGACTGGAGGGGAGGCTGGTTCTGATGAGGAGCTGCCTGCTGCAGATAAAGACAAGGCCGGTTCTGATAAAGACTTATCGATTCAGACTGATGCTAAAGAATTGCCTGAAGGCGGTAAAGCAGTGAGAACAACGAAGGCTGCATCGATTGAAGATGCAAAGAAAGCGGAAATTGATGATGAGGACCCGTTGCTTGTTGAAGCTGCAAAGGCAGGAGATCCTGATGCTGAAGTTTGGACAGTAACAGTTCGTAACAGAGACAGCGAAGTTACCCAGACGATCGAAGTGATAAAGGGTGAAGCTATAGGCAGTCAGTTACCCGCTCCCATTGCGCGTGAAGATTATAAAGCGTACTGGGCAATAGGCACCTCCCAGCAAGGCGGACAGCAGGAAGAATGGGTTCCTGCGAATCCTGTAGTAAAAGTTGGCGAAGATTACGTTCCAACTTCTGATATCACAATAGTACCGTATTATGAAAAGATCAGTTATACGGTAACTTTCTATGAAGAGGACAAGACAACTGTTGTCACAACAAAAACAGTGGATGTGGATACCTCTTATTGTTTGAATGATATTCCGGCAGTGCCTAGTAAAGCTGGCAATGTTGGCAAATGGGTCTACAGCGAAGGAGACTTCAGCAACAGTGTAAAAGTCACAGCGGATATGGATGTCTGGGCTGAGTATACACAGAATGTATTTACTGTTAAGTTCATGGTCGATAGCGACGAATATGATTCATATACATGTTTTACCGGAGACGCTCTGGTGTTGCCGGCTGATCCTGTTGTTGAAGGCAAGGACTTCGAAGGCTGGTATGAAGGAGAGACTAAGTATACCGGTGGTGAATCTGTTACATCCAATCTTACTCTTACTGCGAAATTAACGGACCAGTACAGCGTTAAGTTTGTAGTACTGAACGATGACGGAACGGTAAAAGAAACTCTTTCCCAGTATTTCCGTTCTGCAGGTGAAGCGATCGGCACTATGCCTCAGGATCCCTTTGTTGCCGGCAAGGTGTTTGAGAAATGGATCAATAAAGAGACCGGTGAAGAAGTGACAGCAGAAACTGTAGTTAATGGAAATTTCACAGCT
The DNA here is from genome assembly GCA_964428055.1 of uncultured Christensenellaceae bacterium. Taxonomy (GTDB): domain Bacteria; phylum Bacillota; class Clostridia; order Christensenellales; family Christensenellaceae; genus CAYRWM01. The sequence continues at coordinate 15,713 of CAYRWM010000007.1, read as the reverse complement.
GTAGCTCAATTTCGCGAAATAACAGTATATAAGATAACAGCGGAATACTATTATATAGGCTCCAGCGGAGAGGTCGTCTTTAATACTGAATTGATGGAAGCCGAAGAACATGAACTTCCATATACGATAACAGCGCCACCCACTACGCAGACCGATCCCAACGAGGTCCCGGGAGCTCCGATCTACTATCCGGAGAAACCCACAGTTGAGGTGGTTAAAGATGATTTTGACAATAATAAGGAATGCACAGTCAGGATAAAATACGTTCCGTATACTGCGGTATATGATTATGTATATCTCTTAAAGGATCTGGAGGGTGATGGTTATACCGAGATTGAAGGCTCAAGGGTAGAAGATGTTCAGGGTGTACTTAACAGTTATGTTACTCCGACGGTCAAAGACTTTGACTATGCTGTGCTTGAACTTGCAGAAGGAGCAACCATTGAAACATCAGGCATAGACGGACAGCCCAAGCAGGAACTTAATGTTTATTACACACGCAAGAACTTCCAGCTCACATATGAGACCAATGGCGGCAGTTATGTCGGCGGCGCTACGGTTCCGTACGGCAAGGAGCAGCCGGTTACCACAACTATACCGGCTAAAGATGGATATAATTTTGCAGGCTGGTATCTGGACGAAGATCTGTCGCAGGCCGCAGGGAGCACAGTGACCATCGAAAGAGACACAACGCTTTACGCAAAGTGGACGGGCAAGAATGTTAACTATACGATAGTATACATGTTTGAAAAGTATAATGATGCCGGTACAGAGTCTTCCTTTGTATATGACAACTCTGCCAGCGGAACCGCTACAGTTGGAGACACGGTTCAGGCGAGTTCCGCACCTGTGATCACACGCAAAGGCTGGGAGGCGGATACTGTTAAGAATGCGGCTTCCAGTGTTGTGATCAGAGCAGACGGCAGTTCAGTGCTATACGTGTATTATAAACTGGTTGAATATACTTTCCATTTCAGACCAGGCACGTATTCAACTGGAGGATGGTTCTCTAGTACATATGATGTTACTGCTCCTTTGAACGGAGAATCCAGAACGGGCAATAACAATTACTCATATACTTTTAAGGCAAAACTCGGGCAGGACATCTCCTCTCTATGGCTGAGTGCTGGTAACGGTACTTATAGAAATGGAGGCAGAACCTATAATGTTAATTTCAGTGGGTGGGCTCCTGTTGGCGGTGATACCGTATATGTAACGAAACGTATAACTCTTACAGAAGATATGCTCCCTACAAGTGGAACCAGTATTACATATCAAGGCTATTGGTTGACGAATACCGTTACGTATACAGTAAATTATATGCTTCAGAATGCTGATGATGACGGTTACACAAAATCGGAAGCATACAGCCAGACATACAATTTTACATCTGGACAAAGCCTGTCACCCAAGGATATCAACGGCTATACATATGTAAGGAGGACTGATTCCGGTAACACAACTACCTTCTATTATGACCGTGACACATTCAAGATCGATTACTACTATGGAAGTACATTGCTTGATACTATTAGCAGTGTAAAATTCGATGCCAACATTAACAAGGCGCCGTATACATGGACTCCCACGGCAGCTCAGTGCGGAGTAGACAGCGACTATACGTTTGCAGGCTGGTATTCAGATTCCGGTCTTACCACTAAGTACACGTTCAGCAAGATGCCGGCAGCAAACGTAGTGCTGTACGCCAAGTGGAATGCACCCAGTTATACGGTCAAATATGTTGACGGTGACGATCCGGAAACTGAACTCGCTGGCAGACAGACAGTTGAAAAGTACAGTAAAGCCACTAAGCCAACAAATCCAGAAAAAGACGGATATACTTTCGACGGCTGGTATTCTACTGCTGCTGGAAGTGACTTGTTTGACTGGAACATGCAGATCACTGGAAATACGACAGTTTATGCACACTGGACAAGAAAGACGCTCAGCTATGTAGTGCATTACGTAGATGAAAATGACAATCCTGTGGCGGCGGACAAGACAGTGACCAATCCGAACTTTGTTGTTGGTCAGGAAATCACGGAGACAGCGATTGCAGTAGCGGGTTACCGTCCGAATAAAAACAGTGACACATTGACGCTGAGCGGAAATGATAGTGAAAATGTGATCACTTTCGTATACAGCGCTAAGGCTGAAACGACAAGTTATACCGTAAAATATATACTTGATCCGAGTGAGTATACGGGCGGCGAGATCACAGTAGCAACCTCAAAGACAGAGGAAAATGTTCCCGGTGATACTGCTTCCGTTATAGAGATGGCAGCAGCCGTTGATTATACCACTCTGTACGCAGATCACCCTGAACTTGATGGAGTCGAGTTCTTCCCCGATGCAGCTGAAAAGACTTTGGTGCTCACCGCAAACGAGGATGAGAACGTATTCTATTTCTACTACTCCAGCTATAAGCATGTCGATGTAACGGTTAACTATGTGGATTTGGACGGGACAGTTATTGCCACAGCGGATACTAAAACCTTAAAGGTCGGCAATACTTACACGCTTTCCCGTGCGCCCATAACGGGCTGGGTACTCGACAAGGCCGTTGAGGGAACTGCCTATAGCGGAACAGAAGCGGGCGACTCTTATAAGATAACAGAAGCTATTGCTGAACAGGGCGGACTGACATTCACTCTCTTCTATAAGAAGAAGGTGACGATTACAGCTACCAGCTTAAGCAAGCAGTATGACGGTACTGCCTTGACTTTGCCCGAGACTTTAGCGGATCAGGTGGCCGTGGAAGGCTTGCCCGAGGGCGAGAGTCTAAACAGTATTGAGTTTGCATACGCAAATACAGATAATTCAACAAATGACGGTCGAATCAATGCAGGTGTTGCCACAGCGACTCCCAAGAATGCGGTGACGAGTAAGACGCATGCAGAAGGCTACTATGCTTTCCATTACATTGCCGGCACACTGGAAGTGACTAAAATAAACGTTGCGATCCGTATTGAGCCTGACCGCTGGACCGGGGCTGCGTATAATGGCAATCCTTACAAGACTGGCTTTACTAATCCGAACAAGGACGTTGAAGATTATGTGATGATAAGCCATGAAGGTTATGCAGAAGAGTATCTGGATGATATTTGGGGTGTTGTGAAGTCTAAAGCTACATATGATGAATCTGCGGTTGGATTGCATTATTATATAATCGCTAAGAGCGATGCCGGAGATTATGATTACGATCTTGGACTGACTTTGGCGGATCTTCCCGAAGATGAAAACTACAGCGTGAGCCTGTATGTCCGTCCTGGACGTCTTCAGATTCTGCCTGCGGAACTCACGGTGAAAACAGGATCAGCAGAAAAGCCTTACGACGGTGAAGCTTTGACGAACTCTGAAGCATCCCTTGAGGGTCTTGTGGAAGCAGATAAAGACAAGGTCACTGTTGCTGCTACAGGAAGTCAGACCGAAGTCGGAAGCAGTGAAAACACATATGAGATTACATGGGGCGATGTTAATTCTAATAACTATAAAATCACTGAAAAGCTGGGAACTTTGGAAGTAACAAAGCCTGAGTTGATACTAACCATTAAAGACGCAAAGGCAACATACAATGGTAAGACGCAGTACGGTTATTCTTTCACAAGTGCTACGGGTACAGGAGAAACGATTGATAACGCTGAATACACTATTGAGGGACTCTGTGCAGGTGATGTGTTGACAGTAACCTATACCCCTGCTAAAGGCATGAATGCTGCAACCTATGAAAACGGTTCCTTCGCTGACACATATACTATAGTGAATTCAGACGGTGATGATGTAACGGCTTCCTATGAATCGGTAACGCTCAACCCCGGCAAGCTGACAATCAATCCTCTTGAGGTGACGGTAACGATTACCGGCAACAAGGAAAACAAGGTTTACAACGGTGAAGAGCAGAAGGTCGAAGGTTATACAGCAACAGCTGACAGCGAACTTTATAACGTTAACTCCGATATTAAGTTCATCGGTGAAGCAGTAGCCGAGAGGACTGTAGTCGGCACAACTTATATGGATCTTGAAGAAGACTATTTCGAGAACACCAACGACAACTTCACTGTAACGTTCAGCGTAACAGACGGCAGTCTGACGATAACGCCCGCGCAGCTGACGATAGCAGTTAATGATCAGGCCTACACCTATAACGGAGAGCCTCAGGGCGAGGCCGATCCGGCATATGATGATCCCGCAGTGATCGCTGAAAAGGTCACGGTGGATGGACTTCAGGGCGATGATGCGATAACAATGCTGGAGTTGTTCGGACAGCAGACTGAAGTCGGCGTATACGAAGACAAGATTGAGATAACAGACGTAGCTATCGGTGAAGAGGGTAAAGCGACAAACAATTATAATATCACTAAAGTACCCGGCACGCTGACGATTACAGAGCCTGCGCCGGTTACCTACACGGTAACGTGGGTGGATGATGACGGCACGGTCCTTAGAACGGATACGGATGTCGCTGAAGGCACGATGCCTTCATATGGATCCACACCGACGAAAGCGGCGACGGCTCAGTACACTTATACGTTTGATAAGTGGAGCCCCGAGATCGTCGAGGTGACAGAGGATGCCACATATACCGCATCATATACATCAACAGTAAGGGCATACACGGTAACATGGGTGAATGACAACGGTACAGTTCTTGAGACAGACACTAATGTTGCTTACGGTGCGACACCGAGTTATGACGCAGCAACACCGACAAAGGCAGCTACGGCAGAGTATACATATGCGTTTGCCGGATGGACTCCTTCCATTACGACTGTAACAGGCAATGCAACATATACTGCAACGTATACGGCAACAGCTGTGCCTGTAACACCTGAACCTACACCTGAGCCTGAACCCGAACCTACGCCGGCACCGACTCCCACGCCTGCACCTACTCCCACACCGAGCAGGAACGTGACGCCGGCAGCGGATGAGCCCGAGGAGATACCGGAGCCTGAGACTCCTCTCGCACCGGAGCCCGAAGAGATACCGGAATCCGAGACTCCTCTCGCACCTCCGGAAGAGATCATACCTGATGAGCCCGCACCGCTGGCACCGGCAGAACCAATGATTAACTGGGCGCTCATCAACCTGATCATGATGATAGTGGCTATAGCATCCGCAGTGATAGCTATAATAGGCGCGTTCATCAAGAGGAACAAGGATGACAAGGATCTGCCTGAGGATCAGAGAGAAAAGAATCCGATAGGAACGATTCTGACGGGAATGTTCATAGCGATCGGCGCAGCGATAGCGGCTGTCATAGCATTCATACTGACGGAAGACCTGTCAGGCGTGATGCAGCTGGTCGACCAGTGGACAGTGCTGATGGTCATCCTCGGAGCAGTCGCGGTAGTGTTCACCTGCATAAGCGGCAGGGGAGCAAAGAAGCCCGACAAAGAGAACATCGAGGGTTAAGGCTTAAGCCTGAAGAACTCAATAATAATTAGTCCTGAAAGGAGGGAAATGTTCCCTCCTTTCTTCTTTATATATAATAAGGTAGGAAACTGTTTTATTATGGGTTGGGACTCTTGAATAGTTTAGAAAATGAATATTCAGTAAAAAATGTATAAAAGTACGCAAAAAAAATGGATTTGTGACTTTAATTATGACGATTTTTAATCTATACTTATAACATCGATAACTTTAGACTCTTTTAAAAGGGAAGGGTTAGCATATGAAAAAGCATGCTAAAAAAACAAACAAAAAAACTTATATGAAAGTGACAGCCGTTCTGGTCTCCCTGCTGCTGGTGATAGCGACGGTCGTGCCGTATGGTGCTGCGTTTGCTGAGACCCCGACAGTTGAGAGTGCAATGGCTGAGGTGCCGGAGATCGCGGAGAGTGCGGATCCGGCAGCCGTGGATCTGCAGGAAGACTTAACGGCAGATTCTGATGTATCAGGAAAGGAGATCGAATCCGAGCCGGATCCGGCTGACAGTCCGGATGATTCCGTTTTGGAAGATGCCGAAGCGGAGCCTGATGCTGCCGAACCGGATGATGCTGCTGTCACGGAAGCTGTCCCTGATGAAGATGTGGCTGTTGATGCTGGTATAGCTGATGATGAGTCAGATCCCGCCGCAGATGAGCCTGAGGATGCTGAGGAGGCTGATGGTGAAGTCAGCATGCCTGCACAGAGTTTTTCAAAGGTTTCTTCTTCTGGTGTTACCGTAAACGTTAAAGCTGATTCTGGAGTCCTTCCCGAAGGCACAAAATTGATCGTTCGCGACGTACCTAAGAAAGAGGCGATGGAAATTGCTGAAGAGGGCATCGATGACGATACAGAGATCAAAAGCGCTATAGCTGTAGACATCACTTTTGAGGATGCGGACGGCAATGAGATAGAACCCGCTGACGGCAAGTCGGTAATTGTTTCCATAAAGCCTAAGGAAATGCCCGAGGGCGATATAGAGGTCCTTCATCAGAAAGATGACGGGAGCATAGAAAACATCGAGAGCGAAGCGACTTCAAAGCAGATCAAGTTTGATGGCTCTGAGTTTTCGGTCTATGTTGTCGTTGAGACAGAAGTTCCGAGATTAACAGTGACATTCAAGAATGGAACAACGGAACTTGCCACCATGTATGTAAAGGCTGCTGATTCTGAAGCAGAAGTGGCTAAAATCATATACGACCCGGGTGCAGGGACTGTGCCAGCCGGTCAGGTCTTCAAGGGCTGGACGACAGATCCGAATTACTCAGTCAGTTCCACGCTTTATACTATTGCCGATATCCGTTCTGATGCGATGACGACAGTAGCAGGTCTGACTGCTGACGACAGCGTTACCTATTATCCTGCTATCTTCAAACAGTTTAATGTAACATATGTTGACGGCGAAGGCATTGCAGTCGGAAGCGAAGTTGCGGAAACTCCCAGCCGGCTGACTGAAGCAGCCTATACTGTCAACCAGGGCTATACAACGGATAGCACCCATAACTTTGAGGGCTGGATCCCAACGGACGGATTAAGCAATATAGTAGGGTACCCTAACAATGCGCATTCTGCAACAATTGGTGGAGAGACAGTTTATTATTATGAGAATGGTCAAGTGATCACAATCACTGGTGATGTTGAGTTTTCTGTAGATGCACCTGAGGGCTACTGGCTTGTCTTTGATGAGAACGGCAAGGGTGCCACTTATAATGCTCCGCGATTCATTAAATCGGGTGAAGTCACGAGCGACGAAGGGCTCCTTGAAATGGTAAGGAACGGCTACACGTTCGGCGGCTGGTATAAAGATGCTGCCTGCACAGCCGGCAATGAATTCTCTTTCGGAGGGACTCTCAGCGAGACCACTACAATCTATGCCAAGTGGACCGCAAAAAGTACAGCTGGATACACGATCATCATTTGGAAACAGAATGTTACAGGGAATGGATACGACTATGAGGAGCATATCAGTCTGACGGGAAACGTAAATACAACTGTAAGTACTGTCAGCCAGCAAGGCAACGGAAATAGTGCCTATGCACGTATTAACGGCACTAATTATCGGTACACCGGTTTTCATTTGGACAGATTTGACCAAAATGTAAACATAGCGCCTGAAGGGAATGCCGTAGTCAACGTGTATTATGACCGCACTAGCTATACTCTTACTTTTCGTCGGTATGAAAACTCGGGGACAGTCTACAAGACCATAACTGCCCTTTACGGCCAGTCTATTGGCGACAATTTCCCGATTTCCGTTAACGGCAATACAGAGTATAGATGGGAACCGCATAACAGCAGTACATTTAATCAGGTTCTGGTCTACATCGATATTATGCCGGCCGAAAATGTAACATTCACACGTAATAGTTCTAATTATTCCACAAAATATATGGAATTCTATGTTGAGGCTCTGCCCGGGCAGACTCCGGACCGAGTATGGAATGGTAGATCATTTGTTAAGTATGGCAATACTATTCCAGCCAAATATAATTTCTTTACTGAAAGTGAAGATTTTGTTGAACTGACAGGTTATAACAAGCTTGGTTCCGATCCCGCTTTTGTTAACGGGCAGGCAAACGTGAGTGGCGGTGGTACAATCCGCTTCTACTACACACGTGATAATTACGAAATAAATTTCATGGACGGTGCCTACTACGACGGCAATAACAACCGAATCGCTGATGAAATCCCTATCGGATACCAGGAGGAGATAACAGGAATTTCCTATGGTACGGATACTACGGAGTATAACAATAAGACTCCCAATACTGTACCTGCAGGCTATGTATTTGAGGGTTGGTATATAGACCACGAGTGTACACAACCGTATAGCTTTACCACTATGCCTTCAAACAATATAACGGTCTATGCGAAATGGAGACAGATACAATACCGTGTTTTCTTGCATCCTAATGCGGGTACGGATTCCACACTTGATTGGGGATCCAGCAGTCAGACAATGAACTTCCGTATTTCCTACGGCGGAAAGGTATCAGTACCAACAGGTACGCGCACGGGATATGAATTCTACGGATGGTATGAGGATGAAGGTTTTTCCAAGGCATTCACCAGTGCAACTGTGCTTAACGAAGCCACGGTCTCTACTACATATGATAAGACTACTCATATGACAGATCCCATGGACAAATGGGGTAACGGCGCAACCACTAATGCTGACGTAGACCGTTTTTGGATTAACAAGGAATTCAATCTCTATGCCAGGTGGAGTTCGATCATCGTCGGAGCTGACGGTCTCGGCGTTCTGTATGACGCCGATGGCGGCAGCAATGCGCCGACAGATACCGCGCTTTATAAAGATAACTCAAGCGTTATTGCCGGAGCAGCACCAACGCCGCCGGCTAACAAGGTCTTTGATCACTGGGTGCTTCAGACATGGAATGGCACAGCATATGCAGATACTGAAACTACCGTTCTTCCCGGTGGGAAGTTCTCAATCCTGAAGAGCGATGCTAAGATCACAGATGCTACAACCGGTGCTGTTGTCGCTCCCGGTGATGTTGTTGCAGGTGGCAATTATAATTATACAGTACAGCTGAAAGCTGTGTATAAGGATAAAGAAGTAGAGACTCCTACCCATATCGACTGGTACAGCAACTATGGTACAGAGCATGATGGCAAGGGTGAGCTTTATCGTTCCAATACTGGAATCAAGATCAATGAAGCGGTTGATATTCTTGGCGCCCAGACACGCACAGGTTACACCTTCAAAGGCTGGACCAAGACTAAGGGCGGTACAGTAGCGGACTTCCTTATTTATACAGGTTCAGGCTATACCGATGCTAACGGCAATGCAGCTACTAAGGTCGCAGCCGATGAGAAACAGCCGTATGAAGACCTTTATGCGGTATGGGAGCCAGCATTGAATATAAAGGTAACTGGCAAAGCTTACACTAAAGAGTATAATGGCCAGACACAGAGTGTTCCTACAGAAGGAACCGATCCTGGATATATAGTAGAGTATAAAGTCGGCGATGGGGAGTGGACTACTGAAAAACCGGACGGTGTATCAGTAAGTCTTGCTGAAGAGCAGACAGCCAGTGCGTCCGGTAAAGATGTGGGAACATATGAGATGGGTCTTACAAAAGATTCATTTGTAATAGTAAGTACTGGATACTCTTTTGATAAAAATACTGGATTTGCAGTCACGGATGGTAGTCTTACTATCAATCCTATCGACGTTACGGTCACTCTGCACGGCAACACGAGCAGCGTCGACTACGACAACGAAGATCATACGATCACCGGATACACGGTAGATTCGATAAGCAGTGATCTTTATACCGAAGCAGACTTCCAGCTTAAGGCCGGCAAGGAAGCTACGGCAACGCGTAAGATTGCTGGCAAGACGATGATGGGTCTGACGGACGCCGATTTCGAGAACCTGAACTCCAACTTCGGTACGGTAACGTTCGCATATACTGACGGTTACCAGGAGATCAAGAAGATCGACGTTACGGTCACTCTGCACGGCAACACGAGCAGCGTCGACTACGACAACG
>CAYRWM010000007.1:0-5666 GCA_964428055.1 uncultured Christensenellaceae bacterium | reverse complement strand
TAACGTTCGCATATACTGACGGTTACCAGGAGATCAAGAAGATCGACGTTACGGTAATAATCACGGGTAATAAGAATACGGGTAATATAGTTTATGATGGCAAGTCTCACACCGTGGAAGGCTATACTGCTGATATAAGCAGTGATCTCTATGATGAAAGTGATATCGGCATTGAAGGCGAAGCTGTAGTTACAGGTACAAATGTCGGAACATATGGAATGGGTCTATTCCCTGAGATGTTCTATAACAACAACGATAACTTTGAGGTAACATTCGAGGTTGCTGAGGATGGAAGTCTTACGATTACTCCTGCTACGGTAACGGTAATTGCGAACAATGCGTCAAAGATAGTGGGCGATGATGATCCAACTTTGACAGCGACAGTAACAGGCCTCATAGGATCTGACACGGTCGCATATACGGTAACACGTGCTACAGGTGAGACTGCAGGTACATACGCGATAACGCCTTCGGGCGTAGCGACACAGGGCAACTACACGGTAACATATGTACCGGGTACGTTCACCATAACGGCAGCTCCTGAACCGGAGCCCACACCTGTACCTCCGACACCCACACCGGAGCCCGAACCTACGCCTGCACCCGATCCGGAGCCCGAGGATATACCGGAGCCTGAGACTCCGCTCGCACCTGAGCCCGAGCCCGAAGTGATTCCGGATGAGCCTGCACCGCTCACACCTCCGGAAGAGATCATCCCGGACGAGCCTGCACCGCTGGCACCTGCAGAACCTGCAACGTTCTGGGCGCTGATCAACCTTATCATGATGATAGTGGCAATAGCATCCGCAGTGATAGCGATCATATGCGCATTCATCAAGAGGAATAAGGAAGACAAGAACATACCTGAAGAACAGAGGGAGAAGAATCCGATTGGAGCTATCCTCACGGGAATGTTCATAGCGATCGGCGCAGCGATAGCATCTGTGATAGCGTTCATCCTGACAGAGGATGTAACAAGCACGATGCAGCTGACAGACCAGTGGACAGTGCTGATGGTAATCCTCGGCGCAGTCGCAGTAGTATTCACCTGCATAAGCGGCAGGGGAGCCAAGAAGCCTGAGGGTGAAAAATAAGGGCTTATATGTAATTAGTGAAAGGCAAAAAAAGAGGAAAGCCTTAAGTGCTTTCCTCTAAGTATTTATTGTGTTTTGCGGTACCTACAGAGATATCATGTCTTCCATGCCGTAGAAGCCGGGCTCTTTGTCCTTGATGAACTCAGCGGCTTTTAAGGCGCCTTCCGCAAAAACAGATTTGGATCTTGCGCTGTGCGATATCTTTATTATCTCGTCATTGCCGAAGAACGATACTTCATGTTCGCCGACGACCGTACCGCCGCGAAGGGCGTGTATGCCGATCTCTTTCTTTTCTCTCTTTCCGGATTCGGGCGTCCGGCCGTAGACATATTCCTTACTTCCGTCAAACACTTCGTTTATGCTGTCGGCGAGCGCCAGAGCTGTTCCGCTGGGAGCGTCCTTCTTGAGATTGTGATGCGTTTCCGTTATCTCTATATCGAACCCGTCGCCCAGGGCTTCTGCCGCCTTTTTGATAAGGACCTTCATGAGATTTACGCCGAGCGACATGTTGGCGGAAAAGAATACGGGGATTTCCTGTGATGCCAGTTTTATCATGTCCATGTTCGCTTCTGTGTACGCCGTTGTCGCGAGTACGACCGGAACGTTCATCCTTTTAGCGTACATGAGAAGGCTGGACAGGGCCGAGGGATGAGAGAAGTCGATAACCGCATCCGGCTTTTCGGCTACAGAACAGAAATCCGCGTAGAGTGGGAAATCGTACGGATTTACGTCCGGAGCCATTACATCGACTCCGGCTATGACGTTTATGTCTTCATTCTCGTTTGCGCATTTAAGGACCGTCTGTCCCATTTTGCCGAGTATCCCGCTTATGATTATATCCATTACTTGTTATCCATTTCTATGAACTTCTGAGCGATCTGAACGGCATTTGTGGCCGCGCCTTTACGGATGTTGTCCGCAACGACCCACATGTTGATTCCGTTCTCGACAGAGAAGTCTCTTCTGATCCTGCCGACATAGACTTCATCGTGTTCTGTCGCCTTGATGGCGAGAGGATACACGTTGTTCTTGGGATCGTCCATTACGACGATGCCGGGGAAGTCGTCTATGACCTGCTTGAGCTCAGCAAGATCGAAGGGCTTTTTAAGCTCGACGTTGATGCTCTCGGAGTGGCCGTTGAAGACAGGCACGCGGACCGTAGTCGCCGTTACCTTAATATTGTAATCGCCGAGGATCTTGTGCGTCTCGTTGACCATCTTCATCTCTTCCTTCGTATAGCCGTTGTCTTCGAAAACGTCTATATGGGGGAGACAGTTGCTGAATATCTGATACGGGAACTTCTGGGGAGCTTCGCCCTTGATCCCGTTCTCGAGATCCTTCCAGCCGGCAAGTCCAGCGCCTGATACGGCCTGGTATGTGGAGTAGATTATCCTCTTTATGCCGTACTTGTCATGCAGGGGCTTTAAGGCAACGACTGCCTGGATCGTAGAGCAGTTCGGGTTTGCGATTATGCCCTTGTTCCACTGTATGTCTTCCGGGTTTACTTCCGGTACAACGAGCGGAACGTCATCGTCCATACGCCATGCGCTGGAGTTGTCGATCACGAGTGTGCCCGCCTTGGCAGCGCAGGGAGCGAATCTCTTGCTCGTTCCGCCGCCTGCTGAGAAGAGGGCTATATCTATCTTGTTCTCGGCAAAGCAGGTCTCGGTGAGTTCCATGACCGTGTATTCCTTGCCCATGAACTTCATCTTCTTGCCTGCGCTCCTGGCTGAAGCAAAAAGGAAGTATTCCTTTGCCGGGAGCTGTCTTTCCTCGAGGACCTGGAGGAACTTGCGTCCTACCATCCCCGTTGCGCCGACTACTGCTATGTTGTACTGTTTCATCGTTTTCCTCCGTTAAAACACTAAAAATAAAAACCATTTAAGATTATATCATCACTTTAATGGCATGGCAATAAATCATATGCGGTTATATGGAGTGTTTGAGGACTTAAAATGCTGTGTCAGTCCTGTGCAAGCTGCCTGTATTTGTCGAGTTCTGAGAATATGGCATCGACAAGAGGAGCGTAGTCCATGTCTTCTCTCGCACGGAGGTGTTCCGTGATCTCAACGACGGGGGCGAGGAGGCTGTCGAGGGACGCATTGGAAACTATGCCTTTAAGCGCGTGCGCCTTTTCAAATCCCGTATCGAGGTCTCCCTTTTCGAGGGCGTCCTTAAGCGCGTCGAAATCGCCGCTGTTTAAGACCATGCCCACTATCTTTAAGTAGAAATCCTCATTTCCCACACATCTGTTTATGCCGCTCTCTGTGTCGGCTCCCAGTTCCTTAAGTTTATCTATTGTCAGCATTTTCTCAGTTCCTTTATATAAGTTAATTATTCATCTCCATGCCGGGAGAATAAAGCGTTGTCCTGTTGCGGCCCTGTCTCTTTGACTCATATAGTGCCGCGTCCGCTCTTCTGAAGAGATCATCGGCGGAATCGTTTTCACGGAAAGCCATGCCTATGCTCAGTGTCACTTCAGGTATATCCGGCTGATTTTTAAGGTTATCCCTGAGCGTCTGTATCTTGTCAAGGATGGGCTTTTCGTTTCCGGGCTTTATGCTGCTTAAAAGGACCGCGAACTCATCGCCGCCTATCCTGCAGACGTAGTCGTTCGATCTGAAACTCTCGGACAGAAGCTTTGCCGTACGGCATATGACCATATCGCCCGTGCTGTGTCCGTAGGTGTCGTTTATGCTCTTGAATAGATCCACATCGATTATTATGAGAGCGCAGTCGCCGCTCATCAGCTCCATGCGTTTCTGTTCGAACATCTTCCTGTTGTATATGCCGGTCAGCTCGTCATGGGAAGCCTCGTATGACAGGACTTCCATGCTGACCGCCTTTTTATCGTGCATCCTGTTGTATGCTTCGGCCAGCGCCGCGTATTCGTAGGAACCGCGCGTATCGAGCTTTTCGTCCTTTCCGATGGCATCTATGCCCTTTCTCATGGGGATGGCGAGCATAAGCAGCGTTATGAGGATTGCCGCGACCGCGCACCCGACCAGAAGAAGCGTCAAGACGGTCTCGGTCACGAGCAGGTCGCTCAGTTTGGAAAGACTCTGCTGACTGTCCGCTTCGATCTGTCCGACGAGTTTGCTCGTCCCGTCGTACACGCTGCTCTCGATCGTGCTTTTTATCTCCGCGTAGTGATCGTTGAAGAGCATGTCAAGGGCCTTGTCCTTCTGCTCGTCGGGGGTGAGCGCAAGATCTTCTTTGCTCAGCTCGATGCCCGTGTCATTAAGAGCGGTATCGCTTATATCTATGCCGTAGCTTTGGGCGGCCAGGCTCATCGCGTACATCTCAACCTGCGCCAGTTCATCGGACATCGTTGTGGCGCGCACGATATCATCGGACAGCCTTTTCCCGTAATCGCCGCCGCTTATGATATCCAGGGACTTTTCACGGCGCTTGACATCGTTCACCTCCGTCATGTAGGCGTTAAGATGCGCCGTGTTGCCCGTCGCGACGAAGTATCTGGATTCGCTGGTCAGGAATGCCGATGCGTCCTTCATGTCCGAGAACGCGGTCTGATAGTCGGAATAATTGGTTATGTTATCCCGAAGTGCCAGGAAGTTGGTGTTTATATCGCCGATGTGCACTATTATAAGGGCAGATATGAACACGATCGCCGTCAGCGCTATGATATATACGTTTATTATCCGCAGTTTTTTCTTGCTTCCCGCTTTTTCCATACCTTACGTTTTCTCAGGTTTCTTAAGTTCGTCCAGACTGTTGAGTATGACCTTCTTGACCGAATATGACAGTCCGGTCCTCTGACGCCCTATTATAAAGTTGCTGTCTATCCTTCGCTGGACTACGCTGCAGTTCTCCATGCTGGTGTCGAACAGCAGTACGAGATACTGTCCTTTTCCGTATCTGGTGACTGTATCGGAATGTCTGACCGATTTGAGCAGGGCCTCCGCCAGTCTGTCGGAGAGCTCATCGAGCCTGCTTCCGCTCTGTATCGGATTTCCCTTGCCGTCCACTATCGTGCAGAGCATGAGGTAAATGTTGTCGCCCGACCTCTGCATGACCCTCTCAACGGTCCTGTAGAGCTCCTGGAAGATGGGGAAGGAGCAGTAGTAACCTCCGCGCTCCTTGAGCTCCTCGGTATCCTGAAGCTTTGTCTGGATGTGGTCTATGCTGTCGAGCTGGTAGACCATGTATACGCTCAGATTCTTTATGATCTCGCGCAGGTAATCCGAGGAGTTGCTGCCGTATTCCTTTATGTACTGGTCGATGGACTTGTTGTAGTAGGCTTCGGCCTCCTCGTATCTGCTTAAGGATGTAAGGGCTCTAAGCACCAGCACTTCCCACTCGGAAAAGGGATCCACGATGCAGGCGTACTTTCCGACCTCTTTTAGCTCATTGTAGAGCTGCAGGTCAACGGCCAGCGTCTCGATCTCCTTTACGCAGTCGTGGAACAGGGATCTCAGCCTTATCGCCTCGTTGCTCATCCACGCTACCGAATCCATGTTGTGCAGGAACGGTCCCGTGTACAGGCGCATCGCCTTGACCAGTTCCGAAAACCTCTCGTTCGGATCGGCTACGAGATGAGCGCTCTTGTAC
>CAYRWM010000006.1:0-65713 GCA_964428055.1 uncultured Christensenellaceae bacterium | reverse complement strand
GATAGAGCAGAACGCCCTTCACAGTTTCAAATCAAGGACGACTCTGGTGCCGGCATTTGCAAACACCATCGGTCCCGGACTGTTCCTGCAGTCTGATTACTGCATAGGCGGCTGCGACGGCACATATGAGAGGGATCTCATGTGGCAGGGACTCTCATTCTGGACGACATTAAGACACGGCCCCACACCGTGGATCACATCGAGCTACATGCCGACTCTGCCGGGCAAGCTGTTCTTCATAAAGGGACTGGCCGGCCCGCTGGATGCGGATTGCAACTAAAACACTTTAACCGGCAGTCCCTTGGGGCTGCCGTGTTTTTTATGGAGGATAGGACATGCTAAAGATTGGAATCATAGGTTCAGGTTTTATAGGATGCACACATGCAACAGCTGCCAACAATTCCGACAAAGTCAATCTCGTTGCCATAGCCGATGTTAACGAGGAAGCCGGAAAAAAGGCTGCGGACGATCATAAATGCAAATGGTATGCTGACGCTGAGGATATGCTCAAAAATGAGGATATAGATATAGTTGATATATGTCTTCCGACTTTCCTGCACGAGAAGTTCGTGCTGCTTGCAGCCAAGTATAAGAAGAACATACTGTGCGAGAAACCGGTGGCACTCTCATCCGAATCATTTGACAGGATGAGAAAAGCTGCGGAAGCTGCGGGCGTGAAGTTCATGGTCGCTCAGGTCATACGTTTCTGGCCCGAGTATGTGAATATAAAGAAGCATTACGATGCCGGTGAGTTCGGCGATATAAAAATGGTCTATGCAGCAAGGCTCGCTCAGCATCCCACATGGACAACATGGCACAGAGATCCGGAGAAGAGCGGCGGCGGACTGTTCGATCTCCATCTGCATGATGTCGACTTTGCGAGATTCATATTCGGTGAAGCCAAGAGCGTATATGCGATAGGCTGGCAGAGTGAGACCGGATGCTGGAACCATGTTATATCAAATATAACTTTTAAAAACGGTGTTAAAGCCTGCATCGAAGGCGCATTCGATATGACGGAGAATTATCCGTTCACGATGATATTCAGGATAGTCGGAGACGGAAAGAGCGTAGATTACAATCTCTCTGCCGGACTCAACCTGGAGGATGTCGCGAGTGCAAAGAGACAGGAAGTGATATTCGAAACAGGTAAAGCACCCGAATTCGAACAGGTCAATCAGGATGAGGATGCATATCAGACAGAGATAGACTATTTTGCCGACTGCGTGGAAAACGGTAAGGAATGCGATCTTGTCCCGCTTGATCAGTCCGCAGACGTTGTGAGAATAATGCTTGCCATCAAGGAATCTCTTGAGACCGGTAAAGTCATAGAACTATAATCGGAGGATTATCAATGAAAAGATCACTCAGTATATATTCTTTTGAGCAGGATGTTGATTACAAGGAAGCAATAAAAGAATGCGCCAAGGCGGGTTATGACGGAGTTGAGTTCATACTCTCGACTGCCGGAGAGATCAACATGAGCACAACTGACAGCGAAGTCAAGGCGATGTATGACTACGCTAAGGATAACGGCCTTGAAGTAAGTTCAGTCGGTTCATGGAATCTCTGGGAATACAATCTGGTCAGCGATGACGCAAAGATGAGAGAGTATGCCAGAGATATAGTCAAGAGGCAGATCGATATTGCCCAGATATGCGGTGCGGATACCGTGCTCGTTATTCCCGGCTGGGTAGGTACTCCGTTCTGTCCCGGTATAGTCCAGTACGATGTGGCATACGAAAGATCTCAGGAAGCTCTTAAGAGCCTGGCTCCATATGCGGAAGCCGCTAAGGTTTCTATCGGTATAGAGAACGTATGGAACAAGTTCCTGCTTTCTCCCGTTGAGATGAAACAGTTCCTGGACGAGATAGGCTCGGATTATGTCGGTTCGTATTTCGATGTCGGCAATATAATCTATATAGGCTATCCGGATCACTGGATGAGGATACTCGGCAAGCATATAAAGAAACTGCATTTCTGCGACTGCCGTTTCGGACAGCCGGGAATGGGAAGTTTTGTCGATCTTCTCGAGGGCGACGTTGATTTCGCTGCTGTTATGCAGGCTGCGAGAGATATAGGGTATGACGACTGGGCAGTCGTGGAATTCTTCCCCAACTACAAAAAGTTCCCTTATCAGTCGATCAAGAACGCAATGCTGTCGCTTGACACCATATTCAGTCTGTAAGTTAAAAACCGGAGCCGCCGCTGTGCGGCTCCTTATGTCTTTGAATGAACAAACCATTAAACGAGATAACTAAAGAGAAAGCAAACAGAAGACTGTTTTCGGCGTTTGCCGTCGTCTGCATTCTTGTCATGTGCATATACGCGATTTATTTCAATGCGCTGGGCCCTGATGCGGCAGCCGTTATGAATTTCTTTAATATCGATAACGGCCAGCACGGGTTCATAATGACTGTGCAGTCGATAGGAAGTCTGATAGTCGCCATATATATGACGATGTATGGCGAGCGGTTTAATAAGATATCATCGGGACTGCTCGGCGCTGTTTTTATTGCTGCTTCTGCACTGCTCATAGGCAGTATACCGGCGTATACGCAGCAGGGTACGGGTTATCCGCTCATTCTCTCATTTGTTGCAGTAGGCGGCATAGGCATGTCCCTTGTGGATGTCAATGTCAACGGAATAATCACGGATGTTTATTCTGAGAAAAAGAATACACTCCTCCCGCTGATGCATGCTTTCTACGGTGTGGCATGTATGCTTATACCGGTTGTTGTGTCGGCTACAACCGACGACAATGTACCGTCGTCTTTCGGAAATCCTTACATAATTGTCGGGCTTATCGGATGTGCCGTGTTTGTGTCGTTTGCCATACTCGGCAGAAAGATTAAGCCTTTAACGCCGTACAATGACATGACGGATATGATAAAGAGGACGAAGGAGCATCCGTTTGAGATATACAAAAGTCCACTTGCTTGGATACTCATCGTTGCTGCATATCTGTATTTCTTTTTCCAGATAGGTATCGTAAACTGGTTCCCGACATTCGCCATAAGGGATCTCGGAATTGATTATAAATTTGCGGCTCTGTTCAACACAGCCTTTTTCGGAGGTCAGCTGGTCATGAGATTCCTGCTGGCACTCCTGTTAAGAAGAATGAAGGCCGAAACATGCTTTGTGCTTTTCGGCCTCATAGGTGCTGTATGTGTATTTCTGAGCATGCTTATGCCCAATGCATACGGCGTAATGACTATGCTCATAATAGGCGGGTTCTTCCAGGGAGGAAACGCCACGCTGCTCGTGCTTATATCGACCAACGTGTTTCCGAAGCGTTCCGCAGCAGCAGCGGCAATCGTTGCCATAGCAGTCGGGCTGGCATCGCTTACGGGACCTCTTATCGTCGGCATGATAGCGGATACTAACAGCGGTTCGCTCAGAGTATCCATACTGCTCATGGTAGTATGCCTCGTTGTGTCCGCTGTAATAATGGCCCTGTTCACAAGAAAGAAGCGGGCCGTTTCCGGTGGATGATCAGATCATTTCAAGTATCTTTGCAGCTATCGCTCTGCCGAGTTTTGAATGACTCTCTTCGGTGATATGCACGCCGTCTTTAGGGTCAGGTTCGGTGCATGATGCGGCATCGAAGAAACTGCAGCCCAGAAGTTCAGCCTGTTTTTTAAAATCCTCTGAAAAACCCCTCGATATAGCAGCGGACGTTTCGTCAAACAGCCCGGCAAACTGCGGGTTCTTTATGACTGGCGGTGAAACAAGCAGTACTTTTGGCGCCTGACCGAAGACCGGACCGAAAGGGGAATTCATTATTTCTTTTGCTATGAGAGCGGCTGAGCTTGCGATGTTCGCTGACGTGGCCGTGAACTGGCATTTTGTATCGTTAGTGCCCAGCATGATTATTACAACGTCAAGAGGGGAGCAAGAATCGATAATTGTTGTCAACGTCTCGAGACCAGATTTGCGCTGTTCTACGGGATCAAACCATACGGTCGTGCGTCCGTTGTAGCCTTCCTCCAGAACGGTATAATCAGCTCCGAGGGTATCGGCGAGAACTGAAGTCCACCTGACTCCGTCTTCGTAGCGTTTGAAATCACTTCCCGCTATGAAGCCCCAGGTGTTAGAGTCGCCGTAGCACAAAATACGTTTTTTCATGGTAACATTACCTTTCCGGAATTGTTTTCTGCTTATATTATAAAGCAGTCATCATACAAATAAAATACGTCAAAGCCCATAATCAGCAGATATGGAGGTTTATAGATAATGACAGACAGAAAAGTAAGGTTAGGCATAGTAGGAGCAGGATGGTGGGGAACCTCGAATCATATCCCGATATTAAAGGAACGCGAAAAGGATATCGGAGATGTTGAACTCGTAGGCGTCTGCAGGCTCGGCAAAAAAGAACTCAAGATGGTCCAGGACAGATTCGATATAAAACTCGGGACCGAAGACTACCGTGATATGTTCGACTGGGATCTTGACGGTATAATCATCGCGACGCCGCACGAATGCCATTATGAACAGGCCAAGGCTTCACTGGAGCACGGTCTTCATGTCATGTGCGAAAAAGCGATGGTATTAGATGAGCGTGAAGCCTGGGAACTTGTTCATCTGGCCGAGGAGAAGAAGAGGCACCTCCTCGTTCCGCACGGTTGGCATTACTTCGACTTCATAGAGAAGGCTCATGACCTGATGCTCCAAAAAAAAGTCGGCAATGTGGAATATGTTATGTGTCATACTGCTACTCCTACGAGAGAACTGTTCAGCGGCGAGGATTTTCAGACTCTGCCTGCGCATTCGGAAGTGATGTTTGAAGTAGACAAAAACAGTTTTTCAAGGCTTGCGACCGGCGGCGGATACAGCTGGGGGCAGCTGTCGCATTCCATATCCATGATGCTGTTCGTTACCGGACTGACGCCGGATGAAGTCTTTGCATATATCAGCACGCATGGTGCAAAGAACGAGCCTGTGGACATGCATGATGCTGCGACCGTAAGATTCAAGGAAGGCCCCATAGGCGTGATAAGCGGATCTTCGGGCGTGCCTCCCGAGGTCAAGTTCCAGGTCGAGGTAAATACATACGGTGACGAGGGCATGCTCCTTCTTGATGTGGAGAGGGAGAGAATGGAACTGTACAGAAAGGATAAGGACAACCTGTTTTTCGATATACCCAAAGACGGCGGCATATATGACTGCGAAGTCCCGCCGCATAGATTTGTGGAACTCATAAAGGGCGAGGATAAGCCGAATAATTCTTCCGGGAGACTTGAAGCGAAAGTGGTTTCAACGCTTTGCGCTATACACAGATCGGGGAAGAGCGGAAAACCCGAAAAGGTATTGTATTATTGACCGGAGGTCTTGCCCATCAGCATATCGTTAAAGTAATAAAAAACGAAAACAAGTGCTAAAAAACGATAATAATTGTTGAAAGACGATAGAACCTTAAGTATAATTATATACATGATATGTTTTGGTATATCGAATCAAACAGGAGGATCAATCAGCAGGTTATCATGAAAAAAGAAATAGGTATTTGTGCAATCGGAGCCGGAAGGGCTGCGATGATTCACGCGAATAATCACAAGAATAAAGTGAAAGGCTCGCATATCGAATCGGTAGTAGATGTTGTTGAGGAGACTGTCCGCAGAGCAGGTGAAGAACTGGGAACTGATAAATGCTATACGGATTACAGAGATGCCATTTACGATCCTGCTGTCGATGCTGTTGTGATCGCAGCGCCTACTGATATGCATGAGCAGATAGTCATAGACTGTGCAGAGGCCGGAAAGCATATATTCTGTGAAAAACCCATGGCTATGAACGTAGAACAGTGTCAGAGAATGCTGGATGTTTGCAAAAAGAACAATGTTAAGCTGCAGATTGGCTTTATGAGAAGGTTCGATGCGAGCTATATGTATGCGAAAGAACTGATCGAATCGGGCGAAATCGGTGACATCGTTCTTATAAGGTCCAATACCAGAGGTCCGTCAAAGCCGAAACCCTGGATGTATGATCTGAAAAAGTCAAACGGTATATTGGCAGAGGTCAACAGTCATGATATCGATTCCACAAGATGGTTTGCCGGAAGTGAGATCGCAAAGCTGTATGCGATTGGTGGCAACTACAGGAATCCCGAAGTAAAAGATGAATACCCGGATTATTATGACAACGTGATCATGAACGGACAGTTTGAAAACGGTATTCAGTTCTCAATTGACGGTGCTGCCTATGTTGAGTTCGGCTATGATTCAAAAACCGAGATACTTGGTACAAAAGGTGTCCTCCATATTGGACGCAGTGACGGGGCTTTTACAAAATGCACAACAGTAAAGAACGGTACTTCAACTCCGTTTGTTTCAAGCTGGACCACT
This sequence comes from uncultured Christensenellaceae bacterium, assembly GCA_964428055.1. Lineage (GTDB taxonomy): Bacteria > Bacillota > Clostridia > Christensenellales > Christensenellaceae > CAYRWM01. Next base: position 59,369 of record CAYRWM010000006.1, on the reverse strand, counting down.
CTCTTCAAGGATGCATATCTTGAAGAAGACACGCATTTCGTAGAAAGCATACTGAATGATACGGAGCCGAAAGTTACAGGAATCGACGGGCTTATGGCTGTGAAGATAGTTGAAGCCGGCAATAGGTCTATACTTTCCGGAGAAGTTATAAATATGGATTAGATTCCATACAGCGAGACAATAAACATATATTATAAGGGACAGCCGAATGCTTTTCGCAAAGGCTGTCTTTTTTTCTGATTCTGTCTATGATTATCAAACAAAATATGCTATCATAAGCTTGTTGACCGTGCACATGCACGGAGATTATATTTATTACATAAACAAGCATTTCGACTTATATTAAGACACATAAAAAAGGAAACAGAATATGAGAGTGACTATCAGTGACGTGGCAAAAAAAGCAGGGGTGTCAAGAGGCACTGTTGATCGTGTTATATATAACAGACCCGGGGTCTCCAATGTATCCAGGATCAGGGTCGAGCAGGCAATAAGGGAACTGGAGTTTAATCCGAGTACCCAGAGCATCTCCCGGAATTCCAGAAGGATACCTAAAACGATTCATTTTATCGTCGCGCCCTCATTTAACCCTTTTGTGGACGAAGTAATAAAAGGTATAAAGCGGGCACAGAAGGAGTACGGAGAGTACGGTCTTGATATTAGGGTCCATGCCCACAGGGATTTCGGCCGGGATGAACAGCTTAGAGCTCTGAACCGATACAACAAGGAAAACTGCAGCGGTCTGAGAGTGGTGCCCGTAGTTGATGATGATGTTCGCGACAGGATAAACGAGCTGTACAGCAGCGGACTTCCGGTAGTCATCTACAATTCGGATCTGCCCGGAGCACAAAGACTTTGTTTCGTCGGACAGGATCAGTATAAATCAGGCGCTACCGCTGGCATGTTGATGAATATAACCCTCAAGAGCGGAAAAGTCGCTGTTATATGGGCAATGGAAGAACTTATGTGTCACAGGGACAGAAAAAAAGGTTTTGCTGATACTATCGATCCCGGTATTGAGGTCCTGGACGGCGGAGGTAATTCCGACCGTGACGACACGGCTTATGATATAACGAAAGAACTTTTAGCATGCAATGATGATCTTAAGGGTATATATATAACCGGGGGCGGTGTTGACGGCGTCGCCAGGGCTTTGACGGAGAGTGGCAAGGAGAAGGATACGGTTGTTATCTGCCACGATCTGACTCCGGTTTCAACAAGACTGATAAAGGAGGGTGTTGTCAACTACGCTATAGGACAGGATCCCAGTTATCAGTCATATAAATCTGTATCGATACTTTTCGATTATCTGTACCGCGGTATCAAACCAGGCCGGGCAACGGTCCTGACGAATATAGATATAAGACTCATAACAAACATAGACTAAACAAAGGAGAAGAAAAGTGAAACTCGGATTTTTTGCTGCGAACTATGCAAGTCTTCCGCTTGAGGAAGTAGCCAGGATAGCATCGGAGAACGGATATGAGATGCTGGAGATACCGGCCTATGTCGGTAACGGGCAGATGGACTGTGACGAGATACTCTCGGGCGGGGCTAAAAAACTTAAGGATATGCTTGCCTCTTACGGGCTCGGCATATCAGCTCTCTCAAATCATGCAGAGACCATGTGCATACTGGGAACCAACGAGGATACTGATGCTATCTACAGTGGAACACCTGAAGAAAAGATCAAGTTCGGAACAGAGAGCCTGATAAAATGCGCTCAGGCAGCCAATGCGCTCGGCGTTCCGGTTGTGAACGGGTTTACCGGTATCATAAACTTCGGCAGGTATTTCCACTATCCGACTTCGACCGGCTGGGCGGAAGAGGAAGAGCGCTTTGTCGAAAGGTTTACGCCTATTCTCGACAAGTTCAAGGAATACGGTGTCAAGTTCGCAATGGAGCCGCATCCGAACAATATCGTCTATGATATCCATACGGCCTTAAGGGCTGTTGAACTGCTCGGAGGTCATCCGTGCTGGGGATATAATCTTGATCCGGCAAATCTCACATATCTCGGCCTTAAAACAGAGAATTTCATAGATATGCTCGGTGACAGGATATTCCATGTTCATGCAAAGGATGCCGAAGTTGTCGAACACAATGTTCAGGTCGGCGGCGTGCTCATGCAGGGTGACATGCAGCGTCTTGATAAATCCTTTAGGTTCAGGATACCCGGCTGGGGAGATGTGAAATGGAAGAAAGTCATAACGGAACTGTCGCTTGTAGGATATGACTACGTGCTCAGCTATGAGCATGAAGACGTTACGATGAGCGTCGGTGACGGTGTTGAAAAGGTTGCGGCCTATCTTAAGCCCCTTATCATAAAGGCTCCCTATGAAGGCCGTACCGACAAGATATTCAATCAGCCTAAAAAGTGATACTCAGGAGGACGATATGAAAGGAATGATGAAAGCACAGGTCGTAAAAGCGCCTGATGTGATGGAATACACCGAAGTGCCGATCCCAGAGATCGGTGCAGATGAAGTTCTGGTCAAGGTAAAGGTCTGCGGCATATGCGGATCTGACTGGAGCATATATAAAGGAAAATATGCAGCCGATAAGCTTCCTCTTATAACCGGACATGAGTTTATGGGCGAGATAGCCGAACTCGGAGAAGGTGTATCCGGATGGAAGATCGGTGACAGGGTCGCTGTTGATCTTTGCATCACCTGCGGCACGTGCTATTTCTGCAGAAGAGGCGACGGGCTGCTCTGCGAGACTTTTACACAGCTGGGCATACATACAAACGGCGGATTCGCGGAATATGTAAAGGTACCGGCGAAAAACCTCTATGCTATTCCGGACTGCCTGGATGATTACACTGCCGCCTTTGTGGAGCCCCTTACGGTAACGATTCATGCAGCTCAGCGGGCCAATGCGGGATTTGCTTCGAGTGTTGTCGTTATAGGTTGCGGCCTCGGCATACTTCACGGCGCCATAGCGAAGGCAAGGGGCTGTGCTCCCGTTATAGTTATAGGCGACAGCGAAAAGAGGCTGGAGATGGCTCTTGAGATGGGTGCGGACTTTGTTATCAACTATACAAAAGAAGACCCCGAAGCAAAGGTTAAGGAACTGACCGGGGGTGTAGGCGCTGATGTTGTCATAGAGGCTGTAGGCACTGCAAAGACATATGAGCAGGCGTTCAGGATGCTCAGACGCGGCGGCACTCTCGAAGCATTCGGCATCTGCGGTCAGGATGATATTGCGCAGCTGACTCCTTACGATTTCGTATTGGGCGAAAAGAAGGTCAGCGGATCATGCGCCGGCATCGGCAACAACTGGGGCGAAGCAATAAAACTTCTCCAGTACGGCAGGATAAAGCCTCAGCCGATGTTCTCAATGGCTGTTCCGCTCAAGGATCTTGAGTGGGCTCTCAATGAATTGAGAAGAGATCCCGATCTGGTTAAGGTATTCGTTGTGCCTGATCTGGAAGAGAAATACTATTTTAACAGGTAAGCCATGAAGATAGAAGCATATGATCATGTTTCAGTCAATACGGCTGACATAGATAAATCAATTGAATTCTATGAGAGCATACTGGGATTCAGAAAACTGAGGACGGTTGAAAACGGTGACAGTACGCTCACCTACATGGAAAACGATGCAGGGGTAACGATTGAACTCTTTGACTGGCACGGCAGTTGCTCATACCACGAGCTGACAGATGACATGGCGGGAATAGCGCATATTGCTCTTAAAGTCGACGACATAAAGGGATGGTACGGTTTCCTTAAGGGGAAAGGCGCTGATATCAAACTCCCGCTCTCAAAGCTCGATCATCTAGGTATGTATGTGATACTCGTTAGAGATCCTGGCGGTGCCGTAGTGGAACTCTGCAGTAAGATAGATTAGGAGGAATAGATTTTGAATGCTAAAGAAGTAGCCGGGATGATAGATATAAGCGCCGTAAGGACGCATCATTCCCTGGAAGATATTAAGTATCTCGTGGATATAGCCGAAAAGTACAGGTTTATAAATGTCCATGTGCTCCCGAGCTGGGTCAGCGTGCTCGCTCCTATGCTGAAGGATATAGACGGAGTATATGTCGGAGCTCCGGTGGGATTTCCAGGTGGTTCGCACAGGACAGAGACCAAGCTTCTTGAGGCAATGCTGCTCATAGAGGACGGTGTCCAGGAGATGGATATAGTGATGAACGTGGGCAAGTTCAAGAACAGAGAATATGATTATGTCCTCCGTGAACTCAGACAGATCGTGGATGTGGCAAAAGAGAGTGAAACATGCCTTAAAACCAAGATCCTTATAGAACTGAACTGTCTGGATGATTCGGAACTCCCCAAAGTTTGCGAAATCGTGGCTCAGTCCGGTGCGGATTTCCTTAAGACCGGTACCGGCTGGGTGCCTGGTGATGCCAATATTGAGAGAATCGCAAAGATACGAGAATTGCTTGATCCCAGAGTAAAAATAAAAGCTGCCGGAGGTATACGCACAAAAGAAGAGTTTTTAAAGCTTCTTGATATAGGTGTGGAACGGTTTGGAATCAATACCAAATCGGCAATGGAGATAGTAAAATCGTTTGAATAGGAGACTGATAAATGCACACAAACGATGACTGAATTTACATGTTTACACACAAACGATAACAAACGCTAAAAAACGATAAATACTGAAAAAAAAGTATTGAAAAATTGCTAAATTAGCACTAAAATATAAATAGCAATTATCGTGAGGGAAATGTTTAAATATCCAATAAACCCAAGAGTAATTTGGTTTTGACTGCACAATGCACGGTATGCTTTATTTTTGGGTACTAATAGGTTAAAATTTAAGAGTGTTTTACAGTTTAACCTCAAATGGGGTTAATTAGAAATAATTTTCAGGAGGAAGAAAATGAAAAAAATTGTTGCATTAGTGATTTGCGTGCTGATGGTTGTAGCAGTTTTTGCAGCATGCTCAGCTGAAGAAGCTCAGCAGGCAGCTGATGAAGCTACAGAAGCAGCAGAGCAGGCTGTTGAAGAAGCAACAGAAGAAGCTCCCGCTGAAGAAGCTCCCGCTGAAGAGCCCGCAGCTTCAGACGATCAGCCTCTGGTAGGTATTTCCACACCCGACAACCCGACAGGTTGGGTTGCGGCTGTTCAGTGGGCTGCCAAGAACAAGGCTGACGAACTGGGCCTTAACTACAAGCTCGTTACAGCTGGTGATGTCAATGACCAGGCTAACGATATTGAAGAACTGATCCAGCTCGGTTGTGAGTACATCATTCTGTTCCCGCAGAACGACGAACTCGCAGTTGCTGCTCAGAAAGTTAAGGATGCAGGCATCACGCTCATCAACTTCGACCGTACACTCGGCGATGTTGAGCCCGACTACTATGTAGCAGGCGACAACACAGCTATGGGTGTTGCAGGCGGCGAATACATCTGCGAGAAGCTCGGTCCCGAAGGCGGCAAGGTTGTTATCATGAACATCCCGAACTACGGCCAGATCTTCGTAGAGCGTGTTGACGGATTCAAATCAGTTGCAGCTAAGCATCCCGAACTCGAGATCATCGGCGAATATGCTTCTGATGACGGAGCTCCCGAGACTGTTCTCCCCGTTATGGCTGACATTCTGACTGCAAATCCGCAGATCGATGCTATCTACTCTTCAGATGACGAGATGTCAATGGGTATCCTCCAGGCTATCAAAGAAGCTGGAAGAACAGACATCAAGGTTATCACAGGTGGTGGCGGCTGGAAAGATTACTTTGCGATCATGGATGATTATCCGGACATCTGGGTTTCTTCTCAGACATACGCTCCTTACATGATGAACGATGTTGTTCAGCTCTGCGCTGACCTCATCTCTGGAGCAAAATCCTATGAGCAGACAACGATCATCCCCACAGAGAACGTTGACCGCACAAACTACAAAGAATATATGGAGAAGAACGGTATAACCGAAGAATCACCGTATTAATTCAAGAACTTTAACCTTTATGGCAGACGGGGCCTTTGGCCTCGTCTGTCTTAAAGAAAACACACCTTTTACAAAAGACAGTCTTTTACTTAAATAGGAGCATAGTGCTAATATGGAACATGTTTTAATAATGAAAGATATCGTCAAAACATACAGTGGTGTTCCTGTCTTGAAAAAAGTCAATCTGGAAGTCAATAAGGGCGAGATACATGCTCTTATCGGCGAGAATGGTGCAGGTAAATCAACGTTGATGAACATCCTCGGTGGTGTTACGCCTATGGACAGCGGCAGTATAACCCTGTTCGGTGAAGATGTCGTGATACATAATCCGGCAATGGCGCAGGAAAAGGGCATAGCCTTTATCCACCAGGAACTGAATGTCGTTAACGATCTTCCTGTTTATGAAAATCTTTTTCTTGGGAGAGAACTCAGGAAGAAGTCTGGTGTAGTAGATAAATCAGCAATGATAGCCAAGGCAAAAGAAGTATTTGCCGAGATGCGTGTTGATATTAATCCGTCTGTGCAGATGAGCTCTCTCGGAGCTTCATTCAAGCAGATTATAGAGATATCCAAGGCTATTCTGATCGATGCGAAACTCATAATAATGGATGAACCGACCACTTCTCTTACACAGCCTGAGGTTGAAAGCGTCTTCTCGATAATGAAGGATCTTGTTAAAAACAGGCAGGTTTCCATTATCTTTATCTCACATAAGCTTAATGAGGTCGTTGAATTCTGTGATGCGTTCACAGTTTTGAGGAACGGCGAGAATTCAGGGCAGGCAAATGTGAATATGGAAGATGGCACCAAGATACCGCAGGCGGATATCGCAAGGATGATGGTAGGTTCCGATGTTCTCGGTGTAGATGTGTATGAGCCTCATGATATAGGTGAGGAGATCTTCAGCGTAGAGCATCTCTCGATACCGCATCATGTTAAGGATATGAGTTTCACTCTGAGAAAGGGTGAGATACTTGGTATCACGGGACTGTTGGGAGACGGTAAAGATGAACTCGTAAGATGTATCTTCGGAGACATCAAGAAGGAGTCTGGTAAGATTACTCTCGATGGGAAGGAGATCAACCCAAAACATCCCGAGCAGGCAAAGAAACTCGGAATAGGGATGCTTCCCTCCAACAGAAAAGAAAACGCTATCATAAAGGATCTGTCCGTCAGGGAGAATATAGCCATAGTGACTATAGAGGAATGCAAAAGGGGTCTGGCTATACAGTCGAGTAGGGAAGATGCGATAGCAAATGAGTATAAGGATAAGCTCAATATCAAAGTTGATAATCTGTCAAACAAGATAACAAGCTTGTCGGGCGGTAATCAGCAGAAGGTTGTGCTTGCAAAGTGGCTTAACGCAAAGCCCGAGATAATGATACTCTCGAATCCCACGCAGGGCGTTGACGTCGGTGCGAAAAATGAGATTTACGGTCTTATCATGGATCTTGCAAAGCAGGGTCTCGGGATAATCATTACTTCAGGTGAAGCTCAGGAGATCATGAAGATCTGTGACCGGGTTCTGGTAATGTTCCACGGTGAACATAGAGGAGAGCTGAACCGTGACCAGTTGTCGGAGGAGGATATCATGATCCTTTCGACAGGCGGTCAATTGAATTAACTAAAGGAGTGATACTATGGAACAACTGAAGCCAAAAGGTCAAAACGGTTTCTCCCGTTTCATGAACAGCTATAGTATTATATTCGTTACGATCATTATGATCATAGCGGCAACTATCGCTGCTCAGGTTATGGGCGGGGATAACCTCGGTTACAACGCGTTTCTGAATGGCGGTAACTTCATAAACATCCTCAGAAACAACTCCATCATCGGCATACTTGCACTGGGCATGTCATTCGTCATAATTACCGGCGAGATCGACCTTGCCTGCGGTTCGCAGCTTGTCATAGTCGGTCTGGTAATCGTCAATGTGCTGAATGCCACAACGAGTATACCTCTTGCAATCATATGCGGTATAGCGATCTCGGTAGGTATTTCGGCAGGTACCGGTTTTATAATTGCGAAAGGACGCGTTCCTTCATTCATTGTCACACTGGGTATGCAATACGTCTTGCGATCTCTGGCAATATTCTTTATGGATGCGCGAGGCGTTACTGCAAAAGTGCCTGAATATCAGATGATATCGAATACAGATGTCGGCGGCGTAGTTCCGATGCCCATCATATTCTTTGCGGGCATGTTCATACTGTTCTTCTTCATTTCGAGAAAGACGGTGCTCGGACGAAGGATATATGCCGTAGGCTCAAATGAGAGAGCGACAAAGCTCTGCGGTATCAATACGGATAAAGTAAAGATAATGGCTTTCATCCTCCTCGGTATCGCGATTGCAGTCGCATCCATAACAGAGTCCTCCAGAATGAATTCAGTTAACTCTTCATCGACAGGTACCGGCTACGAGCTCACAGCAATCGCTATGGCGGTCGTCGGCGGCATCTCGATGCAGGGCGGCAAGGGCTCACTCATTGGTACACTGTTCGGCATGCTGATCCTCGGCATAATCAACAATATTCTGACCATTGTCGGTATGGACGTGTACCTCGTCAACTGCGTGAAAGGAGCGATCATAATCTTTGCGGTTCTGACTCAACGCAAAGATACAGACCGATGACGTCCGCGGTTAATACATTCGGCATGGATCACGGAGTAACGATATGTGTGATCAGAAACTGTTCGGTCATTTGACTGACGGACGTAAAACATCCATTTATGAAATAAAGAACGGCCGCATCTCTGCGGAGATAACGGACTTCGGGGCCCGCATAAGACGGATAATGGTTCCGGACAGAGCGGGGCAGTTAAGGGACGTATGTCTCGGCTGCGAGACTATCGAAGGATATGAGCAGGACGCTCAGAGTTTCGGAGCAGTAGTAGGAAGGGTAGCCAACAGGATATCCGGCGGCAGGTTCGTTCTTGACGGAGATGAATACCTGCTGGAGAAAAATGAGGGTAAAAACCACCTTCACGGTGCCAGCGGGGCATTCTCAAAAAAAATCTGGTCGGTCGACCAGTATGAACCAGATACATTAAAACTATCATTATTATCTAAGAGCGGCGAAGCCGGGTATCCCGGCTCGCTCTCTGTTTTTGTGACATATACTCTGACTGATAGGGACGAGCTCATAATAAGTTACAGGGCAGAGACGGATACAAAAACAATCTGTAATATAACCAATCACAGTTATTTCAACCTTGACGGACACGGTTCGGGGTCTGTATATGATCAGTATCTCATGATAGATTCGGACAGGTTCGCCGAGGCGGGTCCGGATTGCATACCGACCGGGAAAATGCTTCCGGTAGAAGGCACGCCACTTGATTTCAGATTGCCTAAAAAGATCGGCAGGGATATCGCATCCGGCTATGACCAGCTCAATCTTGGCGGCGCCAACGGCTATGATTCGGCATATGAACTGAAACAGAATAAGGGAATTGCAGCATCGGCGTGGTCCGAAAGGAGCGGCATTCGTATGGAGATGTTTACTGACAGCCCTTCGCTGCAGCTGTATACCGGAAACTTTCTTGACGGCCAGGAAGGCAAGGACGGAGCGGTCTATTATGCTCACAGTGCATTCTGCCTGGAGTCTCAGTTCTTTCCGGATGCCATAAACCATGATGAATTTGTAAGTCCCATAGTAAGGGTGGGAGAGCCCTGGCTGGGTACTACTGTTTATAGATTTGATCTGATATAACTTTTTAATAAATCATTACCATGAGGAGGTGTTCATATTGAAAGCGAAATTGCTTCCGCTGTATTTTGCTGCAGCAAATGAGCGCGAGCGCGGAGAATTCGCGGCGCAGCTCGACAACCTTAAGGAGATGTACGGGGACGTTGCCGAGTTTCTTGATCCCGTATGCGTGGGTGACGAGATCCCGGCGTGCGATGCCGTGGTCTTCCCTCAGCTTATAGGGGCTGCTTTCAGTGAGAGCAGCAAGCTTCAGAAGATCGATGTTCCCTTTATAGTTCTCACTTCGAAGTTCGGAACTGTTGAGATGTGGGACTGGGAGATAGTTACATATCTGAGGGATAAGGGCCTTAATGTGTTTTCTCCGTACAATGTCGATCTTGCAAAAGTAATAATACTCGGTATCGCTTCCAAGGCACGTCTGGCTGAAGGCGCAAAGTTCCTTATGTTCCAGGATACGCCCGGTGAAGGAATGCAGGCTTATATATTCAAACGCTTTTACTGGTGGGAGAAGGAATGCACCGAGCAGATGGAGAAGACTTTCGGCATAAAGCTCATATACAGGAGCTGGAAGGAAGTTTCCGAGAATGCAAAGGCTATTCCTGATGAAGAAGCCGAAAAAGTCTGGGCGACATGGGATGTCAATCAGGAGGGCGTGAGCCATGTAAACTGCCTTAAGGCCGTAAAAATATATATGGCTGTGAAAACAGTTATAGATGAAATCGGCGGAGTTGAAGGCGTAGGATCAAACTGCCTTAATGAGTCCTTCAACTGCGATACTACACCTTGCCTCGCTTGGAATATGATATTTGAAAAGGATGATATCATCTGGGCATGCGAAGGCGATACACTGACGCTTCTGTCGACATTCATTATCTACAGAGCTTTAAGAGCGCCGATAATGATGACGAATCTGTATCCGTTCCTTGTCGGAATGGCTGCACTTGCGCATGAAAGGATCGATAAGTTCCCGGATATAGACGACCCCGACAATCATATGCTGGGTGTTCACTGCGGATACTTCGGATTTGTTCCGCGTCAGTTCTGCACGGAATGGACTATGCGTCCCAAGGCTCTGGCCATAGTCGATGACAATGCTATAGTCATCGACGCGAGGATGCCGAAGGGTGATATCACGATAGCCAAGATATATCCCGGCTTTAAGAAGATAAGCGTTATTGAGGCCGAGATAGAGGATTATGTTCAGTATCCCGGGAGCGATACTCTTAACGGAGCGCTCATAAGACTCAAGAATAAAAACGGGCATGAGGTGATGGAACATCTCTGCTCACACCACGCTATGATAATCACAGGCAACAAGACGGTAGAACTCAAACAGCTTGCCAAGGTCTTTAATATGGAAGCTGTTGTACTGTAATAAATTATATGAGGTGAAGAGATATGAAAGTTGGAATAGACAGTTATTGTTTTCACAGGTTTTTCGGGGAAGTATATCCCGATCAGGATGCGCCCGAAAAGAAGATGACTATGGTGGAGTTTCTTGACTTCGCCAAGGAGATGGATGTTGACGGTGTTTCTCTTGAGACATGTTTCTTCGATTCATTTGATGATTCATACCTCATGGATCTCAAGGCGCAGCTGGATGAATACGGGTTTGACAGAGTATTCGCATGGGGACATCCGGACGGTCTGGAAAGGGGCAAAAATCCGGAAGCATTTGCCGAGATGAAAAAGCTTATACCGAAAGCCGGCCTTATAGGGGCGGACGTTATGAGAGTTACAGGGTCATCACTCATGTTCAGACTCGAACCTCACGGACCTCAGATCGAAGCGCTCGCAAAACAGTTCAAGGAAGCTATAAAGATAGCCGAAGACTGCGGCATAAAGATGGCTGTTGAGAACCATATAGATTTTACAGCCGATGAGATAATGAGTCTCCTGGAGCAGGTTGATTCGCCTAATTTCGGAGTCAATTTCGATACAGGAAACTTCCTGCGTCTGCTTGACGATCCCATCGCAGGTATGGAAAAACTGGCGCCCTACGTTTTGGCCGTGCATCTTAAGGACCTTCAGGTAAATATGGAGGAAGCAAAGCCGAACGACTGGTTCTTCTTCTCGGGAGTACCGGTAGGACAGGGCCTCATAAACAATCAGGCGCTTGCAAATATTTTAGACAAGCATGACTTCAAGGGATTCCTTGCAGTAGAGATCGACCATCCTCATTATGACTGGAAGGGAAAAGAGTTCGAGGCGGTAAGGCTCAGCGTGGAAGGCATGAAGAAGATCGTCAATTCGATAGAATAAAAGGAGATAGTTTTATGAAAAAGAAACTTAACATAGCCGTGATGGGAACAGGCTTTATGGGTAAACTGCACAGCCATATGTGGCGTACAGTCCCCAAACTGTTCGATGTTGACTATGAACCTGTTCTCAAAGTTGTGTTCGGCACGGTTAAGGAGGATACCGAGGCCTTCGCGGCAAACTGGGGCTTTGAAGAGTGGTCGATGGACTGGCAGAAAGTCATCGAGCGCGATGATATAGACATAGTAGACATAGTGACCCCGACATTTGTCCATAAGGACATTGCCGTGTACGCTGCAAGTCACGGAAAGAATATCTTCTGTGAAAAGCCGTGTGCATTTACATCTGCCGACTGCATGGAGATGTATGAGGCAGTTAAGAAGAACGGTGTACTCTCGTACCTGAACCATAATTACAGACGCGTTCCCGCCGTATCATTTGCGAAGCAGATGATCGATGACGGCCTTATAGGTGATATATATCATTTCAGAGGTGCGTATCTTCAGGACTGGATAATGGATCCGGATTTCCCGCTGACATGGCATCTTCAGAAGAAATACGCCGGTGCCGGTCCGCTGTTCGACCTGGGCACTCATAATGTCGACCTTGCGAGATTCCTCGTAGGCGAAGTAAGCAGCGTATACGCAGATATGAGAACGTTCATCAAGGAAAGACCTCTGCCCGGCAAAGGAGCGGCGACATTCTCGGCAGGCACAAACGCCTCAAGCGAGAAGGGAAAGGTGGATATCGAGGACGCCTGCTTCATGACGCTTGAGTTTAAGGATAAGGACACGCTCGGCAGCTGTGAAGTCACAAGATTCGCAGGAGGCAGGAGAAACTACAATTACTTTGAAATATACGGTTCGAAAGGAAGCCTGCACTGGTCTCAGGAGAGGATGGACGAACTAAACTATATCGATCTGACGGAGCCCACCAAAGTTCAGGGATTCAGGAATATAATAGCCACAGACGGTGCTCATCCCTATGAAGCCAAGTGGTGGCCTTCAGGGCATATAGTCGGATATGATGCGACATTCGTCAATGCAGCTTCGGATTTCCTTAAGGCTCTTAAGGACGGTACGGAAGTAAAACCCAACTTCCTCGATGGCTATGAGATCATGAAAGTTATGGAAGCGGCTATCAAATCCGCTGAAACCGGCAGCAAAGTGTATATAAAGGACTGATAGCTTCCCGGGTTAAAGATAAAAAAACAGATCTCCTGAAAAGGAGATCTGTTTTTTTGAATCATCAGGTTCTTTTCTCTTTCAGATCACCGTATTCTTTTCTGGCTTGCTGCAGTACCTTTGTGTACTTTTTATTGTATGTACAGCAGCCTATAGGCTTCTGCCTTATGAGCAGTTCGAGGCAGTGGTCACAGAGTGTACACCATTTTATGTCGTCATATTTTCCATCTTCCATCTTTTTAGGAAGGAACGGATCCGCAAAGGACTGCCTGCCCAGAGCTACCATATCGACTTTTCCTTCTTTGATGAACTTGTTTCCGAAGAACATAAGCGAATTTTTCTCGGGAGCTGCTGCATGAGTGCCGTTAAGACGTCCGTCTCTGAATACGCTGTAGTTGCTTCCGATTATGACTGTTTCCGGTTTTACGGCTTTCTTGAATTCCTTTGCCCATGTCGGGTGCAGATATGCAAAGTATCCGGCTTTTCTCTCAGCCTGTGTAATCGATGTTGTTATGGAAGGGCTGCCGCCTGACTGGACGAAATACTGAGCTCCGCGTTCTTCCAGACCTTTTATGAGAGCAATAGGTTCTGTAAGGTCGATTATCGGCGAATCGGGGCCTTCAGTTCCGAATCCGCCCGGGAAACCTTCCCATGCTGATATCTTTGATCCTATCAGGAAATCCGGATCATTGACTTCATTGTTGATCCTTTCATAAAGATCGAATGCCCAGCGGGATCTATTTTCCCATGAACCGCCGTACTTCCATTTGCGGTTGTTGTAGGGACGCAGCACCTGCGAACCCAGATATCCGTGGCAGAGTTTAAGATCGATACCGTCTGCACCTATGTCATGAGTGATCTTTGCGGCGAGTACATACTCATCCATTATCCTGTCCATTTCCTCTTCAGTTATTAGCTCTCCGCCGTATCCGTAAAGAGGGTTGACGGTGATTCTTCTTGAGAATTCAGGGTTCGAGAGTTCACCGCTGTGCGTAAGCTGGAACACGAGCAGGACATCAGGATTAATAGCTTTCAGTCCTTGAACGAACTTTTCAAGCGCTTTTACATTCCTCGGCATGATAGAAAGTTGGTCATCTCTTGCTCTGCATTCATCGGTGATCGTTATGGCCTCAAGTGTGACAACACCGCTGTCTCCCTTAAAAAGATTCTCATATCTTTCTATGGTCGCTTCCGAAGGATCGCCGTTTTTAAGAGCATCGCAGCACTCCATGGCCTGTACGAAGAAGCGGTTTTTACTTGTTCTACGGCCTATTTTGATTGGTGATAATAATACGTTGTCTTCCACTTTTGCTTCCTCCTATAAATAGTTTTGTTAGATATTAAAATCAGCCATCATATCGCCTATCTCATAAAGATGGCTGTTTATTCTTTTGTACAGACCGAGCAGATTTGCATACTTTTGAGCGTTTTTGCTGTCCGGGCTGTTTACCTTGACGAGTTCATGAAGAGCGTCAATTCTGTCAAAATCGCTCCACATGCCTGTGCCCACAGCGGCAAGTGCTGCGGCTCCAAGCGATCCCGCGTCCTGTCCGACTGTTGTTTCGAGTATCTTCATATCATATATGTCCGCGAACATCTGTCTCCAGAAGGGGCTCTTGCCTCCGCCTCCCACGAGGAGCATCTCATCGCTTACGGCAGTCATTTCGCGAAGCCTGTCCAGGGCGATCCTGAGAGACAGGGCTATGCCTTCCATGACCGACCTTATGACGTCGCTTCTCGTATGTACGAGTTCAAGCCCTAAAAAAGCTCCCCTTACGTTCGGCGTGTCGTCCGATCCGCTTCCGCCCGCGAGCGACGGATTGAATATGAGCTTATTCGAACCTAACGGCGATGCTGCCGCCAGCTCGTTCATGGCTATATATGCATCCTGATTACTGTCGTTCATAAGATCGATGCAGAACTGGTTCCTTATCCACTGAAGAGAGGACCCGCCTGAAAAGATAGATGTTGCACTCGCGAACATCCCGGGAACGACATGTGCGAAGACAAACGGTTTCAGATCAGTATCGACAATGGGTTCGTGCGATGTTACCGCTATCCATGACGAGGAGCCGAGAGATGTGTATACTCTTCCGTCTTTTATGCCGCGTGCACCCAGCGCCATACATGAATTGTCAACTCCTCCGCACATAACCTTGACATGGGAAGGAAGACCCGTAGCCTTTGATGCTTCTTCTGTGAGCGTGCCTACAAGAGCCGTTGACGGAATTATTTCAGGGAATACCGATCTGCTGAGGTTCAGGCTGTCTATCAGGTCTGCATCATATCCCCATCCCTTTAGATCGTATACACCGCTTCCGGATGCATATGAATAATCGGTGTACCTTTCTCCTGTCAGAAGATAGTTTATGTAATCCTTTGTTCCGAGAAAGACGTCTGTTTCACTGAACACTTCAGGCATGTTCTCTTTATACCACTGTATCTTGAATGCTGAATACAGGTGTGCGGGAAAACCGTTGCCTGTTTCAAGATACCATGAATCGTAATCAGCTTTTCTGAAGTAATCCCCGGCCTGCTTCTCAGCTCTCATGTCAGACCATATGGGAACGCTCTCAAGCAGGAGATCTCCGCTTTTTGATATCGGCACTACTCCAAGGCTGTGACCTGATATGCTGAGTGCGACTATCCTTAAAGGATCGGCATCAGATTTTTCAAGAAGATCCCGCGTGCTGGCTATAAAGCTTTTCCACCAGTCCGAGGGCCTTTGCTCATGCATTCCGGTGCCCGGATACAGTGTTTCGTATGGCACGAAAGCCGCGGCCAGATTTATGCCTTCTTCATTGTGGAGAGACGCTTTTATGCCTCCTGTACCGAAATCATACGCGATGATAAGATCGTTCATAGAGAAGCTCCTTGCTGTGTACACTGTCGGGTTTTTATGCTTTCCGTAAAAAAAAGAAATGGATTGATATAATTAGTCTATTTTATGCATAAAAGTTTGTCAAATGCACGGTGAACGGTACGAACTTCATATTATTATTTTCACTAAAATCCGATAATATATGATAAAATATAATAAGAGGCGATAAAATCAACTTCTTTGGAAAGGATACGGGAAAATGTTTGCTGAGATAAGAAAACAGATGATAGTGGATTTCGTGAACCAGAAGAGCAACGTGACTCTCGGGGAACTCTGCGAAAAGTTCTCGGTCTCCCCGGCCACCGTCAGGAATGATCTGAGAGCTCTTGAAAAGGAGGGTCTTCTGAAAAGGACTCACGGCGGGGCTATCAGCATAAGAAAAGTAACTTACGAACCCAACGCATATCAGAAAGAGATTGAGCATGTCTCGGAAAAAAAGATGATAGCGGAAGTAGCTTTTTCAATGATTGAAAAAGGTGATTCCATAGCACTCGATACGGGCACTACCACATTTGAGCTGGCTAAGAAGCTGAAGGACAGCGAGAATATCACTGTCGTGACATATGATCTTCAGATCGCTTCGTATCTTGAGGAGTATTCGGGAGTCGACGTTTTCCTGGCAGGAGGATATCTGAGACGCGATTTTCACTGCACTACCGGCAAGACCACGCTTGATTCACTTGAAGGTCTTAACGTGGATAAGGCATTCCTGGGTGCGAACGGAATAGATCTTGAGCACGGGGCGATGACCCCGCATCTCGATACTGCGGATATAAAGGAGAAAATAAAGACGGCAGCGAACAGGGTCATTTTGCTTGCAGACAGCAGCAAGATAGGTAAATCTTCCTTTGTAACGTTCTGCGGCCTTGATGAGATCGATGTTTTTATCACGGATACTAATGCGCCGAAGGCTTTTATATCTGAACTGGAAAAAAGAGACATCGATGTAAAAACAATAACAAACGATAAGAAACAAAAATAAGCGAGAGAAATTTGTTGAAAAACAACAATCTTGGAATTAGAATATATATGTAGAGATTATCAGTAATCCATTTAACTTTTTTAAGGAGAATACAATGCTTGCACTCAGATTATACGGACCGAATGACATAAGACTGGACGAGATACCCGTACCCTCGATCAATGGTGATGAGATACTTATGAAAACAGACGCCGCGGCGGTCTGCGGCACTGATATCCGTATGTGGAAGAACGGATACAAGGGAGTTGATTCCGATCATCCTCTTGTTCTGGGACATGAACTCTCCGGTACAGTAGTAAAGGTCGGAAAGAATGTACCGTTCTACAAAGAAGGCATGCAGCTGGCTATGGCTCCTAATATAGGATGCGGCATATGCGACAGGTGCGTGGACGGCAAGTTCCATCTCTGTGATGATTACAAAGCGTTCGGTATAAATATGGACGGTGCTTTTGCGGAATATGTGAAAGTGCCTGCAAACGCCATTAGGATGGGCAATCTCATGGTTCTGCCCGAAGGAGTAACACCTGAGGAAGCAGCGGTCAATGAGCCGCTGTCCTGTGCGTACAACGGATTTCTGAAATGCCATGTACGTCCCGGTGATTTTGCTCTTGTAGTAGGAGCGGGTCCTATCGGAATACTCCATGCTCAGCTTCTACATATGGCGGGTGCGACCGTGTTCATGAACGATCTGTCGGAGAGCAGACTCGAACAGTGCAGCGAGATAATGCCTTATGTAAAGACATATTCCGGAAACGATCTTCCCGGGTTTGTAAGGGATAATACTTTCGGCAGGGGATTGGATGTTGCGATAGTCGCATGTCCCGTTCCGGCTGTTCAGGCGGCAATGCTTCCTCTCATGAATTACGGAGGACGAGTGAATTTCTTCGGCGGAGTCCCGGCTGACAAACAGCCTGTGCCGATCGATACGAATCTGGTCCATTATAAAGAACTCTATCTGACGGGTTCCACCAGAGCCAATATAACAATGTTCAGAAAGACGCTGGAATTCGTGGCTCAGGGTCTTATTGATCTCAAGAGCATGATAACAGCGAAATATGAGCTTAAAGACGTTATGACTGCATTTGAAAATGCGGCAGCGGCAAAAGGTTTGAAGAACGTTATCGTGTTTAAGTAAACGGGGAAGTATTTTGATCAGGACTGTTCTGGGAGACATAGACAGCAGCACGTTGGGGCATTCCCAGTGCCACGAACATCTGTTCGTTGAAAAAGGAGCTTCATTCGAAGTATCGCGTGTGCTGTATATGGATGAGGCTGACAAGTCGCTCAAGGAGCTCGATGAATACCGTGAAAACGGAGGTTCGCTTGTAGTAGATGCTCAGCCCGGACTATACGGCCGTATGGCCGAGCAGCTGGCCGAGGTTTCCAGAAAGAGCGGAGTCCATATCGTTGCATCAACCGGATTCCATAAAACAGAGTTCTGTGACTTTCCGGATTTCTTTAGCGACAAGGATGCGGAAGAGATATGCTTGTTCCTTATGAGTGAGATCACTCAGGGCATGCTGTCATCGAAGTCTGCCGGTCTTGAAAGGACTGATTACAGAGCAGGCATCATAAAGGTCGCGCTGGATTCCGCTTCGGATGAGTTCGGGATCTATCCCAAGCTGTTTGAAGCTGCAGCGGAAGCCCAGAAAAAAACCGGTGCGACTGTTTTATGCCACACGGATCAGGGATGCGATGCGCTCAGGGTCCTCAGGTTCTTTACAGACAAAGGCGTTCCTGCGGAAAAGGTAATAATATGCCATCTGGACAGAGCCAGGCGGGATGTTGAATACAACTCGGAGATAGCCGCTCAGGGTGCGTATCTGGATTACGATTCGGTAGCCAGACTGAAATACCTGAGTCATGAAGAAGAGATCAGATTTATAGAGCAGATGATCTCAAGAGGCTATTCGGACAGGATAATGCTCAGTCTGGATACTACAAGGGCACGGCTGAAAAGCTACGGCGGTGATATCGGTCTGTCATATATCCTGACGGACTTTGAGAAAATGCTGAAAGAGCACGGTATCAGTGACGCCGATATAGAGAATATGACAGTTAATAATGCCAGACGTGCGCTGGCAATGGATTGTTTATAAATAAGTATTATATATAAGGAGATATGAACCATGGTAAACATACCTGAAAAAGCCACACAGCCCACGATGTATTTTGTCGGGGTTACAACCGGCCAGTCATCTATCATGAAGGTCTTCCCCGAATGGTCAAAAGCACTCGGTCTGGGAGCCTGCATAAAGGGTATAGATATCGCTATACATGCCGATCCGCAGGATTACAGAGACGTTGTTTCTTTTATGAAGAACGATCCGCTCTCTCTGGGTGCTCTGGTAACGACTCACAAGATCGATCTGTATAATGCGGCAAGAGATATGTTCGAATACTGTGATCCCTATGCCGAGATGTTCAAAGAGATGTCATCGATCTCAAAGAGAGGCGCAGAGCTCAGGGGACATGCTAAGGATCCCATCACATGCGGTCAGGCGCTCGAGGAGTTCATCCCTGCAAATTACTGGGCTGAACATCCCGAAGCGGGTGTCATGATAATGGGTGCCGGCGGTGCTGCCATATCCATGTGCTCATATTTTATGAGGGATGAGTTCAAGGGAAATTATCCCAAATACATTTATGTTGCGAACCGTTCTCTCCCGAGGCTCAAGGAGCTTGAGGAGATCAACAAAAAACTGAATCCCGGCTGCGTGGACTGTCAGTATTTTCTTACACCAGAACCCGGACAGAACGATGAAGTTCTGGCAAAGATGGGCGAAGGTTCTCTGATAGTGAACGCTACAGGTCTCGGCAAAGACAGACCCGGTTCACCTCTTACGGATGATGCCGTGTTCCCGAAGAATGCCATCGTTTGGGAGATAAACTACAGAGGAGAGCTTGATTTTATGCATCAGGCTGAAAAGCAGCAGAAAGAACAGAATCTTAAGATCGAAGACGGATGGATGTATTTCATCTACGGCTGGACGGCGGTCATATCCGAAGTTTTTGATATAAAGATAGAGGGCGATACGCTCAGAAAATGCGCTGATATAGCAGCAAAATTCAACAACAGATAAGGAGATAGTTATGAATAATTTTAATTGGGATAAAGCATTTCTGGTAGATTTTGACCCTGAGACAGCGCTTTCAACAAAGGCTGAGATAAGCAGGAAGACACTGTCAATGATGAAGGATATGTATTGTGACGTTGAAGCGGCCGAGAAGATACTTGAAAACGATGACCCGATCGTATACGAGTGGTATGAGATGGGCTGCCCTGAGAGGAGCGGAGACGTTCTGTTCGGAACGACAGTCCTTTATCCTGGAAAGGTCGGCAACGAATACTTCATGACAAAGGGACACTTCCACACCATTACTGATACGGCGGAAGTCTACTGGACTCTTGACGGCGAAGGATACATGGTAATGGAGAACAAGGCCGGCGATACGATCGAGCTTCCCCTTAAGAGGGGCGAGGTCTGCTATGTCCCCAGAGGATATGCACACAGATCAGTCAATACGGGCGACAAGCCCCTGCGCATGTTCTTCGCATTTGATGCGGACGCAGGTCATGACTACGGCACGATCGAAACAAAGGGTTATCACAAACTCATCGTCGAAAAGGACGGAAAGCCTGTTGTAGTCGATAATCCCAAGTGGAAATAAAAAACCTTTCGGAGGTCTGCTGAATGAAGATACTGGTTACTCCGACGTCATTTCTTAAGCCTCAGAATGCAGAGGCGCAGAGGATGGTCGAGGAGTTTGCGGATGAAGTCATATACAACGATCTTGGTGTGCCGCTGGCCGGCGATCAGATAATCGACAGACTTGACGGCGTTGACGGATATATAGCCGGTGTCGATTATATAACCGCGGATGTCATTGAGCGTATGCCTGATACGGTGAAGGTGATATCAAGATACGGAGCGGGAGTCGACAGAGTTGATATAGATGCCTGCACAAAGAAGGGCATAATAGTTACGAACACTCCGGGTGCCAACAGCGTTGCCGTATGCGAACTTGCTTTCGGGCTGATGCTTGCGGTCTCCAGAAACATTCCGAAACTCCATAAAGCTGTGGAAGCGGGAGAATGGCCCAGGAATGAGGGCGTTGAGCTGTGCGGCAAGAGACTCGGTATAGTAGGCATGGGTGCTATAGGAAAGAATCTCGCGGTTCGCGCCAAGGCATTCGGTATGGATGTCTGCGCATACGATCCGTTCTTTGACAGGGATTTTGCAGAGAAGAACGGCATAACTGAGATGGCACTGGATGATATCCTCAGTTCATCAGACTATGTGTCTCTGCACGTTCCGCTCAATGATCAGACGAAACATATGATAAATGCGGACAGGATAGGCAGCATGAAACAGGGCGCGGTCATAATCAATACGGCCAGAGGCGGCCTTATAGACGAAGATGCTGCGGCAAAGGCTGTGAAAAGCGGAAAGCTCGGCGGACTCGGCATGGATGCTTTTGAACAGGAGCCCCTCAAAGATTCTCCGCTGAAAGGGCTTGATAATGTCGTGTTCACGCCCCATACCGGCGCTCATACTTCTGAGGCTGTTTCAAACATGGGCAGGATGTCTGTCGAGAACGCGATAGCCGTGCTTAAGGGCAAAGAGTGCAGATATATACTCAATAAGTAATTTTGAAAGAGGCGATAATATGGATAAAACTGAGATACTGAAGAGACTGACAGACTGCGGCGTTTTCGCTGTCGTACGCGCCGAGAACGCAGAGCAGGCCATAAAGATATGCGATGCCTGCATAGAGGGCGGTATAGTCGGAATAGAACTTACTTTTACAGTTCCGGGAGCGCTTGATGTCATTAAGGAACTGTGTGCTAAGTATTCCGAGGATGAGATAATAATAGGAGCAGGCACGGTTCTGGATTCAGAGACTGCAAGAGCTGCGATCCTCGCAGGCGCGAAGTTCGTAGTGTCCCCGTATCTGGATGTTCCGACCGTAAAAACATGCCTTAGATATCAGGTCCCGTGCATGCCGGGTGCTATGACGATCAAGGAAGTCGTTGAGTGCATGGAAGCAGGAGCCGATATAGTAAAAGTGTTCCCCGGCAATCTGTTCGGACCTAAGATCATAAAAGCTTTCAGAGGGCCGCTCCCGTATGCGAAACTCATGCCTACCGGCGGAGTAAATGCTGAAAACTGCGGCGAGTGGATCAAGGCGGGCTGTGTTGCAGTCGGTGCCGGCAGTGATCTGACAAAGGGTGCGAAAACAGGTGATTATGCAAGCATTGCCGAGATCGGAAGAAAGATGGTCGAGGAAGTCAGAAAAGCAAGACAGTAAGGATGCATTAAAAAAGTTCTCTCTCTTAATAATGAGGGAGAACTTTTTTTGTTCCCGTTTTTTAATACAAGGCATTACTTCTGTTGTCTGAAAGCTGTTTTGCCGGACAGACGGCAGATATTAGCTTGAAAACCGTTCATTCCTTTCCCCATATCACACTCTCACATCCTGAAATACAGTGTTATTCTATGATTTGTATCATACGCGGTCAAGCAGAGAATGAATAAAATGAAAAAATGACAAATATGACTCGAGAGCGTTTTTTTGTGTTCCGATATGCTATAATACGAAATAGGGAGATTGCATATAATACCGCTTCGGCTCACAGGAGGCGCTTATGCAGTCGTTCAGATTTGTTTTTCATTTCAGTATAATAAAGTATCCGGCTCAGGGTTTATGCCTTAAGCGGGATGTTTGTATATGAAAGAGGGGTAAGATATGAAAGATACATGGATCCTGGCGATCGATCTGGGAACGAGTTTTATCAAAGCCGGCGTTTACGATACAGCTACAAGTAAGTGCCTGGCTGAGGCGAATGAACCGGTTAAGGATTACAGGCCCGGTCCGGGCATCTTTATCCAGAAGGGCGAAGAGCTGTTTGCTTCCGTTATTGCCTGCATAAAGTCAGTCGTAGGCGGCCTTGACGGCGCGGGCGACAAGATACAGGCGGTATCTTTTACGGGACAGATGGCCGGTTTTATGGGCGTTGATGAGAACTGGAACGATATAACGACATGGTCGTGTTCTCTTGACAGCAGGTACATGCCCTACGCCAACGAGCAGATGAAGAGCCTTAAGGATGACTTCCTGAGGATTGCAGGAACAAACTTCCCGCAGATGGCGCCTAAGGCCGCGTGGTTCAAGGCAGAGTTCCCTGAAGAGGACGCAAAGATCCGCAAGTATCTCATGATAAGCGGATATGTTATCGGTAAGCTGGGCGATATACCGATCGAGGAAGCCGTTATCGACCGTACTTTTACGGAATGGACCGGCATGTCCGATGTCAACAATGACCGTTGGTCAGACAGCATATGCAGTGCCGTCGGCATAGATACCGACAGACTCCCGAGGATCGTGAATTCAAATACCATAGTCGCACATCTGAATGCCGATATGGCGGCTCAGACAGGTCTTAAAGCCGGTATACCTCTCGTGTCAGGTGCAGGCGACAAACCCGCTGGATGTCTGGGTGCTGCTATAGTCGATCCCGGCGACCTTATATTCGAGGCCGGATCATACGGTGCAGTGAGCTGCTGCGTTGAAGAATGGCGTCCTGACATGGAAGAGCGCAGATATGATGTAGTGCCTTCGGCGATACCGGGCGAGTTCTTCGTTATGAATTACATAACAGGTTCAGGTATAACTCTTGACTGGTATATCGATACGTTCGTACAGCAGGAGGGCATGCCTCTTAAGGAAGCTTTCGCTTCTATAGAAAAAGAGATGGCGGAGATACCCGTGGGATGCAACGGACTCATGAGTGTGGCTCTTCTGTCCGGCAGCGCGATGCCGTCAGTCGATTCCCTTAAGGGAATGTGGATGGGCTTTGACTGGAGCCACTCCAAGGCTCACTTCTACAAGGCTCTGATGGAAAGTCTGACATATGACTTCGGCATCTCCCTGAAGCGCATGAAGGCTCTGTATCCGGAGTATGCCATGGACAAGTGCAGTCTTATCGGCGGCGGCGCAAAGTCTTCGATATGGCCGCAGATGTGTGCGGATGCTCACAGAACGACATACCAGATACTTGACCGCGGCGATGTAGCTATGTGGGGTGCTGTTATTCTCGCCGGTAACGCCATAGGTGTGTTTGACGATATGAAGAAGACCGCGAAAGATCATGTGGCGGTCAAAAAGGAGTTTAATCCTCAGCCCGAAATGGGTGCCGTATATGACAAGCATGCTGCACTCTATGAAGCATATTTCCATGAACTCCGCGGCTTCTATGAGAGGATAGCGGAACTGGAAAAGAACTGATGACTATGCATACCAACAAATAAAAAGAAGCCGGTCATGAACGTGACCGGCCTCTTTATTTTTGCACATCATTCATAAAGTTTATGCAGTGCTTCAAGCTGTTCCTTTACCCTGGTTTTTACTTCGGGAGGAGAAACAATCTTAATCCCGCTGCCAAGCGAGAACAGCCATCCCATGAACTGTTCGCTCAGTGCCACATCGATGACGGTCTTAAAATGACCGGCATCCTTTTTTATGATGGCGATGTCCTTGCCGAATCTGTCTATCATTATCCCGACCATCGAGTCCTCGCACTCGAATTCGACCTTATATGTCTTGCCTCCGAACATGCCGAAGAGTTTTTTCGAATAAGATGCGACATCGTATCCTTCGGCGGGGCCTCCTTTTACGCACGGACTGTCCGTTAAGCGGATATCCGTCATCTTATCCACCCGGAAATGGCGTATATCATTGTTCTCGGGATCATAACCTACCAGATAGTAGTATTCATCATCCCATATAAGATTTAAGGGGCTGATGGTATATAAGGCGCCGCCGTGTCTGGGTTCGGCCTCCTTTTTTATGTTCCACTGAAAATAACGGAATTTTATGGTATGGCCGATATTGATCGCATGATGTATCTTGTCAACATTGTAATAGATGCTTTCATTCATGGTCTTGACGCGGCCTGCTATATATACCTGGCGGTTCAGCTGCGATGCGTCCTGCTTTGAGGCGAGTTCTCCGAGTTTCTTTATGAGCTCTTTTGACTTTTTCTCGGTGATGAATTTTGCCGACTGTACAGAGTCCACCAGGAGTTTGAGCTCCGCAAGCTCAAACAGCCGGCTTCCCACGAAGTAGTAGTAATGGGCTCCTCTTTTTTCGCTGAGGATGTCCATGCCGTAGTTGCGGAGTTCCTCTATATCCATATAGATGGTCTTCCTGTCGGCAGATATACCGTAGCCGTCCAGCTTTTCGATTATCTGGGGCATCGTTATCCCGTTGTCATCATTTGTATTCTCATTGAGTATTTTGGCTAGATACAGTATCTTGAGCTTCTGATTGCTCTTTTTGGCCATAGTCTTTTCTCCTAAATAAAAAACAGGCATTTCCACCTGGATGAAAATGCCTGCCATGATTAATTCTTATTTGGCTCCGTACTTGTCAATCGACTCGAACATTACTCTGATGTTGTCGGGGTTGGCATCGTCTATCATTGTGCCGGAGTCCATGATGAAGCCGCCGCCCGGTGCGCATGTGTCTATGAGCCACTTGCAGTAGTCGTCAGTCTCCTGTGCCGATCCGTATGTGAGCGTGACTGCGGGAACGTTACCCATCAGGCAGAGATGGTCGCCGATGATCTTCTTGGCCTTTGCCATGTCCGTATACTCGAGATTGACTATGCATGAGCCCTTGGGGAGATCAAGGAAGTACTCGAGACGGCTGTTGTAGGCGCCTTCAACGTAGATCATGGGAACGAGTCCTGCCTCAGCTTCCGCGATCAGCATTTTCCTTAAGGACGGCCAGTAGAATGTCTTGAACTGATCGTCTGTCATGAATTCGTCAACGCCCTTATGCAGCCAGTGCCATACGTAGGGAACTGCATTTCCGCTGCAGCCTGCAATGATATCCTTTATTGCGAAGTCTGTCACAACATCGATCAGCTGCAGAAGTTCCTCTTCATGATCGTACATATCATAGAGTATGTCCACGGTACCGCGCATGTTGTCGCCTATCATGTCAAAAGGCGCGTATGCAAATCCTGCATAGAGCGGGGGCATACCGTACTTCTCTTTCATGTGCGCCTGATACTCGCCGAGATAGATGAACCAGTTGAGGAGCATCTGGCCGGCATCAAACAGGGCTTTGAATGAATCCTGTACTTCAGGATCCGAGAAGGCAGCTATCTGTCCCATATGTCCGAACCACATCGAATCTCTGAAATCGACTTTGGCAAGACCACTCAGTTTAGAGAAACTTCTCGGATACCACTTGTTCATCATGAATTTTGTCATATCGCGGATAGCTTCGGGATATTCATCACCCTTCATGTACTGATCCTCGATGTACTGGTACATCGTATTGGGGTCGATATCCATGGGGGCGAGGTCCTTGTCCTTCTTGCCCGGCCACTTGAACCATGTGAGGCCGAGTCTCTCCATGTAGTCGGTGGGGTAGAAGAGTATCGGATCCCAGCCCATGTCCGGATCAAAATCATCATACAGGCAGTCATAGACCTGTGAGCATTTTCTGTATTCATACATCAGATCCTGTATCGTTACATCAATACCTTTGGACTGAGCATAGTATACAGGGAAAGCCTGAAATACAGGTACTATCGGTATCCTGTCGGGCTCAACGAGCTTAACGGCATCCGCAACTCTCTTCAGTTTGGCGTCATACTTTTTCTGCATATCTTCCATATCGTTTCTCCCGTGCATTATTTTATATTTTCGATTGATTACATGTGTTATCGCGAACCCCTATATAAAAGGATTTGCAAAAAAAAGGATAGATTAAAACTATTACATCTATTATATCATCTGTATTTTTTTTTGCATATACAATCGTGCATCATTATTGAAAAATGCTGCTCTCGTCAGCATGCTGTATCCGTTTCACGGTCTGTATATTTGTTTTTCTCTGAACAAGTGACGTCAGCGTACTGTTTTAGTTGTTTGGACTACCCACGCTGGTGTATAATATAATCGATAATTTGTGTATTTCGGAGTTCATCATGAATCTAAAAGACCGTATCATACTTGAAGATTACAGAAGCAGCAAAGCAGATTTCGAAAAGCTCGGCGAGACTGTTATGGGTATACTTGACCGCGTGGTCAAAGAAGCCGGCATAAGCGTTATGGCTATGGAGCACCGCGTAAAGGAAGAGGACAGTCTTGCGGGCAAGCTCGAGCGCAAGGGAGACAAGTACAACTCGCTGGAGGATATCACGGATATTCTGGGATGCCGTGTGATCTGTTCTTTTGAAGACGATGTGGACAGAATAGGCGAACTGGTCGAGAGAGAGTTCGATCTGGACCGGGAAAACTCTGTTGACAAGAGAGCAACGCTGCGGCCGGATTCTTTCGGCTATCTCTCGCTGCATTATATATGCTACCTTACGGAAGACAAAGGATATCCTAAAGAGTTATGCGGAAAGAAGTTTGAGATACAGATCAGAACGATCCTGCAGCACGCCTGGGCCGTAATCAACCATGATCTCGGTTACAAGAGCGATTTCGGCGTGCCTGATGCGGTAACAAGGGATTTCTCAAGAATCGCCGGTCTTTTTGAACTTGCGGACGACGAATTCGTGCGGACAAGGGATAAAGTCTACGGCTACACAGAAGATATCCGCTTAAAGATAAGGAACGATGAAGCTGATGATGTGAAGCTCGATTCAGTATCGCTCAACGAATATGTTATGCACAGCAAGGGTATGCGTGCTTTTCTTGAGAGTTTCGCTTCCATATGCGGAGCTGAGATAGGCTGGATCGATCCGGAATCATATCTTCCTCTGCTCAATTGGCTGGGAGTGAAGGTGATTGGTGATCTGCAGCGTATGATGGGTGAGGACGGCAGTCTGGCATATGAGCTGGCGGTAAAGACACTGGAAGGCTCCGATCTTGATATACTTTCATCGAACGTCGGTCTGAGATTCCTGTGCAGGGCTGAGCTCGTGGCCAAGTCTTATCCCGAGGACAAGATAATAGAGTTCTTCGAACTTCAGACCGGAAAAAGAGACCGCGCCGAGCGTCAGGCAAAGTATCTGATTGACTCCTACGCAAAACTTAAGGAGAACAAATGACCGCTGACGAAAGGACATATGAAAGAGCTTTTAATTATGCCTCTCAGAAGCATGCAGGACAGATGAGAAAGGACGGTGCGCCTTATATAATGCATCCTGTGGCCGTAGCGGATATCGTTAAGGAATGGGGTTACGGTATTGACTACCAGGTGACAGCGCTCTTTCACGATTTGCTGGAGGATACCGATGCCGAGGAATCCGTCATCGCGGAAATCGGGGGCGATGCCGTGCTTAAGGCCGTAAAACTGCTCACCAAGAAAAAAGGCTATGTCATGAGCAAGTATGTTGCGGGCATAAAAAACGATCCCATCGCATATAAGGTGAAGGCTGCCGACCGTCTGCACAACTTGCAATGTGCGGTAAACACTGACGATGAGTTTAAAAGAAAATATATCTATGAGACCCTGGACTGGTATATGGACTTTGCTCCTGAGATTCCGGCTCAGGTGAAAGAGCTGGCTCGTTCTATGGAAACGACGCTGGATGATATAGGATTTGATTACGAATCAGGAACGGAATGGAAAAAAGATAAAGAATAGAATAAGGGAGAAGGAATATGACGATTGAAAAGTACGCTGAGAACGAAAAATTGACTCTGAAGATATCAGGTAGACTGGATACGACCACCGCTCCCGATCTTGAAAAAGAGATCGGCGATTCGCTGGAAGGAGTGGAGGAGCTCGTTATGGATATGGAAGGTCTCGAGTATATCTCGTCTGCGGGCTTAAGGGTGATACTTAAGGCACAGAAACAGATGAATACGCAGGGCTCAATGAAGCTCGTTAATGTAAACGACAGCGTTCTCGAAGTTTTCGATATCACAGGATTCATAGACATACTCACTATAGAATAAAAAGGAAAAACCGATATGACTGCTATGTTCTGGCAGTTGTTTGCCGCAGGGGCAGCGACAGTAGGCACAGGCGCTTTGCTCTATGCCCTTGAAAAGCATACCGCTTTCGGCAGACTCAAGTATTATTTAAGACAGGTAATAATAGGCATTGTATTCGGCGTTCTTGCGATTCTGGCTACACATAACGGCATAGATGCAGGCGGCGCTGTAGTAAATGTCCGTGATGCCGCGCCATTGACCGCAGGCTTTGTTTTCGGTGCGCCTGCGGGTTTTTTGTCTGGTCTGATCGGCGGTGTTGAGCGTTATATAGCCGGCATTAACGGCGTGGGCGAGTTCACGATGATCGCCTGCTCCGTATCAACTGTCGTAGCCGGTCTGTTTGCCGGTCTGATAAAGATAAAACTGTTTGACAACAAGAAGGTCCCGTGGGAATTCGGGCTTATATCCGGCGCTGCGGTAGAAGTATTTCATATGGTATTGATACTCGTACTCGGATCTGCGGATACAATAAGGTCTTACGAGTACATGCAGCTTTGTTCAATACCGATGATTGCCGGCAACGCCGCTACCGTTGCGGCGGTTTTGGTAATAACGCGCGCGATAAGAAGAGGCGGATTCCGCAGGAAGAAGGTCCGTATAAGAAAGATAGCCCAGACATTTCAGTTCTGGCTCCTTATAATGATCGCCGTGGCATTTGTCGTAACTGCCGGTTTTGCTCACTTAATGCAGACCGGTGTTGCCGAGAGGACCACCAACAGGCAGCTTAGTATGACTGCGGAAGATGTAAAAAATGAGATCATCAACGCATCGGACGAGGCTCTTTACGCTACCACGCGTCAGATAATGTATGATGTCAGGTTTGTGGCATCGGATGATCTGGATCTTGCCGGCGTAGCAAAGCGTTACGATGTGGCGGAGATCAATGTGGTCGATGAGAATGGAATAATAGTCGACAGTAATATAGATGATTACATAGGTTTTGACATGGCATCGGGAGAACAGTCATCGGCGTTTCTACCCCTGCTTGATAATTTAGAAGGTGTTTCAAGGGTCATTCAGCCCTATGGTCCTATAACAAAAGATCCGAGAGTAAAGAGAAAATATGTGGGCGTACAGATCCCGGCCGGAGGTTTTGTACAGGTCGGTTACGATCTTTCACAGTACAGAGACGAACTGGAGGAACACTTCTATGTGTCTTCCCATTTCCGTCATATAGGTGAGACCGGCGGCGTTATAATCTGCGATCCCAACAAGTATGTGCTGAGCAGCAGGGACGGCCATGTAGGAGAGTATCTCCTTGGTGATATATGGACTTATATCAATAAGGGTGAAAACAAAAATATGATAGAGGCCAGTATATTCGGCGTCCCGTCATACTGCCGGTACAGCTATGCTGAAGGTTTCTATATAGTCACATACAGAACCATTGCCGAGTCGATGCTGTCAAGAGACATAGCGATGTATATGATCATCTTTATTGAAGCCCTCATATTCACCGCGCTGCTCATCTTCCTTTACAGGATCCTTAAGTCAACGGTGGTTGATAATATGAAGCGCGTAAATGAATCCCTGGCGGAAATAACCGGCGGAAATCTTGACGTAGAGGTCGACGTAAGATCAAATCAGGAATTTGCCATCCTTTCAGACGACATAAACAGGACGGTCGGAACGCTGAAGTTCTATATAGACGAAGCAGCTTCCAGAATCGACAAGGAACTCGAGTTTGCAAAGGATATACAGTATTCGCTCCTGCCTTCCGTGTCACCCGCATTCCCTCAGAGACAGGATTTCGACATTTACGCCCTCATGAATACAGCAAGAGAAGTAGGCGGCGACTTTTTCGATTTCTATATGCCTGAAAGCAATAAGCTCGCAATACTGATAGCCGATGTTTCCGGCAAGGGAATACCTGCGGCTATGTTCATGATGACGGCAAAGACGCTGATAAAGGGGTTTGTTGAGTCCGGTGATCCTCCTGAAACCGCCTTTGCTAAGGCTAACGAGGAACTCTGTTCGGGTAATGATGCGGATATGTTTGTTACCGCATGGCTGGGAGTCATAGATCTTGAAACGGGTCTTATGTCGTACGCGAATGCGGGACATAACCCGCCGCTGATAAAAAAGAACAGGGAATCTTTTGAATACCTTAAGGATAAACCGAATTTCATTCTTGCCGGTATGAGCGGCGTCAAGTATAAGAGACACGAGCTGCAGCTGGATCCCGGTGACATAGTATTCCTTTACACGGACGGTGTCACAGAGGCCACGGCTGCCGGAAATGAGCTCTATGGTGAAGACAGGCTCCTTAAGTGCGTATCAAAGCTTGAAGACGGCGGTATGCGCGAACTGTGCGACGGTGTTCAGGATGATGTGGACGCATTTGTCGGCGAAGCAGATCAGTTCGATGATATAACGATGCTCGCTTTTAAGCTCAGGACTCTGGAGGATGATCATTCCATCAGGACGTCCGCATCCGTCGATTCCATGGAGGCGGTTCAGAGATACGCTGAGAAGAAGCTAGAGAGAGCCGATATATCGGCCAGAGTCGCGAACAGAATCAAGGTCGCACTGGACGAGATATATTCAAACGTCGCGTATTACAGTGAAGCAGGATCATGCACGGTCGAGATAAGGACATTTGATGATATCGATGTCATAATCAAGGATGACGGCAAGGAATATGATCCGACAGCAGCCGCCGCTCCGGACACAACGCTTTCAGCTGATGAGAGAAAGATAGGCGGCCTCGGTATATACATGACAAAGAACCTGACCAAGAGTATTGAATATGAACGCAAAGACGGATTCAATATCCTTCACATGGTATTCAGCAGGTCTCAGGAGAACCGTAAATGAAGTTTTTATCATGGAACGTCAATGGATTCAGAGCGTGCCTGAGCAAAGGGTTTGAGGAATTCTTCTTTGATCAGGATGCCGACTTTTTCTGCCTGCAGGAGACAAAGATGCAGCCGGAGCAGTTGACTTTCGCTCCGGAAGGATATCATATCTATTTCAACAGCGCCGTTAAAAAAGGATATTCCGGTACTGCTGTCTTTGCGAAAAAAGAGCCCCTGAATATCATAACCGGCATTTGCGGCAAACATGATGACGAAGGCCGTATGATCATGCTCGAGTATGATGATTTCTATGTGGGCACTTCGTATTCTCCAAATTCCCAGGAAGGGCTCGCCAGGATAGACTACAGGATGGAATACGAGGATGATATGAGACAGTATCTCTGCTCACTCAGGGAAAAGAAGAGCGTCATCCTGTGCGGTGATCTTAACGTTGCGCATAAAGAGATTGATCTCAAGAATCCCGGGCCGAACAGAGGCAGAGCGGGATTCTCGGATGAGGAGAGGGATAAGTTCGGAAAGCTCCTCGATGCCGGTTTCACGGATACTTTCAGATACAAATATCCGGACGCGGAAGGCATTTATTCATGGTGGTCATACAGGTTCAATGCCAGAAAGAACAACGCCGGGTGGCGTATAGATTACTTCATAGTATCGGACGATCTTAACTCAAAGATAGAGGATGCCTATATATATACGGATGTTTACGGCAGCGATCACTGTCCTGTAGGCGTAGACATATCAATCTGACATATGAGTACCAGGGTCCGTTTCGGTATTCGGGGAGGTTTCAGATATGAGAGATGATGTTTTGGTCAGCGTGAAGGCAAAGACGGATTTTTTTAAGGATTACTTTGAGATACCGGATGAGGCTGTACCTGAATACAGAAGATTCGTATCTGATGTGTATGATCTGGGCGAACGTTCTGGTTCATCGCAGCAGTTTGAGAGCGCTTTTGTGAGCTCGGGTCTCGCCGACCGTTTTAACAGCCTTATAGCCAAATGCAGACCCAAAGCGAGGGCTATGACAGCGGAGGAACGGGCAGAGTCCAAAAGGCTCACAAAGGAGATGCTCCGTGACAAGAGTACCGCAAAGCATATAACGGACACTGTGCTGGACAGCGCAAAGACGGACGCCAGGGGAGCGCTGCACAGGATCACACGTCAGAAAATGATAAATGACGGCACTTTCAGGGATTATACGGTCGCATCCAACCGGGTGGATACCGCGCGTCAGATAGGCGGATTCATAAAGGGCAGGTTCGGCCGAAAGAAAGGCAGGGACGATGAGGAATAGACATTTCCCGGTCTGTTGATACACGGTCAAATCATATAAAAGAATCCTGACCTCTTTCAGGGCTTTGGCTTTTTGGAAGAGGTCTTTTTTTTTCGGTATGCATAAGAAGAAATGTCAACTTGGCGTTGTAATTAACATTTATCATGAAAATAATTTCAGTATAAATCAGGTGTCAAAAAGGTGCCATGGAAGTCTGTTCATTTCTTGAAATATTTTTCTCGCTCGATTGACATTGCACCCCTCCGTTGATATCATTAAACATGAGTAAATATGAATTTTAATGCACTGGAGACAGACAAAAATGAGTGATTATTCTTCCTGTCAGCAGGAAAGAGCTATCAAGATCCAGACACTTATATCAATTCTTAACATGACCGGGAAAAAGTATGTTCCGGTAGCTGTTTCCAATCATCATTTACATTTAAGTCAGCATGATGCAGAGATACTGTTCGGCAAGGGATATACCTTCAAACAGAAGGTTCCGCTCGTACAGCCGGGACAGTATGCCTGCGAAGAGACTGTGACCATAAGCGGCCCGAAGGGATCGATCGCGAAGATGAGAGTCCTGGGACCCTTCAGAAAAGAGACTCAGGTCGAGATAACCGTATCGGATTGTTTCAGCCTCGGTATAAAACCCTATGTCAGGATGTCAGGCGAACTCGAGGGAACGCCCGGATGCAAAATAACGGGTCCTTTGGGCAGCATCGATATTCCAAAAGGAGTTATAGTTAGCCGCAGGCATCTTCATCTTTCGGCGTCTCAGGCGACAGCGCTCGGACTCAAACAGTCTGATGCAGTATCGCTTGTAATAGAGGGCGGCCGTCCGGGCATTCTCGAGGATGTCGTCGTGAGATGCGGAGACGGTCATGAGATGGAGATCCATATAGATACGGACGAAGCAAACGCTTTTCAGATAAAGAGCGGAACGATAATGGAGATCAGGTAGTTGGATAAGGCAGAGATTAACTACATAATAAGCAAAGTGCTTGAAAACATACGCGACCGTGAGATGACGGCTGATTCCATAGCGGTCATACCATGCTATACGCCCTACGGCAGCGAGCTTCTGAGTGTGCTCAAGGAAAAGGAGCCTTTCGTTTCCTACTGCACTACGGACAGCCGTGTTGCTTCCAAGAACGGGCTCGACCTCGTTGACGATGCAGTGTTTGCGGAAAAGTGCATGGATGCTAGAAAGATCTTCATCTTAGGCGGCGGCCTTTCCTTCCTGAGAAGGATCACCGAAGCGGATGATGACGGCATCATCGAAAGGAGCGTCATAGCGGCTCTTCTCAAGGGCAAGGACGTGACGGCTATTCTCGATTTCGATATGCCGATGCATATACCGGGAGGCAAGGGTCTTGCGGAGAAGGTACTCGAGATATGCCGCTCTGCTGAGGAAGCCGGAATAAAGCTTTTGACGGTGAGCGCACCGAAAGATGCGGACGGAGCGGATTTCATATCCGAAGTGTATATACTGGATGCGGCCGAGAGGGGCATAGCCACGGTCTACGGATGCCCCGGAGCCATAGTGACGCCAGCTGCAAGGGACAAGGCGTCGGAACTGAACATAGTTATTAAGGAAACAGGCAGGTAGAAGATATGCAGATAGCCAGAGTAAAAGGAAACGTCGTCAGTACGAACAAGGCTGAGAAGATGCTCGGCATGAAACTCCTCGTAGTAAAGCCGATAGATCTTGATACGATGGAGGAGAAGGGCGCGCTCGTAGTCGCGGTCGATGCTGTCGGAGCAGGCGAAAACGAAGTTGTCATGCTGGTTGGCGGCAGCTCGTCAAGACAGACAGCCAACACCGACAATAAGCCGGTCGATATGGCTATAGTCGCGATTATAGATCACATTGACATACAGGGCAAGCGTGTCTTCGAGAAGTTCGAAAACGGCAACTGATAATTAAGTGAATTAAGTAAATTAAAATAAACTATTTGTGAGGCAAAGTTATGGGATTTAGTGAACAGGAATTAAGATCGATAATACAGCAGACTGTGGAGAGCATCATAGGCGGCAACGCAGGCGGCGGACAGGATTGTCTGTTTGACGACATGAATGATGCTATAGCAGCTGCAAAACAGGCTCAGACAAAGCTTATGATGATGTCGCTCGAAGAGAGAGGCAGACTTGTTGAAGCGATAAGGGCTGCGGCTATAGACAATGCCGAGTATCTCGCCAGGATGGCAAATGAGGAGACCGGGTACGGCAGAGTAGAGGATAAGATCAAAAAGAACATCCTGACTGCTCAGAAGACTCCCGGCATAGAGGATCTTCAGACAGAAGCTTTCTCGGGTGATGACGGACTCACGCTGGTCGAGCTCGCTCCCTACGGAGTCATCGGAGCGGTAACGCCCTCAACTAATCCCACATCTACCGTCGTCAATAATTCAATGAGCATGATAGCTGCAGGAAACGCCGTAGTGTTCTGTCCTCATCCGTCAGCAAAAAGATGCTCACAGGAAGCTATGAAGATAGTGAACAAGGCTATAATCGCTGCCGGCGGTCCCGCTAATCTGATCACGGGAGCCAAGGAGCCCACGATAGAGAACTCAAACGTCGTCATGACTCACCCCGACATAAAGATGCTGGCTGTAACAGGCGGCGAGGGAATAGTCAAAGTCGCTATGAAGTCCGGTAAGAAGGCCGTATGCGCAGGCCCCGGCAATCCTCCGGTCATGGTCGATGAGACGGCCGATATAAGAAAAGCAGGCAAGGACATCGTTGACGGAGCCTCACTCGACAACAATGTCATGTGCTTTGAGGAAAAAGAATGCTTCGCAGTCGCTTCCATATGCGACCAGCTCATGGAGGAGATGCAGAAGAACGGCGCCGTAAGGATCTATGGCGACGATATAGAGAAAGTAAAGAACACGACCCTGATGCAGAAAGACGGCAAATGGGTCATAAACAGAAAGTTCGTCGGAAGGAATGCAGGATACATACTGTCCGCTGCAGGCGTATCGTATGTTGGAGATCCGAGACTCGTTATCTGCGAAGTCGATAAGGATCATCCGTTCATCCACACAGAGATGATGATGCCTGTTCTCGGCATAGTCAGAGTCGCTGATTTCGAAGAGTGTCTCGCGGAAGCCTACAGGGCAGAGCGCGGCTGCTGGCATTCAGCGATGATACATTCCACGAACGTTGTAAGACTGTCCAAGGCAGCCAAGGTCATGGGCACGACGATCTTCGTAAAGAACGGTCCTTCATACGCTGGACTCGGTCTTTCAGGTGAAGGTTTCTCAACGCTCACGATTGCAACGCCCACGGGCGAAGGACTGACATCCGCAAGATCTTTCGCGAGAAAGAGAAGATGCGTCCTTAAAGGTGATTTCAGGATAGTATAAAAACAGGGATCAACAGATGAGTATTTCTGATTCGGTAAAAAATGCCGGTATAGTAGGAGCCGGCGGCGCGGGTTTTCCGACCCACGTCAAGATTAACGGGAAAGCCGATGTCGTGATAGCGAACGGCGCAGAGTGCGAACCGCTGCTCCGTGTTGATCAGCAGATAATGCAGTATTTTGCAGATGATATCGTAGCAGGCATGAGAGCCGTTATGGAACAGACATCCGCAAAGAGAGGCGTTATTGCACTTAAGAGCCATTATCATGATGCGGTGTCCGCACTTAAGAGAGTTCTCCCTCCGGATATGGAACTCCTTGAGATGAAGAGTTTTTATCCTGCAGGTGATGAGCAGGAACTCGTATACATGGTAACGGGTAATGTTGTGCCCACGGGCGGACTTCCCCTTGATGCGGGTGCGGTCGTGGACAACGTTTCAACGCTTAAGAATATCGCCGATGCCTTAAAAGGCATTCCGGTAACGAGCAAGTTCGTAACAGTCGGCGGTGCGGTAGCAAACCCCATAACTGTGAATGTCCCGATCGGAACGCCCCTGTCAAAGCTCATTGATATGGCCGGCGGAACGACATGCGCATGCAAGTATATTCTGGGCGGTCCCTGTATGGGCGCTGTGCTCGAAGATGCTAAAGGTGTGGTCACCAAGACCACAGGCGGTCTTCTGGCTATACCTGAGGGACATCCGCTTCTTGCAAAGAAGAGCCCGGGTATGGACCTGAACCGTATAAAGGCAGTGTGCTGCCAGTGTTCCATGTGTTCACAGATGTGTCCGAGGAACGCTATGGGCTTAAATGTTCAGCCGCACAAGGCTATGAGGAGCGTGGCTTTCGGTGACCTGGGACTCCTTGGTCAGAGCAACGGTATATTCTCCTGCAGCAACTGCGGCACATGCACGTATTTCGCGTGCAACTTCGGCCTTAAACCTTCTCTCATCATGCAGGCTATGAAAGCAAAGCTGATGGAGAACGGCACAAGGGCCCAGAAGGAGATATTCGGTGTGCCTGATGCACAGAAGGAGCTCAAGAGAGTGCCTACTGAAAGGCTGATACAAAGGCTGGGTATAAAGGAATACGATGTTCCGGCGCCGATAGATCTTACAGAGAGAGATATGGATACGGTCACGATCCCCTTAAGGATGCACATTGGCGCTCCTTCAGTGCCGAAAGTGGCCAAGGGCGACAGAGTTAGCCGCGGCGATCTCATTGCAGAGATCCCCGAAGGAAAACTCGGAGCCAATATCCATGCAAGTATAACGGGTACGGTCTCATCCGTAACGGAAAACGAGATAGTTATCGTAAAGTAGGTACAAGAATATGGTTATGTCAATAGGTGTTATAGAAACAAACAGCATACCGAAGGGAATAGAGGCCGGAGATGCGATGCTCAAGGCAGCTGAGGTTCAGCTGGTAACAGCTCAGCCCATATGTGCGGGTAAATACATCGTCATAGTATCGGGTGAAGTCGCTGCTGTTAAGTCCTCGACAAGCGCAGGAAGGGAAGTAGCTGCCGACACACTGGTCGATGAGCTCGTAATCCCGAACGTTCATGAGGATGTTGCTCCTGCGATAAATGCTTGCAGCGAGATAGGACATGTCGATGCCGTAGGCATCATCGAGACATTCTCGCTCTGCTCCTCGATACTTTCGGCTGATGCCGCTGCAAAGGCCGCGGATATCAAGCTGATGGAAGTCAGACTCGGAAGAGGTCTCGGCGGTAAATCATTTGTGATCCTTACAGGCGATGTTGCTGCTGTAAACGCGTCAGTAAGGGCTGCGGAGGCTGAACAGGGGACGGAGGGTCTCATCGCAAAAACGGTTGTGATCCCGTCGCCTCATCCGGATCTTATAGGTTCGTTAATGTAAAGAAATAAAATATAACATAAATTAATCACGGAGGATAATCGGAAATGATTAAAGAAGCACTGGGAATGGTTGAAACGAGAGGCCTTATCGGGGCTATCGAAGCGGCTGATGCTATGGTCAAAGCTGCAAACGTATACCTCATAGGCAAAGAGAAGATCGGTTCAGGACTGGTAACAGTCATGGTCCGCGGTGATGTCGGAGCTGTCAAGGCATCTGTTGAAGCAGGCGCAACAGCAGCAAAGAGAGTCGGCGATCTTTACGGTACGCATGTAATACCGCGTCCGCACGACGACGTAGAAGGCATCCTTCCTAAGGTTGAGACAAAAAGAGGACCCGGAAGACCCGCAGCACAGAAATAACAGGATTTAAGGAGACGGACTGCAGATGATAACCGGCCGTGTGATAGGTACTGTCGTAGCCAACGCCAAGGAGGAGAACCTCCTGGGTATAAAGCTGCTCGTGGTACGATTGATAGAAAATGGCAAAGAGACAAAGATTGAAATCGCCGCAGATGCGACGCGTCAGGCGGGCGAGGGGGATTTTGTTTACATGATCGGTAAAAAAGAAGCAGCCAGGATCTTCAGAAAAAAGTATACGCCTGTGGATTGGGCGATAGCCGGATTCATAGACACATATAATGAAGAACTATAAATAGTAAGGAGAAAAAGAAAATGAAACTTGCACTTGGAATGGTAGAAACAAAAGGACTTATCGGCGCTATCGAAGCAGCTGATGCTATGGTCAAAGCAGCGAACGTCAAGCTCATCGGCAAAGAGCAGATCGGCTGGGGACTGGTAACAGTCATGGTCCGCGGCGATGTCGGAGCTGTAAAAGCTTCCGTTGAAGCTGGTGCAACAGCAGCAAAGAGAGTCGGAGATCTTTACGGAACACACGTAATCCCGAGCCCTCATGATGATGTAGAAGGTATCCTTCCCACAATGGAGTAATTCTGAAAGAGGTTTAACGTGCGTATCGCCCAGGTAGTAGGTAATGTCATCTCGACCATTAAGGACGAGGGATTTTACGGCCAGAAACTGATGATCATAACATTTCTCGATGAGAATCTCCAGCCCGTTGAAAAAAGGCAGATCGCTTTTGATGTCTGCGATGCGGGTATAGGGGATATAGTTGTGGTTAATACCGACGGAGGCGCCGCCAATATGCTCATTAACAAAGAGATAATAGCGGACGTCACCATATGCGGTGTTCTGGATCATTTCTACTATGACGGCGAGATGATACGTACGAGGTAGAGTTATGGATATTGATAGGATAATACAGGAAGTAACAGGTGAAGTATATCAGCAGCAGAAGATAGCTCAGGATAACTACATCCCTATGGACTGCGGCTTCCCGATGCTGGACATCATACCGAAGATGGAGCATTCTCTCCTCAATGCGGACATAACCAGAGTAAAGATACTTGAAGAGTGTGCGAAAGCGCGCAAATACGGTGTCGGCGCTGTGTGCGTGTCCCCATACTATACGGTGGATGCGGCAAAGGCGCTGCAGGGCAGTGATACCGCGGTATGTTCAGCTGTAGGATTTCCTCAGGCAGCCATGTCCTTCAAGGCCAAAGTGGCCGATATAAAGGACTGCCTGTTCGCAGGTGCTACAGAGATCGATTTCGCGATCAATATTCTCGCTGTTAAATCCGGTGACTTTGATGTAGTGCGCAGAGAGATATCTGAGATTGTTGAGATGACCAGGTATAAAGCCCTTGCAAAGGCAGTCTTCGATCAGGGTGCTTACAATGATACGGAAAAGAGGGAAGTCCTCACTATCGCTGCCGAATGCGGAGTTGATATGGTCAAGATACAGAATGTCTTTGTTAAAAAGGCTGCCTGCGTTGAAGATGTCGCTTACGTTAGAAAGATAGTCGGTCCCAAGATCGGCATCAAGATTGACGGCGGCGTCAAGACAAAAGAACTCGCAAGAGATCTTATCGCAGCCGGTGCGACCCGCGTTGGCCTTACTGCGACGATCGATATAGCTGAGGATATACTTAATACAAAGTAATAAAGCGGAGTTGAGTCTAAATGGCCGGTAAGGAAAAAGGATCCAATACAAACGAGCTCAACCTCATGATGAACGTAGTCAAGTACTACTATGAGCTCGGCATGAATCAGGAGCAGATAGCCAAAAAGGAGTATATCTCCAGGTCATCTGTCTGCAGGCTTCTCAAGAAGGCTGTGCAGCTTGGCTATGTCAAGTTTCAGATTCAGTACCCCTTGGATTCTGTCAGGATGCTCGAGGATGAGTTCCACAAGTATTTCGATATTGACAAGGTGTTTGTAGTGCCCACATACACAGATGATATGGCTATACGCCTGAAGAATGTTTGTGAGGCTGCAGCCGTTGAGGTATCGAAGCTCATAAGTGACAATGACATACTGTCAGTCACGTGGGGTAATACGATGGAACAGTTCGCAAACTCCTTCCATATGGGTTCGAACGTGAAAACGAATACCAAAGTAGTGCTCATGAACGGATCCATAGCCGGAAATATCGATTCAACGAAGTCGAGTCAGATCGTTGAGAGATTATCTCTGGAACTCAATGCGGAAGGGTATCTGCTGCCGGCACCTCTGATCGTCGATTCGAAAGAGGTGGCGGAGGTCCTGAAGAAGGATTCTCACGTAAAGTACGTCCTTGACAAGGCTGCCCGTTCACAGATCGCTATTGTGAGTGTGGGTGCGATTTCCAAGGATTCAGTCTTAACGCAGAGGGGTGCCTTTACCGACAAGGAGTTTAATGAGATGAACGCTCTCGGTGCAGTAGGCGATGTTGCCGGCCGGTGCTTTGATATTAAAGGCAATCAGGTAAGCATAAAAGTTGCTGAACGCACCATTGGCCTTACGATCGACGAGATCAAGAGTAAGCGTATCCGCATAGGTATAGGTATAGGCGAAAAGAAAGCAAAGGCTATAGTGGGAGCTCTCAACGGAGGCATAATCAATCGCCTCTATACTGATGAGCTTACTGCACAGGAAGTATTATCAGTGGTCAAACAACCATAACAATAAGAAAGAAAGAGGAAATAAAAGTGAAAGCTGTAAGAATGTATAAACCAGGCGATCTCAGAGTCGAAGAAGTACCGATTCCGGTACCCGGAGACGGTGAGGTTCTGCTCAAGATAATGGCTGTCGGCGTATGCGGCAGTGATATACCGCGTGTTTTAACATACGGTGCACATGTGTCCCCGATAATCCCCGGACACGAGTTCTCAGCTGAGATTTGTCAGCTCGGAACGAACACAGGCGACTGGAAAGTCGGCGACAGGGTAACATGCCCTCCGCTGATTCCCTGCAATAAGTGTGAATGGTGTGAAAAAGGCTTATACTCACTCTGTGAGGATTATGACTATTTCGGATCAAGAAGAGATGGTGCTTTCGCACAGTATCTCGTATCACCGATCACTCAGCTCTTAAAGCTTCCGGATAACGTGAGCTATGAAGATGCTGCAACGATGGATCCCTGCGCAAATGCTATGCACGGTATAGCTCAGGGCGGCGTCAAGGAAGGCGATATCGTATGCGTATACGGCACAGGCCCCATAGGTCTGTTCGCCTGTCAGTGTGCAAAGGCCAAAGGCGCCAAGATGGTTATCGGTGTTGATGTAAGCCAGCAGAAACTGGATGTTGCACTTAAGAGCGGTTGTGACTATGTGTTCAATTCTATCGAACAGAACGCTCCCGAAGAGATCAAGAAGGTCACTGACGGTGAAGGCGCGGATGTTGTAATCGACTTCACAGGCGCACCGCCGGCACAGCTTGCAGCTATCGAATCTGCCAGGAAGATGGGTAAGGTCGTATTCCTCGGTATCTCACACAAGGGCCTCAACCTTGAAGAGAAGCACGTTGATACGATCATGCGCAGCCAGCTCTCAATCATTGGTTCGTGGAACTCATTCACAAAGCCCTTCCCAGGCGATGACTGGTTCACGCCTCTCAAATGGTTTGAAGAGGGCAAGCTCTCTGCTGCTCCTATAATCAGCCACAAGCTCACACTCGATGAGTGCCCCGATATCTTCATGAAGATAAAGGAAGGCGGACT
Source organism: uncultured Christensenellaceae bacterium (assembly GCA_964428055.1). Classification (GTDB taxonomy): domain Bacteria; phylum Bacillota; class Clostridia; order Christensenellales; family Christensenellaceae; genus CAYRWM01. The sequence goes on along the minus strand of CAYRWM010000006.1, from coordinate 17,065 downwards.
GTTCTTCAACAAGATCATGTTCTACCCGAACGGAGAGTGCTAAATAATCAAAGGAAAGCAAGGATAATAGGATGTTAGCTTATATTTATAATAAGGATAATAAACTCGAACTGGTCGAAAAGGACATTCCTAAAGCAAAGGACAACACAGCCATACTTAAGATGAAGGCGTGTTCCATATGCGGTACGGACTTCAGAACATATATGTTCGGAAGCAAAAGGATCCAGCACGGCACTACCGTCGGTCATGAGACCTGCGGTGAGGTCGTGGAGATAGGAAAAGATGTCAAGGGACTGAGCATAGGTGAACTGGTCACTGTAACACCCGCTCTCGGGTGCGGTGAATGCTACATGTGCAAAAAAGGTCACACAAACATGTGCGACAATCTCCTTACTATCGGATTTGATTTCGACGGCGGTTTTGCCGAATACATGGAGATTCCTGCACCTTACATTGAGAGGGGATACGTAAATCCCGTTCCCGCAGGCGTCGAGCCGATCGATGCGGCACTGGCTGAAGCAGTGGCATGTACAATAAACGCTCAGAGTTTCCTCAATATCTCAGATGGTGATACGGTAGCCGTTTTCGGATCCGGACTTATCGGCTGCATGCATGCGGAACTTGCATACTTAAGCGGCGCTAAAAAGGTCATCATGATTGAGCTCAACGAGCAGAGGCGTAAGCAGGCTCTTGAGATTCATCCCGAGCTTACGATGATGGAGCCCGGAGACGACCTTGTCGATAAAGTTTTGAAAGAGACTGACGGCATAGGCGTTGATGTTGCGATCATAGCGTGCTCTGCCGGTGTTGCGCAGGTACAGGCGCAGCAGATCATAGCAAAGAGAGGGCGCATAAGCCTCTTCGGCGGTCTCCCCGGCGAGAGTTGCGGGTTTATTGACAGTAATATTATCCACTATAAGGAACTGGGAGTATTCGGTGTTCATGCATCTACCAGAGAGCAGAACAGACAGGCGCTGGCCTGGATCGGCGAAGGCCGTATCAATGTGCGCAAGTACATAACAACGACCAAGCCTATCGCGGAGATAGAATCGGCGTTCCTTAGCATAAAGAATGAAGGAATAATGAAAGCGGTCATCACTTTTTAAGTAACCGCAGAGAGGACATAGATATGGATATTAACAGTATTGTAAAAGAAGTCACAGAAGAAGTCCTCCGCAGAATGGGCGGAGCGTCCGGCGGAGCGGTCGACGGAGATCTTTCTCCTGCATCAATGGCTAAGTACATTGACCATACACTTCTTAAGGCTGCAGCTTCCGAAGATGATATAAGGAAAGTCTGCGATGAAGCCAAGAAATATCATTTCGCCAGCGTATGCGTTAACACCGGTTACATTAAGTTTGTTGCTGAGCAGCTCAGCGGCAGCGGCGTAACACCTTGCTGTGTTGTAGGTTTCCCTCTGGGTGCCATGGATCCCGAGTCTAAGGCAGCTGAAACGCTGAATGCTGTAAACGCGGGTGCAAAGGAAGTTGACATGGTCATCAATGTCGGCGCGATCAAGTCTAAGAACTGGAATCTCGTAAAGAGAGACATCGAAGGCGTAGTCGCAGCTGCAAAGGGCCGTGCTCTCGTCAAAGTCATTATCGAGACATGTCTCCTGACTGACGAAGAAAAAGTCAAGGCCTGCACGGTCAGCAAACTTGCAGGTGCTCACTTCGTGAAGACCTCAACAGGTTTCTCCACAGGCGGCGCAAAGGAAGAGGATGTCCGTCTCATGAGACAGACGGTTGGTCCCGACATGGGTGTCAAGGCATCAGGCGGTGTCAAGACATACGAGGACGCTGTAAAGATGATAAAAGCCGGAGCATCAAGGCTCGGCACATCCAACGGTGTTTCAATCGTAGAAGGCAAGAGTGCCACTGGTCATGTCTGCATAAACTGCGGCGCATGCCAGAGAACATGTCCTTCGGGCAATGTTGTTATAACAAAGCAGAGCTATTAATAAAACAGTTTAAGAGCGGCATGCCGTATAAAAGGCATGCCGCTTAAACACTTTACTGAGGATATCAAATGAAGAGAAGAGTCATGTTGGCCGGCAACTGGAAGATGAACAACGGTCCGGCTGCTACTACTGAACTTTTGATCAATATCAAATCAATGGCAGAGGACAGCGATAATGAAGTCGTTGTTGCCCCGCCTTTTATAAGTCTGGATGCGGCGAGCAAAGTTCTTGCCGGTTCAAATGTCAAGCTTGCGGCGCAGAATGTTGACTGGCATGAAAAAGGAGCCTTTACGGGCGAGATTTCGTGCGATATGCTGAAAGCATTCAATGTTGAATATGTAATAGTGGGACATTCAGAGCGCAGGCAGTATTTCGGCGAGACAGATGAGGGCGTCAACAACAAGGTGAAAGCTCTTCTTAAAAGCGGCCTTAAGCCCATCATATGTGTCGGTGAGGATCTTTCACAGCGCGAACGCGGTGTAACTGATTCATTTGTTTCGATGCAGGTAAGGCTTGCCTTAAACGGTCTTATAGCAGGCCAGATGGAGGATGTAGTAATAGCCTATGAACCTATATGGGCTATCGGTACAGGAATGACAGCTTCATCGGGTGATGCAAACGAGACGATCAAGATGATAAGAGCGACTGTCCGCGATATGTTCGGCGGAGCGGCTGACAGCGTAAGGATACTTTACGGCGGCAGTATGAATGATGCGAATGCTTCTGAACTGCTGGGTATGAGCGATATCGATGGCGGTCTCATAGGCGGAGCAAGTCTGGATGCATTGAAATTCTCGAAGATAGTACATGTTATAGGCTGAGAGATTTCTTTCATTTATTTGTCCTGGCAGGCATAAGGATATGAAATTAATTTTATTTTATTAAAAACGTTTCATGTACAGATTGCCTGCTTCGGCAAACGCAATTATAATAATAAAGACTTCTAAAAGAGAAGATACAGTCAGTTGGCAAAAAGGATAACCATAAAAGATATTTCTGAAGCGCTCGGTGTATCAAGAGGTACAGTAGACAGAGCATTGCATGACAGGGGAAGGATCGATCCCAAAACAAAGGAAATGATTCTGTCTTTTGCCGAAGAGATGGGGTATATCCCTAACAGTATAGCCAGAGCGCTGGTCATGCAGCATCATTTAAGTATAGCTGCAGTGCTTCCGGCAAACCCCAGGTATTTCTTTTCAATAATCGCAAAGGGAATCAGGGAAGCGTCGGAGGAAATGACTAAGGCCGGCGCAGATGTCGATGTGGATTTTATCCACACCAAGGATGTCGGAGACTGGAACAGACAGATTCGTATCCTAGAAGATATATCTGAAAAGGATTATGACGGTGTGATAGTCGTGCCGTCAAATAATGAAAAGGTCACGCCGTACATTGATATGCTTGCTGAAAAGGGCATACCGGTAGTGACAGTTAATAATGATGCTCCACATAGTAAAAGAATATGCTATGTGGGGGAGGATTCGATAAAAGCGGGTCGTGTGGCAGGAGAGCTGCTTGCAAAGTTTGTCGGCAGGAAAGGCAAGGTGGCTATCCTGACGGGATACAAGGATTCTCCTTCAATGAGTGAGCGTGCAAAAGGTTTTGAATCCTATTTCACGGGCAGCGGTACTGAACTGAAACTTATAGGTCCGTATGAGTACAGCGAAAAGCAGAGCGTTGCGTATGATATAACGAAAAAGCTCATTGAAGAACACAGAGATCTGAAAGGGATTTATCTTACGACTACAACCGGTCTCACTGCAACTGCAAAAGCAGTTGTTGACGCGGAGAGATTAGGTGATATAATAGTTATAGGTCCTGATATGAGCAGAAGCATAAACCGGATGATGAATAGCAATGTCATTTATGCTACGATCTATCAGGCGCCGCGTGAGCAGGGCTATAAAGCCCTTACGATCCTTTCAAGAAAACTGGCCAATAACGAAGATCCGGAAACACAGATAGTGCATACCGATCTGGCAGTTATGTTGAAAGAGATCAGGGAAGAGGACTACTAGAGCCAGGCAGTTATAAGCAGGGCAGTTTGATCCGAATTGTTGTTTTTGGCATGTGCGTGCACGTGAACGCAAGCAATCCACCACATTAGTACATGCCGATATGTATAGATCGAAAACTCAATATGGTTTTAAGACTCAAGCGGGAAAGGTTTGTCCGTTTGAGGTTTGCGTATTATATTATTGTTTTCGGTTACTAAATAACAGGAAAGGAAAAAGGCCATGAGCGAAGCAAGGAAAGTATTGGAAATATTCGATGTTTCTAAATCCTTTTCGGGGATAAAAGTTTTTTCTGATTTTGACTTTGACCTGTATGCCGGCGAGGCTAACTGTTTATGCGGTGAGAACGGTGCCGGCAAATCGACTTTTATCAAGATCCTATCGGGCGCGTATCAGCCGGACAGCGGCAGGATCATAATCGACGGCAAGGAGATCAAAGAAAAGCTGAACCCTCGACTTTCAAGCGAACTGGGTATACAGACGGTTTACCAGGAGCACACCTACATGCCTCACATGAAGGTATTCGAGAATCTCTTCATAGGCAACGAGATCATGAAGAGGGGGAGCATCGACAGAAAAGCGATGATAAAGCGCACTCTGGAGATATTCGATAATCTCGGTATCAGCGGGATCAACCCGAACGCAACGGTCAATACACTGAGTTCGGCTCAGCAGAAGTTCGTCGAGATCGCAAAAGCTTTCATAAAGGAAGCCAAGATAATGATCATGGATGAGCCGACATCGTCCTTCAGTGTTCACGAAGTCGAACAGCTGAAAGATGTCATTCAGAACCTTAAGGACGAAGGTGTAGGCATCATATACATCTCCCACCATCTCGAAGAGGTCTTTTCGATAGCCGACCGCGTCACGATCTTAAGAGACGGACGCAAGATATCCACTTATGACAAAAAGATTGCCGCATTCGATGAAGCACAGATCATAAGGGATATGGTCGGACGTGATGCTTCCGAATTCTATAACAAGGAAAAAGCCGAGATCGGCGAAGAGGTGTTCAGAGTCGAACACTTAAGCGGCCCCGGAGTAAATGACGTATCATTCTATGCCAAAAGAGGCGAGATCGTAGGATTCTCCGGTCTGGTCGGCGCAGGCCGTACCGAGATGGCGGAGCTCATCATGGGCGGTGCGAAGAAGACTTCCGGCAAGTTCTTCGTCAACGGCAAGGAGGTCAAGAATGATTCTCCTGCCCAGGCCATTAAGAACGGTATCAACTTCCTGCACGAGGACAGGCAGATGGCAGGTCTGTGCGTTAATGAGAAGATATCCTTAAATACGATACTCGCGAATACTTCAAAGCAGAACATGAAGTTCATCAGTCCCAAATATGATTACAAGAGCGCAAAGAAGTATATCGATGAACTCAAGACCAAGTGCACGGGACCCAATCAGCTCGTGAGCAGACTGTCGGGCGGAAACCAGCAGAAGGTCGCTTTCTCAAGGTGGTTGCTGACCGACGGCGATGTCTACATCTTCGATGAGCCGACCCGTGGCGTTGATGTCGGCGCAAAGCAGGACATATATGCTTTGATGACGCAGCTTGCCAAGAACGGCAAGGCAATCGTAATGCTCTCATCCGATATGCCTGAGGTCATATCGATGAGTGACAGGGTTTACATAATGAAGGATACGAGGATCGTTGCCGAAGTTACGGGCGATGAGATCGAACAGGAGAGGATCCTTGATATAGCTTTGGGAGGTACTACAAATGAGTGAAAAGAATCTAGTTGAAACTGCCAAGAAGCAGAACGGCTTCGCAAAGTTCATGAGCAATGAACTGGCCTATCTGCTCATCGGCCTGGTCATCTACATTGTAATCATAAGCATAATCGCACCTAACTTCGCGACGCCGTACAATGTAGCGAACCTGACAGAGCAGTTGTCCATACCGATCATACTCGCTATAGGCATGGCGATGGTCATGATCGCAGGCGGCATCGACCTGTCGATAGGTAACCAGGTATCGTTCATATGCTGTCTCATGGCAGGACTTATGTATGACAACACCATGCAGGGCATGATACTGGCTTTGATCTTAGGACCGCTGGTCTGCATAGGCATGAGCACACTCATGGGCCTGCTCATATCAAGGTCAAAGATGGAACCGTTCATAGTCTCGGTCGCATTCATGACGATATACAAAGGACTCGCGTATATTTCCACTTCAGGAGCGGAGTTCCCGATCAACGGTCAGTTCGGATGGGCTGCTGAGATCCGATTCTTAACGCTGCCTCTCATGGTCTACATAATGATCGCGGTCGTCATAATCTTCTATCTGATATTCAAGTACTCAAGATTCGGCCGCTGGCTGTTCGCGGTAGGCGACAACCCGAACGCGTCGTTCCTCTCCGGTATCAACGTCAAGAACTTCAAGCTTAAGACATACGTCATCAACGGCGTACTGGTAGCTCTGGCTTCGATACTGATGCTGTCAAGGACGGAGGTCGGCAACCCGACCATCGGCGGCAACCTTGAAATAAATGCTATCGCAGCAGCAGTTGTCGGCGGCACGGCGATGAGCGGCGGTAAAGGTTCAGTTCTGGGCGCGATGATAGGCGCCATCTGGATGGGCATCATCTCGAACTCACTGAACATCGTCGGCGTTTCGACGTTCACGCAGTACGTTGTCACGGGCTGCATCATAATCGGCGCCGTGTTCCTCAACCAGATCAAGGCTGAGAAATAATTAAAAGGATATTAAAGTTTAGAGACTTTGTTCTCTAAAAGAACAATAAAATGTCCCAAAGAGACAAAAAAAAAGAAGGAGAAAGAAAATGAAAAAAATCTTACTCGTAGTTCTTGCAGTAGTGCTCGTAATGGCACTGTTCGCAGGCTGCTCCGAGGAAGCTCCCGCAACGGAAGAACCGGCAGCTGAAGCTCCCGCAGCAGAAGAACCCGCAGCTGAAGAGCCCGCGGCAGAACCGGCAGCTGAAGAGCCCGCAGCGGAAGAACCCGCAGCAGAAGAGCCCGCAGCAGAAGAGCCCGCAGCAGAAACTGTTGAAGGCGTATATCCGGACATTGATCCCGCTGGAACTGAAGGCACAGTAATCGGTTACATCGTATCTGGTCCCGATATCTACTATCAGCAGTCATACAATGTATTCGAAGCTCTCGCAAAGAAGGCTGGTTGGGAAATCAAGAAGGCAACTTCTGACTACAACATCAAGACCGAGACAAACAACGTTAAGGACATGATCGCGGCTAAGGTCGACGTCATCGTTCTGAACGACGTTACAGGTGCAAACGGCGCTGAGTGCGCTGACCTTGCAGCTGAGGCTAATATCCCGATCTTCTTCGTTACGACTCTTCCCGATGTTCGTCCGTCCGTTACAGGCTCCTGCTCATGCGACTGGTACGCATGCGGTGTTGGCTGGGCTGATTGGGCATACAACAACCTCGAAGATCCCGCAAACGCGAAGTTCGTCATGGTTGAAGGTGCTTACGGCCAGGGTACAGTTGAGCTGATGAGATTCGGATTCCTCCAGGAGTACGGCGATCTGACAGGCAAGACAGTACAGCAGGTATTTGATGAGAACGTTGTTTACAACCAGACAGCACAGTGGGCAACAGACCAGGCAATCACAGTTATGGAAGACGCTATGGCTAAGACCGGCGGCGAATTTGACTGCGTAATCTGCCAGAATGAGCCCATCATGGTCGGTGTAAGAAAAGTCATCGATAAGGCTCCGAAACAGTACTATGTCTGCACAGAGAACGGTTACGAAGAGACGATCAAAGAGATCGAGACAAATGATCACCTCATGACAATCTCATGCCCGGCAACAGCTGAAGGCGAGATCGTATATCAGCAGATCGTTTGCTATCTCACAGGAGTAGACTTCCCGAGATACGTCAAGGCTCCGTCTGTAACAATCGACTCTAACACAGTCGGCAAGGTTTCAGCTCTCCCCTACAAGGATACAGAGAACTATCTGAAGTGGGTTGAAGAAGGCAAGACCGGAATTGATGTTCCGAACATGCCCGAAGCTTCTGAGCAGGATCCTGATTGGCAGGCACAGCTCGACCTCAACTCTGCAAAGGCTGAGTAGTCTGAGCTCAATGCTACTGATTAGAACAACCTAATCCAAACCGTATCCGGCGGATCATTCCGCCGGATACGGGAACAATCATTAAAGGCAAACAATTCAAAATAACGGCATAATTATTAGGGACTTAATAAGACAACCAAAATTGAATACAAACATGGTCGGACGTTGATGTTTACGTAAAGGTAAGCGGAATGTCTGGTTGTGTATAAACAGTTTTATAAAAAATACCACATAGGAGGCTAGTATTATGGGTAAAAAGAATATCTTAAGAGGCGTAGAACAGGCCATTAAAGACGGAAACGTTGTAAGCGGTGAAGGCTTCAACGCCGGAAGAGGACATATGGACGTTGCAGTAGTACTGGGCAAAGACCCCGACTGCCCCGTTCCCGGATATCCGGATGATTTCGATTCCACAATGCTGTTCTGCAACTGGTGCAAACTGGATGCAGGCGCGATCTGCGGACTTCATCCCCATGCAACAGCAGAAGAATATTACTATGTAATCAAGGGCAAACTCAAGATGACGATCGAGTATGCTGACGGCGAACAGAACGTATACGAAGTTGGCCCGAACGAAGCTCTTCTCATGCACTATGGCAACAGCCACATGGCAGAGACGATCTCAGACGAGCCCTGCGAATTCCTCGCAATCTGCGGTGGTGTTCCGCAGCTGAACTGCTGGGGCGATTCTAAGTTCGAAGGAAAAGCTTGCGACGCTGCAGCTGGCAACGAATAAGAATCAGTTAAATACTCAATCGGAGGAAAAGATTAATGGCTGAAGAAGCAAAAGGCATTGGCTACAGTGCATTTGACGCAACCGCGCCAAGAAAAAAGGTTAAGATCGGAATGCTCGGCAGAGGATTCATGGGCAAAGCTCATTCCAATGCTTACAAGAAGATCGACTATCTGTTTGAATCAAACTATTCACCTGAACTGGTAGCAATAGGTGCAACGACTCTTGCGAATGCTGAGAACGCAGCAGCAAGATACGGATTCGAGAAGGCCTACGAAGGATGGAAGGCCGTTATCGATGATCCCGACGTAGAAGTTGTCGACAACGTTATGGCAGCACATGAGGAATCATGTATCTATGCGGCTGAAAAAGGCAAAGCAATCATCTGCGAGAAGCCGATGGTAGCAGGCAAGGCAGCCGGCAAGAGAATGCTTGACGCTGTTAAAAAGGCAGGCGTAAAGAATGCTGTAACATACAACTACAGATTCATGCCTTCTGTTAGACTGGCATACGATCTCATCAGAAAGGGTGCTATCGGTGATATCATCCACTTCTACGGCAGATATCATCAGTCATATGGTCTCCCGCTGGATGCTCCGGCAACGGCTGTATGGTATCAGAATCAGGACGGTAATGCACAGGGTCTGTGCACGCACCTGATCGACCAGGCGAGATTCCTTATGAACACAGAAGTCGCAACGATCTTCGGCGATGTCAGGAACGTTCCCGGCAGACCTCATGATGACAGAGTATCAGCTCTCGTTGAGTTTGCGAACGGCGCGACAGGAACACTGGAAAACAGTTCACTTTGCTACGGCAAATGGAACGAGCTGTTCTGGGAAATCTACGGAACAAAGGGAATGATCTCGTTCAACCTCGAAGATGTTGCACATCTGATCGTTGACGTTAAGAACCCCGATTTCCCCGAACTGAACGGACAGCAGAGGATTTCCGTAACGCAGCCCGGACATCCGTTCATGGATGTTTGGTGGCCTGCAGGACACAACACAGGATGGGAGCATGGACACATCAATCTCCTTGCACACTGCCTGGATTGTATCGTAAACGACAAGGATATCGATCCTCTCTGCGCAACATTTGAAGACGGCTACAGAGTAGCAGCTGTTGTGGAAGCAATGGAAGATTCTTCAAAGCAGGGCAAGAAGATAGATATCGAATACTAAGAATCACTTAAGAGCCGCATATGCCTTCGGGCATATGCGGCAAACTAATAATTACGCATACAACGGATGTTTATCCGTAATATATATTTTCAATAATAATTAAATATATTGGAGGACACTAACAATGATTACAAAATCCAAGCCGAAGATCGGTTTTCTGGGACTAATGCAGGGACTGTACGATAAGTCGCAGCCTGAGATCCCCGCGAATCAGACCAAATTTGCAAAAGAAGTAATAGAGTATCTTAAAGATGTTGCTGATATAGATTTTCCCGATGTTGCAAGAGACAGAAAGTCCATCGAAGAGATAGTAAAGTATTTCAATGACAAGCAGTACGACGGCATAATGGTCGTTAACCTCATATACAGCCCGGGCAGAAGACTCGTTCAGGCTATGAAGTACAACCAGCTGCCTCTGATGCTCGCCTGCATACAGCCTCTTCCCAGTGTAACTCAGGACTGGAACTGGAGTCTGCTTACAACGAATCAGGGTATCCACGGCATCCAGGATACTGCCAATATGATTCTTAGACTCGGTCTGAATGCTGAGATAACGGTTGACGACTGGCATACGGAAAGCTTCAAGAGCTTCTTCTCAGACTGGGCACAGGCAGCTTACACAGTAAGACATCTGCATGAGCTTCAGATCGCGAAGTTCGGACGCTTCAGCGACATGGGCGACATCAAGGGCGATGATTACTCATTCTATAAGAAGTTCGAGATAGCCGTACACGAATACGGCATCGGCGCTATCTATCCGTACATGGAGAAAGTAACTGACGCTGAGATCGATGCTCTTATCGAAGAGGATAAAAAGAATTTTGCTATAGATCCCAATATACCGGAGAAAAACTGGAGATATGCGCTGAAGATGCAGGTAGCATTCGAGAAGTTCATGATCGACAATGATATCCAGGGCTTTTCACAGCATTTCGACGTTTTTGCTGAAGACGGCAGATTCGAACAGATCCCGATACTGGCAGCCTGCAACCTGCTCGCAAAGGGATACGGATATTCAGCAGAAGGCGACACGAATGTAACAGCCTTGACTATGATAGGACATCTGCTCGACGAGAACCCCGGATTCACGGAAATGTATTCGCTCGACTTCAAGCGTGATGCCTGCATGATGAGCCACATGGGTGAAGGCAACTGGAAGATCGCAAGAAAAGACAGACCGGTCAAGCTCATTGACAGACCTCTTGATATCGGCGGACTCGACAATCCTCCGACACCCGTGTTCAGCGGTGAGGTAGGCCCCGCGGTCATCTGCTCACTCGTAGCACTTGAGGGCGATTACTACAGACTCGTAGTCTGCAAGGGCGAGAACCTCGACACAGACGAGATCCCCGGAATCCCGATGAACTACACGTTCTTCAAACCTGATACAGGCGTGAAGGCTGCTATGACGGGCTGGCTGCAGAACGGCGGCACGCATCATGAAGTTATGTTCTTGGGCGACCCCACGAGAAAACTCGAGATGCTGTGCAACATGCTCGACATAGAGTACGTGGAAGTATAATTAAACAACAATAATACTTATAAAACTTAAAAAAGGAAGTGAATATTTTGGCTACTGTTGCGGTTGTCGGAACGTTTGATTCAAAAGGTCCCGAATACTCATTTGTTAAAAAAGTCATCGAAGCGCAGGGAGTAAAGACATGCATGATTCATTCAGGCGTGTTTGACCCCACGATACCGTGCGACGTGTCAAATGCCGATGTCGCTGCCGCTGCGGGGGCTGACATAAAGGAAGTCGCTGCCAAGAAGGACAGGGCATTAGGCACGCAGGTCCTCTCTCAGGGCATGGCGGTCCTTATACCCAAACTTTACGAGGAGGGACGTTTTGACGGGATTATCTCATTCGGCGGAACGGGAGGAACCTCTATCGTGACACCGGGTATGAGAGCTCTGCCGGTTGGTGTACCAAAGATAATGGTTTCCACGGTAGCAGGAGGAGATGTTTCTCCGTACGTAGGAACGAGCGACATTATCATGTACCCGTCCATCGTTGATGTAGCCGGACTGAATTCACTTTCGATGAAGATCTTCACCAATGCCGCAAATGCTATCTGCGGTATGGTTAAAGCGGAAAAAGCGGACGAATCCGGCAAGAAACCGTTGATCGCTGCGACGATGTTCGGAGTGACGACGCCGTGTGTCGATTTCGCCAGGAAGTATATGGAGGACAAAGGATATGAGGTTCTTGTCTTCCATGCTACGGGAACCGGCGGAAAGACTATGGAAAGCCTGGTTCGTTCCGGCTTTTTTGAGGGAGTTCTTGATTTGACCACTACAGAATGGTGCGATGAACTGGTGGGCGGAGTGCTCGCTGCAGGTCCCAACAGGCTTGAAGCGGCCGGAGAGTGCGGAGTTCCGCAGATAGTTTCAGTCGGTGCTCTGGACATGGTCAATTTCGGACCGCGTGATACCGTGCCTGAAAAGTTCGCAGGCAGGAACTTCTATCAGCACAATCCCACTGTCACTCTTATGAGGACGACGGTTGAGGAGAATGCTGAGCTCGGACGCATAATCGCTGAAAAGCTGAACAAGGCAAAAGGAAAGACCATACTGATGCTGCCATTAAAGGGCGTATCCATGATCGATGCTGAAGGCCAGGCTTTTTACGGCAAGGCTGAAGATGAAGCGCTGTTCAATGCTTTGAGAGAGAACATTGATCCGAGTAAAGTCGAACTCATCGAGATGGATTGCAATATCAACGATCCTGAATTCGGTGAGACAGCGGCTAAAAAACTTATTGAAATAATGTGACTTTAATAATAAAGAAAAAAAAGGAGATGCTAGTATGAATACTATGACAAGAAAAGAAATCCTGGAGATGTTCAGGAAGCAGGTTGCTGATGGCAATATCCTGGTCGGTGTAGGCGCAGGCACAGGTATCACAGCAAAGAGCAGTGAAGCAGGCGGAGCTGATATGCTTATAATCTACAACTCAGGCAGATTCAGAATGGCCGGTCGCGGATCACTGTCCGGACTCCTCTCATACGGCGATGCTAACCAGATAGTTGTTGAGATGGGTGCTGAGGTCCTTCCTGTTGTTAAGAATACTCCCGTACTGGCAGGCGTTTGCGGAACAGACCCCTTCAGAGTAATGGATGTTTATCTTAAACAGCTGAAAGACCAGGGATTCAACGGTGTTCAGAACTTCCCGACAGTCGGACTTATCGACGGTGTATTCAGACAGAACCTCGAAGAGACAGACATGGGATACGGACTTGAGGTTGAGATGATCCGCAAGGCTCATGAACTCGATATGCTCACATGCCCCTATGTCTTCAGTCCTGAAGATGCAAAGAACATGGCTGAAGCAGGCGCTGACATTCTTGTTGCTCACATGGGTCTTACGACAAAGGGTACGATCGGTGCTAAGACTGCAAAGACTCTTGATGACTGCATACCGCTCATCAAGGACATAATCGCTGCAGGACGTGCAGTAAGACCTGACATCATGGTCATCTGCCACGGCGGTCCTATAGCTGAGCCCGATGATGCTGCTTACATCATCAAGAATATTCCCGAGATCGATGGCTTCTTCGGAGCATCGAGTATCGAGCGTTTCGCAGCTGAGAAGGGTATCAGGGAGCAGGCTGCTGCATTCAAGGCTATCAAAAAGTAACTTAGGAGAACAGCATGAAACGTATAGTTAACAAAGACAATGTCGAGAATCAGATCTTCTCATGGGGTCAGATATATTGGCTTTGTGAACCTCGTTACACGGACACGAAGAGCATGGAGTTCGGCTTCATAACCATTAACGGCGGTGAGGGTCATGACATCCATACTCATGACGGTGCTGACGAGATTCTGTATGTTGTCGAAGGTGAAGGCGTTCAGACGATATACGAAAAGGACAATGTCACCAAGCAGGACGTTAAGCCCGGAGATCTGATCTATATTCCCGCTGATGTCGAACATTCGACATTCAACAAGTCCAAGACGGAGAAGATGGTACTTATAGGCGTTTATCAGAAGCCAGGTACTGCTGCCGCTCTCAGAGAGACAGCTGTCGACTTTGAGCCTCCAAAGGTAGAAGTATAATCTGTTGGATTGAATGTACAGCGCAGGCATTTATTCGTGCCTGCGCTGTTCTTTTTGACGATATACGGGAGTTTCTGCGGGAATTATATATTCAAGTATGCGGTCTATCCGCTCGAGTCAGGTTTAATAGATTTCACGAAGATGATATCGCACAGGATAAGTCTTGACGAAATACAGACAGGAATAGACGCTATGAAGGAGGGGGAGACTCTGGAGGTTGTTGTCTATCCTAATCTATGAGTTTGAATGGCACATATAAAAACAAAAAACCGCTCGAGAGCGGTTTTTTTTGGCGGAGAAGGAGGGATTTGAAGCTGGGGGAGTACCAAAAAATATGATAAGAAAGGGAAAAAGTGGGCTTCGCTAACCCCCTGTGCGTGCACTGTGCGTGACAATTATATGACCAAAATAGGCATTGACAAATACGTGCTACACGTATAATATTTAGTTAGTGAGGATTCTCTTATGCTAGGAAAAGACTTAGTAAAACTACTGCAAAAAAATGGCTGGGTTATCTCTAGAATAAACGGAAGCCACTATGTAATGGTTAAAGGTGAACTTACTGAGATAATCCCAGTTCACAATAAAGACATAAAAAAGGGGTTGCTTAACGCAATCCTAAAGAGAACAGGATTAAAATAATTCTATAACGAGGTGATGGTCATGTTGGTAGCATATCCAGCAGTATTTCATGAAGAAGATGGTTTTTGGATTGAGTTTCCTGATCTTCCGGGTTGCCAGTCAGAAGGTGACGATATAAACGATGCTATGGCTAACGCTAGTGAAGCGCTAGGATTGTTTCTGTGTTCATTACGCGAAAGGGAAATAAAGACCCCAATGGCTTCAGATATAAAAACGATTAAGAGTCCTGATGATGGCTTTGTTACACTTATAAGCTCTGATCCTGAAAAATATGAAACCAGAAACAAGGCTGTAAAGAAAACATTGACTATTCCTTCCTGGTTAAATGATAAGGCTGAGAAGGCGGGGGTCAACTACTCACAGGTCCTTCAGGAAGCACTAAAGAACAAACTTGGAGTTTTATAGTGTTCTGGTGGCTTAGTGATTTAATATAGCAGCAAAAGCATTAGTCTTTTTGTGTTCTCCCAAATCAGTCAAAAACGAACATCTGTTGCATTGCATTATATGGTCGGAGATTTGAATCTGGGGGGAGCAACGAAAAATACGATAAGAAAGAGGTATTACAGATGAAAAAAAATAGTGCTTTAGGACAGAGCTGGGATGAAGTGCGAGAAGAGTTATTTACCCCTGAAGAACTCGCTGAGAGTCAACTGAAGGTTGCAATAATTGGAGAACTTATAAAAATAAAAAAAGTCAACTAATCATGAAAAAATATTTAAAAAGATTTTTTCAGGTTGTTGACACAAATTGAAGCACCGCAGGTCGCAAAGCACTTTTGATGGTCACGTCGAAAGTGCTTTTGCGTTACTTTTGGAAAAAGTAAC
This sequence comes from uncultured Christensenellaceae bacterium, assembly GCA_964428055.1. Taxonomy (GTDB): domain Bacteria; phylum Bacillota; class Clostridia; order Christensenellales; family Christensenellaceae; genus CAYRWM01. The sequence goes on along the minus strand of CAYRWM010000006.1, from coordinate 1,584 downwards.
AAAAGGCCGAATATCTGCTCCATTCCTGCCATAAGTTGACTCCTGACGGAGTCATGAGCAAGGTAAGGAAATGGTTAGTGGAAAGCGTAACAGATGCCCGGTTTTTTCGCATATACAGTATGAATAACAAAGGCATACCGGAGGAGCAGAGCAGCAGCTTGCGCATTGCTGCAAACTTGGAGGATAAAGATGAGCTTCTTGATTTGATAATAAAAGAGGGTATAATAAGTGAAAGCGAAGCCCTCAAGGCTGATGATATGAGAAAAAGAGATTATATCAAGAAGCACCACAAATACGCTATAAACCACAGCGATGGCAGATGGTTTACGTATTTACCGAAAAAGAATGGAAGTGGTAGAAAAAGGTTTGCCAGGACAAGAGAAGAGGATCTGATCGATTATCTGTATCGTTTCTACAGGGATATGTATGAACCATACTCCGAAAAAACGGTTCCTGATTTATATGATGAGTGGCTTAAGTATAAGTTCGTTCAGACGAACAGGATGAACACTGTCCACAGGATCGATACGGATTACAGGAGATATTATGTAAATGAGCCATTGTCTCAGAAGATAATGACTACACCCCTGACGAAGCTCACTAGGTTTGATATCAAGGAGTGGGGATACTCGCTGGTTGATAAGTATGATCTCACCAGAAGGAGCTTCGGTAATATCACAGTGATCCTCAAGCAGATGTATGACATGCTGGTCGATAAGGAGATAATATCTTTTAACCCGTTCTCAGGAATCAGATTTGATTCAAGGCGGTTCAGGAGCGTAGTAAAAAAACCGGCAGACACACAGATCTTCTATGCTGATGAACTTGAAGATATCATAGAGATGTCGTGGACGCTCGCTCATGAAACAAATGATGAGACGTTTCTAGGTATCCCTATACTCATTTATTCGGGTATCAGGATAGGAGAGATGCTGGCTCTCAATTATGAAGACTTTGACAGGGGACGAGGTTCTGTTATGATCAGCAAGTCGTTTTGTGTGGATGATACCTATGAAGACGGCAAATGGGGAACGCGCAGATACGTTGTCAGCGATCATCTTAAAAAGAACGCAGAGGCTAGAGAGGTGGCTATACCTGATAAATGCTTCTGTGTTGTGGATGAGATAAGAAAGATGCAGGCAGTAAAGGAAGGTGCTATGCCGAGAGGTCAGATGTTCATTGTCAGGACTCCGGCAGTGGTCTCACATAAACTGTACAGGATATGCGACAGGCTCCATATACGCAGAAGATCACCGCACAAGTTAAGGAAGACATACATCTCTACTTTGCTCAATCACGGAGCAGATCCGGACTTTGTAAGAGAGCAGGCAGGCCACAGAGAGCTGCAGACTACATTCAACTCATACACCTATTCAACGCAGAGATTTAGCGAGAAAAGGAGATTTATTGAGAGTATATTGTAGTTATATGCAGAAATCCATATGCAAATGGTAAGAAATCACTAAATATTCCACGATATCACTTTAAAATCCCATTTTTAAGGGGTGTGCGCAAGTGTGCGCATTTTCCGGAATTCTCCAAAATGAAAAAATCGCTTAACAAAGCGATTTTTCAGGGTAAAAA
>CAYRWM010000005.1:0-69666 GCA_964428055.1 uncultured Christensenellaceae bacterium | reverse complement strand
CTCTGAGGATTATTACAAGATTTATGATTATGAGGATGCGAGATAATGGCATCAACCAAAGAGTATCTTGACTTTATCCTTGACCAGCTGTCGGAACTTGAAGACATATCAGTCCGGGCTATGATGGGGGAATATATCATATACTACAGAGGAAGAATAGCTGGCGGCATATATGATGACCGATTTCTTGTCAAACCCGTGAAAGCGGCGATGGACATGATGCCCGATGCCGGCATGGAACTGCCTTATGAAGGAGCAAAGGAAATGCTGCTCGTTGATAACGTGGATGACAGGACCTTTCTGAAAGAACTTCTGGAAGCCATGTATGATGAGCTACCTGCTCCGAAGAAAAAACAGAAGTAATTGGCAGGGAGTTGCCTGCAGGCCAGAACGATCCGAGTCATAATTCATTAAACCACTCGAAGGAGTGGTTTTTATTATTTGTATAAGGATTCCCGGTATTAGTGCATTTAAGATATGAGAACAGCATTCCGAAAAGTACAAAAAAACCGAATTTGTACAAGATAAAGGTTGATAATGTTATTTTTTTCACATATACTAAAAGCGTTGCGGTCAAAAATAGTTTATACAACTGCAAAAACATAAAAACTGCTCAGGAGGCATAATTAATGGCACGTTTTACGTTACCGAGAGATCTTTATCACGGAAAAGGATGTCTGGAAGAACTGAAGAACCTGACCGGCAAGCGCGCAATGGTCTGCGTGGGCGGCGGTTCTATGAAAAGGAACGGTTTTCTTGACAGGGCGGTAGGATACCTGAAGGAAGCCGGCATGGAAGTAAAAGTATTCGAGGGAATAGAATCCGATCCCTCAGTAGATACAGTCATGAAGGGCGCAGCAGTCATGGAAGAGTTCAAACCCGATTGGATCGTGGCTATGGGCGGCGGTTCTCCTATAGATGCTGCAAAAGCCATGTGGATCAAATACGAGTATCCGGATATCACATTTGAAGAGATGTGCGTTGTGTTCGGTATTCCCGAACTCAGGAAAAAGGCGCATTTCTGCGCTATCCCCTCAACATCTGGCACAGCAACTGAAGTTACGGCTTTTTCAGTCATTACAGACTATGAAAAAGGTATCAAATACCCCCTCGCTGATTTCGAGATCACACCCGATATCGCTATAGTAGATCCCGATCTTGCGGAGACGATGCCTAAGAAACTTGTGGCCCATACAGGTATGGATGCTATGACTCATGCTATAGAAGCTTACGTATCGACGGCAAACTGCGACTATACAGATGCTCTCGCTCTGTATGCTATAACCATGATACAGAATGATCTTGTCGGTTCATACGAAGGCGATATGGACAAGAGAGATTCCATGCACAATGCTCAGTGTCTCGCCGGAATGGCATTCTCGAATGCTCTGCTCGGCATAGTTCACTCTATGGCACATAAGACAGGCGCTGCTTTTGCAGACTGCGGTGCACATATAATACACGGTGCCGCAAATGCTATGTATCTCCCGAGGGTCATACAGTTTAATGCGAAAGATAAGACTGCCGCTGCCCGTTACGCTGTCATAGCGGATTACATGAAACTGGGCGGAGAAACAGTTGAAGAAAAGGTCGGTCTGCTGGTAAAATATTTAAGAGGCATGAACGACAAACTCAATATACCGCAGTGCATAAAGAACTACGGTGCAGACAGCTATCCCACGGAACAGGGCTTTGTACCTGAGGAGGTCTTCCTTGACAGACTTCATGATATAGCTGTCAACGCTGTGGCGGACGCCTGCACGGGATCAAATCCGCGCCAGCCTTCCGTTGAAGACATGGAAAAGCTGCTCAAATGCGTATATTACGACTGCGACGTGGATTTCTAAAGAACATGAAACGGATGCCTTGACGGGCATCCGTTTTTTAATAAGAAATACTGAACTGAAGGAAAAATCTATGGAATACAGAAGATACGGAGAAACGTATTATATACGGCTTGACCGTGGCGATGAGATACCGCAGTGCATACTTGACGTGTGCAGCAGGGAGGATATCCGTTCTGCTGTATTCACAGGTATCGGGGGCTGCAGCAGTGCCGAGCTCCAGACCTTTGATCCGGAACGCAGGGCATTTGATACCGAAAGGATAGAAGGCATGCTCGAAATGGCTTCCTTAACAGGAAATATAATCACAGGTGAAAACGGCATGCTCTCTCACCATACCCATGCGGTGTTTTCGCTGCGTACCGGAAACGGGCAGAAGGTGTGCGCAGGGCATCTGAAAACCACGACTGTGCTTTATACGGCGGAAATAGAACTCAGACCGGTAACAGGCGGGGTCATAGGCAAAAAGCATGATTCCGAGACCGGCACGGAATTCTGGGATTTTTACTGATTACTTTTTTTTGTTGAACTTTTTGACTTTTTCAGACAGTTCGACCAGTTCGTCATTTGAAAGCTCGGGCAGATGCTCGAGCTTTTCTAAAAATGTGCTCACCGTTTCGGTTTCCCTGATCTTCAGGTATTCGGTATAGTACGAAACGAATACGCCCGGAATCATAGCGGCAAGTATTATCCCGTACAGCGAAACGATCACGGTTAGGACTCTGCCTGCGGCTGTTATGGCTGTCAGGTCTCCGAAGCCTATCGTTGCCGATGCGACAAATGTATACCAGAATCCGTCCCCGACATTTTTCATGCCCGGTTCTATTAGAAAGAGTATCACGGAAACAACAGAGAAGAAGATCGCATAGACTATCAGCATATGCATCATCCCTGTCCTTTTCATGACAAATGCCAGCCGTTTCATCATCATATTACTTTCTTCCTTTTTGATATTATTGATAAAAGAAGCATAGCATAACGGTGCGCGTCAGTCCATCGGGATATGTTAATATTGACTTTTTTTAACAAAAATTGTATCTTGGTCTTGGGTTAAAAGGTACCGTACCAGTATCTATGCATATTACTTAATATCTGTATTACATCAAAGCGGGTACATCCATACTGAAAGCACTCTGTATAACAGGCTGTTACGGTTCTTACGCTACGCTATTTTTTTAAGGAAGCAAAGATATGAAGAAGGATGTAACACGCAAAAGACTTGCTGATGCTCTGATCGAGGTATCGGCGAAAAAGCCGATAGACAAGATAAGGATCAGAGAGATCTGCTCCGTCGCAGGGCTCTCGTGTCAGACTTTTTATAATCATTTCAACGATAAATACGACCTCATACTCTGGATACATAAGTCTTTCGGCGATGAGCTCATAAAAAAGCTGGATAACAGGGAGATAACATTCAGAGAACTGCACAAGCTTAATCTGCGGTTTTATCTGGATCATTCCGATTTTATGGTAAATGCTCTGTATAATACGCACGGGAATGATTCATATCTTATCAAATCATCCGAGAATGCAGTTGAAGTGCTGACCGGATATATCTGCAGAAAACTTAGCATAAACGAACTTCCTTTCAGCGATATGGTCACGCTCAGGATGTATGTATACGGCTGTATAGAGGCGTATGCCTTCTTTGCAATGTCTGAGAGCACTAAAGATATCGACGAAATGGCTGATATAGTGATGGAAGGCATGCCCATGCCCTTGAAGAGATATCTGCTGTAGAGTGTCTTATATAAATCATGTTTCAGCTCCTGCGCTTGCAGGAGCTGTTTTTTTTGCCGAGTGTACTGCCGGAATGTATAATGGTCTGGGAGGCATCGTTCGATAGCTATGAAGATGATATCTGACGTTCTCAAAGAAACGTACGGTGAAAAAGTATATAAGCTTTCGCTTGAATCGGGATGTACATGCCCGACCAGGGACGGCAGCATAGGGACGGGAGGATGTTCATTCTGTTCAGTCTTGGGTTCCGGCGAGTTTGCGGCACCGCGTACGGATTCGGGCAAAGACCTTTCCGTAATGCTGGATGAACAGATAAGGGACGCAAAGTCCCGCATAGCGGCAAAGACGGATGCGGAAAAGTTCATAGCGTATTTCCAGTCGTTTTCAAATACTTACGGAGATGAGGGATTCCTTGAAGAACTATATACATGTGCTGTTAAAAGGGATGATATCGCGGTATTGTCTCTGGGAACGCGTCCTGACTGCATAAACGGCAGTATCCTTTCAATGCTGAAAAGACTCAACAGCATAAAACCGGTATGGGTGGAACTCGGGCTGCAGACCGTGCACCAGAAGACTGCGGATATGTTCGGCAGGGGTTACGGCCTCGATGTGTTCGAGCAGGCATATGCCGATCTTATGGAAGCCGGCATCACGGTCATAGTTCATGTGATACTGGGGCTTCCGGGTGAGAGCAGGGAGGATATGCTGGATACCGTAAGATATCTTTCGGGACTGAAGCCGGTTCTTGACGGCATAAAGATACACATGCTGCAGATACTCAAAGGCACTAGCATGGGAGATGAATACCTGAAAAAGCCGTTTAATATGATGACGCTCGAGGAGTATGCGTATCTTGTTAAGGACTGTATAGATATCCTTCCGGAAGAGACCGTTATTCACAGGATCACGGGTGACGGACCGAAATCGCTTCTGATTGCGCCGGAATGGTGCAAAGACAAAAAGAGGGTTCTTAATACGATGCGGAGGATAATAGGATATTGAGATAAGACCTTAAGAGAAGGTCTTTTCTTTTGGTTTGACATATACCCCTAGGGGGTATATAATGATTACGGAGAATAACATATCAGGAGGTCCTGTATGAGTAATGAAAAATGCAGCGCATGCTGCAGAAAGACCGACAGATCGGATGAACTGGTAAAAAAACTGGTGAACAGACTGAGCCGTATAGAAGGACAGATAAGGGGCATCAGGGGGATGATCGAGAATGATGCCTACTGCAACGACATACTGGTGCAGTCTGCTGCCGTCAGCGCGGCGATGAACAGCTTCAACAGGGAACTTCTGGACAGCCATATGCGCTCATGCGTCGTGAGAGACATAAAGAGCGGGAACGAGGATGTCCTTGATGAGCTCAAGGACATTATGAAGAGACTTATCAGATAAGACATACAAAGGAAAAAAATGGAACTGTACAATGTAAAGGGTATGAGCTGCGCCGCGTGCAGTGCAAGGGTGGAAAAGGCCGTTTCGGAAGTGGACGGCGTTACTTCATGCAGCGTAAGCCTTCTTACAAATTCAATGGGCGTCGAGGGCACGGCCGGACCCGATGCTGTTATCTCGGCAGTACGTAAGGCCGGCTATGATGCCGCTCTGAAATCAGCGGCAGAAGAATCTTCATCAGCCGATTCTCTTGAGGATACGGAGACTCCGGTCCTCAAAAAGAGGCTGATCGCATCGATAGTGTTCCTTTGCGCCCTTATGTATTTTTCAATGGGCCACATGATGTGGGGCTGGCCTCTGCCGCCCGCACTTGAAGGCAATCATGTTGCCATGGGGCTCATCCAGATGCTGCTTGCCGCGGCCATTATGGTCATAAACCAGCGTTTCTTTATAAGCGGCTACAGGGCCCTTGCAAACAGAGCTCCCAACATGGATACACTCGTGTCACTCGGAGCTACCGCATCGTTTGCCTGGAGCTTATACATACTGTTCCTTATGACCGGAGCGGTCGCAGCCGGTGACACCGCAGCTGCCGCCGGATATATGGATCAGTTCTACTTTGAATCGGCGGGCATGATACTTACGCTCATAACAGTCGGCAAGATGCTCGAGGCCCGCTCCAAGGGCAGGACGACGGACGCCCTCAAAAACCTCATAAAACTGACGCCGAAAACGGCTGTGCTATTAACGGATGCCGGAGAGGTGACCGTTCCCGCAGAAAAAGTAAAGGCGGGAGATATATTCCTTGTGCGTCCCGGAGAGAGCATTCCCGTTGACGGCACCGTTATCGAGGGAGTGAGCTCCGTGAATGAGGCTGCTCTCACAGGCGAGAGCGTGCCTGTCGACAAGGCTGCCGGCGACAGCGTTTCCGCCGGCACCATTAATCAGACTGGATTCCTTAAATGCAGCGCTGACAGAGTCGGTGAGGATACCACTCTTTCAAGGATAATAAAGATGGTGAGCGACGCTTCCGCGACCAAGGCGCCCATAGCAAGGATCGCAGACAGGGTCTCCGGAATGTTCGTTCCGACGGTCATAACCATAGCCGTAATAACCGTTCTGGTATGGCTCTTTGCTTCACAGCCGTTCGGATATGCTCTTGCGAGGGGCATTTCGGTGCTTGTCATAAGCTGTCCCTGCGCTCTCGGGCTCGCGACGCCTGTCGCGATAATGGTCGGTACCGGAGTCGGTGCCAAAAATGGTATTCTCTTCAAGACCTCTGCGTCGCTGGAGATGGCGGGACGCATAAGCGCAGTAGTGCTGGACAAGACCGGCACCATAACAATGGGCGACCCGTCGGTGAGCGATATAATCCCCGCTGAAGGGGTCTCGGAAGAGGAGCTCCTGACGATAGCGGCCTCAGCCGAGCAGATGAGCGAGCATCCGTTTGCCAAAGCGATAGTGAACGCATCCGATCTTCGTGGGTTCACCGCAAAACACGCGGAAGGGTTTGAGGCGAAGACCGGAAGCGGTATAGTCGCAACGGTGGAAGGGTCAGCCGTCCGCGGCGGGAGCCTTAAATACATGTGCGGTCATGTGGATGTTACCGGTGATTTAATAGAGAGGGCGGACAGACTGTCCAATGAAGGCAAGACGCCTCTGCTGTTTTCGGAAGGCGGAAGGCTCCTTGGTATCATCGCCGTGTCGGATCCAATAAAGGATGACAGCGCGGAAGCGGTGAAGGAGCTTAAAGGCATGGGCATCAGGACGGTTATGCTCACGGGCGACAACCGGGGGACTGCCGAAGCCATAGGAAAGGAAGCGGGTGTTGATATGGTGATCGCCGGTGTTATGCCGGACGAAAAGGAGCAGGTCATAAGGCGGCTGTCCGAACAGGGTCATGTTGCCATGGTAGGCGACGGCATAAACGACGCGCCGGCTCTGGCTAGAGCGGACCTCGGCATAGCGATCGGGGCGGGCTCGGACATAGCGATAGACGCCGCCGATATTGTGCTCATAAAGAGCAGCCTTAAGGATGTATCCGCTGCGATAAGGCTCGGGAGAGCCACGCTCAGGAATATACGCCAGAATCTCTTCTGGGCTTTTATATACAATGTTATAGGTATACCGCTCGCTGCAGGCGTGTGGATACCTGTATTCGGATGGACCATGAATCCCATGATAGGCGCGCTCGCGATGAGCCTGTCCAGTTTCTGCGTTGTTACGAACGCTTTAAGGCTGAATCTGGTGCGAGTTCATGATCCTTCGCGCGACAAGCGCTTAAAACAGGAGATGACACTCCCTGATACAGATATATTCTTAAAAGGAGACACCAACATGAAAAAAACAGTATTTATCGAAGGCATGATGTGCGAGCACTGCGAAGCGAGGGTCAAAAAGACGCTCGAGGGTCTTGACGGTGTGACGGCTGCGGAAGTCAGCCATGAAAAGGGCACAGCGGTCCTGAGCATTGACGGCGATCTCAGCGATGACGTGATAAAGGCGGCAGTAGAGGCGCAGGATTACAAAGTGACCGGCATAGAGTAAAAAAAGAAAGGGTTCAGCCTTTAAGCTGCGCCCTTTTTGTTTTCAGAAGCTATGAGTCGTTTCTCATGGTGACGCCGACTTCCTGTATCGGAACCGCAATCGGGATACCCGCTTCATCCAGTCCGTCCTGGACTATCCGCATCGCGGCTCTCCAGAGATCCGGTCTCTTGTGCGGCGAGCAGAAGAAACGCAGCTTGTAGATTATGCCGCAGTCCTTGAATTCCTGCGTGCCCTTGTATACGCAGTTCTTTATGTTCTCCACTTCGCCTATCTTTTCAGCAAGCTTCCCAAGAGTCTCATGAACCTTTGACGGTTCTATATCGTACGGGATCATAAGATCCATATCGACCTGTGAAGATGATTTTACAACTTTGGTAAGTTCGCGGTTGCAAATCGTTATGACTTCGTTAGTATAGATGTCCCTTATCTTTGTTGTCTTGGAATTGAAGAATATGACCGCTCCTTCATGGCCGTCGAATTTGATGACGTCATCCAGCTTGAAGAAGTGGTCAGACCTTATATGCGCGCCCATGACAACGTCTTTGAGGAAGTCCTGTATGGCAAGGCCGAGTATCGCTCCCGTTATTCCCAGGGAGGCTATGAGGCCGCCGACGTTGATACCGTTTATCTGAAGGACAGCCAGCACGACTACGATCACTATGATTAATTTGACAATACTCATAATGCCGTTCGACAAATCCTTATCGGACTTTTCCTTGCCGTACTGCTTTTCGTTGTATGTGGCGTAGCCTTTCTTTATGAGTTTCCACACAACGATGGCGATGATTATCACTATTACGCTGACTATCAGCTTCGGGACTATGGAACTGACATCCACATTTTTGAATATTTCAGAAAGATCTATTTTTCCCATGATTCACCGTTTCATTTGAATTAGTATATATTGATTATACTACAAAATGATCATCTGAGCAGAATGAGATACACGGTATATACGCCGTATGCGCATACCATCGCTATTCCCATACCCCTCGGCAGTCTTCTCTTTACAAGCAGCGGGATGAAGCATACTGCCGATACCGCTATTAGTATCACCATGTCCCTTATCATTCCGCCGGAGACTTCTGTCGGAGCGATTACCGCGCAGATGCCTCCTATCAGGAGTATGTTGAACAGGTTTGATCCCACCACATTTCCTATAGCTATGTCGTTTTCTCCCTTTTTAGCGGCTACTATGCTCGTGACCAGTTCGGGGAGAGAGGTGCCTATTGCGACTATCGTAAGACCAATGATTTCTTCGCTTATGCCTGCAGCTCTTGCGATTCCGGATGCACCGGTCACGACGAGACGGCTGCCGAACACTATGCCGGCTATGCCTCCGATGAGAAAGATCAAAGACTTGGGAACGTTTATGCCGGCTGCTTCCTCGTTTGACAGAGTTGCCTGTTTCCTCGCGGTCTTAAGCAGTATGAACATGTATACAGCGAAGAAGACGAGCAGTATTATACCTTCGGGTCTTGATATGGTATTGCCTTCATTTGCCGCGAATATGGGGAATGCGGCGAACAGGCATATGAGAACGCTCGCTGCGATCGATACGGGATAATCGCTCTTTACGATCTTGCTTGATACTACAGCGGGTACGATCGCTGCGGATGACCCGAGCACGACCAGAAGATTGAACAGGTTGGACCCTATTATGTTGCCCACGGAAATTGAACTTGAACCCTGGGATGAAGCGCTGATGCTGACAGCCAGTTCCGGAGCGCTGGTGCCGAAAGCGACTATGGTGAGACCGATTATGAGGGTCGAAACCTTGAGTTTTCTGGCAATATCGGAAGCACCGCTGACGAAGAAGTCAGCGCCCTTTACAAGAAGCACAAAACCGATTATCAGAAGAACGATATCCATGCGCTTTTAGCCTCCTACAAAAAAAGACATCATCACGTTCCCGCGATAAATGTCTCGCTCCATTATACCAGTGCCCGGATCCATAAGAATCGTGCTGACGGGCGCTGATGCACAAAAGATTGTGCGGGCTACTCCCAGTTATCTAAAACATATTAAAGTATACATCGCCCTAAAAGTCAATCATCAATTTGTGCTATACTGAATCTGTAACCGATCTGAAAGGGAGTTTTTAATGAAAAGGATAGTGCTTTCAGGCGGACCGTGCAGCGGCAAGACGTCTGCTCTTGAAACGGTCGGCGAATACTTTGCGGAGAAGGGTCTTAAGGTAGGAACAGTCCCGGAAACTGCGACCGAGCTCATAAATGAAGGCCTTTGCCCGATGGGTGAGACAGCGGTGGCTTTTCATGTCGAGCTGATCAAGAGACAGATCCTTAAAGAGGATGCGCTGTCCGCGCTCGACCTTATCATATGCGACAGGGGTGCTGTGGATATAAAGGCCTATCTTACAGACGGAGAGTTTCAGGAAGTTCTGGCTGCTGCCGGATATGCAGAAGACGAACTTCGGAGCCGGTACTTTGCCGTATACCATATGGTGACCGCGGCAATAGGAGCCGAGGAAGCATATTCCCTCGACAATAACGGGGCAAGGAGCGAGACTCTCGAATATGCCAGAGAGGTCGAGGCACGTACAAGAAAAGTCTGGGAAGGACATACCAGATACCATGTTATAGACAATTCCACTGATTTTGACGGAAAGACGAAGAGGCTCATAGAGGCAATAGAGAGTGATCTTAAGTGAACGGTATGTTTGAACTTTATGGACATTGCACCCTGTGCCCCAGGGAATGCGGTGCGGACAGGCTCGCCGGAAACAAGGGGGTCTGCGGTATGGATGCCGGGCTCATGCTCGCAAGGGCGGCTCTCCACTACTGGGAGGAGCCCTGCATATCGGGAGAAGAAGGCTCCGGCACTGTATTTTTTTCGGGATGCACTCTTAAGTGCGTGTATTGTCAGAACGCTGAGATATCCCGGGGTTTCGGAAAGGCCGTCGGAGCTGAAAGACTGACCGAGGTTTTCCTGGAACTGCAGAAGGCCGGCGCGAACAATATCAATCTCGTCACGCCGACGCACTATGTGCCGCATATAATAACGGCGGCGGAGGCAGCCAGAGAAAAAGGTCTTGTAATTCCGTTTGTATACAACACTTCAGGTTACGAGAGGGAAGATACCCTCCTTATGCTTAAGGACATCATAGATATATTCCTTACCGATCTTAAATACCTGAACAAAGAGGACGCTGAAAAACTGTCGCGGGCGTCTGATTATCCCGAAAAGGCCAAAAAGGCTCTTGACTGTATGATAGAACTGACAGGCCCACCCGTATTTGACGGACACGGCATGCTGAAAAAGGGTGTGATAGTCAGGCATCTGGTTCTTCCGGGAAGAGCAAACGAGGCGAAAAGGATAATACGATATCTTTATGAAAGATACGGCAGCGGTATCATAATGAGCATAATGAACCAGTATACTCCGCAGCCCGGAAGCGCGGATTATGATGCGTCTTTGGAAAGTCCCGTAGGCGAAGAGGAATACTCGGATGTTGTGGACTATGCGGAGGAGCTCGGTATAGAGGATGCATACATTCAGGAAGGCGGCACCGTGAGCGAGAGTTTTATACCGAAATTTGACCTTACCGGCGTCTGAACCTGTTTGACTGAAGCAAAGCGCTTTTATATAATTATTAAGGATGATTTCACTAACGAAACAAGGAGAATTACTGTCTTATGATGGACCCTATTGCAGTACATAATCTGTTCGGTATAGACGGTTTGGATATAGCATGGTACGGCATAATCATAGCTGCCGCGATAATCATCGGCGTATGGTTTGCCATAATCCATGCCAAGAGAGCCGGATATAAAGCAGAACTGATAATAGACATGATGTGCTGGGCTCTGCCTCTTGCGATCGTAGGAGCGAGAGTCTACTATGTCGCGACAGATATACTCGACAGGCCGGAGAATTATCAGACTTTCATTGACTACATAGCCATATGGCGCGGCGGAATAGCCATTTACGGCGCCGTCATAGGAGCTTTCATAGGCGCTCTCATCAGCGCCAGGATACATAAGTTCCCGTTCAGAAGGCTGCTTGATTTCGGGGTCGTCGGACTCGTGTTCGGTCAGGCGCTCGGACGCTGGGGCAACTTCTTTAACCAGGAAGCTTTCGGTGCTGCTGTTACGGACAAGGCATGGCAGTGGTTCCCGAACGCGGTATACATAGAAAAGGCGCATAAGATCTACGATGTGGCAAGTACATCATGGGTCAACTGCGCCGAACACTGGCATCAGGCGACTTTCTTCTACGAAAGTGCCTGCAATTTCGGACTGTTCTTCTTCCTGTGGTGGTTCATAGGGCATAAGAAGAAGTATGACGGCGAGGTCGTGAGTCTGTATTTCATAGGTTACGGCATTGCACGTCTCATAATTGAGGGTATGCGCACGGACAGCCTGTGGCTCGTTCCCGGCGTCATCAGGATATCGCAGCTCCTGTCGATCATACTTATAGCGATCGGTCTTGTATATCTGATCTACAGGCGCGTGACCAAAAAACCCAATAAGATATATGAAGGACCTTATCAGATAAACTACAAAAAGCAGGCGGAGGGTGAATGAAATGAGAAATCTTTCGATGATGACTGATCTTTATCAGTTAACTATGATGTATGGCTATTACAGGGAGAACAAGCACGAACGTTTGGCAGTGTTCGACGGCTTCTACAGGACCGCACCCCATAACGGCGGCTTTGCTATAGCGGCAGGTCTTGAACAGGCTATAGAATACATCAACAACCTGAAGTTTAACGATGAGGATATAGCTTACTTAAGATCTCTGAATCTCTTTGACGAGGATTTTCTCAAGTTCGTTAAGAACTTTAAGTTTACCGGTGAGATATACGCTCTGCCGGAAGGCACCGTGTTCTTTCCCAAGGAGCCGTTCATAAGAGTAAAGGCACCGATCTATCAGGCCCAGCTCGTAGAGACGGCGCTCCTCTGCATAATCAACCATCAGACGCTGATAGCATCGAAGGCCATGAGAGTTTGTACGGCTGCCTGCGGAGACTCTGTTCTGGAATTCGGTTTAAGACGTGCTCAGGGACCCGATGCCGGTATATACGGCGCCAGGGCTACCATAGTCGGCGGATGCGACTTTACGTCCAATGTCCTCATGGGCGAGATGTATGATCAGCCCACAAAGGGCACGCATGCCCACAGCTGGGTCATGGCTTTCCCGAGCGAACTTGAAGCATTCAGGGCATACGCGAGGGTATTCCCGTCTTCATGCATGCTGCTGGTAGATACGTATGATACCTTAAAGAGCGGTGTTCCGAACGCGATCAAGGTGTTCGATGAACTGAAGGAGCAGGGATATACCCCGGTCGGTATCAGACTGGATTCCGGCGACCTTGCCTACCTCAGTAAGCAGGCAAGAAAGATGCTGGACGAGGCTGGACATACCGAAGCCAAGATATTCGCTTCATCCGATCTTGATGAATACACAATAGCTGACCTTAAGATGCAGGGAGCCAAGATTGACGTATGGGGCGTCGGCACCAGGATGATAACCGGCGGTGACTGCCCGTCGCTCGGCGGCGTTTACAAACTGGCCGCTGTTGAGGAGGACGGAGTGCTCCAGCCCAGGATGAAGTTAAGCGACAACATCGAAAAGGTCACCAATCCCGGAGTCAAGAATGTCCTGAGACTCTACGACAAGAACGGATATTCTCTCGCAGATCTTATAGCTCTTGAGGACGAGGAGATAGATACTGCAAAGGAACTGACGATATACGATCCTATATCCACATGGAAACAGACGCAGATCTCGGATTTCTCCATAAAGAAGCTGCTCGTACCGGTGTTTGTTGACGGCAAACAGGTCTACGAGTCTCCGGATCTCATTTCCATAAGAGAATACTGCAAGAAAGAGATGGGCACATTCTTCGATGAATACAAGAGGCTCATCCGTCCGCACAGATATAAGGTTGACCTCTCGGATAAGCTCTATGACCTTAAGAAGGAACTTACGAGAGAGTTTAAAAAGCGCGGCTGAGCGGGGGACCGGAAATGGATGATGTCATAACCTTATGCTTCCCGGCAAAGACCGATTATATCAAACCGATAAGGCTGGCCGTATCCGGGATAATATCAAATTTCGACATTGATCTGGAGCAGCTGGAGAATGTTAAGACATGCGTTCAGGAAGCATGTACTATGCTCATATGCTCCCAGACATGCAATGTGTTCCATGTGACCATCAGCGTGGGGGAAAGGACCGTCACGCTGTCGGTCGACGGATCAAAGACGGAGAAGATAGAAAACTGCAAGGGATGTATGTCCTTTAATACTGAGATGTCCAAGATGCTCATTAATGCTATGTGCAGGGACGTCAGATTCATAGACAGGGACGGTGCGCTCTCAAAGATCGTTTTCAGTATCGATATATAGGGAACCGAAGTGAAGGATTTAAAAGAGATCAGCGATGAACAGCTATTTGAACTGTACCGCGATTCCCAAGATGTCGATGTGAGGAATGAGCTCCTGGAGCGCTATCTCTACCTGGCCAAGATCGTAGCGAAAAAGTTCACAGGACGCGGTATCGAATACGAAGACCTGCTGCAGACGGCAAGTCTTGCTTTGGTGCGCGCAATAGAGCGTTTTGATCCGTCGAAGGGTATAAAGTTCAACAGTTTCGCTACTCCTTCACTCATTGGCGAGGTCAAAAACTATTTCCGCGATCATGCCAGGATAATACGCATGCCCAGGGCCGACGGGGCGCTGATAAAGAAACTGGGAGATGTGATATCAGACTATCAGTCCTCCCACGGCGAAGCGCCGGGTCCCGCGGAGATCGCACGCGAGATGGGCATAAAGGAGGAAAAAGTACTCGAACTCCTTGATATGAGAAACGCGGGAAACGTACTGTCTCTCGATGCTGCCGTAGATGATGAAGGCGATGCCAATATAATGAGCACTTTGGGCGAGGATGAGAGAGGTTTCCATCATATTGAGAACAGGGATTTCCTTAGGTACTGCCTGTCTATCTTAAACGAGGATGAAAGAAAGATCATAATAAGCAGATACGTTCAGAAAAAGACGCAGAGCGAAGTTGCAAAGATGCTCGGCGTGTCCCAGATGCAGGTCTCGAGACTTGAGAAGAAAATTCTTTCTAAATTGAAAACAAAGCTCGCTTAGCATTGTCATAACTTTTCGTATCGTGTAAAATATCTATAACAGAATCGGGGCATATGCCCATACCGAAATGAGGTTATTTTATTGGTAAGGCGCAGAACAAAAGCACGTCCTACAGTAAATTTCTATATACTTATCGCTGCAATCGCAGTCGGTGTTTTTCTTATTGTTTTCTTTTTGAATTATGAGCCCACGGCTACCATAGAGAGCGGCAAGATTTCCTTTGAACTCGAGCAGCCCTCTGTTATCGCGCGTGATGAAGAAGTTGTGTTCGAGGAGAACTACGGCAAGATCACCTATCTCGCCGCTGAGGGCGAGAATGTTGCCGAAGGCGCAGAGGTCGCGGAGATATACAAGATCGGATACAACGACAAGGTGCTGTCCGATCTGCTGGATGTCAGGATAAAGATAGGACAGTATCAGGAAAACACCCTTCTGGGCGACATAATAGACCAGAATCTGGTAGCGATCAATACGAGTATCGAACAGAAAGCCGAGGAGATTGCCGCGGTCACGAGCGGTCAGGCAGAGGGAGATCTTCTGCAGCTCGAGGAAGACATAAAGCGTCTGCAGCAGGACAAACTGGCATATCTCAAGGATACCGTTACTCCGGATGCACAACTGGAGGAGTATTACCAGCAGGAAGATGAGCTCAACGAGAGAGTAGAGAGCTGGAAACAGGTCATAACTGCTGACAGGGAAGGCGTGGTAAGCTTTTATTTCGACGGATGTGAGTCCGTTATAAATGCGGGCAACCTCGAGAACATAACACTTGAAGACTTAAGCGGAATTCTGAACGGTTCGACCATGTCGCTCGTCAGCAGGGATTCCCAGGAAAAGCCCATATACAGACTGGTGAACAGTTATAAGTGGTATCTGCTGGCAGTTTCGACCACTGAGATCCCGGAATTTGAGATGGGCAGAACGTTCACCATTTCCTTCGATGAGAATCTTGACAAGCAGTATACGGGAAAAGTTGTAGGCACTAGGGACGAGGGTCTCGGTTATGTATATGCGCTCGAGATGGATGACGATATCGGGCCCCTAATCAGTACCAGAAGAACAGTCGCAAAGGTCGCCACTGTGTTTGAAGGTCTTCAGATCCCGAGCTCATGCATAAAGATCGTTGATGATACGAAAGGCATATACGTCAAGGAAGGCGACGGCTCGACATTCGTGCCTGTTGTTGTAGAGATCGAAAAGGACGGGAAGAGCATAATCAAACCCGTTAACGAGGCGTATACCCTGAGCGTAGGCATGGAGATAATGACATGACGGCTATAGCTGACAATCTGAAAACCATACATGAAAAAATAGACGCCGCAGCCGGAAAAGCCGGCCGCAGCGGCAGCGATATAAAGCTGATCTGCGTATCAAAAACCGTGCCCGCCGAGAGGGTCATGGAAGCCTATGATTCGGGCGAAAGAGCCTTCGGTGAGAACAGGGTTCAGGAGTACCTTGAAAAGAGCGAAAAAATGCCAAAAGATATCGATTGGCATATAATTGGACGCTTGCAAACAAATAAGGTTAAGTATATAATTAATAATGTATGTATGTTGCATTCTCTTGACCGGCTGAACCTTGCTTCAGAGCTTCAGAAAGAGCTGGTAAAAAAGGATGCATATTTGGATGTCCTGATACAGATAAACACTGCTGAAGAAGAGACAAAAGCGGGTTTTCTGCCGGCTGAGATATTCCGCGCCGCGGACGAGATAGCCGGCCTCGACAGGCTTAAAGTCAAAGGTATCATGACGGTAGCGCCTTTTACCGATGATACCGACTATCTGAAGCAGGTCTTTTCGGAGACATATTCCGTCTATGAGAAGCTAAGGGACGGAAACTACGGAGAATTTGATATTAAATGGCTTTCCATGGGCATGTCGGGCGACTATGAGCTGGCGATCGAGTACGGAGCCAACATGGTGCGCATAGGGAGTTCGATATTCGGCATGAGGAGTTATTTATAAATAAAAAAAATTTGCGTTTTAGGAGTAAATGAAAATGGGAATACTTGATGTACTGGGATTAAGAGTTGCAAAAGACGAAGACTACAATGACGAACCTGTATACGGAAAGAGAAACGACGATATAGACGAAGAGATGATGTTTGACGGCGAAGAGTCATACGGCGAAGAAGAATTTGATGACGAGCCCTATTATGAAGAGAGACCGAGATTCGGCGGACTCAGGGGACGCGACAGAGACCGTGAACGCCATGCTCCTTCAAAGATCGCTTCAATGCCGACTGAATCGGCCAAGATAAAGGTCCTTATCTATAAGCCCATTTCCTATGAAGATACTCAGAACATAATAGACAACTTAAAGGAAAAGAAATCCATAGTCGTCAACCTCGATGATCTTGAAATCGATGTTGCACAGCGCATACTGGACTTCATATCCGGTGCTGTATATGCTCTGAACGGCAGTATCAGAAAAGCTGCAAGAAACATCTTCGTTATAGCTCCTTTCAATGTTGATGTTTCATCCAACAGCGGAGAATCACAGTCAGGAAGCGAATACTGATAACTTTACCGGAATACAACGGGAGAATTAATTATGGCATTAAGTCCTAAAGATATTCTTGAAAAAGAATTTGACACTAAGTTTAAGGGTTATGATCCTCAGGAAGTAGATCTCTTTCTTGACGAGATCATGTCAGAGCTGTCCACACTGAATGAGAGAAACTCAAGTCTGGAAGCGAAGGTGAGGATACTTGAAGGACAGATAGCTGAGTATAAGACGAAGGAAGTCAAGATGAGCGATGCGGAAGACCGCATCATGTCCACAGTACTCGCGGCTCAGCGTAATGCTCAGATGTACCTGTCCAAAGTCGAGGTTCAGGCCCAGGGCATAATGGACGGTGCAACCAAAAACGCAAAGACAATAATAGAAGGGGCCCAGATGAAGATGGAAAACATCAGGGCCGACCTTCAGAAATATGAGAGTCTCGTTCAGGAGTACAAGGTAAGTTTCAAGGCCTTCCTGGATGAACAGTACTCACATATGAATGCCAGGATCGATCAGTCTGATATCCATCAGTCTGTGGCAGATATCACACAGTCCATCAACAAACTGCAGGAAGACATCGAGGATGCTGAGAGCCAGTGCGGCAGCATAAAGGTCAGCGATATAATAAGCGAGACCGCTGTGCCAGAGGCCGATTCGGAAGCTGCCGATCCTGAGACCGATAAGGCGATGGACGAGATCAAGATCCTTGTTGATGACATAGACGGAGAATGATCTGATTTGCTGATTATCGAAATACTAATTATCGCGGGAGTAATCATATTCGATCAGTTAACGAAAGTGGCTGCCGAGAATATACTCCCGTCCATGCCGGGAGGAACCTTTGAAGTCTTTCCCGGTTTTGCATCTTTTACATATGCAAAGAACACAGGAGCGGCGTTCAGTATGTTTTCTGACGCCACTTTTTTGCTGGGCATAGTCGCGCTTGTAGTTGCGGTTGTGCTCTTTATCATTATGGTCAAGACCAACAAAGTAAAGTCGCGCCTGCTGGCGCTCTCCCTGTGCTTTCTCATAGGCGGAGCGGCGGGAAACATCATCGACAGGTTTGCTTTGGGTTATGTCCGCGACATGATACAGTTCACATTTGTTGATTTTGCCATATTCAACGTGGCTGACAGTTTCGCCTGCATAGGGGCGGCGCTGCTCATCATCTATCTGCTCTTTTTCTGGGGAAGATCCAAGAAGAAACTGTCATGAGCGAAGAGTCGTTTGAATTCACAGCTGAAAAAGAATACAGGAGGCTGGATGTGTTTCTCTCCGAGAAGCTGTCCGGTTATACCCGTTCGTCCGTCAAAAAGCTGATTGAAAAGGGATGTATACTGAAAAACGGCAGTGCTGTAAAGCCTTCCGACTTTGTGAACGCAGGGGATACCGTTACGGTTTCGGTACCTGAACCCGATGTGACGGAGATCATCCCTCAGGATATCCCCATAGAGATAGTCTATCAGGATGATGACATAGCGGTCATCAATAAAAAGCAGGGCATGGTAGTTCATCCTGCGGCAGGAAATCCGGACGGGACGCTCGTTAACGCTGTAATGTACCACATAAAGGATCTGTCGGGCATAAACGGTGAACTGCGGCCCGGCATAGTACACAGGCTGGATAAGGATACGTCCGGGCTTATAGTGATAGCGAAAAACGACGCGGCGCACGTATCGCTTGCGGAGCAGATAAAGGAAAAGACGGCGAAAAGGATATACAGGGCTGTTCTGATCGGCAACCTTAAGGAAGACATTGTGACCGTTGATGCCTGCATAGGCAGACACAGAACTGACAGAAAGAAGATGGCCGTCGTTCCGGACGGAAGGAGCGCTCAGACTGTATTCAATGTTCTCGAGAGGTTCGGAGATTACACTTATGTGGAATGCGAGCTCAAGACCGGCCGCACTCACCAGATCAGGGTTCACGCAAAATATATCGGACATCCCGTTCTGGGAGACCCGGTGTATTCATCCGGAAAGTCGCCGTTCAGGCTTGAAGGCCAGCTGCTCCATGCCTGCAGACTTAATCTGAAGCATCCTTCTACAGGAGAAGATATGGAGTTCACGGCTCCGCTTCCCGGTTATTTTGAAGATGTACTGTGCAAACTGAGAAAATGATCAGTCTACGTAGACTGTCCAGTATTTGTCGTATATGACTTTCCCCGGTCTGGATGCCGGGGGTTTTTTTATGTTCTGCCTGTAAGTATAGTCGACAGGCGTTTTCCCGCCCAGTTTTGCGGATGAGTACTTTGCGGCGAGCTTTGCCGCGAAAACTATGGTCTCGTCATCTATATCATTTATATCTCTGCCGTCCGTGACGAGAAGGACATGGGCTCCGGGCATCTTCTGGGCATGGAACCAGATATCACCTTTTCTGGCTATGCCCATAGTGAGTCTGTCATTCTGCTTGTCGTTTCTACCGACGTAAACGGTATAGCCGGATGGCGAGGTGTATTCCTTGGGCTCGCTGACTTCCGGAAGACGGCTTCCTTTTCTTACTATCACCTTTTCCTTTGAGAGTATTCCCTCTATCTCTTCAATATCTTCGGCCGATTCGGCTTTGGAAACGAACATGAGAGAACTTGAAAGGAATTCATCTTCATCTACGGCTTCCTTAAGTCTTTTTTCGTAGATCTCTTTTGTTGTCTTCATCTTCGCGGCCCGCTTGTACAGTTTCTGGGCGTTCTGCGAAGGCGTCAATGACTTGTCGAGCTGGATCCTGACAGTTTCACCGCTCTCAAAATCTTCAGCCTCGAGACAGTCGGCTCCCTTGTCGAGCCTGTATATATTCGCCGTTATCATGTTCGCGTGACTGATCAGTGTATCGGCTTTTTTTGAATCCTCAATGGATTCAGACAGAGTCTTTATCTTTCTTGCGAGCTTGGTCCTTGCCTTAGTTATGAGCCTGGACACGGTATCCTTTTTCTGCTTAAGCGTGAAATACTCATATCTTCCGTTTTGCAGGAAGAACACAGCCTCATTCATGGTGGAAAAAGACTTCCTCAGATCTGCCGGATATGTAGTGAACGGCAGAGGCGTAACAAGTACGGGACAGTCTTCTCCGTTAAGCTGGACTGTGGGATCAGGATTGTTTACCGCTTCCGTGAAAAACTCTTTAAGGACCGACTGGGCCCTTTTCTTCTGCCTGTCGTCCGGCGTGGAGCATTCCGGATCGATATCCGCTCTTGCCAGGATCTCGAGCGCAGTTGCTTTGGAAACGCCCTGGAAGGTTCTGCACAGGAATCCGGTCCAGTTTCCGTCGGCATTCTTCAAAATGTCTTCCATGGAAGCATCGCTTAGAGACAGTATGTCGTACTGTTCCTGCGGGGGAGCGGTGTACACACTGCCGGGCAGTATCTGACGGAGCGAGCTCACATCAACTGACACTCTTTTTACCGAGTCCATTACGCGGCCTTTGTCATTCAGCAGTATTATGTTTGAGTACTTGCCCATTATCTCGCACACAAGAGTTAGCCGGGTGTCTCTCATGAGCTCGTCTTTTGAACTGAAACCGATGGAAAGTGTGCGGTCCGTGCCGCTGCTCTCAATACTCTCTATATGTGCATTCGTCAGGTGTTTCCGGAGCAGCATACAGAAGGCGGGCGGTGTTTTCGGGTTCGGTCTCTTCATGTCGCCGATGAAAACAGAGCTCGAGTCCGCACTCGCGCTTATGTTAAGCTTTACGTTCAATCCGGCCTTTGTATATAACTGAAAAACGACATCCTCCCTTGCGGGCATATTGATTCTTGTGATCTTTGCCCCGGGCAGCATGTCCTTTAATTCATCAGCGCATATCTTAAGAGAGAGTCCATCCAAAATCATACCTGAAGTATAGCAGAAAAATTGATTAAAGGGTATCCCTGTGATACACTAATGATATTCTCAGACGGAGGACTTTTTTATGGAACGCATAGACGGCAGAGGCGATATGGAGCTTCGCGAAGTAAAGATAAGGACCGGGGTCATGCTCCATGCCCACGGGAGCTGCGAGATCAGATCCGGAAGGACGACCGTGCTATGTTCGGCTATGATCGAAAAGGGAGTTCCGCCGTTTCTTGAGGGAACGGGAAAGGGATGGCTGACAGCGGAGTATTCGATGCTCCCCGCGTCATGTATAAAGAGAAAACAGAGGGAACGTCAGCGTCAGGATTCACGCGGCACCGAGATACAGCGGCTGATAGGAAGATCGCTGAGGAGCGTGCTCGATCTGGACGCAATCGGGGAAAATACCATATATATAGACTGCGACGTAGTTTCGGCGGACGGCGGCACCAGGACGGCTTCCATAACAGGTGCGTTCGTTGCGCTCTGTCTGTGCGTTAAAAAAGCCATGGGCGAGGGTCTGATAGGCAAGAGCCCCGTAAAGTCCGCTATCGCTGCAGTGAGCGCCGGTCTCGTCCATGAAAGACCGATGCTCGATCTCTGCTATGTAGAGGATTCCAACGCTCAGGCGGATATGAACATGGTCGGCACCGAGGACGGTGGCATATCAGAGATACAGATAAGCGGCGAGAAGAGGCCGGTTTTACCTAAGGAGTTTGCCGAACTCGTAGGAATGTGCAAGTGCGGCATTTCGGAACTTATTAAGATTGAGAAGGATGTCCTTAAGGATGCAGCGGATGTGATCGGAGGCAAAGGATTGAAGAGACTTGTTATAGCTACCGGCAACGCCGGAAAGGTCAGGGAGATAAAGAGCATATTCACCGGCCTTTATGATGAGGTCGTGAGCATGAAGGAAGCCGGTATAGATGCAGACGTGGAAGAGGACGGAAAGACTTTCCATGAAAATGCATCCAAAAAGGCTGTTGAGATAAGCAAACTTACCGACTGTGATGTCCTCGCTGATGATTCGGGACTGTGCGTCGATGCCTTGGGTGGCGAGCCCGGCATATATTCCGCGAGATACGGCGGAGATCACGGCGATGATGAAAAGAACATAGAAACGCTCCTTAAGAATCTTGAGGACGTTCCGGATGAAAAGAGGACCGCTTTTTTCAGCTGCTGTATGGTACTGGCCCGCGGGGGTAAGGAGATCCATTTCGCGGACGGAAGAGTGTACGGCAGGATACTCAGGGAAAAGGAAGGCGAAAACGGTTTCGGGTATGACCCGGTGTTCTTCTATGAACCGGCCGGCAAGAGTTTCGCCTGCATGAGCGCTGAAGACAAGAACGCAGTAAGCCACAGGGCCGAAGCCCTTAGGATAATGCGCGGACTGATAGAGGATGAACAGAAGTAAGAAACTGCTCGTGTTTTCCGATTCGCACGGTTCCACCGCCGATATGGTAAGGATTGTCAGGAGCGAAAAGCCCGATCTTGTGCTCCACCTGGGGGATCATGCTTCGGACGGACTGGAAGTCGAAAAGGAGACGGGCGTAAAAGTAAAGTGCGTTAAGGGCAACTGTGACATGTATGGAAACGAGCCTGAAGTAGATGAAGTCATAATGTGCGGGCAGAGACTTGTTTTTACGCACGGTCACGGATACGCCGTGAAATACTCAGTCGACAGGATAAGCTATCTGGCCGACGAGAGAGAAGCGGCGGCCGTATTCTTCGGCCATACGCATATGCCGTTCAGAGAGTATATAGGCGGACGATGGGTGATCAATCCCGGCAGCATCGCTCTTCCGAGAAGCGGGGTCAAAAGTTATGCTATGTGCCTCATAGGGGAGTACGGTGTTGTGCCTAAGATAATAGAGATATAAAAAAGATCCATGGCTTAAGCCGTGGATCTTTTTGCTTTGAATTGATCGTTATGCAGCAGCTTTCTGCTGTTTCTTTTGTTTTCTGAGCACCTTTGCTACCGCCTTTTCCTGTTTGATGATGTTCTGGAAATCAAATGTATCTTTCCTTATTATCAGACAGAGCATTGCGAGGCAGATAAGGTTCGGTATCGCCATGAAACCGTTCATTATATCCGATATATCCCATACGAGCGTGCTCGTGAGCGTGCAACCGAAGAACGCTATCACGGAGAAAATAATACGGTAAATGATGTTGACTCTGTATGATTTGGCCAGATATTCGAGGCTTCGCTCACCGTAGTATTCCCAGCCGAGTATCGTTGAGAACGCGAACAGCATGATTCCGATCGTGACGATGTATCCGCCTATGGGTCCGATACCGGATTCGAAAGCAGCTATCGTGAGGTTGACGCCTGTAAGATCCGTCGTCTCAAGGAGTCCGGATGACGCGATCGTGAGACCTGTGATCGAGCAGACTATTATCGTATCAAGGAATGTGCCCGTCATGTTGATGTAGCCCTGTCTCGAATGATGGTCGGTCTTTGCTGCGGCTGCTGCTATAGGAGCGGAGCCGAGACCGGATTCATTGGAGAATACGCCTCTCGATATACCCTTCTGTATAGCCAGCTGCATCACCATACCGGCTGCGCCGCCCGCGACAGCCTGTGTCGAGAACGCCTGCGTAAAGATCATGTATAAGCCGTGAGGCAGGTTCTGAGCGTTGCAGCATATGCAGATGATTCCGCCGATAGTATAGAATACAGCCATTACCGGTACCAGTATGCCCGTGACCCGGCCTATCCTTTTGATGCCGCCGAGAAGCACTACGAGACACAGCACAGTTATTATGACGCCGATTATTATGAATGCTATACCGACATCATTTCCGAGGAACTGAACGGTATCGCTGCCCTTGACCAGCGTTGTGTTTATGGATTCCGCTATGGTGTTGGCCTGTGAGATATTGCCTATACCGAATGAAGCGCCTACGGCAAGCACCGAGAATATGACAGCAAGGGCCGCGCCCAGTCTCTTGAACTTTGCGCCTATGCCGTACTTCATTGCGTACATAGGTCCACCGGCCATTTCGCCTCTCTCGTTCCTCTGACGGTACTTAACGCCGATCATGCTCTCCGAATACTTTGTGGAGAGTCCGAATACGGCCGCTATCCACATCCATACAAGTGCTCCCGGGCCGCCGATCGCCATGGCTCCGGCAACACCTGCGATATTACCTGTGCCGATAGTGGCGGAAAGAGCTGTCATGAGGGACTGGAACGGTGTTATATCACCTTCGTGGCCTTCTTTTTCATGTGTCTTCTGACGCGAGAAAGCGGATTTCAGAGCCCATCCCAGGTTTCTCCAGGGAAGACCCCTGAGCAGGATCGTGAGCATGACGCCGATACCAACCAGGAACCAGCATACTACAGGACCCCAAGCTATCTCACTGTCAATAAAAGAGATGACATTACTAATAGCTTCATACATTTCAAAAAAACCTCTAAACAAACAAGTATTACGCCTAAATAAAAACGGTGATTAATATTCTATATGAAAACTCAGTGAAATGCAACAAAGAGGTCGCTCAGCCTATCTTGCTTAATATATGATCGATGAACATTCCGGGTATATCTATGTCAGGCATGAGCGAATAGAGCATCCTTGAACCGACAGCGTCCTCTATCTCGTTCAGGACCGGTCTTGCGCCGTCGAATATAAAATCTATGCCCGCGAAATCGAAATCGAACAGGGTGCATAGTTTTTCGGACATGTCCAGTATTTCTTTATCAGGCTCAACGATCTCGGCATGGCCGCCGAGAGAATAATTGCTCCTGAAATCCTTATCGCTGGTCCTCAGGACAGCAGCCAGGATTCTGTTCCCCAGTACATACACTCTCAGGTCTTTCCCCGTGTCCAGTACCGGCTGAACTATAGCTTCTTCGAAAAGGATCTTCCCGGTAAAGTCCGTGTATTCTATGCTGCAGATGATATCGAGCGCCCGGGAGTATTCCTTTTCATTATTTATGAGGAATATGTCTTGTCCTCCGTGGCCGTGTCTGGGTTTTACGATGCACGGGAAATCCAAAGGGCACGTTTTCGATGCCGGTACCGTATCGGTCATGGGCACTCTGCTCTTAAGACAGCAGTAGGTATCCCACTTGTCACCCGTGACTTCGGTTACAAAAGAGTTGTTGAAGACATCTATCCCGCGCTCTTCAAGGATGTCGGTCATAAGGCTGCTCCTTGATCTGTTGACTGCAAAGTCTATGTCTTCCGGAATCTCGGACGGGGAGAGGCAAAGTATTATACCGCAGTCTCTGTCACGTCCGGCTTTAATAAAGCTGTCTATGAACCACCGGTTCTTTTTGGCGTCATCCGGCGTATAAAGCAAAGCTCCTTTTTTCAATCCATTACCTCTATAATATGGTCGATTATGGCTTCGGCTATTGACGGTCCGCCGCACAGTTCCGAACTTTTGAAGTGGGGGGAGGAATTGATCTCACATACCATGTCGGCCTTACCCTTAAGAATATCCACACCCGCGAAATCGCATCCTGCGGCTGCGGCTGCCTTCAAGGCAAGTTCTGTCTCCTGCTCATTCGGCTCGTACGGGCTCGCTATGCCACCGTTGGTTATATTTGATCTGAAGTCTTTTTCGTTGACTCTCCTGATAGCGGATACCACCCTGTTTCCGACAACGTTCATCCTTATATCCGTTCCCCGGCTTTCCTCTATGAATTCCTGCATTATGAACGATCCCGGATCTATATCCGATATGATCTTCCTTAAAGCGTCCATATTATCGGCGAGATAGACCTGCTGGCCGAATGAACCGTTGACTTCCTTTACGACGAGGGGGAATCCGAGATCTTCGGCTGCCTTCTCCGCAAAAGACAGATCGTTGTATCCTGCCGCTGGATACGTTTTGGGAGCTATAACGGTCTTCGGATGCGGTATGCCTTTTGAGTTGAGCAATATGGCCGTCTTTGCCTTGTCGTCGCATATCCCGCTCGATTTAGCATTGTTGAAGAGGCGCAGACCTCTGAGTTCCAGCGCTTCGGCCAGATAGAAGTCCTTGTCCCAAAGCATGGCAAAGTCGGGCAGACACGGGTAATACCGTACCTCGCTGCTCTTTACAGGTATGAGGTCTATACCTTTTTTCTCTGCTGAATAGACGAGCAGATCATATAAATCCGTAAACTTTTCGGTTATCAGAAACGAATTGATTATGAGCCAGCCTTTCATAATAAAACTCCTTTACTCGATACTCAATTATATCATTTTTGTAAATTATTAAGGGTTGATTTGATTAAAAAAAATGACTGATATATACTTATTATGGAGGATTATCAATATATACATACAATATATTGAGTACCTTATATGAAAAAAGAACTGATAAAAAAACAGCTGGCATTGATCATTGCCGTGCTCATACTTATATCAATACCGGTCCTGGCTTTCGCTGAGGAAGGCCCGGATGCGGATCCCGTTATATCTTCTGAAGATAATGCAGTGATTGTTCCCGGTGAAGAGCCGCCTGCCGGATCTGACGGCGATGCACAGATACCCGGCGATGATCCGCTCGCGGGACCTGACGAAACGGATCCCGTTGATGTCAGCGGAACCGATGCGGAAAAACCCAATGAAGGCGAGGAGTCGCCGGATTCCGATGATGCTGTTCCTGAGGAAGAGACCGATCTGACGGAGCCTGAGGAAGCGCCGCCTGTGCCGGCCCGCGGGATGATGCTGTTCGCGGCAGCTCCCAAGGCAGCATGTCCCAACTGCGGCAGCACGACCTATCAGGAGGTAAAGACTGCGGCAGTAGCACCGACCATGACTCAGGACGGCTGTACGGAAGGAGTCAAATGCTCTGCCTGCGGAAAGTATATAGTGGAACCTGCGGTGATCCCGAGGAAAGGCGATCTTAACCTTTCGTCGATAGGCGCCAACAAGGAAGTATATGTAGACGGCAAGCGGTATGTGACGGATGCGGCCGGTCATATAACGCTGGACAAGGATTCGTATACAACGCTTGTAGTTTACAAGTACAACACAGAGAGCACGAAGGACAGGCATGCGCAGTATCCTACGGGGATGAGCGTTTGGCTGCTGAACTTTACGGGAAACGGATATACCATGACCCGCAAGAGCGAGTTCGACGATATAATGCAGTACTGCGGAACGTCGATCAGGGTAAGCGGCAAGAAAGGCGTCAGGATAATCACGGGTATTCCGACTGACAAGAAGAAGGCGCTTATCTCTTCAGGCGGATATGCCGGGTACACGATGATAGAAGACGGCACTCTTCTTGCGAAATCCATCAGGGTAACGTCCTTCAATCCTCTGGTGCTGGGCAGCAGCGGTATAGTATCGAACTATGCGTATAAGCAGGGCTCGGCCGATCCTGTGTTCAAGACGGAGAAGGGTCTGAGCAAATACACAAATGCGGTAACGGGATTTACGCTGCAGCAGTGCGTGCCCGACTTTGCAATGCGTCCGTATATGAAGCTAAAGGAGAATTCTACAGGGAAAGTCATAACCCTTTACGGCGGCATAGTTCACAGGAGCATTCAGTATGTTGCCAACCAGAACAAGAATGCTTTCAAAAAGGGTTCATCGGCGTATGATTTCATTTGGTCGATCATCAACGCCAAACTCCCGGATTCGCAGACGACTTCAGGAAAGCTGATAGCGCATCAGGGATATAAGGATGCGGCGCCGGAGAACACGGTCGCGGCGTTTGAGCTCGCCGGAAAGAACAGCACATTCTGGGGCATTGAGACGGATATAAGGCAGACCAAGGACGGTGTGCTCATATGCAGCCACGACGAGGAAGCCGACAGGATGACCACCGGCACCGGCAGATACATGGATCTTATGTATTCGGAAGTATCCACATTTGTGGTAGATGTCGGAAGCAATATAGCCAACTACCCGAACCTCAAGGTGGCGACGCTGTCTGAATACCTCGACATATGCAAGAAGTACGGAAAAACTGCCGTGCTGGATATCAAGTACCAGTCCGTAAAGATGGTGGATGATATCGTACAGATGGTAAAGGACAAGGGCATGCAGGACAAGGTCATATTCCAGGCGAGCACTGTCAACTATCTGAAAGAGATTAAATCCAAGTATACGGACGCCACGATGTGGTATCTGGCCAGAGATATAAACGAGAGCACCGTGGAGGTGGCGCTCGACTGCGCCTGCGTAGGTATAAACGCGGATAATATAACCGCAGACAATGTGGCGCTGGGCAAGGAGTTTGGATTAAAGACTGCCTGCTGGACAGCCACTACTGTCACGCAGAAAAAGAACTACTTCAGTTACGGGCTTGATTTTGTCTGCTGCAACAGGCCTCTGTAAGGAGAATACTTATTTATGAAGAACAGCTTATACAGATATACGGCGCTCATACTTGCAGTCATCTTTACGGTGCTGATGCTTACCTCGTGTAAGACCAGAGCCTATGAGGATGTGCCGAAACCTGTTTCGATTGCGGAAGCCGTAGCTCAGGCTGAGGCTGAAGCGGAAGCCGAGAGAAAGGCCGCTGAAGAAGCGGAAAAGGCGGCAAGAGAGGCCGAGGAAGAAGCTAAAAAGGTACAGAAGACCGAAGGCACTGCCGCTGTAGGCAATGTGGATATACTTTACGGCCGCATGAACAGGGGCAGTGAGGTAAACGTTATATCGGATGCGGATACTCCTGCGTCTTTCTATACCATCCTTCTGGAGGACGGTGACAAGGCGATAATTGACAGGAGCCTTGTGCGCCTTGAATCGGAAAAGCCGTTTGCTGAATATACCGCTGCTGCCAAAGAGCAGATAGAGATATATAATTCCGCATATTTCGACAGAGCAGTCACTGCGGTAATAGAGCCTGAAGCGGAATTCAGCGTGATTGATGAGTTCGGCGGTGTACGTGCTGTCAAATACGGTGACAAAGAGGGGTATATATCCGCTTCGGCCGGTATCGAGAGAAAGAGCGGTGAGGCCGCGGACAGCAGTGAGAAGGCTGAAGTCACATTGCCTGAGGAAGGTTCCGTTAAAGGTACCGTTCTTACCGATTTTGCCGAGATGTACATGGGAAAACTCAGCGGCGGCGAAAAGATTGAGATAACAGATATAGACGATCAAACCGTTAGCATAATAGATGACGAGGACAATACCGGCATAGTGCCGAGATGGGCCGTGTCCGTAGAAGGCGATACCCCCTATTCGGGCTGGAGCGCTTACACTCTTGAGGACTTCTCCGCATATTCGAATTATATGATGATCGGCAAAGCTTCGGTGTTTGATGCCGGAACGCCGATAAGCATCATCGGGCGTACTGAAACAAGCCTTATCGTTCAGACGGAAGGCGGAGCGGTGTTCTTTGCTGATGATGACGGATTTTACAAAAAGATTTCGGTGACAGAGCCCGAACCTGAAGAAGAGGTAAAGGAAGAAGATAAGGAAGACGAATCCGAAAAAGAAAAGAAGGAAGAGGATTCGGACAAGAAGAAAGACAGCGATTCCGATAAAAAGAAAGATACGGATACCAAGAAGGACAGCAGTTCGGATAAGAAAAAAGAAGAGAGTTCCAGCAAGGACAAAAAGGAGACAAAGCCGAGCGATACGGATAAGAAGACTGAGGAAAAAGAAGAACAGTCGTCCGGCGGCGGCGATGAGGAGAATTATCCCGATGCTGTCAAAGGCAAGGTAAAATATACGGCTAAATGCAGTGTAACGGCCTACTGTTCGCACTGCGATCCGAGCGGAGTGGGAAGTTCCGGTGCTACACTTTCAGAAGGTTCAATCGCTGCGGACAAGAGTATTTTCCCGTACGGCACAAAGATCTATATACCCGGATACGGCACAGGTACCGTTGTGGATACAGGCGTCAGCGGATATACGCTCGATGTTTATCTCGGTGATCAGCCTGATGAAACTGCCTGCAACGCGTGGGGCAGGAAGAACCTGACAGTCTACATTCTGAAATAGAAGAGACCCGGAGATAGTGTATGTATAAGAATAAGATTTTTATAATTCTTTTGATATTACTGACGGCAGTCTTTATAATGACAGCCTGCCATATAGAACCGGCGGCAGAGATTGAAAAGCCTGAGAGCGTTAAACCAGAGATTGCGGAAGAGCCTGAAGAGCCTGAACCGCTGCCGGAGGAGCCTGAGGTGGTTGTCATAACGGGCAAGGCTGCCTTTGACAACGTGGATGTGCTGCTTGGCAGACTGGACCGCGGGACAAATGTTCATATAGTCGGCGAGAATGCCGTAAACAATTCGTTTTACGATATAGTCTTTGATTATGAAGGTGTGAGCCGCAGCGGAAAGATCGAAAAGTGGCTCGTAAGACCCGCCGGGGAAGAAACGCCTGTTCCGTACGAGACTACCGCGGGTGAAGCGATAAAAGTGTATCCTTCCGCATATCTTGAGGGAGATGCGCTGTTCGAGATCTCTGAAGGCGAAAGCTTCTCTGTCGAGGATTCCTTCGGCGGAGCCAGGTATATAAAGGCGGGAGACCGCACGGGATATATAGCTTTATCAGCAGCCATCGTAAACGAAGAGGAAGAAAAAAAAGAAAGTGAATCAAAGAAGAGTTCCGGAGGAAGCAGCAAAAAGAAGAGCGATTCGGGATCTTCCGGAGATTCAAAACCGGCAGAGAAAAAGGAAGAGGCGAAGCCTGAGCCCGAACCTGAAGGACAGGACGGAGGAGATCTCGACGTTTCAGGCCTGAGTCTCATATTCCCGTTTGACGACTACGGCATAGCGATGCTCGCTAATGAAACGCTGACCGAGAACCCGGAAACTGAAGAATCCGGAGAGGCGGAGGGCACCGTGCTCACGGATGAGGCGAGAGTCTATTCCGGGTATCTCGAAAGGAACGTGTCATATGAGCTGTGCTGCTTCGATGAAAGCGGCGTAGGCGTAGCGCTTGAAGATTTTACCGGAAACGTTCCGAACTGGGCGATACTCATGGAAGGCGACAGCGCATATAAGAGCCGTTTGCTGTATGCTGCCGACGGTCTTGCATGCTGGGATAACTATATGCTCATAGGCGAGCCCGACCTGATAGAAAAGGGACAGGAACTGATGGTAACGGATCTTCCCGTTGATCTTGCGGTCGTAAAGACAGGAAGCGGAACATTCTTTATAAGCCCGGACGAACTCGCCGAGCATTCATCCGAGACGGCCATAGCTGAGGAAGAGGAACAGGAAGCAAAGCAGGAGAAGAGCAGCGGCAAAAAGGATTCCGGGTCAAAGTCCGAAAAGAAATCAGAACCCAAACCCGAACCCAAGCCGGAACCGAAACCGGAACCTGAACCGGAACCCGAATGGACGGAGCCGGCGATGTGATGCTGATCAATATAACTTAAATGAGGCGGGAGCGATCCCGCCTTATTTTATTTATCAGAAACGCATGGCAAAGAGTTGTTTTGATTGCCTTAAAAGGGCTTTGCGTATATAATAATGATGTTTGGGCCTCGGTTTGAGGCCTTCATCACGGATAACACAAGCTGAAAAGGAGAAACTGACTTATGATCTTTGATGCAGAAAGCCAGGCTGTGCTGGATCTGGTACGGAAGTTCGTTGATAACGAGATCATTCCGAATGTCGGGGAGTATGAAAAGGACGATATATTCCCTGAGGAGATCCTGGATAAGGCATGTGCGATGGGTCTCAACACACTGTGTATGGGCGAAAAATACGGCGGTGTCGATATGAGCAACCAGCTGCAGTTTGCGATAGCCGAGGAAGTCGCCAGGGGCGACATAGGTATCGGCACAACACTCATTGCGAACTGTCTTGCTTCATATCCTGTTCTGCTCTCGGGTACCGAGGAGCAGAAACAGCTCTGGTTCGATACCATAAAGGAAAAGAAATACGCGGCGTTCTGCCTGACAGAGCCCAATGCCGGATCGGATGCCGGCAGCGTGCGCACAACAGCTGTGCTGGACGGTGACGAATACATACTTAACGGCACAAAGTGCTTCATTTCAAACGGTCCTATAGCAGGTATATATACAGTGCTCGCGAGCACGAAAAAGGAAGCCGGCATAATGGGTCTTACTGCGTTCATAGTAGAGAGAGACCGCGAAGGCGTTCTGATCGGCAAGGAAGAGGACAAGATGGGCATGCGCCTGTCAAAGACGAGCGAAGTCATATTCGACAATGTCCGCGTTCCCAAAGATCACGTTCTCGGTAAAGTCAACAGGGGCTTCAGGATCATACTTCAGACTCTGGATCACTCAAGAGCGGGCGTCGGAGCTTTCGGCGTCGGCATAGGCCAGAGATGCGTAGAGGAAGCAACGCGTTATGCGAAGCAGCGTGTACAGTTCGGTCAGCCCGTATTCAATTTCCAGTCGGTTCAGAACATACTGGCCGAGATGGAGATGAATGTTCAGGCCGGACGTCAGTTATACCTGCATGCGGCTCAGCTGATGGATGAAGGCAAGTCCTTCACACTCGAGTCCGCCTGCGCCAAGGCATTCGGAACCAACACCGGCATGAAATGCGCTGTGGACGGCGTTCAGGTTATGGGCGGCTACGGATACATGAAAGAGTATCCCATGGAAAAGCTGATGAGAGATGCCAAGATCCTTCAGATCTACGAAGGCACAAACCAGATACAGCTCGGTGTCATAGCGAACGGTCTGGTCAAGAAATACCGCTAACAGGGAACCGAGGTGAAAGCTGTGAATATACTAGTATGCATTAAACAGGTACCTGATACGACACAGGTAAAGATAGATCCCGTAAAACACACACTGATCCGTGAAGGTGTTCCCAGCATAGTGAGCACTTTTGATACATATGCAGTGGAGACAGGCTTAAGGCTTAAGGAAGCCAACGGCGGAAAAGTGACCATCGTATCGATGGGACCGCCCAAGGCTGTTGAAGCAGTGAGCGAGTGTCTGTCAGTGGGCGCTGACGAAGGATGGCTGGTAAGCGGAAGAAAGTTCGGAGGAAGTGATACACTTGCAACGAGCCGTATACTCGCCGAAGCGGTCAGAGTCCTTGAGAAAAAGAACGGCGAAAAGTTCGACATCATAATCTGCGGCAAACAGGCTATAGACGGCGATACGGGTCAGGTCGGTCCGGAGATGGCTCAGCATCTCGGACTGCCGCTCATCACATGCGCTGTTGAAGTGACGGCCGAGGGAGACAGACTTGCAGCCAAGAGGAGCAGCGATGAGGGATACGACATTTATGACGTAAAGATGCCTGCTCTCATAACTATGGATAAACCCGCTTATGATATGCGCTATCCTAGCATAAAGAATTTCCTCAAAGTGTACAGAGGAGAAGTCACAGTGAGCACACTCACTGATGAGGATGTCGTTGTTCCCGAAGGTCAGTGCGGACTTAAAGGATCCCCGACAAAGGTCAGAAAGACGTTCACGCCCGTCCATGAAAAGAACGGCATGAAGATCGACAGTGCGACCGCAAAGGAAGCGGCCTCGACGCTCATGGATCTTCTTGAGAGCGCGAAGCTTATATAAGGGGGGGGGACGCAGACATGAGTGAATACAAGAACCTTTGGGTATATGTTGAAACAGATGAAGGAACGGCGAAAAAGGTCGGATTTGAACTCCTTTCCCCCGGAAGAGAGCTCGCCGACAAGATGGGTGAGAAGCTCGTTGCCGTCATAATAGGAAAAGACGTCAGAAAGGAAGCCGAGGCGGCTATAGCTTACGGCGCAGACGAAGCGATACTGGTGGAAGGCGATGAGTATTATAACTACAATACCGATGCCGCCACATTCGCGATGACTGAGCTTGTAAACAAATATAAGCCGTCAGTAGTTCTCTACGGCGCTACTCCAAACGGCCGTGACCTAGGTCCTAGAGTCGCGTGCAATGTTGAGACCGGCCTTACGGCGGACTGCACGGGACTGGATATAAACGAGGAGAACGGCAATCTCATGATGACTAGGCCCGCGTTCGGCGGCAATCTCATGGCCACCATTGAGTGCCCCGATCACCGTCCCCAGATGTCCACTGTCCGTCCGGGCGTTTATAAGAGGAACGTTCCGGATGAAGGGCGCAAGGGCGTTATCACGGAAGAAGATATACATATAACTCCTTCGGATATAAGAGTAACTCTTAAAGAGAGAGTCAAGGACGTAGCCGAGATAGTCAACCTTGAAGAAGCCGAGATAATCGTTTCCGGCGGAAGAGGACTCAAGAAGCCCGAAAACTTCAAACTGATCCGTGAACTGGCGGACGTGCTCGGCGCTACAGTCGGCGCTAGCAGGGCTGCTGTCGATGCCGGGTGGATACCCCATGCGCATCAGGTCGGCCAGACGGGCAAGACCGTAGCCCCCAAGATATACGTTGCATGCGGCATATCAGGCGCTATACAGCACCTGGCGGGCATGAGCGGTTCCGATACCATCATCGCCATAAACAAGGATGCGGATGCTCCCATATTCAATGTGGCTGATTACGGCATAGTGGGAGACCTTTTCGAGGTCATTCCCGCTCTCATAGCAGAGATCAGGAAACGCAAGGATCTGTAATACGATTCAGTGTAAAAATGAGCAGATATGTCTTTTGGCATATCTGCTTTTTTGATATAATTTAATGTAAGAATAATGAGAGGTAATAGAGAATGCTCGTACTGATTGACAATGCTGATATAAAAGAGATAGAGATGCTTTACAATGACTACCCTTACGACGGAGTCACGACAAATCCGACCATACTGAGGGCGGCCGGCGAAAACCCGGTCAAACTGCTGAAGAAGATTTATGATCTTATCCCCGACGGATGCCAGCTTCATGCTCAGCTCATTTCGGAGAGCACGGAGAAGATGATAGAGGAAGCGCATTTTCTCTTAAAGTACATAGGCGAGGACATGTTCATAAAGGTCCCGGTTACCAAGGAGGGCATGAGGGCTATACCCATGCTTAAAAAGGAAGGGATCAATATAACGGCGACCGCCATATATACATCGATGCAGGCATTCATGGCAGCGAAAGCAGGCGCAAGATATACGGCTCCATATGTCAACAGGATAGACAATATGGGCTTCGATGGCCTGCAGGTCGCGAAAAACATACATGATATGTTCAGGGTGCACGGTCTCAATGCCGATGTCCTTGCGGCGAGTTTCAAGAACACTCATCAGGTTGAATCCCTTTGCAGATACGGTATAGGCGCGGTCACGGCAGCTCCGGAAGTGTTAAGAGCGCTTATAAAGCATGATTCGACTCTTACGGCTGAAGAGACGTTCACATCCGACTTCTTTAAGCTCGTTAACGATGTTGAAGGACTTCATCTACAGAAGATGAAGGAGACACAGAAGGACTAAAAGGACAGTGACGGTAAACGCTGTCCAAGGAAGGGATGGAACACGGATACCCTCATAAACGAGGCTATGCGCGGGGCGGAGCTCGTCCGCTGATGTTTATAATACGGAAAGTTATATTAAACAGGAAAAAAAGAGGAGGTAACCAGGATGAATATAGGCGCATTTGCTTTGGTGGAACCATGGACCAATGTTGAGAGGCAGCTGCAGCTGCTGCATGAATGGGGATTTACCAGTGCGGATCTGACTGATACGCACGGCGGCGGACAGATCGGAGACAACGCCGGATATATGGCGTCGTTCTCGCTGGACGCGAATCCATTTGATATCAAGAAGCTGTTTGACAAGTACGGCCTTCACATCGACTGTATGAGCATGCACGGAGCGATAATAGATCCCGTGTATCCGCAGAGATACGGTACCCATGAAATGATGAAGGCTATAAAGATCGCAGCATCGATAGGCATCAAGTACTGCATAACCACGGATCAGGCGCCCGTTACGGAATGGGCGAAGAAACAGAGCTGGGAGAATCAGTGCTACGCCGTTGCGGAAAAGCTCTACGAGCCTCTCCGTATGGCAAAGGACTACGGCTGCGAGATACTGCTCGAGCCCCACGGTCCCCTGACTGACACCGCAAAGGGACTGCACGACATAATGGATCTTCTGGATAACGATCCTGCTCTCGGCATCAATCTCGACACCGGAAACTCATGGCTGGGCGGATCCGACCCGGTGGAGCTCGCTAAGGAGTTCAAGGATCAGATAAAGCATATCCACTGGAAGGATCTTGATGAGTCATGGCTGCCTAGGCGCGGAAAGCAGTACGGCTGCGGATTCTGCACCATCCCGATCGGCGCGGGCATAATCCCTGTAAAGGAAGTTTGCGAAGTCTTAAGAGACTGCAACATCGAGGCGTCAACGCTTGAAGTCTGCGGTGACAAGGAGATGCTCCAAGAGTCGGTAAGATACTTAAGGGAAGACTGCGGCATCAAATGATCCAGTTAAAAGACACAAAAGGCAATCAAAAAAACCGGTTCACACTTTGAACCGGTTTTTTGGTGACCCATCGGAGATTCGAACTCCGGACACCTTGATTAAAAGTCAAGTGCTCTACCGACTGAGCTAATGGGTCATATATTGGCTGGGGTGGCAGGATTTGAACCTACGAATGAGGGAGTCAAAGTCCCTTGCCTTACCCCTTGGCTACACCCCAAAGAAAAGTGGGGTGGGTAGTGGGACTCGAACCCACGGCCTCCAGGGCCACAACCTGGCACTCTAACCAACTGAGCTATACCCACCATAGAAGAGGGGCGCGCCTGCAGGGACTCGAACCCCGGACACACGGCTTAGAAGGCCGTTGCTCTATCCAGCTGAGCTACAGGCGCTCGCTATTCTTCAGTTGTCTTTCCGCCTGTAAAACAACGCTTTACGGAGCGGCTGACAATAATTGATTATAGCATCGGAGTATATAATAGTCAACAAGTTTTTGGCACATCAGACGGGCCTTAAACAGCGCTGCAGAGCATAAAAAACCTGCCGCTTTGAAGCGGCAGGTCAGCTTTACAAAAAGGCTTATTTATATCTGTGAGTGCCGTGATAGAAGATGGTGAACAGACCCGGTCCGCAGTGTGCGCCTATGATGGTCGAAAGATTGAAAATATCTATCTGACCTATGTTCGGGAATGTCTCCTTAACCTTCTGTTTCATGAACTCAGCGTCCTCCAGACAGTCGGCATGGTTTATTATGACATAGCCTCCGTCAGGCTGGTCGATATCGAGCTTCATGCGCTCAAGTATAGTGAG
The DNA here is from genome assembly GCA_964428055.1 of uncultured Christensenellaceae bacterium. Taxonomy (GTDB): domain Bacteria; phylum Bacillota; class Clostridia; order Christensenellales; family Christensenellaceae; genus CAYRWM01. The sequence goes on along the minus strand of CAYRWM010000005.1, from coordinate 32,642 downwards.
CAGCGCCTTTTTACGTCCGCGGACCTTGTTCATGACCGTGAGCCTTCCGTCCGAATCCGTGAAGAGAACGGGCTTTATATTGAACATGCCGCCGACCATGGCCGCAGCGTTCGAGACTCTTCCCGTTCTGCTCAGCCATTTGAGGTCATCGACCGTGAACCAGTGCTGAACGTGGAGCTGATTGTCCTTTACCCACTGGATCGTCTCATCGAAGGATTTGCCCTCGTCTCTCTGCTTTCTCGCGCCGTCAACTATCCAGCCGAGGCCGCCGCTCATGGAGTACGTCTCATCTGAGTAGAGGCGGTTGGGAGCATCCTTGTACTTTTCGTTTATCTTTTCGGATGCTTTTTCCTTGTTTATATGTGAGGAAGACATGTGTTTGCCCATATCCAGGAACAGTACATCCTTGCCGGTGCTCATGAGTCTTTCAAAGAACTCCTCATATGCGTACTCGTTGATCATGGAAGTATCAACGAATTCACCTGCTCTCATCCTTTTGTATACGGCATTCTGTTTGTCCTGATCGCAGTCGTCTAAACAGTCCTCGCCGCCTATTGAATAGGGGTAGCACAGAAGCTCTATATTGTGTTCCTGAAGATACTCTTTGGGAAGATCGCATGAAGATACGGTCGCAATGATAAAATCAGACATATTATCCCTCCAAAACATATTAGAAAATAAAATGAATCATAAACAAATGACTATAGGTAAATGATAAGGTAAAGACGGGAAAAAATCAAGGATTCAGCGATGTTTGCCGTCTTTGAGAGAAGTGCTTTCTTATACAGTATATTTATTGTGATTTGCATTTCTCTGTGATAAAATACAAAATGAAAAAATATTTAAATATTTACTGATTATTGGAGGGGAAAATGCGATATTCGGAAAAGGCTTTGAGGATTGCACCATCGGCTACACTGGAGATCTCTGCCAAAGCCGCACAGCTCAGGTCCGAGGGTTTTGATGTCGTCGGATTCGGAGCGGGTGAGCCTGATTATGATACGCCTGAATATATAAAGGAAGCGGCTCATGATGCCATTTCATCAGGCAAGACGAAGTATACCGCCGCTGCCGGCATAAAGGAACTGAGAGAGGCTGTGGCTGCAAGGCTTAAAAGAAGATACGGCCTTGAGTATGATTTTAAGGATATCGTTATATCCAACGGAGCCAAGCATTCGCTGTTCAACGCTTTTCAGGCGACCGTTAACAGAGGCGATGAAGTAATAATAGCGACTCCGTATTGGGTGACCTATCCCGAACTCGTCAGGATGGCGGACGGTGTTCCGGTGTTCGTGGAATGTGCGGAAAGCAATAACTTTGAGCCGCGCATAGAGGATCTTAAGGCTGCTATTACGGACAAGACAAAAGTTATCCTCGTGACAAATCCTTCAAATCCGTGCGGATGCGTCTATTCGAGAAAGTCGCTCGAGGATATCGCTGCGGTCGCAAAGGAATACGATCTGCATGTGATTGCAGACGAGATATATGATGAGCTGGTTTATGACGGTGATTTCGTGAGTTTCCCGACTCTTTCCGAAGATGCCAAGGAGCGTACCATACTGGTCAACGGCATGTCCAAGACATATGCCATGACAGGCTGGCGTATCGGCTACACCGCGTCAAACGGCAAGGCCGCTTCAGTGATGTCGAGCTACCAGAGCCATGCTTCATCCAATCCGAATTCCATAGCGCAGTACGCATCTGTCGCTGCTCTCAACGGACCGCAGGATGATCTTGCTGAAATGGTCGCTGAGTATAAACTCAGGAGAGACCTGATCGTCGATCTCATTAACAGTATCGACGGTCTTTCCTGCAGAAAGCCGCAGGGAGCGTTCTATGCGTTGGTGAACATATCCGCCGTCAAGGGGAAGAGCATAGACGGCGAGACCGTTGAAGGCTCCATGAGTTTCTGTGATCTGCTGCTCCGGCACAAGTATGTGGCGGCGGTCCCCGGACTTCCGTTCGGCGCGGATGACTATATAAGACTGTCCTATGCGACTTCCAGAGATGTTATAGAGGAAGGCTGCAGAAGGATAGCGGAATTCATCGATATGCTTAAATGATAAGGGGAGGCATACTATGAAAAAGAAGAGTAAACTCGAACTCGATCTTCTGGCTCTGCTCGAAGAGGATTCCACTCTTACAGATGAAGAGATGGCCATGATGCTGAACTCCGATGCAAAAAGCGTCAGAGAGGCGATAGAGAACCTGGAAAAGGATAAGTCCATAGTCAAATACATTGCTGTCGTCAACAGGGAGAACCTTGATGACGATAAGGTCGAGGCTCTGATAGAGCTCAAGGTCACACCTCAGCGCGACATCGGATATGACGATATCGCAAAGAGGATATACAGATACAGCGAGATAAAAGGCGTGTATCTTATGGCCGGAGCGTATGATCTTGCAGTCAGGATGGAGAGCGACAGCATAAAGAACATCTCCAAATTCGTGTTTGAAAAGCTCGCTGTCATAGACGGCGTAACGAGTACCCAGACCGTTTTCATAATGAGAAAATACAAGGAGAACGGAGTCGTTCTGGTACCTGAGGAACATGAGGACAGATTGGTGGTAACCCCGTGAAGAGAGAAAGCTTTATAGCCACTCATGTTAAAGATGTTCCCCCGTCGGGGATAAGGAAGTTCTTTGATATAGCCAGCGGCATGAAAGATGCCATATCGCTGGGTGTCGGAGAACCTGATTTCGTCACGCCCTGGAATATAAGAGAATCTGCCATATTCAGCATAGAAAAGGGCATGACACATTATACGTCCAACTACGGCACGATAAAACTGAGAAGGCTCATATCGAAATATCTGGATATGAGATTCTCGCTCAGCTATGACCCTGAAAAGCAGATACTTGTAACGGTCGGAGCATCTGAGGCTCTCGATCTGTGTTTCCGCGCGGTCATCGATCCCGGTGACGAGGTGCTGATCCCGGCCCCGTCCTACGTTTCATATATGCCCAGCGTGACTTTTGCCAACGGCGTGCCGGTCGCTATGGAGTGTTTTGAAGAGGACGAGTTCAAACTCAGGCCCGAGGCCATAGAAAAGGCCGTTACCGAAAAGACCAAGGCGATAGTTCTGCCTTTCCCGAACAATCCTACCGGTGCCATAATGACTCTGGATGACTATCGGGAGATAGTCGACATAATAGTGAAGCATGATCTGTTCGTCATATCCGACGAGATATATTCCGAGCTTACGTATTCGGGACGTCATGTCTCCATAGCGGAGTTTCCGGAGATATACGACAGATGTGTGGTCATTAACGGTTTTTCGAAATCTTTTGCCATGACGGGATTCAGACTCGGCTATGCCGCCGGTCCCGAAGAAGTCATAAAGGCAATAGTGAAGATACATCAGTATTCCATGCTCTGTGCTCCGACGGTGAGCCAGGTTGCGGGCGAGGAAGCTCTCTCATATGAGATGGATACCAATTTTGCGCAGGTAAAAAAGATGCGCGACAGCTACAACAGAAGACGTCTGTTCCTGAACAAGGCCTTAAATGACATGGGGCTTCACTGCTTTGAGCCCAAGGGTGCGTTCTATATGTTCCCGAACATAACGTCGACCGGCCTTACATCCCAGGAGTTCTGTACGCGTCTCATAAAGGAGAAGCGCGTGGCGTGCGTTCCCGGCGATGCTTTCGGTGAGAGCGGTGAAGGATTCATAAGATGCTCATATGCTTCTTCCATGCAAAACCTGACCGAGGCCGTAAAGAGGATGAAGGCGTTCCTCGATGAACTGAAGTGACGGAGGCTCAAGACCCGATTTGTCAGTTAACGTTGTACTTCATGAACCTGAGATCCCGCAGAACACGGGCAATATAGCAAGGACATGCGTGGTGACCAATTCAAGACTCCACGTCATAAAGCCCATGGGGTTCTCTCTTGACGAGAAGCACATAAGGCGTGCGGGTCTGGATTACTGGAAGTATTTGGACCTGAGCATTTACGAAAGCATAGAGGAACTGTGGGAGAGATACCCTAAAGGAGAGTATCATTACTTTTCGACGAAGGTCGGGAATCTCATGAGTGACGCGGTGTTCGGTTCTGAGCCGTTCCTTGTGTTCGGCAAGGAGACAGCAGGGCTTCCCAGAGAGCTCCTCGACAGATTTCCGGATCAGACGGTGAGGATACCGATGTATGAGGACAGGAGATGCCTCAATCTGTCGAATGCGGTATGCGTCGGAGTATACGAAGCGCTTCGGCAGAACGGGTATCCGGGGCTTGGCTGATAAAGCCGGAAATATTGCTTAAGACATGCCCCGATTCTTGATTTTGACATATAATTTTAATACAATATATATGTACATATTATTTAATAAAACAAGGAGCCAACAATGAATAAGAAAACAGTCAAAGATATCGATGTAGCCGGGAAAAAGGTCCTTATGAGAGTGGACTTCAACGTACCGCTCGACGATGACCGCAATATCACGGACGACACCAGGATAGTCGCAGCAGTCCCCACCATCAAATACCTGATGGACAAGGGCGCGAAAGTAATCCTCTGCTCACATCTCGGAAGACCCAAGGGAGAAGTCAAGAAAGAGTTCTCACTCTGTCATGTAGTCGGACGTCTGGAAGAGCTTACAGGAAAGAAAGTCATATTTGCGGAAGACTGTATAGGCGACAAGGCAAAGGAAGCTGTCGAGAAGGCATCGCAGGATGAGATCGTTCTCCTTGAGAACCTGAGATTCCACAAGGAAGAGACAAAGAACGATCCCGAGTTCGCAAAAGAGCTCGCATCGCTGGCTGAGATCTACGTAAACAATGCATTCGGAACAGCGCACAGAGCGCACGCTTCCACTGAGGGCGTTACAGCGTATCTCAAAACTGCCGTTGCAGGTCTTCTCATCGAGAAGGAACTCGAGTATCTGGGCGGAGCTCTTGATGATCCCAAGAGACCTTTCGTCGCTATACTCGGCGGAGCCAAAGTCGCTGACAAGATCGGCGTCATAGAGAACCTCCTCAAAAATGTCGACTGCCTGATAATCGGCGGCGGCATGGCGACCACGTTCATAGCAGCGAACGGATATGAGATCGGCAAATCTCTCTGCGATTATGACAGTCTGGACTTTGCAAAGGAAATGATGGAAAAGGCCCGCAGGACAGGCGTTAAGATGCTCATCTCATCCGACGCTGTCGTAACGAAGGAATTCGCAGCGGATGCTCCCAGCCACATAGTTCCCGTTGAGGCTATACCGGCTGACGAGATGGTAATGGATATCGGGCCCGCGACCAGACTTCTGTTCGCGAACGAGATCAAGAGTGCAAAGACCGTTGTATGGAACGGCCCCATGGGTGTGTTCGAAATGCCTGCTTTTGCAGAAGGCACAAAGGCGGTCGCCAAAGCACTGGCTGAGTGCGAAGGCACGACTATCATCGGCGGCGGCGACAGCGCGGCTGCAGTGAAACAGCTCGGATATGCCGACAGCATGAGCCATATCTCTACAGGCGGCGGCGCTTCTCTGGAGTTCCTCGAAGGAAAAGAACTCCCGGGCATAGCTGCGCTCAATGATAAATAAGAGAAACTGAGGCGGTTTCAATAAAAAGTAAAAGTGCTGCCTCAGACCGCATGGTTTGAGGCAGTTTTCTTAAAATAAAACCTAAGGAGAAAAATAATGAGAAAACCTATAATTGCCGGAAACTGGAAAATGAACAAGACGCCGTCTGAAGCGGTGGAACTGATAAACGAGCTCAAGCCCCTCGTGGCAGATGCTCAGGCTACAGTCGTTGTATGCCCGACGTTCGTATGTCTGCCCGCAGCTAAAGCTGCTCTCGAAGGCAGCAACATCCACCTCGGAGCACAGACAATGCATTTTGAGCCGAAGGGCGCTTTCACAGGCGAGATAACGGCTGAAATGCTGAAGGAAGTCGGCGTAGAGTACGTCATAATCGGTCACTCCGAGAGAAGACAGTACTATGCCGAGACTGATGAGACAGTCAACAAAAAGGTAAAGGCAGCTCTGGCAGCAGGTCTCATTCCGATCATCTGCGTAGGTGAATTCTTAGAACAGCGTGAAGACGGCGTAACTGCAGAAGTCGTTGCCATGCAGACAAAGCTCGCTCTTAAGGATCTGACACCCGAGCAGGTCGCATCACTCGTTATAGCTTATGAGCCTATCTGGGCTATCGGCACAGGCAAGACAGCTACATCCCAGGATGCAAACGAGACGATTGGCGTTATAAGAGCAGCCGTCCGCGAAGTGTTCGGCGCAGCAGCTGACGAAGTACGTATCCAGTACGGCGGAAGCATGAACCCGAAGAACGCAACAGAGCTCATGGCTCAGCCCGAGATCGACGGCGGCCTCATCGGCGGTGCATCACTCAAGGCAGAGGATTTCTCACAGGTAGTAAAATTCTGATCGGTAAATAAAATGACAAAAAAGATAACCGCACTGATAATAATGGACGGATTCGGCATAGCTCCCGAAGGACCTTCAAGTGCAATAAGCACTGAGAATACCCCTGTGCTCACAGCATTAAAGGAGAAGTATCCGAATTCGAGTCTGGGAGCTAGCGGACTTTCCGTAGGCCTTCCGGACGGCCAGATGGGCAATTCCGAAGTCGGGCATCTTAATATAGGTGCCGGACGTATCGTGTATCAGGAGCTGACAAGGATAACCAAATCCATAGAGGACGGGGATTTCTTCGAGAACGGAGATTTCCTCTCCGCTATTGACAACTGCATAGAGAAGGGCAGCGATCTCCATATAATGGGCCTCGTATCCGACGGCGGAGTTCACAGCCATAATACTCATCTCTATGCGCTCCTTAAGCTCGCCAAGGAAAAGGGTATAGGCGACAGGACTTATATACACTGCTTTATGGACGGCAGGGACGTTCCTCCGGACAGCGGCAAGGGATATATTGAAGAGCTCGTGGAAAAGACAAAGGAGATAGGTGCCGGCAGGATAGCCGTTATCTCCGGACGTTACTATGCCATGGACAGGGACAACAGATGGGAGAGAGTCAATAAGGCTTACGATGCCATGGTACTTGGAGAGGGCAATAAATGCGATGATCCCGTCAGGGCCATGCAGGAATCCTATGATAAAGAAGTCCTTGACGAATTCGTTATCCCCGTTGTGATAACGGACGGCGGCAAGCCTGTTGCCAGTATCAAGAAGAATGACTCGGTCATATTCTTCAATTTCCGCCCTGACAGAGCGAGAGAGATAACACGTACCTTTGTGGATCCCGAGTTTACGGGATTTGAGAGGAAGAACGGTTTCTTCCCGGTGCGGTTTGTCTGTATGACAACATATGACGCGACTTTCGTTCCGTCATTCGAAGGCATCAGCGTAGCGTATAAGCCGCAGGTCTTAAAGAACACTTTCGGTGAATATATATCTCATCTCGGAAAGAAACAGTTCCGTATCGCTGAGACCGAAAAGTATGCGCATGTTACATTTTTCTTCAACGGCGGCGTGGAAAAGCCGAACGAGGGAGAAGACAGAGTGCTCATACCGTCTCCGAAAGTAGCGACATACGATCTTCAGCCTGAGATGAGCGCATATCCGGTAACGGAGAAAGCGTGCGAGCTCATAAAGAGCGGCGAATACGACGTTATGATACTTAACTACGCAAACTGCGACATGGTAGGACACACCGGTGTCATGGCTGCGGCGCAGAAAGCCGTTGCCACAGTTGACGAGTGCGTAGGCAAGGTCGTGGATGCTATCCTCGGGTGCGGCGGCGAAGTCATGATCACAGCCGATCACGGCAATGCGGACATAATGATTGATCCGGAAACGGGCGGCAGCTTCACGGCACACAGCACAAACCCGGTCCCGGTCATACTCGTGAGTGACGCAAGGAAGGATCAGGAGCTCAGGGATGACGGCATACTCGCCGACCTGGCACCTACTCTGCTAACTCTCATGGGAGAGCCCATACCGTCAGAGATGACGGGAAGGTCTCTGATCAAGTGACAGTTTTTTTAATCAACAGGGGGTCATTATGATACAGCTAATATATGCTATGAAGGGAAGCGGAAAGACAAAGAGACTCATCGACATGACGAATGAGGAAGTCAACAACGCTACCGGAGATGTCGTTTTCATCGATGATGACAAGAGGTATATGTACGACGTAAAATACCGTGTCAGATTCTGTGATGTAAGTGAATACGGCATCAGGGGCGAAGATGAGTTCTACGGATTTCTCTGCGGCATGGTATCTCAGAATTTTGACATCCAGGCAATATATATTGATGCTTTCCTGAAGATAATTGAAAAAGATGCAAAGGATACGGAGAACCTGATAGGCAAGATCAAGAAACTGACTGACGACAACAACATCAAGGCTGTTATTATAGTCAGCGGCGATCCCGAGGAGGCTCCGGAACACCTTAAGGAATACATGATCTAAGGATATTGATATGAAAGTTATAAGTACGCGTGACAAGTCTGCCGGTATCGGCGCGCTTTCAGCCGTGCTCAAAGGTATATCCGATGACGGGGGGCTTTTTGTCCCCTCGTCTTTTCCGATTTTAGACATTGATGAAATGATCGGATGCAGCGGATATCCCGAGCTGGCCGCAAAGGTTCTGTCTAAGTTTATCGACATGGATGAGCCGGAGCTCAAAGCCCTGACTGAAGAGGCTTATTCGAGCTTTGACGATCCCGCTGTCGCTCCTCTTAAGGATCTGGGAACAGCACAGGTGCTGGAACTGTGGCACGGTCCTACCCTTGCATTCAAGGATATGGCGCTCCAGGTTCTGCCCAGACTCATGAGCAAGGCTCTCGACAGGCAGAACGAGATCAAAAACATAATGATACTGACTGCAACTTCGGGTGATACGGGCAAAGCGGCTCTCGAGGGATTCTGCGATGTTCCGCGTACTGCCATAGTCGTATACTATCCGAACAGCGGAGTCGCAAGGCTCCAGCAGCTTCAGATGGAGACGCAGGAAGGCATGAACACATGCGTGAGCTCCGTGGACGGAAACTTTGATGACGCTCAGACAGGCGTCAAGGAACTTTTCGCATGTCCTGAATTCAGGGAGAAGATGCTCGGGTACGGATACAGCCTTTCGTCAGCCAACTCGATAAACTTCGGCAGGCTGGTCCCGCAGGTAGCATATTACGTTCATGCGTATGCGGATCTGGTAAAGCGCGGCCTTATCGAAAAGGGTGAGAGTATCAACATCTGCGTGCCAACAGGCAATTTCGGCAACATACTCGCTGCGTACTATGCGGGCATTATGGGCATACCGGTAAAGACTCTGATATGCGCTTCCAACAAGAATAAGATCCTGACGGATTTCTTCAATACCGGTGTATATGATGTAAACCGCGAGTTTTATAAGACGATGTCTCCTTCCATGGATATACTCATATCGAGCAATCTTGAAAGGCTGCTCTTTGAAATGCTGGGTAGGGACGATGAGGCTCTGCGCGGCATAATGGCCGATCTTAAGCAGACCGGCAGATTCGAGATGCCCAAAGAAGCGATAGACGGTCTTAAAATCAGTTTTTATGCGGACTACGCGACGGAGGAAGATACAGCGGCTTCAATAAAGGAAGAGTTTGATGAAAACGGTTATCTCATGGATCCGCATACCGCCGTTGCGATGCACGTATACAGGAAGTATGCCGAAAAGACAGGAGATGACACATATACTGTCGTAGCGTCTACTGCCAACCCGTACAAGTTCACGCAGGATGTTCTTAAGGCTGTGAGCGGCGAGGATGCTCCGGAAGCATTCGGCGCAGCAGAGAGACTGTCTGAGTATACGGGCACAAAGGTGCCTTCTCAGATACTCGCGCTTAAGACCAAGCCTGTGCTGCATAACAGATTTGCTAGAAAAGGCGAGCTCGGAGATATAGCTCTTAAGTTCGCAGGAGGATTAAATGGAAGAGGCTAAAAAGATAATCTTTTCAGGCATACAGCCTTCGGGAGTGCTCACTCTGGGCAATTATCTCGGAGCTGTCAAGAACTGGGCTGAACTTCAGGACAAGTACTACTGCTATTACTGCGTTGTGGATATGCATGCCATAACGGTGAGACAGAACCCGGCAGAACTCAGGAGCAGATGTGCAGATACGCTCTCACTCCTTCTGGCGGCCGGACTGGATCCGGAGAAGAACATAGTGTATATGCAGTCCCATGTCCCGGGTCACGCGCAGCTGGCATGGGTGCTCAACTGCTATACATATACCGGAGAACTCTCCAGGATGACCCAGTACAAGGAAAAGAGCCAGAGATATGCCGATAACCTGAACGCGGGACTGTATACTTACCCCGTGCTCATGGCGGCCGATATACTGCTGTACAAAGCCGATATGGTCCCAGTCGGAGCCGACCAGAAGCAGCATCTTGAACTGACCCGCGATATCGCGATCAGGTTCAATAATGTGTACGGTGATGTGTTCACTGTGCCCGAGCCTTATATAGCGAAGGCCGGTGCCCGAATCATGAGCCTTGCGGAGCCCGAAAAGAAGATGTCCAAATCCGATTCCAACGAGAACGGTTTCATATCACTGCTGGATCCTCCGGATGTGATTGCCAGAAAGATAAAGAGAGCCGTTACTGATTCGGACGGCGAGATAAGGTACGACGAGGAGAATAAGCCGGGCGTATCCAATCTTCTTACGATATACGCTTCCGTATCGGGAAAGACCGTGGAAGAGGCTGAAAAAGAGTTTGCCGGACAGGGTTACGGCGTTCTCAAGGAGGCATGCTCGCAGGTCCTGATCGATGAACTTGCTCCGCTTCAGGAGAGGTACAGAAAGTTCAGGGCGGACAAGGGTTATCTCACAGAGATAATGCAGCGCAACGCCGGTATAGCGGACAGCGCATCGAGAAAGATGCTCCTCAAAGTATACAAAAAGATAGGGTTCGCACCCTGGAAACTGTAGTATTAATAAAGTGTAAAGAATGGGCATATCCTTAAAGGTATGCCTTTTTCATATGGTATAATCGTATTATGTTCGGATATATATGTCCAAAGGTATGCGAACTCAAGGTTTGCGAGTTCGAGGAGTATAAGAGGTATTACTGCGGCCTGTGCAAGGCGCTGCAGAAGGACTACTCTAGGCGGTCTGCGCTTTTCCTGAGCAATGACTGTGTGTTCATATACATACTCCTGTCAGCGCTTGCCGAGGACGGTCCGGAATATGAAAAGAACAGATGTCTGCTTCACGGTGACAGACGTGCGAGTGAGGTCGCGATTGGCGGATTCTCCGATTACGCAGCGGCGCTGAGCGTTATGCTTGCATACTGGAAGGCAGACGACGACGTGCGCGACACGGGGCGCTTCAGGAGCAGGGTCTCACGATCCATGCTGAAGAGCGCCATGAAAAAAGCCGAGAATAGATATCCCGAGGCGGCGAAGGCCGTTTCGGATATGATAAACTGTGTTTCCGGCCTGGAAGCGGAGAAGAGCAGCGACATGGATGCGGTGTCTCACGCGTTCGCGTGCATGTTCGGCAAGGTGCTCGAATACTCCGGAGCTGCCGGCTGGGAGGATCTTTACGACCTCGGATACAATATAGGGAAGTATATCTACCTTATAGATGCGGCGGATGATCTGGAGAAAGACAGGGAGAGCGGAGACTATAATGTACTTCTGGAGAAGTTCGGGGACGATGCCGAAAGAGCTCTTAAGGAAGCTGATTTCAGCGTCTTTATGTCGCTATCCAACGCAAACGGTGCATTCGGGCGCTTGAAGATATTAAGAAATGAGGGTATCCTTAAGAATACTATAACGCTCGGATTATCCGAGAGGGCAGTAGAGATACTGAAAGGTAAGAAGGTTGAATCCGTATGATGTTCTCGGCGTGTCACCGAACGCGTCAGATGATGAGATCAAAAAAGCATACAGAAACCTGGTAAAGAAGTACCACCCCGACAGATTTGCAGGTGATAAGAGAGCTCAGGAAGCTGCCAGCGAGAAACTGAAGCAGGTAAATGAGGCGTACAATATCATCGAGAGGCAGAGAAAAGGCGGCGGATACTCAGGTGCGGGCTCAGGTGCGGGTTACGGCAGCAGCTGGTCCGGTCAGGCAGGCGGTTATTCGTCTTCGTCAGACCCGGTGTTCAATAACGTACGCATGGCAATAGCGCGCGGAGATCTCTACACGGCTGAATCGATCCTGAACAGCATTCAGAACCGCGGAGCCGAATGGAATTATCTTAAAGGTATAATCTACTTCAGGAGAGGATGGTATACAGGTGCCAAGGAGCATTTTGAAAAAGCCATCCAGATGGATCCCGGAAATGCGGAATACAGACAGGCATACGACACGATGACGGGATCAGCTTCCACGTTCAGACGCGATTACGGCGAAGGCGGGAGCATTTTCAGTGACCCGGCCTGCAGGTCCGGGATAGCGTGCATCGTATGTCTGGGACTTCAGTGCTGCTGCTGCAGCAGAGGAATGTTCTGTTACTAAAGGAGGATATGATATGCAGAGACCCGGTTCAAGCTCAGTGAGTCTTGCTGTCATGTTTGCGGTCATAACGCTCATATTCGTATATCTTGCGTGTATATTCACCGACTTCCAGCTGGTGTTCTATTTCATATCCACTGTTTTTATAATGTGGGCATGCGTGGAAAGAGAACCGTCTGTCATGGTACTGTTCTATATTATAGTGATCGTGCCGGTGCTCCTTGTTGTGCCCGACAGAATGCAGCTGCTTCCTTTTGTTTTCTTCTTCGGCCATTACCCGATAGCAAAGCTTCTGGCCGATAGCTATGCTGGAAAGGCTGGTATAGTAATAAAGCTGGCTTATTTCAATGTGGCGATGTTCCTCATGTATCTGCTCGTACCCGATATGTTCTACGGGTATTTCCCCGCAGAACTGCCTCACATTGCGTTCATTATAATCATGGAGGGTGTGTTCCTTCTCTATGATCTTCTGCTCTCAAAGCTCACATCCTGGTATTCGGTGAAAGCGAGAGCAAGACTCAAGCGGAGCACATATTAGTATCATGAGCCCATCTGTATATGAAGCGATCGCATTCGCGATGCGCTACTGGTTCATACTTGTCATAGCCATAATTCTGATCGCCGTGATAGTCATATCGGTCAGGGAGTATAAAGCGAGAAAGAGCGTCATGAGCAGAATGGCGGAATTCGCGGGCTTCCTTGAGATCGTGGGTGGTGCGGATGACCTGATAGGTGAAAAGTTCGGGATATGTGACGAAAACCTGATAGGTTCCGCATATTCCTGTGATATATGCATCCCCGACAAAGGTGTTAAAAAGAAACACGCAGTTATATATATCCGCGATGACGTGATCATGGTACGTCCGGTTGGCCGTTCCGTCATACTCGTCAACGAGGACCTTGTTAAAGGTCCGCATGCTCTCAGGACCGGCGATGTGATATCGCTGGGCAATGCTTCCTTAAGAGTATTCATCAAAAGGAAAAGAGTAGGAAATGATTATTAAGAGGCTCAGCGCAACGCTGATACTTGTATTTATCATACTGTTTCTGATAAGCGGGTTCTTTCTCCTTACGTTTATGGGAGGAGAGTTTGACCCGAATGCCTTCTTCCTCGGAGTTGGCATGCTCATACTAATACTCTTTCAGTACAATGTGCTGAAGAGCATCTTCAAGCACCTTGAGAGGATAAGTCTGCTCATCGCGGACTTCCTTTGCGTGCTGAGCATCATAGTCGTTTACAGGCTGAATCCCGAGAACGGGACCAGTCAGTTCATATGGATAATCATAGCCAATGTTGCCATGGTAATAGCACTCAATGTCATAAAGAGAGCGGGCAACTTCGGAAAAGCCAACTGGGCGTTCATGATAATCTCTATAGCTCTCATAGGCGGAGCTTATCTTATGGGTTCAACTATCGGCGGGGCTAAAAACTGGGTCAGACTCGGTCCGGTGTCATTCCAGCCGAGTGAGTTTTCAAAGATACTGTTCATAATAGTTTCGGCCTATTTCCTGTCAACCAGACATAAACAGAGACAGCTGTGGCCGTACGTTCTCTACACGGCCATATGCGCACTGCTGCTCGTTATGTGCAGGGATCTGGGCGCAGCGCTCCTGTTCTGCGGAACGTTCCTGGTAGTATTTTACGCCGGGACGGGCAACGCATGGCTGACTCTCGGCGGTGTAGGCGCGGCGATAGGCGCTTCTTATGCGAGTTATAAGATGTTCTCTCATGTCCAGACCAGGGTCAGGGTATGGCGCGACCCGTGGGCGACCTATTCGGGAGAAGGATACCAGATAGTCCAGGGTCTGATGGCGATAGCGTCGGGCGGTCTCATCGGAACAGGGCTTGGTCTCGGCATGCCCGGGGTGGTTCCTGCAGCGCATACAGACTATATATTCTCATCTATATGTGAGGAGTTCGGTCTCATAATAGGCATAATGCTGATAGGGTTCTATCTCGTATTCATAATCCGAGGCATACTCATAGCACTCAATGCCAAGAACTCATTCGATGCTCTGCTGGTATTCGGCTGTACCGTGATGCTGTCGCTTCAGAGCTTCATCATAATAGCCGGAGTTGTAAAACTCATTCCTCTGACAGGCATAACGCTACCGTTCCTAAGCTACGGCGGTTCGTCTATGATCGCTTCGTTCATCGAACTGGGCATCATAGAAGGCGTAGCCATAAAGAACGGCGAATCCGATGAATCGGATATAAGAGAGATGGGAGGCGAGGTCGAATGATGAAGAGACCCAAGGTCAAGCTGAACATCAGGATAACGCTCGCCATATTCATAGTCCTTTTCTCCATACTGGGAATATATACGGCATACTCGGTCTCAGTCTACGGAGATGCATGGTTCGCGACCCCGTACAATCCCAGGATAAACGCGGCAAAGGATTCCATTGAGGCCGGTACTATATATGACAGGAACGGTGTAGTGCTCGCGAACTCCGAAGGAACGGACAGGCATTACAGCAGCGACAAGACGTTGAGGAAGGCCGTCAGCCACGTGGTGGGTGATGAGTCGGGTATTACGCTCGGAGCCGAGACGGTATTCTCCAAATACCTGTACGGATTTGATGAGGGCGTTATAAACAAGATGAAGAATGCCGTCAGGGACGAGGATAAGCTTAGGGGCAATGATATCACTCTGACTATCGACGCTGATCTCAGCAGATACATATATGAGAATATGGATTACCGCGGTGCTGCCGTCATAATGAACTACAAGACGGGCGAGGTGCTCGCGAGCGTGAGCAGTCCCGCTTTCGATCCCGAGTCAATAAAGGATACTTCCGAGGGTTCTGAGTACGTCAACAGAGCCACAATGGGAAGATACGCTCCCGGTTCCACAATGAAAGTGCTGACCGCCGCTGCAGCCATAGAAAAAGGCATAGACTTCACCTACGAGTGCAAGGGCGTCGAGTACATAGACGGCAAGAAGATAACGTGCGTGGAAGATCACGGCACTCAGAATCTGGAGGAGGCTTTCGCCAATTCCTGCAATACGTATTTCGCAATGCTTTCACAGAAACTCGGTCATGAGGATCTGGAGAGATGGGCGGATCTCGGCATGTACGACCATGAGTTCGTATTTACGGACATGACTCTTTATCCCGGTCATTACGAGCTTTCGTCATACGCTCCGGATACGGCCTGGGCTGCCATAGGCCAGTACAAGGATCTTGTGACTCCCATGCAGAACTGCATGATAGCCGCTGCCATAGCTAACGACGGGCGGATGCTGGAGCCGAAGCTTCTTAAGAGTATCGACGGAACCATATACGCTCCTTCGGTCAACGTCATATCCAGTATGCCTTCGGACATAACGGACAGGGTCAGGGATTTCATGAGAAAGACCGTTGAGGAAGGCACAGCCACAAACGCGCAGATAAGCGGATACGATGTCTGCGGCAAGACCGGTACGGCGGAGTACAATGACGGCGGGGAAAAGAAGAATCATTCATGGTTCATAGGTTTCATAGATGACGATCAGCATCCGCTGGCTGTCAGCATAATACTCGAAGGTGCAGGCTACGGATCGAAGTATGCGACACCTCTCGCGAAAAAGGCGCTCTCCTATGCGCTCGATAAGGGATACTGATGAACGACGTTATTAAGAGCAAGTTAAAGCAGCTCCCCGATTCCAGCGGCGTATACATAATGCATGATGCTGCGGGGGAGATCATATATGTCGGCAAGGCAAAGGTCCTTAAGAACAGGGTCCGCCAGTACTTTATGGGTTCGCATGAGCTCAAAGTAGCGGCCATGGTCTCTCAGATCGCTGATTTCGAGTACATAATATGTGATAACGAAGTGGAAGCGCTCGTGCTTGAGTGCAATCTCATAAAAAGGCACAAACCCTACTACAACATACTTCTTAAAGATGACAAGCACTATCCGTATGTAAGGATAGACTATTCTGTCCCGTACCCCATTGTGGAGATCGTGAGAAGCGTAAAAAACGACGGTGCCAAATATTTCGGGCCGTATGTTTCCGCGCTTGTCATAAGGGACGTCTTAAAGAGCATATACAAGATCTACCCGCTTCGAAACTGCAGAAAGAATATAAAAAAAGCCCGGGAAAAGGGCGAGAGACCGTGCCAGTATTATCAGATGGGCCGGTGTTATTCGCCGTGCTCCGGAAGGATATCCGAAGAGAAGTATCTCGGGATGGTCCGAGAGGTCGAAGCTATGCTCGGCAGCGGTCAGTCCAGGCTCAAGGCTGACCTTAAGCGGGAGATGGACAGGGCCTCAAAGGCTATGGAGTACGAGCGCGCGGCTGAGGTGCGCGACAGGATCAGGCTCATAGAGAAGATCGAAGACAAGCAGAAGGCCGGGATGCCGAAGCTCGCTGACAAGGATGTATTCGGTGTTTCCTGCGGCAGCGACAGGTCCGTAGTGCAAGCCTTCCTTGTCCGGGACGGCAATCTTAGCTATACGGAAAAGTTCACGCTCAGTCCCAGCGACAGCGAAGATGAGGTCCTGGAGAACTTTATAGTCCAGTACTACAGCGACAAGGTAAATATCCCGAGAAATATATACATATCCAAGGAGATCGAAGGAAGGACACTGATTGAAGAGTGGCTGTCCGAAAAACGCGGCGGCAGGGTATCCGTTGTCTGTCCTAAAAGAGGAGAGAACAGAAAACTCGCACTTCTGGCCGATAAGAACGCGGCGGATGCGATACGCCTTAAAGAGAACGAGAGCGGCAGGAGAGCAAAAGGTCTTAATGAGCTTAAGGAAGCTCTGGGACTCCGTGATTATCCTCACCGTATAGAGTGCTATGATATCTCAAATACACAGGGTACGGACAGCGTTGCATCAATGGTCGTTATGATCGACGGTGAGCCTAAACGAAAGGAATACAGAAAGTTCAAGATAAAGACGGTTGAGGGAGCCAATGATTTCGCGTCCATGGCTGAGGTCATAGGACGGCGCTTAAGACGGGCCATGGAAGCGAGCGAGGGATTTGAGTCTCTTCCCGATCTCATAATAGTCGACGGCGGAAAAGGACAGCTCAGCTCGGCATATGCTGTCTTAAAAGAACTCGGGATAGAGGATACAATAGATATTTGCGGACTCGCAAAGCGGGAAGAGGAACTGTTCCTCCCCGGAAAAAGCGATCCAGTAGTTTTAAAAAGAAGGAGTTTGGCCTTAAGGATTGTTATATGTATAAGAGATGAAGCTCACAGGTTCGCTATAACGTTCCACAGGTCGCTCCGTGAAAAGAGATACGGCCGCAGCAGGATAGACGCAGTGCCCGGAGTAGGGGCTGAAAGGAAAAAGATACTGCTTAAGGCTTTCGGATCACTGAAGGGGATCGAGAATGCGGAACTCGAAGAACTGAAATCGGTAAAGGGCATACCCGAAAAAGTTGCCGAATCGGTATATATAGCATTTCATACAGAGCTCAAATAATCTTAAGTTAAGAGGTAAACTCCGATGAAAAAAATGATATTGATGATCACCGCACTCATACTGACCGCAACTCTGCTTATCTCATGCACACCTTCCGCCGGTGCGGATACAGTTGATTCTTTTAAGATGAATGAACCCGAATGTCTCGGGGATGCCGGCAACGGCAAACCCGAGTTCCGGCTCACATGGGACAAGTTCCCCGATGCCACGGGTTATGAGGTCGCTTTGTTCGCGGAGGGCAAAGATACTTTCACCGGTGAGGATTTTGCGATACGCTCCACCAAGGGCGTATACAGCGATACTCCCGAAACAGTCATAGTGATGCTCCAGGGTGTATATACCGATACAGTAAGATACCGTATCAAGGTTCAGCCTGAAGTGAGCAGGGATTCGGCCATTACGGATATCCCCTGGTCAAACATATGGGAGATAAACTTTGTGGACGGCGAGTATACCGTATCCGAAACAGAGGAGGATTTCGACTCCGAGACCACAGAGGAGAAAAATGAGCCCGAGATAGACGCTCCCGTTCCTGAGTTCAAGGATCCGCTTGAACACTCATATCCCGAACCGCTCCTTGAGTATCTTGCGCGTGAAAAGGGCGAAGAGACTCCGTTTTCCACAGATGATATCGCATCTTTCGTGGTCGGTGTAAACCACTGCGAATACGGCGAGCCTGCTCAGACTATAACAGACAGCGCTTCGGTAGATCAGTTCAAAAAGGCGGTTGAGTCGGTAAAGGTCACGGGACTCAAAGACGAGGTCGTGTCAACGGAGACTTACACATATTTTACCGCCCGTGACAAGGACGGTGAGCCGCTCTTCTATTTCTCCATTCAGAACGGACTTCTGGAGGGAATGTACGGCAGGTACTCGATCGAAGGCGCCGCCGGCCTCTTTGAAATAGACGGAGTAAGGTATGAAGACGACTGGGATGAATACTGGGACGAACTTGATGCGAAGTCGGAAGAGTATGAAGATTCTGTCAGCATAACCGAAGGCATGCCGGTGCTTGACGCTGCATATATGACGCATCTGATGAGTGAAGGAGCACCTGACTGTGTTGATTATATTACGGCATATATAGACTGGAACCAGGAAGTCGGGAGACTGGATACATCCGACAGGGCTGAGATAGAGTCGCTCATGGAAGCGCTTAAGAAAGTAACGGTCGGCAAAGAGGCAGATGATCCCGAAGGACAGATGTGGCACATCAATTTTGCTTTCAGCGGAGATGATCAGACGGTAGAGAGCAGCACATATCTTTCAATGCACGGGAAGTATGTGGAGATAAGGGACGACTACTACGAGCTGGAAGGTCTGGATGATTTCCTGAAAGCCGTAGATAATGACATGTTCAGTTATCTTCTTAATAATCCTGAAGCCAAGAAGATAGATCCGTCATACTGATGACAGTATTTACGTAAAACTGATGAAATAAAAGGGGATCCTCTCTGCCGGAGGATCCCCTTGGTTTTCTGTACTGATAATTAAAACATCATCACTCACCGAAGTTCTTTTCAGCCAGTTCAGCGAGCGCTTCCACAGCTTCTGTCTCATCGTTGCCGTTTGCAAAGACATATATCGATTCGTTCTGTTTGACACCTAGTGAGAGCAGGCCCATTATACTTTTTGCGTTTATCTTTTTATTGGTGAACTCTATGAGTATCTGCGAATCGAACTGATTTGCCACCTGAACAAAGTTCGCGGCTGCTTTAGCCTTAAGACCTTCGCTGTTCTTGATAACGATCTCCTTGTATATCATCTGGTTTCCTCCTTAATGCCTGTTGCTATCTGTTTTATCTTACGCATCCTGTGATTTAATGCTGATTTTGATATTCCTGAAATCTCCGAGAGCTCGCTCAGCGAGGATTCGGGATACTCACGTCTCAGTTCCGCTGCTTCGACCAGCGTTTCAGACAATGATGAGAGTCCTACCGTCTCATCTATCAGATCTATCATCTCCAGATATCTCTGGGCGCTTCCGTATGTTTTTGTAAAGTTTGCCAGTTCGCAGTTTGCCGCACGGTTTGTGTTATTTCTGATGTCTTTATATGCTCTGACATTTTCGAACTCAAGGAGCGATGTGTATGCTCCGAGAAGTGAAAGCATTGCGGAGACATTGTCTCCTCCCTTCAAGTATAGCACATAATCTTTTTTTCTTAAAATGCTTTTTACCTGAAGTCCGAGCGAGAGCATAATATCCCTGACCCAGTCCGCAAATTCCTTTGACTGCAGAACGAACTCTGCCTGATAGTTTTTCCTCGGATGACTCACCGTACCGCATGAAAGGAACAGACCCTTTAAGAAACCGATCCGTTTGCTGTCATCATCGAAAAGGGCTTTGTCAGGTGTGTGCGAAAGGAATATGGAACCCTCCTCGAATCCAAGACTGCTCAGAAGCCCCATGACCTTTTCTCTTCCCTCAAGTGTGAGTTCGTATATCTTTTTCCCGTTGAGGTTGCTGTTCTTTACTGCGATGCCGCATTTCTCGCCGAAGGATCTTTCCAGGAGTACGCATATGCATCTTGCGGCGGGCCTGTTCTCAAAACTGACCTTGAGCTGCATGCCTGCGGAAGACAGACCCACTACGCCAATAGAAGAAAAGACCGCGTAAAGCAGGGGAGATGCTTCCTCTATGCTGCCGATATCTGTTCTGGATATCTCTTCTTTAACGCTGGACGCAAAAGACATAACCTTTTATGCCTCCGTTGAAGTGTTTTTCTCCAGTTTCATATCCCTGTGCTCGAGATATACATTCTTGTGCCTCTTTTTAAGCTCGGCGGCGAGCCTTTCAGCAACGGCGACGCTCCTGTGCATGCCGCCGGTGCAGCCGATACCTATTATGAGATGTTTTTTATCCTGATCGAAGAACATGGGGAGCGTGAAGCAGACCATATCTACGAGTTTTTCTATGAATTCATTGGCGCCTTCCTGCGAGAACACATATTTCCTGACCTCAGCGCTCTGGCCGGACAGGGGCCTCAGTTCGTCAACGTAGAAAGGATTCGGGAGAAATCTCGTGTCAAAAACCATATCGGCATCGAGAGGGATACCTCTCTTGTATCCGAAGGATATGACCGATATGAGCGTGTCGTCGCTGTCCGTGTCCTCGCTGTAGTAGGACGTTATGATGCTGCTCAGTTTCATAATGGAGCAGTAGGACGTATCTATGACGCGGCTTGCCATGTCCTTTATCTGCTGGAGCTGTCTTCTCTCGGAATGTATACTCTCGGTTATCTCTCCGGAGTGGGATACCGGATGCGGTCTCCTCGTTGACTTGAAACGCCTGACAAGTATGTCGTCGGCGGCATCCATAAAGAGTATGTTGAGATCAACTCCCGGCATATTCTTAAGTTCGTCTATTGCACCGTAGATCTGCGAGAACCAGTCTCCCAGTCTGCTGTCGACAGTCGCTGCTATCCTTTTCAGCGGTTCCTCCGCATCCATGCATGATTTTGCGAATGCCGGTATTAAGGCGGGCATCAGATTGTCAACACAGAAATACCCGAGATCCTCGAGTTTCCTTAATGCCGTGCTCCTGCCGGCGCCTGACAGACCTGTTACAAGAACAAATTTCAAATCAGTTTTCCTCCGCATTGAGTATCATCGATGCCGGCACACCCGCTGACAATGCCTTTGCCAGGGCATTATCCAGTATGCCGACTTTTTCGGGACTGTGAGCGTCGCTGTTGATCGTGAACAGGACACCCAGCTCCATGCAGCTTTTGAGTTCTTCTTCAGTGAATTCCGGATGTTTGTTGTTTATCTCCAGTCTCGTGCCTCTCTTTACCGCCGCTTCGGCGACCCTGAGCTTATCTATGGGGAGGCCGTAACCGGGGTGAGTCACGAAATCTATCTTATATCTCTCTATCGCGTTTATGTAAGCGCGCGTGTTTCTGTCCACCGCTTTTTTGGATTCGGATTTGGGCAGATACATGCGAAGTTTGTTCGCAAAGCCCGTAAAGCCGGCGAACTTGTGAAAACCGAATGCGAGATAGTCAAAGCTGTTCTCATATCCCTTCGGTATATCAAGCAGTCCGTCTTCGTTAAGTATGTTGAGCTCAAGTGCGCTCTTTACTTTTATCTTGTCCGCATAAGTCTTTTTTGCTTCATCGATGGCGCGAAGGTATGCTTCCACGTCACGCACACCGTATGCGAGGTGTCCTACTGAGTGGTCGGCTATAGCTATTTCTTTAAGGCCTTTTTCTATTGCGGCTCTCACGTTGTCATCCACACTTCCCGTGCCGTGACTGTGAACTGTATGCGTGTGCAGGTCTGATGTGATCTTCATGCTTTGTCAAAATCTCCGAGAAAACGTACTTCGGGTACAAGGTCGTAACCCGTTTTGTCTTTTACCGTAGTGCGCACGTACCTGATCAGACTGTAGATATCTGATGATGTGGCACTTCCTGTGTTTATTATAAACCCGGCGTGCTTTTCCGAAACCTGCGCGCCGCCTATGGTATACCCTTTAAGACCGCACTCCTGTATGAGCGTGCCGGCATAGTTGCCTTCAGGTCGCTTGAACGTTGAACCAGCGCTCGGGTAGTTTAAGGGCTGCTTTTCAGCCCTTCTGGCATTGAGTTCTTTCATGAGCGCTTCGGATTCCTCCCCGGAGCCCTTCTCGGGAGCGAATACGGCTGAGAGAATTATATCCCCGCTTTCCTGGAAAGCCGAGTGCCTGTATGAAAGATCCATGTCATCCTTTTTAACTTCTCTGATAGTGAGATCATGCCCCATCACTCTCGCGCTTAAGATCGTATCTTTTATCTCGCCGCCGTAAGCGCCTGCGTTCATAAGCACACCGCCTCCTACCGTACCGGGTATGCCGTATGCGAATTCGAGCCCCTTAAGGTCGTTCTTTGCAGCGAATGACGAGAGCTGAGCGAGAGTCGCTCCGCAGGCCGCATATATACGGCCGCTTTCATCAAGGTAAATCTCGGAGAGCTTTTCGCCCAGATGTATGACAGCTCCCCTGTATCCGTCATCCGATACGAGGATATTGCTGCCTCTTCCTACTATTACAAAGGGTATGCCTGAAGAACCGAGATGCTTAAGGACGGAAACGAGTTCATCCTCGGACCCCGGTTCAAAGAATATATCCGCAGGGCCGCCTGTACGGAAAGTACAGTGGCGGTCCATAGGTTCATTCTCTTTGAAGGGAATATCAGGTCTCATCTGCAGTCCTCATTTCAGGAGGTCCAGTACGTTTTGGTTCAGCTTGTCCCCGCCGAAATGTCCCATGGATTTGAGACGGAAGTTCATGGCCGCGACCTCAATGACTATAGCGACGTTACGTCCGGGTCTGACTGGCATGGTTATCTGCGGGACCTTAACGCCCAGGAGCGTTATAGTATTGTTGGCGGTCCCGAGCCTGTCTATGTTGCTTATGTCGCCGGGCTCAAGGTGTATGGTCAGATCTATCTCGGCTTCGGTCCTTATTGCACCCATTCCGTACATGACTGAAACATCAATTATTCCGAGGCCTCTTATCTCCATCATGTGACGGATGAGGTCGGGGGATCTTCCTATCAGTTTGTCATCTGAAAGTCTGTGTATCTCAACGACATCGTCGGCTACGAAACGGTGGCCTCTTTTTACGAGTTCGAGTTCTGTTTCGGATTTACCGACGCCGCTCTCACCTGTTATATACACGCCGACGCCGTAAATATCCATGAGTCCTCCGTGCCTTGATATGCAGGGGGAGAGGAGAGCATCCAGATAATTGGTCGTCTTATGGCTTATCTTTGTAGTCGTAAGTCCGGACATGAGGACGGGTACGTCATGCTTTTTCGCGCACTCAACGAATTCATCCGGGGGAAGGAGGTTCCTGCCTATAAGAACGCACGGGATAGGGTATGAAAAGAACTTGTCCAGTATCTCAAGACGCGCCTCGCGCTCCAGAGTCTGAAGATAGTTTATCTCAACCATACCGAAGAGCTGTATGCGGTTGTCCGCGAAGTATTCGAAGAACCCGCTCATCTGCAGGCCCGGCCTGTTAAGATCGCTCGTATTGACTTCTATGGTCTGTCTATCACCCGCATATAATACGGTAAGATCCAGAGCCTCGGCAAGTTCGCTAACAGTTGTGGTCTTTTTCATATTATCTTCACTCTCCCAGTACGAATCTGTTCAGTATTTCCGCGACTGCACATTCATTGTTTGTCAAAGGACTTATGTAGTCGCTGTTTTTCTTTATTATCTCCATCGAGTTTGCGGGGCACGCCCCGATCCCGGCAGTCTGTATAAGCGGCAGGTCAACTTCAGAGTCGCCTATACCCATGGTCTCCGAAATGTCTATGCCGAGCATATCGCAGAGTATCTCAAGCGAATCGCCCTTGGATACACCTTTCTGCAGTATTTCCAGGTGAGTGGGCTGCGAGAATACGACGGGATGGCCCGGGTACATATCTCTGAGTTCCGTCTGCAGAGGCTTCAGTGCTTCAGGGTCGCCAAGTATGAGTATCTTGGAGCTTTCTATATCCTCAGCTTCAAACATGTCGGGTCTGCATATACCCGTGCATTTGCATTTTTCTTCATAGATGTCCGTCCAGTTGCATCTTTCGGCGTACAGGAATTTCTGTGCCGGCGGATAACCCTGTGCATAGAATCCCTTTTCCTTTATGAAACTGAGGATGCTGTGCACTTTCTCGGGAGCAATGCAGCTCGAAAAGACTACCTTGTCGCTGCTGTCGGTTATGACTGCTCCTGCTGACGATATGCAGTACGCATCTTTTCCGGCGACGCCGAGTATGGGCTTCATGCCGTCGAGATGTCTTCCCGACGAGAACACTATGACCACGCCTTTTTCCCTTGCCTTATTGAGCGCAGCAAGATCATCCTCCTGCACGCGCTTGTCTGTTGTGAGCAGAGTCTCGTCAAGGTCTATGGCGATAAGTTTAATTTTTTTCATGTTGATTTCCTTAGATTTAGGCAGTTTTTCACATATAAAGTATATCACGGAGTACATGCCCTTTTAAAGTGTATTGTGGGGGTGCTTTATGATATAATTGACTATGTATGGGAGTTAATCTGAGATGACTGATTTTGTGCATTTACATGTTCATACTGAATACAGTCTTTTGGACGGCGCAGCACGCGTAAAGGACGTTCTGGACAAAGCAAAAGACCTCGGGATGACCGCACTCGCCATGACGGATCACGGCGTTATGTACGGTGCGCTCGAGTTCTACAGTTATGCCGAAAAGATAGGCATTAAGCCCATAATAGGCTGCGAACTCTACATTGTAGAGGACCGGTTCGACAGGAACGTCAAGGGCTACAGCCATCTGCTGCTCCTTGCGAAGGACCAGACCGGCTACCGCAATCTGATGACTCTCGTATCAAAGGGATTTACCGAGGGCTTTTACTATAAGCCCAGGATAGATTACGGGATACTGCGCGAATACAGCGAAGGTCTCGTATGCTGCAGTGCCTGTCTCGCGGGCGATGTGCAGCGCGCTCTTTTAGGCAGGAACTACGAAAAAGCCAAAGAATATGCTCTCATGTACAAGGGCATATTCGGCGATGATTTTTATCTCGAGATTATGGATCATGACATGCCCGAGCAGAAGGAGATAAATCCGCTTCTGGCAAGGCTTTCTAAAGAAACCGGCATAAAACTCATCGCAACGAATGACGTTCACTACACAAACAAAGACGACAGCGAAGCCCAGGATGTGCTCGTCTGCATACAGACAGGCACGCGCCTTTCCGACGAAAAGAAACTCTCGTTCGAGACTCAGGAATTCTACCTCAAGTCCGGCGACGAGATGGCGGAACTGTTCCCGGATATGCCGGAAGTCATATCCAATACTCTTGAAGTCGCTGACAAGTGCAACCTCAAGATAGAGTTCGGCGTCATGCATCTTCCTGTTTATGAGATTCCGGAAGGATATACGGATTACCAGTATCTCTATGAGATAGCCGAGAAGGGACTTTATGAGAGATATGAGGTAACGGATGAGATAAGGGAGAGATTCGAATATGAGATCAGTACCATAAGGGATATGGGATTCGTCAACTATTTCCTTATAGTCTGGGATTTCATACACTACGCAAAATCCTCCGGCATATTCGTAGGCCCCGGCAGGGGCAGCGCGGCCGGCAGCATAGTTGCGTATTCTCTCGGAATAACTGATATAGATCCCATCCGCTACTCTCTGCTGTTTGAGAGATTCTTAAATCCGGAGAGAGTCAGCATGCCCGATATCGATACCGATTTCTGTTACGAGCGCAGGGGCGAGATAATAGACTACGTTACGAGAAAATACGGCGAGGACAGGGTGTCCCAGATAGTTACGTTCGGCACCCTTAAGGCAAGACTCGTCATTCGCGATGTCGGTCGCGTGCTGGATGTTCCGGTTGCCGAAGCGGACAGACTCGCAAAGATGGTCCCCAATGAACTCAAGATGACCATAGACAAGGCTCTTGAAGAGAATCCTCTGCTCGCAAGAGAGTATCAGGAGAATGAGACCGCGAGAAGGATAATCGATATATCAAGAAGACTCGAGGGCATGCCCAGACATGCTTCAAAGCATGCAGCCGGTGTTGTCATAGCTGACGAAGCTCTGCAGAACTATGTGCCTCTCATGACGAGCAACAAGACTGAGGGTGCCGTTGCCCAGTATACGATGAACTGGCTGGAGAGTGTGGGCCTCCTTAAGATGGACTTTCTGGGTCTGAGGACCCTTACCGTCATAAGGTACGCCATAGAGATGATAGAAAAGCGTACCGGTAAAAGACTGGATATGTCGAAGATACCTCTCGATGACAAGGGCGTTTACGAGATGCTCTCGCAGGGAGACACGGACGGTGTATTCCAGCTTGAATCCGGCGGCATGAAGAACCTCATGCAGGACTTAAGGCCTTCGAACATCGACGAGATAATGGTAGGCATCGCTCTTTTCAGACCGGGTCCCATGGATTTCATACCCGAATATATAAGATGCAAGAATGATCCGAAGAACGTAAAATACGCTCATCCGATCTTAAAGCCCATACTCGAGGATACATACGGCTGTCTGGTATATCAGGAACAGGTCATGCGTATGGTCAGGGACCTTGCCGGGTATTCAATGGGCAGGAGCGACGAGATCCGCAGATACATGAGTAAGAAGAAGATGGAAAAGCTCGAAAAAGAGCATGACGTCTTCATAAACGGCGAGGAGATTGACGGGAAGATAACGGTTGAAGGTTGCCTGAGACGCGGAGTTCCCGAAAAGACGGCGAACAAGCTCTTCAATCAGATGATGGAGTTCGCGAACTATGCGTTCAACAAGTCGCATGCCTGTGCGTACGCCATGGTCACGTATCAGACGGCGTATCTGAAGTATTACTACAAAGTCGAGTTCTGGTGTGCGCTTCTTAACAGTTATATAGAGAACAAGCCGAAGCTCGATAACTATATCAGCAGCATCAGGATGACCGGTATACCGATACTGTCGCCTGATATAAATGCGTCCGAGATGAAGTATACCGTGGAAGGCGATGCCATAAGGCTGGGCTTCTCGGGAATATCGAACGTAGGCGGCGCGGTTGAGGATATAGTCTCCGAGCGTGAGAAGAACGGGAAGTACAAGGACTTTGATGATTTCCTGAGAAGATGCAGCGGAGCCATAAACAAAAAGAGGCTCGAGTGCATGATACTCTCGGGTTGCTTTGACAGTCTCGGATATACCAGAAGGCAGCTTATGGACGCTTATCCCGAGTGTTTGGCGAACGCGCAGTCCGAGAGCAAGAGAAAGAGTACGGGGCAGATATCGCTGTTCGATATAGCGGAGGATGTATTTGAATCCGTTAAGAGTGAGATACCCGAAAAAGAGGAGTATCCGAAGCATGATATACTCCGCTACGAAAAAGAGATGACGGGCATGTACTTAAGCGGCCATCCGCTTGAGGAGTATCCCGAGATAAAGAAACTCTTCCCGACTTCGGTCGTCAGCATAGTGAGGGCGGCGGAGGAAGCCGAGGAGCAGATGTCCCAGGTCAACATAGACGGACGTACAATAGAGACTGCCGGCATCATAAGCGCTGTCGAGAAACGCTTCACAAAGAAGAAGGAACTCATGGCGAGGGTCATGATAGAGGATGAATATGCGCAGATACAGCTGCTGGTGTTCCCGAAGGCCTACAGGAGCAGTGAGTCGTTCCTCGCTGAAGGCAATATCATATGTGTAAAAGGACGTGTGACACTTGGGCAGAGCAGTGCGGAGATAATTGCGGAGAGTGTCACCCCGTATATAGCTGATGAGAAGGGATACAGGGGAAAGCAGCTCTATGTACGGGCTAAGATCGAAGAGAAGAACGGCCTCAGCGAGATACTCAAGAAGTACCCGGGCAGAAACAGCGTTGCTATCTGTTTCCCGGAGATGAACAGGACTGTTAAGACTCAGGAGGGGCTTAACGTCAGGATGTGCAGTTCACTCGAGGAGGATCTTGTTTCGCTGCTGGGGCGCGAGAACGTGGTATTCAAATAGTTTGATATAAGGTAAAAAAACATGAAGAAAAAGATAGGTGTACTAACAAGCGGCGGAGATACGCCGGGTATGAATGCAGCTGTAAGAGCTGTCGTTATGGGTGCTGAGGATGCCGGCATACCGGTAATGGCCATAGAAAAAGGCTATGCCGGACTTATGGAGGGAAGGGTTATTCCGATATCTTCTGAGCAGGTGGCAGGCATAACCGAAAAAGGCGGCACCATACTCAAGACTGCGAGGAGCAGGGAGTTTAAAACTGAGGAAGGCCAGGCTAAAGCTCTGGAAGTACTGCAGGCTTTTGATATAACCAACCTGGTTGTCATAGGCGGGGACGGAAGTTTCAACGGTGCGAGAGCGCTGTCCGAAAAAGGGGTGCCTGCCATAGGCATCCCCGGAACGATAGACAATGATCTGGCGTATACTGATTTCACCATAGGTTTCGATACTGCGGTCAACTGTGTGCTCGGACAGATGATGAGGATAAGAGACACCATGCAGTCGCATGAGAGAGTGGGCGTCATAGAGGTCATGGGCAACCGCAGCGGTGATATCGCGCTTTATTCAGGCATAGCCGGCGGCGCGGAATATATAATAATCCCTGAAGTCGAGACGGATATAGACGATGTATGCGAGAGCATAAAAAAAGAGAGGATCCGCGGCAAGATGACCAGTATAGTGCTGGTCGCCGAGGGCGCGGGCGACGGACCGACCATCGCCAAATACATGAAGGAAAAGTACGAACTGGATGCAAAGGCGATAGAGCTCGGTTACGTTCAGCGCGGCGGAAATCCCACAATGGCGGACATACTGCTCGCGAGCAGGATGGGACTAGCTGCCGTTGACCTCGTAAAGGAAGGCAAGGGGAACAGACTAATCGGAGTTATAAACAACAAGATAATCGACATGGATATAGCCGAAGCTCTGAGCAAACACAGAAAACTCAACAGGAAACTCTACGACAACTTCAAAGTACTGTCGGAGTCCATGTAAGGAGCGTCTATGGAAAGAAAACTCGGAAAGCAGAACGACTATTGCTGCGACATAAAGGATATCGAGTGCTATGTTCTGGACATGGACGGCACGATCAATCTTGAGTGGGATCTTATAGACGGAGCGCTGGATTTCATAAATACTCTTAAGGAGAAGGGTATAAAGGTATACTTTTTTACGAATAACTCGTCAAAGTCACCGATGGACTATGTTGACAAGGTCACAAGGCTGGGTATCAGCGGCATGACGAGGGAGAACATCATGACATCCGGAGATGTTATGATACATTATCTCAAAACCCATAAAAAAGATCCGAAGATCTATCTGGCCGGAACGCCTGAATTGGAAAAACAGTTCATAGAGGAAGGAATAACGCTGCTCCCCGAAGAGACGGAAACAGCTGATTTCGTGGTCCAGGGTTTTGATACCACATACGAATACAAAAAGATGGAAGCGGTCTGCAGGCTTGTGAGCGAAGGGGTACCGTTTCTTGCGACGAACATAGACAGGGTCTGTCCCATGAAAGACGGTAAGTTCATACCTGACTGCGGATCCATGTGCAAAATGGTCACTCACGCTACGGGCATAGAACCTAAATTCGTCGGGAAACCTTTCAAGGAAACGGTGGATTTCATACTCGACAAGACGGGTACGGCACCCGAGCGGACCGCAATGGTCGGTGACAGGCTGTATACCGATATTAAAACGGCTGTCAACGGCGGCATATGCGGCATTTGCGTTCTTTCCGGAGAGGTCACATATGAGGAGATAGTTGAGAGCGATGTTAAGCCCGACTATATACTTGACAGCGTAAAAGATATATACTTGGAACTGATAAGATAAACAAAGAGAGGAAGGGAAACAAGATGACAAAGTATTTAATGGGCATAGACCCCGGCACAAGCGGAGTAAAGTGCATAATAATCGACGAGACCGGAAAAGTCATAAAGTCTTCGACTAAGACTTATCCGCTCTATACACCCAAGCCCGCCTGGTCTGAGCAGAATCCTGAAGACTGGTGGAACGGCACGAAGGAAGCTGTAAAGGAAGTCCTCTCTGATTTTGACGCGTCACTCATCTGCGGCATAGGTTTTTCCGGGCAGATGCACGGACTGGTCGCTCTCGATAAAGATGACAATATAATCAGACCTGCGATACTCTGGAACGACCAGAGGACGGAAGCCGAATGCAAAGAGATAATCGAGACTGCAGGCGGCATAGACGGACTGGTGTCCTACACCAATAACAATATGCTCCCCGGTTTCACCGGCGGCAAGCTTCTTTGGGTAAAAAAGAACGAACCTGAAAACTATGATAAGATAGTCAAGTTCTTCATGCCGAAGGACTATATCAGATTCCGTCTGACCGGGGCAAAAGCCACTGACGTTTCAGACGCTTCAGGCACGGGTCTTTTCGATGTTGAGAAGAGATGCTGGGCATATGACCTTATAGACAAGCTCGGATTCGAAAGATCCATCTTCCCCGAAGTCTTCGAGTCGGATGAAGTCACGTCGTACATATCCGAAGAGACAGAAAAGGAACTCGGCCTTAAAGCCGGCACCCGTGTATACGGCGGCGGCGGAGACGCAGTCATACAGAATGCCGGTATGGGTATCGTGAAGGAAGGTACGCTGGGTGTCGTTATGGGTACGTCAGGCGTTGTTGCGACTCCTTTAAGTACGTTCGGCGTCAACGAAGGCGGCAAGCTGCAGTTCTTCTGCAACAACTCTGCAGACAAGTGGATGGCGTTCGGCTGCCAGCTCTCATGCGCCGGTTCCATGGAATGGTTCAAGAACACGTTCTACGGAGATCTCGAAAAGCCTTTTGTTGCGATCAACAAGGAAGCTGAAGAGAGCAGCGTGGGTGCAGGCGGAGTCCAGTTCCTGCCATACCTCACAGGTGAGAGATGCCCGTATTCCGATCCGGCTGCAAGAGGTGTGTTCTACGGCATGTCGCTCCTGACTAAAAGGGGAGACTTCGGCAGAGCTGTCATGGAAGGCGTTGTGTTCGGCTTAAAGCAGATCGTCGATCTTATAAAGAAGTCAAATCCGGATCTTGAGTTCAAAGAGGTAATACTCTCCGGCGGAGCCATACACTCAACGCTCTGGAAGCAGATCGTTGCCGATATAATGGGTATAACCGTAAAGACGCTCAAGGGCGCTGCTGAAGGCGGTGCATACGGCGGAGCAATCGTTGCAGGTGTCGGCGAGAAGATCTGGGAGAGACTGGATGACGTGGATGTGCTTGAAGTGGATGAGATAATCGAGCCTATCCCCGAAAACGTCGAGAAGTATAAAGAGGTCATGAAGGTCTACGAGAAACTGTACTTCGACTTAAAGGAGACGTTCGACATGTGCGCTGCGGAGCAGTGAAAAAAAACTGAAAGAGAATTGTTAAATGGCTAATTTTGATTTTGACGTCGTTGTAAAGATAGGGTCCATGGCCCTTATCCGTAAAGAAGACAACGATCTTGACTACAATATATTCAACAGACTGGCTTCGGAGCTGAAGCCGGGATACATACTTGTTTCCTCTGGTGCCACGGAGATAGGCAGGATTGACTATATGAAGAGGAACGGCGGCATGGAACTGAGAGGCGATATGGAGGAGATAAAAGCCGACTACGCATCACAGGGACAGGCGGTCCTGATGTCCATATACCGCGATTTTGTGGATCCGCATTATTCCGTCCGTCAGGTGCTGGTAGAGCACAGCCACTTCAACAAGCCCGATAAGGCTTTATTCATAAAGAAGCTTCTGTTCAGGGCAGCGAACCAGAACGCGATACCGATAATCAATTATAATGACGCAGTATCCGACAAGGAAAACCGCAAGATGGAGCTCACCAATCTCAAGAAGACAAACGATCATGTGGTGGAATGCGTGGACAATGACGAGACTGCCGCGGTCATAGCTAAACTCGTCGGGGCCAAGCTCCTGGTGCTCCTGACATCGGTTGAGGGTATATACATGGATAAAGATGATCCTTCCACGCTGATAGAGACCGTAGAAGCAGACACGTATGAGGAGCTTGAAGCCAAGATCGATGAACTCATGAAATGCTGCAAGGGTTCATCGCGCATAGGTGCAGGCGGGGCCAAGGCGAAACTTAAGTTCGCGAAAGAGTCTCTCAAAAACGGTACCGACGTCATAATTGCTCATGCCAAATACAGGCTCAGCGATATAATAGAAGGCAGGGTCAGAAGGACGTATCTCAAGGTGAACGACTGACCTGACAAAAAACGAGCATAATAAAAAGGACATGGCTTTGAACCATGTCCTTTTTGTGGTTCTATACTAAAGATTGGGGTAAGGTGAAATAAAAGAGACAAATGGTTTCA
>CAYRWM010000004.1:0-81040 GCA_964428055.1 uncultured Christensenellaceae bacterium | reverse complement strand
TGAAACCATTTGTCTCTTTTATTTCACCTTACCCCAATCTTTAGTATAGAACCACCTTAGTAAAGCATTGAAGCAACCGTAACGGTTGCTTCTTTTATTTATACATTCGGATAATACTCTTTGCCATCTCGGTCTTGGTTACCCTTTGGTTCATTGACATTTTCTCAATGTACTTATGGGCTTCATCCTCGGTCATGTTCTTTTTTTCCATCAGGATGTACTTTGCTTCCGAGACAGTCTTCATCTCTTCCATTCTTCTGCTCAGTTTTGAGTTTTCCTTTTCAAGTATGAAGAGTCTTCTCTTTGTTGCGGAAACAAGTGCAAGAACCTGTTCAAAGACCGCTTTTGTAAATGGTTTAGAGATAGTCATGATGCCGTACGGCTCGCATTTCATGCAAACGTCATCAAATGATCCGTTGTCTACGAGAAGAACGATACCGGCACTGGTCGATTCGGCAGCATGGCATGCAAAATCAGTCCCTTTCTCATCGGGAAGGGGAGAGTTGATAAGGATAAGGTCATAATCCCTCTCCAGTATGAGCCGTCTTGCGTTGGCACCGCTCTGAACATATTCCGTAACACGGAACTTTGATGTGTCGAGCAGAGCTTTTATTGCCGCAGCGGCTTTTTGCTGTCCTGATACGAGCAGAATGCTCAGTATATCAGTCGTATCTGATTTGTTCATGCTACTTCAGATTCCTGTACGCCTCTATAATGCACTCCGGCAGATGATCTCTAACGAATGAACTGTCAAGCATCAGGTTGACAGCTTCTTCATATGTCTGCGGCAGTTTTGCTTTATTATCTATATCTCCTGACGGAGTGAGTTTCATGTCGTTTCTTATACCCTCGAGTCCCGCATAGATCAGCAGAGTATATGCGAGATAAGGATTGGCAGATGCATCGGGGGAACGGAGTTCAATACTCCTTCTTTCACCCTTTGTCAGCGGTACCCTTATAAGACTGCTCCTGTCAGAGTCTGTCCATGAGATATCGCCCGGTGCCTTGTACATACCGAATCTTGAATATGAATCCCTCGAAGTGTTATAGAATACGGTAATCTCACGTATCCTGTTCAGTATGCCTGCCAGGAACGGCTCAAAAACGTTTCTGTCACCTTCTATGTCGAGTGAGAAGGGAATCACATTTATATGCATACCGCTTCCGCTGTGATCCTTTAATGGCTTCGGATCAAAGGAAGCGAACAGACCGTGTTTTTTTGCTATGTTCTTTACTATGTTCTTGTAGGTTATCATATTGTCCGCTGTGGTCAGAGGATCAGCGTATCTGAAATCTATTTCATTTTGGCCGGGACCCGCTTCATGATAGGATCTTTCAGGATGTATTCCCATCTCGGACAGGGCAAGACAGATATCCCTTCTGACGTTCTCGCCTTTGTCAAGGGGTGCTGCATCCATATAACTGCCGTTATCGAGCGGCACAGTGGGTTCACCGGATTCATCCATATTGAACAGATAAAACTCGCTCTCAGCACCTATATGACATCCCGTATCGGTCTCTGTGAGGCTCTTTACTGCTTCGGAGAGAATAAGTCTTCCGTCAGCGACAAACGGGTCTCCGTTGCGGTCATAGATATTGCAGAGCATACGGACAACCCCGCTTTCTGAAGGCCTCCAGGGGAGCACGCATAGTGTAGCCGGATCAGGCACTAGATAAAGATCGCCTGGAACATCATGGCCGAAGCCGTTGATGGCAGACGGATCAAACGGTATTCCGTCTGTGAATGCGCTTTCTATTTCCGTATCTAATATAGATATATTTTTTTGTTCGCCGAAAATATCGCAGAATACCAGTTTTATGAATCTGACGTCATTGTCATTTATAAAACTGAGGACCTCTTCTTTTGAGAACATAGGATAAACCCCTTATAAATTAGTAAAGCGCTTTTTGCGCTCTTTAATGTAAAAATTATAATATACGCTAAAAAACTTTGTCAATTTGAAGACAGACAAACAGAATGGTCATTATGATATAATCTGTATATAAATATCTGGGGGTTAAATTAATGGATATCACACTCGGAATAAATGCTTACGGCGTCAGAAGGGAACTCATCCGGTCAGGAGACAGAAGCATACTTGAAAAGCTTAAGGACTGCGGTGCTGACGCATTTGAACCGATGCTCTGTCCGGTTAGTGCGGAAAGCGATAACAGTGAAAAGTGGATGTGGTCGGTTGAAAGAGCTTCCAAGTCAAGAAAGATATGCGATGGCTTGGGCCTGGCTGTTTCTTCAGCGCAGATTATGCTCGGCTTCGGCAGTGAAATGATCAGCAGTGATGAGGCTGCAGATTATGTGCATGCATTTTATGAAGCATCCGGTATAGAAACATATATTATCATAGGACTTCCCGATGACAGGAAAGAAGCAGCAAGGCTCGGAATGTATTATTCTGAGCTTAAGGACAAGACTTCTGATCTTCCTGTAATAATCATGTATCATAATCATGATGCGGAGTTCTACGCTCTCGGTGATACAGATGACTGCCTTGCCATTGATGTCATAATGGAGAACGCCGGTAAAGGTTTTCTGCTGGAATACGATATCGGCTGGGCTGCTTTTGCGGGTGATGAAATACATATCGCTGAATCGCTAAAAGATAGCATAGCAGTTCTGCACTGCAAGGACTTTTTCCCTGAGATCAAGGAATATGAAAACCGCTTCGGTCTGCCGGAATCTATCTTCTCGCCTATAGGGGACGGTATAGTTAAGACCAGAGAAGTCATAGATATGGCGCTGAAGGGCGTGTTTCCGAACTGGAACGGCCTTATTGTCATCGATCAGGATGATTCTGCGGGTGATGTATTTGCAGATACTGTCAGAGGATTTGACAATCTCAGAGATATGAGCGGCAGGCGATAAGCGAAGGCAGTCTTTTTTGTTGACACGGTAGGTTTTAAGTAATAAAATAAGACCTGTTAAAAACAAAGGCGTTTTTTGGCACTGATTTGTGTACAAAAAATGTCTTTTTTATTTAATTAATTTAGTTAAATCGGAGGAAACTAAAAATGCAGATGAAAAATGCAAAACTTGCTGAAGTCTATGAGAAGCTGCAGAAGAATTATCCTGAACAGAAGGAATTCCTGCAGACAGCAGGCGAAGTCCTGAGCTCTCTCGAAGGCGTTGTCGAAAAGCACCCGGAGTATGTTGAGAATGGTATAATCGACAGGATCGTTGAGCCTGAGCGTCAGATACTGTTCAGAGTTACCTGGGTTGACGATGCCGGCAAGGTACAGGTTAACAGAGGCTACAGAGTACAGTTCAGCTCAGCTATCGGTCCCTACAAAGGCGGTCTGAGATTCGATCCGTCCGTTACTCTTTCAGTCATTAAGTTCCTCGGTTTCGAGCAGATATTCAAGAACTCCCTGACTGGTCTCCCCATGGGCGGCGGCAAGGGCGGTTCAGACTTTGATCCCAAAGGCAAGAGCGAAGGTGAGATCATGCGTTTCTGCCAGGCTTTCATGACAGAGCTCTATCGTCACATAGGTCCAAACGTTGACGTTCCCGCAGGTGATATGGGTGTCGGCGGCCGTGAGATCGGTTATCTCTTCGGTCAGTACAAGAGAATCCGCGATGCATACGAGAACGGCGTCCTTACAGGAAAAGGCCTCAGCTACGGCGGCAGCCTTATCCGTCCTGAAGCTACAGGTTACGGCGCAGTATATTATCTCTGTGAAGTTCTTGCTCATGAGAATGATACTATCGAAGGAAAGACAGTCGCTGTTTCCGGTTTCGGTAATGTTGCATGGGGCGTAACAAAGAAAGTCGCACAGCTCGGCGGCAAAGTCGTTACACTGTCCGGTCCTGACGGATACATCTACGATCCTGACGGAATAACAACTGATGAGAAGATCAACTACATGCTCGAGATGAATGCTTCAAGACGCAATCGCGTACAGGATTATGCAGACAAGTTCGGTGTTGAATTCTTCCCGGGTGAGAAACCCTTCGGACGCAAAGTTGATATCGTTATGCCTAGTGCAATGCAGAACGACGTTCTTATGGAGTCAGCTGAGAAGATCGTTGCCAACGGTGTCAAGTACTATATCGAAGTCGCTAACATGCCCACGAGCAATGAAGCACTGTTCTATCTGATGGACAAGGGTCTCATAGTCGCTCCGTCAAAGGCTGTAAACGCAGGCGGCGTTGCAGTTTCAGGCCTTGAGATGAGCCAGAACTCCGAGAGACTCTCATGGACTGCGGAAGAAGTTGATGAGAAACTTCACGGAATCATGAAGAACATCCACAAGGTATCCGTAGAAGCTGCCGAAGAGATGGGTCTCGGATACAACCTGGTTGCCGGTGCTAACATAGCCGGATTCCTGAAGGTTGCAGACGCGATGCTTGCACAGGGTATTGTATAATATCCCAAGTATTCAAGATACAAATCGTTATTGAAACTGAGGGCAGTCTGACTGCTCTCAGTTTTTTATTTATATTTATTATCCGGATTGGAAAGACCTTCATGATTATGCGATAATAATGATGATAAAAAAGCAACCGGAGGATTATATGAAGGGTAAAGCATACTGCATCGGAGTCGGGCCGGGTGATCCGGAACTCATGACACTCAAAGCAGTAAGACTTATAAAGGAATCAGATATCATTGCGGTGCCTGGGAGGCGGCCAGAGGATTCAGTAGCATACAGGATAGCATTAAAAGCGGTTCCTGAGCTTAAGGATAAAAAGGTTATAGCTCTGCCGTCTCCTATGAAGATGGATATGGGTGCTGTCAGGGAAGCGCACAGACAATCTGCCGACACAATAAAAAAGCATCTGGATAAAGGCCTTGACGTCGTGTTTATGACGATAGGAGATCCGACAGTATACAGCACTTTTATGTATATCAAGGATTATCTGGAAAATGACGGATATGAGACACGACTGATAAACGGAGTCACTTCATTCTGTGCTTCAGCTGCAAGGTTCAATATCCCTCTTGCAAGATGGGATGAAGCAGTTCATATTTTACCGGCGGTTCACGGCATAGATGACATAAGCGATCTGGACGGCAATCTTATACTCATGAAGTCCGCCAGCAGGTTTGCCGAGATAAGGGATACGCTGAAGGAAAAAGGATTTGAAGCCGTGATGATAGAGAACTGCGGCATGGATAATGAAAAGGTTTTTGATGGGCTGGATGATATGCCTGACGAGACGGGATATTTTTCTATTATCATTGCAAAAAAACACAAAAATTAACAAATTTTGGCCATGGTCGCAGTTGATTTAATGCCCTTTAAATAGTATAATAACAAAGTGCTCGTTTTTGCTTAGATTATAAGCAAACGAGGGCGGCGGAATACCGCGAGGGAGCATAATAAAATGGTTTATTTTATGACAATCAGGGTAGTTTTGTGACACCGTGTACAAAACTACCCTTTTTTAATTGATTGGAGATACTACTTGCCATGAAAAAGATAATGGTCGTGATGGGAAGTGACAGCGATCTTCCCGTAATGGAAAAAGCTATTGACACTCTTAAAGATTTGAACGTGCCGTATACCGTGCATGTGCTTTCAGCTCACAGGACTCCTGATGAGACGAGAAAGGCAGCCTCAGAGGCCGAAGCAAACGGCTATGGTGTTATCATTGCGGCGGCAGGTATGGCTGCGCATCTCGCTGGTGCTTTTGCGGCGGGCACAGTGCTCCCCGTTATCGGGATTCCGGTAAAGTCATCCTGCTTTGACGGTATGGACGCATTGCTCTCAACTGTTCAGATGCCTCCGGGAATGCCTGTTGCGACTGTTGGAGTAAATGCTGCAAAGAACGCTGCTCTTCTTGCCTGTCAGATCATTGCTCTGGATGAGCCGGAACTCACGGAGCGCCTTAAAGCAATGAGGGAAGACAATAAAAAGAAGATCCTCGAAAAGAACGGGGAAGTAAATAAAAAGTATTCAAATATTTAATAAAATTTATATAAAAGGAGAACCCGTAAATGGAAAAGAAGTCTCAGCTCTATGAGGGCAAAGCCAAGAAAGTATTTGCGACTGACGATCCTAACTTCTGCATAGTGGAGTATAAGGATGATGCTACAGCCTTTAACGGCCTTAAAAAAGGCACTATAGAAGGCAAGGGAGTCATCAACAATAAGATGTCCAACTATCTTATGCAGATGCTGGAGAAAAAGGGCGTGCCCACGCATTTTGTCGAGGAGCTGTCCGACAGGGAAACGCTTGTCAAAAAAGTGTCCATAGTTCCTCTCGAAGTCATAATAAGAAATATCTCCGCTGGCTCATTCTCAAAGAGATACGGAGTCGATGAAGGCATACAGTTTGATGAGCCTACGATTGAGTTTTCTTACAAGAATGACGATCTCGGTGATCCGCTCATTAACGCATATCACGCAAAGGCATTGGGGCTCGCGACATGGGATGAGATAAACCTCATCAAGGACATGTCTTTCAAAATCAATTCGGAGCTCAAGAGCTATTTCAAGACTCTCGGTATAAAGCTTGTAGATTTCAAGCTCGAGTTTGGCAAAACGCCTGACGGAACGATCGTGCTCGCTGATGAGATATCACCGGATACCTGCAGGTTCTGGGATGCGGAGACAAATGAGAAACTCGACAAGGACAGATTCCGCAGAGATATGGGTGGCGTTGAGGACGCTTATAAGGAAGTAATGAGACGTCTTACGGGAAAGGAAGACAAATGAGTAATCTTAGAGAAGAATGCGGTGTGTTCGGCATCTATTCAGATAAAAAAATAGACGTTGCCGGCGAGACTTATCTCGGACTCTTCGCTCTGCAGCACAGAGGTCAGGAGAGCTGCGGTATGGTCATTAACGACGACGGCCTTTTCAGAATGTATAAGGATGCGGGACTTGTTGAGGATGTGTTCACAAAGCCAGTACTTGAGAATCTCGGAGAAGGCAGCATCGCTATCGGACACGTGAGATACGGTACAACAGGTGAGCCCGGGCGCACAAACGCCCAGCCGATAGTTGTGAACCACATAAAAGGACGCATGGCTCTTGCGCATAACGGCTGCCTGACAAATTCATATGAACTCAGGAGCGAGCTTGAGATGGAGGGATCGATCTTCCATTCAACGAGCGATACCGAGGTCATATCATACATTATCACAAAGGAAAGGCTGACATCACGTTCAATTGAGGAAGCAGTCACAAGAGCCGTGCCGAGGATAAAGGGTGCGTTCTCACTGCTCGTTATGTCACCTCAGAAACTCATAGCGGTGAGGGACCCTCACGGATTCAGACCTCTGTGCTACGGACAGTCTGAAGACGGATCGTATATA
Source organism: uncultured Christensenellaceae bacterium (assembly GCA_964428055.1). Classification (GTDB taxonomy): domain Bacteria; phylum Bacillota; class Clostridia; order Christensenellales; family Christensenellaceae; genus CAYRWM01. The sequence goes on along the minus strand of CAYRWM010000004.1, from coordinate 73,761 downwards.
GTAGCTTCCGAGAGCTGCGCTCTTGATTCTATTGGAGCTACTTTTATCAGGGATCTTGAGCCCGGCGAGATTATGGTCTTTGATAAGAACGGAGCAAGGTCCATAAAAGACAACTGCGGAACAGAGAAGCCCTCATTTTGCGTATTCGAGTTCGTATATTTCGCAAGACCCGATTCAGTCATTGACGGATGCTCGGTCCACAACGCCAGAGTAAGGGCCGGTTCAATGCTGGCTCTGGAGCATCCCGTGCAGGCGGACGTAGTCATAGGTGTTCCCGATTCGGGACTTGATGCCGCTATCGGATACTCAAGACAATCCGGCATACCTTACGGCATAGGTCTTATAAAGAACAGATATATCGGCAGGACGTTCATTTCACCCGGTCAGAAATCCAGGGAGAACCTTGTCAGGATCAAACTGAATCCTGTATCGGAAACCGTAAAGGATAAGAGGGTCATACTTATCGACGACTCTATAGTCAGGGGTACAACTTCCGCTCATATGGTAAAGATGCTCAGAGAAGCTGGTGCTAAGGAAGTCCACTTCATGGTAACGGCACCGCCGTTCCTGAATCCCTGCTATTACGGTACTGATATAAGTTCAAGGGAAGTGCTCGTAGCACACAATCATTCAATTGAAGAGATCAGAAAGATTATCGGTGTTGACAGCCTCGGTTATCTGAGCATAGAAAACGTAAAACAGCTGGCCGGCGACGGATGCTGCGACAGATTCTGTACTGCATGTTTTGACGGCGAGTATCCTACGGATATTCCGGTGAACTCAAATAAGGATCGTTTTACCAAAAAGCTTTCCGAAAAAGGAGACAAATGATGAAAAACAGCCACAGCGATATCTATAAGGATGCGGGAGTCGATATAACGGCCGGTTATTCATCCGTAGAACTGATGAAAAAGCATATCGCGAGGACGATGACTGACGGAGTTGCGTCCGACATAGGAGGTTTTGGAGGACTGTTCAGGCCGGATCTTGCAGGCATGGAGAGCCCGGTCCTCGTTAGCGGTACGGACGGCGTCGGCACTAAGCTTAAGATTGCTTTTATTATGGACAGGCATGATACGGTGGGTATCGACTGCGTTGCTATGTGTGTGAACGATATCATATGCTGCGGTGCAAAACCTCTGTTTTTCCTCGACTACATAGCTATGGGCAAGAACATACCGGAAAAGACAGCATCCATAGTATCCGGTGTCGCTGAGGGCTGCGTTCAGTCGGGTGCTGCTCTTATAGGCGGCGAATCTGCAGAGATGCCCGGATTCTATCCTGAAGATGAATATGATCTCGCAGGTTTTTCCGTCGGTATCGTGGACAGACCGAGGATATTCGACAAGAGCACGGTTAAGGAAGGCGATGTCATAATAGCTCTTCCGTCCAGCGGTGTGCATTCGAACGGTTTTTCTCTCGTAAGAAAAGTCTTTGATGTTGAGAACAAAGATATCAAGAAGGGCATTGATGCTCTTGGAGGAAAGAGTATAGGTGAGACGCTGCTCACACCCACGAAGATTTACGTAAAGCCACTGCTGGCTCTTGCAGATGAAGTCACAGTAAAGACAGTATCGCATATAACCGGCGGCGGGTTTTACGAGAACATACCGAGGAGTCTCCCCGAAGGAATGTGCGCTAAGATTGAGCGCGCGGCAGTCAAGGTGCTGCCTATCTTCGACCTTCTTGCAAAGACGGGTAATATCGAAGAGAGGGAGATGTTCAATATATTCAACATGGGCGTAGGCATGAGTGTCGTCGTAGATAAATCCGATGCTGACAGGTCCCTGGAGATACTCAAAGAAAACAGCGAGGACGCATATATCCTCGGCGAGATAGTCAAAGACAGCGAAAACGGGGTCGTATTATGGTAAAGGCAAGGATCGCGGTCTTCGTTTCGGGCGGCGGAACAAATCTGCAGGCGCTTATAGACGCTCAGGGCAGTGTAATTAAGAGCGGTGAGATAGTGCTCGTCATATCAAGCAGTGCGGATGCGTATGCGCTTAAGAGAGCAGAGAAAGCTGGCATACCGGGTATCTTCGTATCCAAAGCAGATGGGCAGAAGAGATTTGAAAAGGACGTCATAAAACTGCTTAAGGATTACAGGATCGATTTTATAGTTCTTGCCGGATTTATGACTATCCTATCAAAGGAATTTACCAAAGAGTTCAGCGGGAGGATAATCAACATTCACCCCGCACTTATACCGTCATTCTGCGGCAAAGGCTTCTACGGGCTTAAGGTGCATGAGGCTGCGCTTGAAAAAGGCGTAAAGGTCACAGGCGCCACCGTGCATTACGTAAATGAAATCCCGGACGGAGGGGAGATAATAATGCAGAAGGCAGTTTATATCCGCAAGGGTGATACTCCGGAAACACTGCAGAGGCGTGTGATGGAACAGGCTGAATGGAAGATACTGCCCAGAGCCTGTGAGATGGTCTCGAAAAAGATAGTGAGAGGTAAGAATGATAACTAAAAGTATAAGTGAACTGCTGAAAGGCAACAGCTATCCCGGCAGAGGCATAATTGCCGGTATGTCGGAGGACGGGAAAAAAGCCGTAACGGCATATTTCATTATGGGCAGGAGTTCCAACAGCAGAAACCGTGTTTTCAGGAAAGACGGCAAAGGGATCATAATCTATCCGTTTGATGAGACAAAGGTGGAGGATCCTTCGCTTATAATATATTCGCCCGTCAGAGTAATAGATGAATGTACGATCGTCACTAACGGTGACCAGACTGATACCATATATTACTATATCCAGAACGGCGGAACGTTCGAGGATGCGCTCGATACGAGATGTTTTGAACCGGATGCTCCGAACTATACGCCAAGGATAAGCGCTCTGCTGGATCTGCCGGATGACGGATTCAGTTATAAGATGAGTATACTCAAAAGTACTGACGGCAAGGGCGAAAAGTGCGGAAGATATACATTCTCATATGAGCCTGAACCCGGCGTCGGACATTTCATCCACACATATATGCATGACGGCGATCCGATACCTTCCTTTGAAGGAGAACCGGAGCGCGTAATTATCGGCAGTGATATTGATGCTTTTACCGAAGAGATCTGGGAGAGTCTTGACAATGACAACAGAGTATCACTCTATGTGCGGTACATCTGTCTTAATGATCATTCGGTAAAGGAAAAGATAATCAACAGTAATGAGTAGGTAGGTTACCCATGAGCAGAGAAAGATATATTTCACCGTTTTCAGAAAGATATGCCAGCCCTGAGATGCAGTACGTTTTTTCAGAGGATTTCAAGTTTTCCACATGGAGAAGACTCTGGATCGCGCTTGCCAGAGCGGAGAAAGAACTCGGACTGGATATCAAAGATGAGCAGATAAGCGAGATGGAATCCCATATAACGGATATCAACTACGAAGATGCTCTTAAAAAAGAAAAAGAGATCAGACATGATGTTATGTCTCACATATACGCATTCGGACTTCAGTGCCCAAAAGCCGAGCCCATAATACACCTGGGTGCAACATCGTGCTATGTCGGTGACAATACTGACGTTATCATACTCAGAAAGGCTTCTGAAATAGTGCTTAAGAAAGCTGCTCAGGTCATAAGGAATCTTGCCGGTTTTGCGGATAAGTATAAGGCTCAGCCCTGTCTTGCATACACTCATCTTCAGCCTGCACAGCTCACAACAGTAGGCAAGAGAGCATGTCTTTGGATGTATGAGCTCATTGATGATATAGAGGAGCTCGAACACAGATGTGCAAAACTTAAGCTTCTCGGATCCAAGGGTACCACCGGGACCCAGGCTTCATTTATGAGCCTGTTCAACAGTGATGAAGCCAAGGTTGACAGACTTGAAAAGCTCATAGCCGAAGAGATGGGATTTGATGGTTGTGTAGCCGTGTCAGGCCAGACCTATTCCAGAAAGACCGATGCATATTTTCTTGCAATCCTATCAGGTATAGCGCAGAGCGCTTACAAGTTCTCGAATGATATGAGGATACTGCAGTCATTTGAAGAGATGGAGGAGCCGTTTGAAAAATCTCAGGTAGGTTCATCGGCGATGCCTTACAAGCGCAATCCGATGCGCTCCGAGCGTATTTCATCGCTTTCAAGATATGTCATAGCTGATTACATCAATCCGGCGATGACAGCCGGTACTCAGTGGTTCGAGAGAACACTGGATGATTCAGCGAACAAGCGCATATCCGTTGCTGAGGCGTTCCTTGCTGTGGACGCGATACTGAACATATACATGAATGTTACGGAAGGCATAGTCGTCTATGACAAAGTGATTGAGAAACGTGTTATGGAGAAGCTGCCTTTCATGGCTACCGAGAATATACTCATGAAGTCCGTAAAGAAAGGCGGAAGCAGACAGCAGATTCATGAAAGGCTGAGGACACACAGCCATGCTGCAGCCAGACGGGTGAAGATGGAAGGCGGGACCAATGATCTTATAGACAGGATTGCTGATGATCCCGAGATCCCTATAACCAAGGAAGAGATAATGGAAGTTCTGGATCCTGCCCTTTATACGGGAAGGAGCGCTTCGCAGGTTGATACTTTCCTTAAGGAAATCGTAAATCCCGTTCTTGCGAGGTATACGGACAGCGTCAAAGCGGAACTCAATGTTTAAGGAGATAATCTACAGATGAAAGAACTGGAACTCAAATACGGCTGCAATCCCAATCAGAAGCCGGCCAGGATCTATATGGAGAACGGGAGCGAACTCCCGATAGAGATACTCAACGGAAAGCCTGGATATATCAATTTTCTGGATGCTTTCAACAGCTGGCAGCTGGTTAGTGAGATAAAGAAGGCAACCGGAATGTGTGCGGCGACCTCATTTAAGCATGTCAGCCCGACATCGGCAGCTGTTGGTCTGAAACTCGATGAGAGTCTTAAAAAAGCATGTTTTGTTGATGATATAGAGGGTTTGGACGATTCGCCTCTCGCATGTGCATATGCGAGAGCAAGGGGAACTGACAGAATGTCTTCTTACGGTGATTTTATTGCACTCAGCGATGTCTGCGACGAGACTACCGCACGTATGATCAAACGTGAATACTCCGACGGCATCATCGCTCCCGGATATACGGAAGAAGCGCGAGCGATACTGAGCGCGAAGAAAAAAGGTTCTTATAATGTTATTGAGATAGATCCTTCCTATGTTCCTGAACCGAAAGAGCATAAACAGGTATTCGGCATAACTTTCGAACAGGGGCGCAATAATATTGAGATAGGCGAGGGGATGCTCGATAACATCGTTACTGCGAATAAGGATCTGAGCGATTCAGCTAAAAGAGATCTTATAATCTCATTGATAACGCTTAAATATACTCAGTCCAATTCAGTGTGTTTTGCAGTGGACGGTCAGGCGATAGGCGTGGGTGCCGGTCAGCAGTCCAGAATACACTGCACAAGACTCGCAGGACAGAAAGCAGATTTCTGGCATCTGAGACAGAGCGAGAAAGTACTTTCACTTCCGTTCCTCGATACTTTCAAGCGAGCGGAAAGGGACAACATAATCGATCTTTATGTTTCGGATGAATACGAAGCCGTTACAGGTGACAGCGTATGGCACAATTACTTCAGTGTGAAACCCGATGTGTTCACAAAAGAAGAAAAGAGGGCATATCTGGATTCCATTAAGGGAGTCAGTCTGGGCAGCGATGCTTTCTTCCCGTTTGATGACAGTATAGAGCGTGCGGTAAAGAGCGGTGTCAGTTACGTTGCACAGCCCGGAGGCTCTATAAGGGATGAGGATGTAATAAAGGCATGCGATAAGTACGGTATGGTCATGGCTTTCATAGGTATGAGACTATTCCATCATTAATTTAGGGAGAACGATTATGAAGGTTTTGGTAGTAGGCGGCGGCGGCCGTGAGCACGCTATTATAAAGACTATGAAAAAAGGCAGGGAGGATCTTGAGATCTATGCCGCCCCCGGAAACGGCGGCATGGCGGATGATGCTGTCCTTACTGGTATAGGTGCTAAGGATATCGACGGTATCGTTAATTTCGCTGTTGATAATGCGATAGATTTTGCAGTGGTCGCTCCCGATGATCCGCTTGTGTTGGGATGTGTGGATGCGCTCGAAGAAAAGGGAATAAGATGCTTCGGGCCGAAAAAGAATGCTGCGATAATAGAGGGCAGCAAGGTCTTTGCCAAAGACCTTATGAAAAAGTACGGTATTCCGACTGCGCAGTATGCGGTGTTCAGTGATATAGACAGGGCTTTGGAGTATGTTGAGAACTGTCCCGTTCCGACAGTAGTAAAAGCCGACGGACTCGCGCTCGGTAAGGGCGTACTCATATGCGAGACCAGAGATGATGCCGTAAACGCGGTCAATACTATCATGAAGGATAAGGTGTTCGGTGCAAGCGGAAACAACATCGTCATAGAAGAGTTCCTTACGGGTCCTGAAGTCTCCGTGCTCGCTTTTACCGACGGCAAGACCGTAAAACCCATGGTCTCAAGTATGGATCATAAAAGAGCTCTTGACGGGGATATGGGTCTTAATACAGGTGGTATGGGTACGGTTGCTCCCAATCCATATTATACCGATGAGATCGCTGCTGAGTGCATGGATACGATATTCATGCCTACGATTAAAGCAATGACGGAAGAGGGCAGACCTTTCAAGGGATGCCTGTACTTCGGCCTTATGATAACCGAAAACGGTCCGAAAGTGATTGAATACAACTGCAGGTTCGGTGATCCCGAAACGCAGGTCGTGCTGCCGCTCTTAAAGACTGACCTCATGGATATATTTGAAGCGGTATGTGACGGAAGACTTGAGGACCAGAAAGTCGAGTTTATGGACGGCAGCGCATGCTGTGTTGTTATGGTATCTGAGGGTTATCCAAAGAAATATGAATCCGGCTTTGAGATCACACAGGAAGAACTTGATGATGATACGCAGGTGTTTATTGCCGGTGCAAAGCTGGAAGGCGGGAAACTGCTCACGGCCGGTGGTCGTGTGCTCGGCGTAACGGCGGTGGCCGATACACTTGAGAACGCTATTAAAAAAGCATACAAAGGCGTTGAAAAGGTATCTTTCGGAAATGCCTTTTTCAGAAAAGACATAGGAAAAAGGGCACTCGAAGCCAGATAGGGAAATAGCATTCGGAGGAATTATGGTTTACAGAGTATATGTGGAGAGAAAAGAAGGACTTGAGCACGAAGCGAATAAGCTCTATTCCGAATTCAAAGATCTCCTTATGATAAAGGGACTGAAGAAAGTCCGTGTACTTAACAGATATGACGTGGAGAACATAGACGCTAAACTTTTTGAGCGCTGTAAGAACACGGTTTTCTCGGAACCTCAGACTGACATATGTTCGGATGAGCTCAATGCCGATAAAGCTGATACGGTTTTTGCTGTTGAGTATCTTCCCGGGCAGTTTGATCAGAGAGCTGATTCCGCGGCCCAGTGCGTCCAGCTTATCTCACAGCAGGACAGACCTCTGGTCAGGTCAGCCAAAGTATATGTGCTGACGGGTAGGCTCACAAAGAAAGATCTTGAAGAGATAAAGAAATATGTAATAAACCCCGTTGAGTGCAGAGAGGCTTCACTTGAAGCGTACGATACGCTCGATACTGATTATGAAAAACCCGAAAAAACGCCTGTCATGGAAGGATTCATCAAACTGAACAAAAAGGGTCTTAAGGCGTTCATAGATAAATACGGTCTGGCGATGGATACTGATGATATTGAGTTCTGCCAGAAGTATTTTGTTAAGGAGAAGAGAGACCCTACCTTAACTGAGATAAGGGTCATAGATACATACTGGTCTGACCACTGCAGACATACAACATTTTTAACTACTGTTGATAAAGTCACATTTGAAGATCCCGAGATACAGAAGACATATGAGGATTATCTTGCATGCAGGGAATCATTAGGGCGCACAAAACCCGTTAATCTTATGGATATAGCCACCCTTGCTGTCAGATATCTGAGAAAGAACGGATATCTGGACAAGCTCGATGCATCTGAAGAGATCAACGCATGTACAGTAAAGATCAATGTTGATGTTGACGGCGAGATTCAGCCATGGCTGCTTCTGTTCAAGAACGAGACGCATAATCATCCGACGGAGATTGAGCCTTTCGGCGGAGCAGCGACATGCATAGGAGGTGCAATAAGGGATCCGCTTTCAGGCAGAGCTTATGTTTATGGTGCCATGAGAGTGACAGGTGCCTCGGATCCTCTTGTTCCTATTACGGAAACGATTCCAGGCAAACTTCCGCAGAGAAAACTGGTGACAACAGCTGCCGCCGGTTACAGTTCATACGGTAACCAGATAGGTCTTGCGACGGGTCAGGTCGATGAGATATATCATAAGGGATATATGGCGAAGAGGATGGAGATCGGCGCCGTAATCGGTGCTGTTCCCGAAAAGAACGTCAGAAGAGAAGTTCCCGCACCGGGAGATATCATAATACTCCTCGGCGGCCGGACAGGCCGTGACGGCATGGGCGGTGCGACAGGCTCATCCAAATCCCATAATGTGCAGTCGATAGAAACCTGTGGCGCCGAGGTGCAGAAAGGTAATGCACCGGAGGAAAGAAAACTCCAGAGGATGTTCCGCAGATATGAAGTTTCACGCATGATAAAGAGATGCAATGACTTCGGAGCCGGCGGTGTTTCGGTTGCAGTGGGCGAACTTGCAGCCGGTCTTAAGATAACTCTTGATAATGTGCCCAAAAAGTACGAGGGTCTGAACAGCACTGAACTCGCGATCAGCGAGTCTCAGGAGAGGATGGCTGTCGTAATTGAAAAGAAAAACCTTAAGAAGTTCCTTGCAATTGCGAAAGAGGAGAATATAGAAGCGACTCAGATAGCTGAGGTCACAGAGGATCCCAGACTTCTGATGACGTTTGAAGGCGATATCGTAGTGGATCTTTCAAGAGAGTTCCTTGATTCGAACGGTGCGGAAAAACATATAGAGATTCATGTACCGGCCTGCGGAATTTATGAGAACGATCTTAAAGGCAGTGAGACAGATAAAATGCTGTCTTTAGCGGGTGACCTTAACGTATGCTCGAAGAGAGGCCTTTCAGAGATGTTCGATTCAACTATAGGTGCAGGTACGGTAATGATGCCTTTCGGCGGCAGATACCAGCTTACTCCTTCGCAGGCTATGGTACATAAGGTATCAGTGGAAAAGGGAGAAACCGATACAGTCTCTTTCATGGCTTACGGGTATAATCCTTACCTGACTGAAGCCAGTCCTTATCACGGTGCATACAATGCAGTTGTTGAATCTGTATCGAAGCTCATAGCTTCCGGTGCTTCATTTAATGATGTCTATCTTACATTCCAGGAATATTTCGAAAAGCCGCTCAAAGACAGCCTGAGATGGGGTAAACCCATGGCTGCGCTCCTCGGAGCTTTCAAAGCTCAGATGGATCTGAAGATAGGAGCTATAGGTGGAAAGGATTCTATGAGCGGCAGTTTTGAAAAGATGGATGTGCCGCCGACTCTTGTTTCATTCGCAGTAACGACCGGCAGGACCAGTGATGTAATAACACCCGAATTTAAAAAGGCAGGGCATACACTGCGTCTGTTCCGTCCTGTATACAACAAGAACAGACTTCCTGAAGCAGAATCGCTTATAATGCTGTTCGGAAGGATATCCGAACTTATGAAGAGCGGTAAGATATATGCTGCGTATACGCCTACATTCGGCGGTATAGCCGAGGCAGTGATGAAGATGTCTTTCGGTAATATGATAGGCTTCACATTCGATCCTGATTTCAGTTCAGATGATATATTTGACGTCAGGTACGGTTCATTCCTTCTTGAATGCGACGAAAGCGTAAAGGACGGCCGTCTGGTCGGAAGGACTGTCGAAGAAAAGGCGCTTACTTTCAATGACGGTAAGATCTCGCTTGAGGAATTGTTCAGTGTATATGAAGGTAAGCTCGAGCCTGTCTATCACGCATATACGGACAGGAGCACAGAAAAGGCAGAAAAAATATGCTATAAGGCAAAGAAGGTCGTGGTGAGCAGTCAGAAATGCGCTACGCCGAAGGTTCTGATACCTGTATTCCCGGGTACAAACTGCGAATACGATTCTGCAAAGGCATGGATGAGAGCGGGCGCAGAGCCTGATGTATTCGTCATCAAGAACCTTGATCCGGAATCCGTTAAGGAATCTGCCGAAGAGTTCTCAAAGCGTATGAAAAAATCGCAGGTTGTATTCATTCCCGGCGGTTTTTCCGGTGGTGACGAGCCTGACGGCTCCGGCAAGTTCATTACTGCATTCTTCAGAAACGCTCTGATAAGCGCAAGCGTTAAAGATCTTATGAATAATCGCGACGGCCTCATGCTCGGAATATGCAACGGATTCCAGGCTCTCGTTAAACTCGGTCTTGTGCCGTATGGAGAGATAAGAGATATGGATCCCGCATGCCCGACGCTGACTTTCAACAATATAGCAAGACATCAGTCCAGGATTGTCAGCACTAAGATAGTATCAAACAAATCTCCGTGGTTCATGTGCGCTGATACGGACATGATATACAATGTGCCTATCTCACACGGTGAGGGCCGGTTCTATGCTCCTGCGAAAGTTGTGGATAATCTCATTAAATACGGGCAGGTCGCAACTCAGTATGTGGATCTGGACGGTCAGCCGACGTATGATATACTGTATAACCCGAACGGTTCTGTCTGTGCGATTGAAGGTATTACATCGCCTGACGGCAGGATACTCGGAAAGATGGGACATACGGAGAGGACAGGTGACGGCCTTTACAAGAATGTACCCGGAGAGTACGACATGAAGCTGTTTGAATCAGCTGTAAAATACTTCAAGTGAGGTAAATCTAATGAGTGCATCTATAATTGACGGCAAGAAGATAGCTGCTGATATAAAGGAAGAGCTTAAAGTAAGAGTCGCTGATCTTAAAAAAGCAGGTAAGGCTCCGGGGCTCGTTGTAATTCAGGTTGGCGAGGATCCCGCATCTTCTGTATATGTAGGGAAAAAACACCAGATGTGTGAGGAACTTGGCATATATTCCGAGGTTATAAAACTTCCTGAAAGCATCACAGAAGATGATCTCATAGGAAGGATAGAAGAACTGAACCGTGACGAAAGGTTCCACGGGATACTGGTGCAGCTGCCTCTGCCGGCACATATCGATACAGATGCCGTTATCGAGAGCGTCTCCTATGAAAAGGATGTGGACGGTTTCACGACTCAGAATACCGGCAGGCTCATGTGTGGTATGGACTGCACTCTGGCATGTACGCCTAAAGGCATAATAGAGCTGATCAAGAGTACAGGGATCGATATATGCGGTAAGGATGCTGTAGTAATCGGCAGGAGCAATATAGTGGGTAAACCTGTAGCCATGGCTCTCCTTAAGGAAAGTGCGACAGTTACGATGTGCCACAGCAGGACGAGGGATCTGGCCGGAATTGCGTCAAAGGCGGATATACTGGTGGTATCGATCGGTAAGCCAGAAGCGATAGACGGGTCCTATGTCAAGGAAGGTGCAGTTGTTATCGATGTCGGGATTTCCAGAGTGGATGGCAAACTGAAGGGTGACGTTGAGTTCGAGTCCGCTTCCGAAAAAGCCGGATATATCACTCCCGTGCCCGGCGGGGTGGGCCCCATGACGATAATCATGCTCATGAAGAACACAATTGAAGCATGCGAGAGGTTTTCATAAACATTTGAGCACTTTATATTGTGTTTTATGTTGACAGTACAGCCATACAGGTTGTATCATATAGAAAAATAATTCTTTAAGTACGGTACCGCGATGCCGTAAAGAGTGATATATGCTTTTATAGGATGATTACGGATTCCGCGGTAAACAGCGGGATCCTTTTTTATGCCCGCAGTAAAAGGAGACAGGTATGTACAAAGACAAAGCACAGATTATGGATGCTGCCGATATGGACAGAGCCATAACCAGGATAGCCCATGAGATTATTGAGAACTGCGCCCGTGAAGAATCCATCGTCATTATCGGCATCAGGAGAAGGGGCATACCCCTTGCGGAGAAGATAGCTGAGAACATAACCAGTTTTTCTGATCTGAAAGTCGAGGTCGGCGATATGGATATCACTCTCTACAGGGATGACCTTACAGAGATTTTCGATAAGGCAACGGTCACTTCGGATACCATTGATATCGATGTCAATAAAAAGGTCGTTATAATGGTCGATGATGTTCTGTACACGGGCAGGACCTGCAGGGCCGGGATGGACTACATAATGAAGCAGGGCCGTCCGTCGGCTATAAGGCTTGCAGTGCTCATAGACAGAGGACACCGTGAACTCCCGATCAGAGCAGATTTCATAGGCAAGAATGTTCCGACTTCTCATAAAGAGATGATAGCGGTGCGCGTACCTGAATATGACGGCAAGAAGGAAGTCGTCGTGATGGAGTAAAGGATATGGCGATAATCCTGAAAGACGCCGAGGTATTTACTGACGGCAGTTTTTTAAGACGCGATATAACCATAGACGGAAACGAGGACAGGGAATTCGAGCTCGAAGGGTTTTGCGTTCTTCTCGGGCTTGTGGATCCGCATGTACACCTTAGAGAACCCGGCTTTCCGTATAAGGAGACCATTAAGACGGGTTCGGAGGCAGCGGCTGTCTCGGGGTATTCGCATATATTTGCTATGCCTAACCTCAAGCCTGTGCCGGATTCACGCGAACACCTTAAGGAAGAACTCGACATAATCGAAAGAGATGCATATATCAACGTACTTCCTTTCGGATCCATCACTGCCGCTGAAAAAGGAAATACTCTTTCGGATATGAGCGGTATGAATGAATCAGTGATCGGTTTCAGCGATGACGGCAGAGGTGTTCAGGATCCTGCGGTCATGAAAGATGCAATGGAACTATGTGCTTCGCTTGATTCCATTATTGCAGCTCACTGTGAGGATGAATCACTCCTTACAGGCGGCTACGTGCATGACGGTGAATACGCAAAAGAAAACGGCCTTCCCGGAATCTCTTCCGAGAGTGAGTGGAGGATGATCGAGAGAGACTTAAAGCTGGCTGATGAGACCGGTTGCAGATATCATGTCTGTCATATATCTACAAAAGAGTCTGTTACTCTTATCAGGGATGCCAAGAGATCCGGTGTTGATGTCAGCTGCGAGACTGCTCCTCATTATCTAGTGTTCGCTGATGAGGATATAAGGGACGACGGACGGTTCAAGATGAATCCCCCTATAAGATCTGCTTCGGACAGAGAAGCTCTGATTGAGGGGATAACGGACGGCACTGTTGATATGATAGCAACAGACCATGCTCCTCATTCTGCAAAAGAGAAGAGCGGCGGTCTTAAGGGAAGCTTTAACGGTATCGTTGGGCTTGAGACGGCTTTTCCGGTACTCTACACAACTCTTGTGCGGCGCGGGGTCATTACTCTCGGAAAGCTCACTGAGCTTATGTCCATAAATGCCAGACGCAGATTTCGCATCAAGGAATCCGAAGCGGACGGTTTCGGCAAAGACGCTGCGGTGTTCGATCTTTCATCGGGATATAACATCGATACAGAACGCTTCAGATCTATGGGCAGGAGTACTCCTTTTGAGGGTATGTATGTCTTCGGCAGCTGCGTTATGAACATAACCGGCGGAAGACTGGTATATATAGACAGTTCGATAGTATAAGGAAGGAATAATGAGAAAAGTTTTTTTGAGCATACTTGAGAATGAAAAGGTCGCAAAAGACACATATGTTATGCGGCTGGTAGGAGATGCCGGAGATACGCTTTATCCGGGGCAGTTCATTAATCTAGCCCTTGACGGGTTCTATCTGAGGCGTCCTTTCGCTGTATGCGATTATGATAACAAGGTACTGACAATAATATATAAGACGGTCGGTAAAGGTACTCTTCAGATGTCGAGACTCGGAAAGGGTGTCATGATGGATGCTCTTACGGGCCTTGGTAATGGTTTTGACCAGAGCGTGAGCGGGCAGACACCTTTGCTCATAGGAGGGGGTTCCGGTATACCGCCGCTCTATTATCTGGCAAAACAGTTAAGAGCAGATATGAAAAATGTCAAAGTCCTGCTCGGGTTCAATTCCGATGACGAGATATTCCTGGCAGATGACTTTGCAGATATCGGATGTAACGTTACGGTCAGGACTATTGACGGCAGTTTCGGGTATAAAGGCTATGTCACGGACGGTATGGATATGTTGCTATATTCATACTTTTATGCATGCGGTCCGGACAGGATGCTGAGAGCAGTTTACGACAAGACAGATACTGACGGTCAGCTGAGCTTCGAGGCACGGATGGGCTGCGGTTTCGGCGGATGTATGGGATGTTCATGCGAGACAAAATACGGGACGAAAAGGATCTGCAAGGATGGTCCTGTCCTCACAAAGGAGGAAGTCATATGGTAGATTTCGATACTTCTGTGAGCCTGTCAGGGCTTGAACTTGATAATCCCGTTATACCTGCGAGCGGCACATTCGGTTACGGATATGAATATGCCGAATGGTATGACATAAACTGTCTCGGATCTATTGCTATTAAAGGCACAACTATGGAAGCGAGATTCGGTAATCCCACACCAAGGATAGCCGAGGCAGAGGGGGGGCTTTTAAACTCAGTTGGTCTGCAGAATCCCGGTGTATGGAATGTAATAAATGAGGAACTTCCGAAACTGAAGGAAGTATACGGCAAAAAGGTTATAGCGAATGTCTGCGGATTCTCTGTTGCAGAATACAAGAGATGTGCGGAACTGCTCTCTCTTGAAGAGCAGGTAGGCATAATCGAAGTGAACATAAGCTGTCCTAATGTTCATGAAGGAGGCATGAGTTTCGGTGTTTCATGTTCAGGAGCTGCTGAAGTAACGGAAGCTGTTAAATCAGCGGCAAGAAAACCCGTATACGTTAAACTCTCACCGAACGTTACTAATATAGTATCAATTGCAAAGGCCTGCGAGGATGCCGGTGCGGACGGTCTAAGCCTCATTAATACAATAATGGGCATGAGGATAGATCTTAAAACAAAAAGGCCTGTGCTCGCCAATAAAAAAGGCGGGCTTTCCGGAAGAGCAGTTCTGCCTGTGGCGCTCAGAATGGTTTATGACGTTTATGAGGCTGTCGATATTCCGGTTATCGGTATGGGAGGCATATCTTCGGCAGATGATGTTATAGAGATGATGCTCGCCGGTGCTTCAGCGGTACAGGTCGGTTCGGAGAATCTTATCGATCCATATGCCTGCAAAAGGATAATCGCCGAGTTGCCGAAGACTATGAGAAAATACGGCATATCGGATCTTAAAAGTATAATCGGAGGTGCTCACGATAATGGGTAAGGACGTTATTATCGCATGTGATTTCCCCGGAAAAGATCAGGTTCTCGGTTTTTTGGATCTTTTCAAAGGACGAAAACCTTATGTAAAGATCGGAATGGAGCTGTATTATTCTGCCGGACCCGATATCGTCAGGGAGATAAAGCAGAGAGGACACAGCATATTCTTGGATCTAAAACTTCACGACATCCCGAACACTGTAAAAAAGACTATGTCTGTTCTGTCAGGTCTGGATGTGGATATGTGCAATCTGCATGCTTCAGGCGGATCTGTAATGATGAAAGCAGCTCTTGAAGGTTTAACCAGGGAAGATGGATCAAGGCCACTTCTCATAGCAGTCACGCAGCTCACATCTACAAGCGAGGAAATGCTGCATGAAGAGCTGCTCATAAACGGGAACATGCCCGAAGTCGTTATGTCATATGCACTCAATGCAAAGAATAGCGGACTGGACGGTGTTGTCTGTTCGCCTCTGGAAGCTTCAAAAGTCCATGAAACATGCGGCAGCGGGTTTCTGACGGTCACTCCTGGAGTCAGGTTTGCAGACGGAGATATCGGTGATCAGAAAAGAGTGATGACACCGGCGCAGGCAAAAGGTGCAGGATCCGATTATATCGTTGTCGGAAGGCCGATAACTGCGGCGGATGATCCTGTGGCAGCGTATGAAAGATGCTTGGATGAGTTTACAGGTTAAAAACGGAGGTAGATATGGGAGAACTGAAATATAGGATTGCCGATGATCTTTTGAGGATCAAAGCAGTGTTTCTAAGTCCGGATGATCCGTTTACATGGGCCAGCGGAATCAAAAGTCCTATATACTGTGATAACAGGCTGACGCTTTCCGATGTTGATGTCAGAAACGATGTGGAGAGCGGAATAGCTGAAACGGTTAAGAGACTGTATCCTGAAGCGGAATCACTTATGGGTACGAGCACTGCCGGCATAGCGCATGCAGCCATTTCCGCACATATGCTCGGGATACCGATGGGTTATGTAAGATCGGGTTCTAAGGATCACGGCAGAAAGAATCAGATAGAAGGTCGCCTTGATAAAGGCATGAAGGTCGTCGTTATAGAGGATCTTATATCAACCGGCGGATCCGTTATAGAAGTAGTGAACGTTTTAAGAGAGGCGGGAGCTGAAGTCCTTGGCATAGTAAGTATATTTACTTACGGCATGAAGAAAGGCCTTGAGAGACTTAAGGAAGCTGATATATCAAATACAAGCCTCACTGATTTTGATACGGTTGTCGATGTCGCATCCAAATCGGGATACATAAAAAAGGAAGATGCGGGGCGTCTCATGGCTTTCAGAGATGACCCAAAAGATGAGAGCTGGATCGGAGGAAAAAGATGAAAGATCTCATAGATATCCAGGAGCTTTCGGTCAGTGAGATCGATGAGCTCATTGAAACCGCTGAGGATATAATTAATAATCCTGAGAAGTATTCTGAGAAATGCAGGGGAAAGAAGCTTGCAACACTGTTTTATGAACCTTCCACCAGGACACGCCTCAGTTTTGAAGCTGCCATGATGGAACTTGGCGGAAATGTTCTTGGTTTTTCAGAGGCACAGTCATCGAGTGTGGCCAAGGGCGAGAGCGTAGCCGATACCGCAAAGACTGTAAGCTGTTTTGCAGATATTATAGCAATGCGGCATTTTAAGGAAGGAGCACCTTTTGTCGCTGCTAAGAACGCGTCGGTTCCTGTTATAAATGCCGGTGACGGAGGACACAATCATCCTACTCAGACTCTGACTGACCTGCTGACTATACACAGGGAAAAGGGCAGGCTCGGCAACATGACCATAGGATGCTGTGGTGACCTTAAGTTCGGCCGAACAGTTCACTCACTTATAGGTGCCATGTCCAGATATGAAGGCAACAGGTTTGTGCTCATATCGCCAGATGAACTGAAGATACCTGAAAATGTCAGAACGGATATCCTTGAAAGAGGCGGTATAGAGTATAAAGAGACATCTTCGCTCGAGGATTCGATAGGAAGTCTGGATATACTCTACATGACAAGAGTGCAGAGGGAGAGATTCTTCAACGAGGCTGACTACATACGACTGAAGGATACGTACATATTGACTCCCGACAAACTGTCAAAGGCAAAGAAGGATCTGTCCATACTCCATCCGCTGCCCAGGGTCAATGAGATCTCGGTCTCGATAGATGATGATCCGAGAGCATGCTATTTCAGACAGGTGCTCTGCGGCAAATACATCAGGATGGCTCTCATACTCAAGCTTTTGGGGGTGAAATGATATGATAATCGGAACGATACAGAACGGGGTCGTGATTGACCACATACCTGCCGGAAGAGGAATGGAACTATATCATTACCTCAAACTCGACAAACTGGACTGTGAAGTAGCAATCATAAAAAATGCAGTCTCCAGCAAGTATGAGAAGAAGGATATACTCAAGATAAATGAGCTTATTGACCTTAATTTTGATATGCTTGGCTTTATTGATCCTCATATAACAGTAAACATAATAAAGGACGGGAAGAGAGCGAAGAAGATTCACCCGGAACTTCCCGAGAGGATCACGGATATAATCAAGTGCAAAAACCCGAGATGCATCACATCTACCGAGCAGGAGTTGCCGCATGTATTCAAACTCTCGGACAGGGAGAAGTGCACTTACAGATGCATTTACTGTGATACAAAGGCCGAGAAGCCCAAACTGTGATTCTTGAAATGGCTTCGGATATAATGTAAGATATAATATGTTAATCAACTGCTAAGGAGTGTTTTTATGTCAGGACATAATAAATGGTCTACGATTAAAAATAAGAAGGGGAAGGCAGATGCCGCCAGAGGGAAAATCTTCACTAAGATAGGGAGAGAGCTTGCTGTTGCAGTTAAACTCGGCGGAAGCGATCCGGCATCCAACTCAAAACTGAGGGATGTTATCGCAAAGGCAAAAGCCAACAATATGCCAAATGACAACATCAACAGGTCTATCAAAAAGGCTGCAGGTGAACTCGGCAGCATCAATTACGAGGAACTCGTATATGAAGGATACGGCCCTGGGGGTGTAGCCGTAATAGTAAACACTCTTTCGGACAACAAGAACAGGACAGCAAGTGATGTTAGGCATGCTTTCGACAAGAGCGGCGGCTCTTTGGGTGCTACGAACTGTGTCGGATATATGTTTGATAAAAAAGGCGTGATCGTAATAGAGAACGACGGTTCCGTTGACGAGGAAGAACTTATGATGAGTGCTCTTGATGCAGGAGCTGAGGATTTTGATTCCGGTGAAGAAGCATTTGAGATCACGACTGCTCCCGATGACTTCTCAGCTGTCAGGGAAGCTCTTGAATCAGCGGGTTATACATTCGCATCAGCTGAGATAGATATGATACCTCAGAATACGGTAACGCCGGATGAGGACACTCAGAAGAAGCTGGAGAGATTATTCGACATGCTCGATGATCTTGATGATGTTCAGGATTATTTCCATAATGCTGAGATGTAATAATTCATAGTATCTTAAAGAAGGCTCCGGCCTTCTTTTTGTTTGCAATGAAATGGCATTTAACTTATTATATAATTTGAGAAAATCTTAGGAGAAGGTATGAGCGGCGACTATAAAAAATACATCAGGAATTTCAGTATCATCGCACATATAGACCACGGCAAATCAACGCTGGCGGACAGGCTTATTGAGCTTACAGGTACGGTATCCAAAAGGGATATAAAGGAGCAGCTCCTTGACACCATGGATCTCGAGAGGGAAAGGGGCATAACCATAAAGTCTCAGGCTGTCAGGATGTTTTACGAAAAGGACGGGGAGGAGTATACCCTTAACCTGATCGATACCCCCGGTCATGTTGACTTTACCTATGAGGTCTCAAGATCTCTTGCAGCATGCGAGGGCGCTGTTCTAGTTGTCGACGGTTCTCAGGGTATAGAGGCACAGACACTGGCCAACTGCTATATCGCAGTTGACAACGACCTTGAGATAATACCTGTTATAAATAAGATCGACCTCCCGAGTGCGAGACCCGATGAGGTCAAAAAAGAGATAGAGGACGTGATCGGCATAGTTGCCGAGGATGCTCCGCAGATAAGCGCCAAGACAGGTCTCAATGTAGAGGAAGTTCTCGATGCTATCGTGGATAAGCTGCCCGCGCCTGCAGGTGATGAGAAAGCCCCCTTAAAAGCGCTCATATTTGATTCAAACTACGATAACTATAAAGGCGCTATAAGCCATGTTAGGATAAAAGACGGCACAGTCAAAACGGGTGACAGAATACGTTTTATGTCCACTGGAAGGGATTTTGAAGTAACTGAACTCGGAGTGTTCTCTCCTGATCCCGTACCTGTCAAGAGCCTCAGAGCCGGAGATGTCGGATATATCGCTGCCAGTATAAAGAATGTGGCTGACACAAGAGTCGGTGATACGATAACTCTTTCATCGAACCCGGCCAAGGAGCCTCTGCCCGGATACAAGAAGATAACCCCAATGGTTTTCTGCGGTATATATCCGGCCGACGGTGCCGACTACGACAACCTGAAGGATGCTCTTGAAAAACTGCAGCTCAATGATGCTTCTGTACTGTTCGAGCCTGAAGTTTCCGTTGCCCTCGGTTTCGGTTTCAGGTGCGGTTTCTTAGGTCTGCTCCATATGGAGATAATACAGGAGAGGCTGGAGCGTGAGTTCGATCTTGATATCGTAACAACGGCTCCCAGCGTTAAATATAAGATAATAATGCTTGACGGCAGCGAGATAGAGATAGAGAATCCGACCAATATGCCGGATGTTACGAGCATTGACTATATGATGGAGCCGGTAGCGGCAGTAACGATAATGACGCCCGATACTTACGTTGGCGCTGTAATGGATCTGTGTCAGGAGAAGAGGGGCGTTTTCGGTACGATGGAGTATATGGAAGAGACAAGGGTCGTGCTCCATTACGATATTCCCTTGAACGAAATCATATATGACTTTTTTGATATGCTTAAATCAAGGACTCGGGGCTATGCTTCTATGGATTATGAGGTCAAAGGTTACGCAAAGAGCGAGCTTGTTAAGCTGGACATGCTCCTTAACGGTAAGATCTGTGATGCTCTTTCGCTAATAGTGCATAAGGACAGGGCGTATACAAGAGGTAGGTCTATTGCGGAGAAACTTAAAGACGCAATCCCGAGACAACTGTTCGAGGTGCCCATACAGGCAGCAGTAGGCGGAAAGATAATCGCCCGTGAGACAGTCAAGGCTCTCAGAAAGGATGTCCTTGCCAAATGCTACGGCGGTGACATAACAAGAAAGAAGAAACTGCTCGAAAAGCAGAAAGAAGGAAAGAAGCGAATGAGAAAAGTCGGTAATATCGATGTTCCTTCCGAAGCATTTATGAGCGTTCTCAAGATGGACTGATATGGGTTGTTTCGGTATATATGTGCACATACCATTCTGTGTAAAAAAATGCAGATACTGCGATTTCAATTCAGGTGTATACGGTCATGATCTTCATGACCGTTATTTTGATTCACTTATAAATGAGATAAGTGATTTCGGTGATAGTCACAGTATTTGTGCGGATACCGTATATATAGGTGGCGGAACACCTTCAAGCGTACCTGTTTCATATATCGGGCAAGTGATAGATGCATTGAGGTCTTCCATTGAAGTAACTGACGATGCCGAGATATCTATAGAAGTCAACCCCGGGACTATGAACAGAAAGAAAGCTGAAGATTACATATCGATAGGTATAAACAGAGTGAGCATAGGTCTGCAGTCGGCGGATGACAGTGTCCTTAAAAGCCTGGGACGTATTCATACAGTAAAGGATTTCGATGAAACTTTTGATGCGCTGCGTGAATCGGGGTTCGGAAACATTAATACAGATTTAATCTATGCTGTTCCGGGGCAGACCCTGGAGTCGCTGTCAAAAACTCTTGATCACGTTGCAAAGCTCGGGCCGGAGCACATATCTGCCTACAGCCTTATAATCGAGCCGGGCACACCCTTGTATGACGATGTCGATAAAGGCATTGTTAAGCCTGTGGATGAGGATACGGACAGGCTTATGTCGGATATGTGTCTTCAGATGCTGAGAGCAAACGGCTACGGCAGATATGAGATTTCAAATCTTTCGAAGAAAGGTTTTGAATGCAGACACAACCTTAAGTACTGGAGACGAGATCCGTATGTCGGTTTCGGTGCAGGTGCACATTCCATGTACGGAGACTGCAGGTACGCCAATGTGAGAGATGTTAACAAGTATGTTTCGTGCGATTGCAACAGTGAGAGTGAAAAGATCTATCTGAGTGAAGATGAATGCGCGCGCGAACAATTAATGCTAGGGCTGAGGCTATCGGAAGGTATCGATACTGTTGAGTTTGAAGATATGTACGGTATAGATCTTTTTGAAGATCACCCTGTAATAGTAGATATGGTAAAAGGTGGACTTATTGAAGTGAAAGGAAGCCGTATTGCTCTTACGGACAGGGGCATGGATATAATGAATTCAGTTCTGATTGAACTCGGCGTTTGATCAACACTATTAATTATCAAAAACCGCTTCGGCGGTTTTTTTATATATTGACACGCATTTGCTAAAGTGGTATCTTAAACATAGATGTTAGCACTCGCCATTAAAGAGTGCTAATAACAACCGGAAGAGAGTGATTTTTGTGGATATCTCTGAAAGAAAGGTAAAGATACTTAAAGCAATCATAGATGAATATATTGCGACCGGTATACCAATCGGCTCAAGAACGCTGTCAAAGCGTCCCGGTTTCGATTACAGTCCTGCGACTATAAGAAACGAGATGGCTGATCTTGAAGAGATGGGTTATCTTGAAAAGTCTCATGTTTCATCCGGGCGTATGCCGAGTGATCTGGCTTACAGGTTCTATGTTGACAGGCTGATGCACGTGCCGGACATCACGTCGGAAGACCTTAAGTTCATCAAATCATACTTCACCGGTAAGGTCGATGCTCTTGAACAGGTTATGGATATGACTGCAAAGGTGCTGTCTGATGCGACGCATCATATATCCATGGTTACCAGACCCAAGCTTAATGAGATCAAGCTTAAGAGGATTCAGATAATAAAGATTACGGAAGGCAAGGCGCTGGTGGTCATCGTGACCGATAACGGTATAGTCAAGGATTCTCTTATAAACATCCCCAAAGATATGACCGATTCCAATTTCGAGATGCTTTCCAATATGCTCACTGAGGCCGCTCACAATCTTTCAATGAGTGATGCTCTCAACAGGATAAAGGAGATTGTAACTGATACAGCCGTGAACCAGAGACTGTTTGGCGAGCATGTGTTCAGGGCTCTTGAGAGTCAGGCATCCCAGAACGAGGTCGTTCTTGGCGGTGTTGGTAATTTCCTTGATTTTCCTCAGTTCAGTGAAAAGGGCAAGGCCAGGGATTTCCTTACAACTCTTGAAACAAAGGAAAAGCTCTACAATATTCTCGAGAATACCGCCGACATGGAATTTACCATTAGGATCGGTAAAGAGAATGCGTATGACGAGTTCAAGGATATGAGCATAGTTACAGCCACGTACAGCGTCGGCGGTGAAAAAGTCGGTTCATACGGCATAATCGGGCCTACAAGAATGGACTATGCCAGAGTGGTTTCAGTGCTCAATTTTGTCGGCCGCAGTTTAAATGAGATCATAACGGGTTATCTATCCGATGATGACCATAAATAAGGAGACTTGAAATGACAAAAAAGAAAACCGAAGAGACTGAAATAAAAGAAGAAGAGAATATAGAAGAACCTGAACCTGAAGAAGAGGACAAGACGGAAGAAAAAGAAGAAACAGAGGATGCGCTTAAGAAAGTCGAGGAAGAGAGAGACAGTTATCTCGATATGCTGAGACGTGAGCGGGCGGATTTTGAAAATTATAAAAAGAGAAATGCTACGCTTGCCAGTTCTTCATATCTGAACGGGAATATAGATATTCTGGATAAGATCCTTCCGGTACTCGATAATTTTGAACGTGCTCTTGCTGATGCCGATCCCGAGGATCCGTTTGTAAAAGGAGTCACGATGATTCAGAGGCAGCTGTGCGAAGCACTGAGGTCGGCTGGAGTCATTGAACTGGATGTACTTGGTGAGGAATTCAATCCCGAGACCATGAACGCCGTAATGCAGACGGAGTGTAAGGATGGCGAGGAGCCCGGAATGGTGAGCGAGGTAATGCAGAAGGGATATAAGATCCAAGACAGAATAATAAGACATGCGATGGTAAAAGTTACAAAGTAATTTTCAGATAGACTTTGAGGAGGTAAATTATGGGTAAAGTTATAGGAATAGACTTAGGAACAACAAATTCATGCGTAGCCGTCATGGAAGGCGGTGAACCGGTAGTAATACCCAATGCTGAAGGATCAAGGACAACGGCATCTGTTGTCGCGTTTTCAAATACCGGCGAGAGACTCGTCGGACAGGTGGCCAAGAGACAGGCTGTTACCAATCCGGAACATACGATCATGTCTATAAAGAGAGACATGGGTTCTGACAGAAGGATAGATATCGACGGTAAATCATACACACCGCAGGAGATATCTGCGATGATACTCCAGAAGCTTAAGCTGGATGCTGAAGCGTATCTGGGTGAGACAGTAACACAGGCTGTCATAACTGTTCCCGCATATTTCAGCGATGCACAGAGACAGGCTACAAAGGATGCAGGAAAGATTGCCGGTCTTGAGGTTCTGAGAATAGTCAACGAGCCTACTGCAGCTGCTCTTGCTTACGGTCTCGATAAGGATAACAACCAGAAGATACTTGTGTACGACCTTGGCGGCGGTACATTCGACGTATCTCTGCTCGAGATAGGTGACGGTGTTATTGAAGTTCTTGCAACCAGCGGTAACAACCGTCTGGGCGGCGATGATTTTGACAATAAGATAATCGACTGGATGGTTGCTGAATACAAGAGGACTGACGGCATAGATCTTTCAAGTGACAGGATCGCTCTTCAGAGACTTAAGGAAGCGGCTGAGAAGGCTAAGATCGAGCTGTCGGGCGTAATGCAGACAAACATCAACCTTCCGTTCATAACAGCCGATCCTTCCGGCCCCAAGCATCTTGATATGACTCTTACCAGGTCAAAGTTCGATGAACTGACAGCTGACCTCGTTGAAGCGACCGAAGGACCGACAAAGAGAGCCATAAGCGATGCCGGTATCTCAACATCGGAAATCGACAAGATAGTCCTTGTCGGCGGTTCTTCAAGGATTCCCGCCGTTCAGGATATGGTCAAGAGAATAACAGGCAAAGAGCCTTATAAGGGAATCAATCCCGATGAATGTGTTGCTATAGGTGCAGCTATACAGGCCGGTGTCCTCGGCGGTGAAGTCAAAGACGTTTTGCTTCTAGATGTTACGCCTCTTTCACTCGGTATCGAAACACTGGGCGGTGTATTTACAAAACTCATTGACAGGAACACTACGATCCCGACAAAGAAGAGTCAGGTATTCTCAACTGCTGCAGACGGACAGACAAGCGTTGAGATTCACGTCCTCCAGGGTGAGCGTGAGATGGCAGCTGCCAATAAGACGCTCGGAAGATTCAGCCTGACAGGAATTCCTGCGGCTCCCAGAGGCGTACCGCAGATCGAGGTCACATTTGATATTGACGCTAACGGTATTGTCCATGTTTCGGCAAAGGATCTCGGCACTGGCAACCAGCAGCAGGTTACAATAACGGCTTCTTCAAATCTTTCGGATGAGGATATTGACAGAGCTGTTAAGGATGCTGAAAAGTTTGCCGAAGAGGATAAGAAGAAAAAGGAAGAAGTTGAAGTAAAGAACAACGCCGAGAACATAGTATATCAGACAGAAAAGACAATGAAGGATCTCGGTGACAAGATTGCTCCCGCAGATAAAACAAAACTCGAGGGAGACATAAAGGCTGTAAAGGATGCGCTTGCTAACGGTGAGACCTCCGGCATAAAGACTGCTACAGATGCATTGGCCAGCTCTTCAATGGATGTGTTCGGCAAGATCTATCAGCAGGCTCAGGGAGCACAGCAGGGCGGCCCCGGTGCAGGTTTCAATCCAGGACAGGGCGGTGCAGGCTTCAACCAGAATTATGATCCTAATGCCGGCGCATCGGGAAATCCTGATGATAATGTAGTTGATGCTGACTATGAAGTAGTTGATGATGACGATAAGAAGGATAAAGAATAATTACTGAATATGTCAAAGGACTATTATGAAACATTAGGCGTGGACAAAGGTGCCACGCCTGATGAGATTAAAAGTGCATACAGAAAACTTGCTAAAAAGTATCATCCTGATCTGAATAAGGACAATGCGGAAGCAGCTCAGAAGTTCAAAGAGGTTAACGAAGCATATCAGGTGCTGTCCGATGATCAGAAAAGGCAGCAGTATGATACTTATGGACCTGATGCTTTCAATGGCCAGGGCGGTGCATATCAGGGCGGATTCGGCGGCGGATTCGGCGGCTTTGATATGGGCGATATATTTGACAGCTTCTTCGGCGGAGGACGTCAGAGACAAAATACGGGTCCTCAGCGCGGAGCTGATATGCGTATCAGCCTCAAACTGGATTTCGAGGAGGCCGCATTCGGCTGTAAAAAAGAGATCAATATGTCTAGGCACGAAAAATGCCCTGACTGCGGAGGATCCGGAGCTGCAAAGGGGACAAGCAGGAAGACTTGTCCGAACTGCGGCGGTACCGGCCAGATAAGGACACAGCAGAATACTATACTCGGCAGTTTCACGAATATTACAACATGTCCCAGATGTAACGGAGAAGGTACTATAGTTGAAACACCCTGTCCAACCTGTAAAGGAAGAGGCAATGTCCCGAAACAGAGGAAGATAAGTGTTAATATACCTGCCGGTATAGATGACGGCCAGATACTTACGATGCACGGCGAAGGCGAATGCGGTGCAAGGGGCGGTGATTACGGCGATCTGAAGATATATATTTCTGTTCGTCCGCATAAGCTCTTTGTGCGAGAGGGATATGACCTTTATGAAGATATGGAGATCTCCATGTACCAGGCTGCTCTGGGCGATGATATAGAGATCCCTGTGCTCGGGGGCAAGGTAAAGTACTCTATACCCGAGGGCACGCAGCCTGATACCGTTTTCAGGCTTAAAGGAAAAGGTATTAAGTATCTTAACCGCGACAGATACGGAGATCTGTATGTCAGAACCAAGGTTGTGATACCTAAAAAACTCAATGAGAAACAGCGACAGCAACTTAGGGATATCGGCGGTATAAAGAAGCAGGATAAACCCATTTTTTCAAAGAGTAAAAAGAATTCAAAAAAGAAATAGAAAAAGACTTGGACAGGCAGCCACGCAAGGCTGCCTGTTCTTGATGACGGGTTCATTCTCGTATATAATTGGGAATGAACGGAGGGAAATATGGATTATAAAAAGGTTTCAATCTATTCAACCCCGCAGGCTGAGGAGATGCTGATAGGGGTGTTGCTTTCTGAAGGTGCTGCCGGAACACAGGTAGATGGCGGTGATATTCCCGATGTGTCGGGTTTTGATTATATAGATGAGGACGATTTCAAGACTGACAGTTTTGCAGTTTCAGCATATTTCCCTGTTTCAGTGAACCTTAACGAAAAGCTTCAGTCTATAGAAGAGAGGCTTAGTGTTCTTGTTAAGTCAGTTCCCGATACTGATTTCGGAGATCTCAGAGTAGAATCAGCTGACGTATATGAAGCCGATTGGGCAAATGAGTGGAAAAAATATTTCCATGCTCAGAAAGTTTCGGATTATATAGTTATCAAAC
The DNA here is from genome assembly GCA_964428055.1 of uncultured Christensenellaceae bacterium. Taxonomy (GTDB): domain Bacteria; phylum Bacillota; class Clostridia; order Christensenellales; family Christensenellaceae; genus CAYRWM01. The sequence continues at coordinate 46,699 of CAYRWM010000004.1, read as the reverse complement.
CCAGCTGGGAGGAGTATCATGACGGGAGTGACGAAACGGTAATCGAGCTTGACCCGGGTATGGCGTTCGGTACAGGCTCACACGAAACTACCCGTATGTGCATTGAATTCATAGAAGAATATATGGAGCAAGGTGCCAAAGTCATTGACGTCGGATGCGGTTCAGGTATACTTTCCATAGCTGCCGCCAAACTTGGAGCTTCTTCTGTGTTGGCTCTTGATATTGATCCCGTGGCGGTAAGTGTTGCCAGTGATAATGTTGATAAAAATGGCGTATGTGACAAAGTTAAAGTCATCAGTTCTGATATAACTTCAGATGTGCCGGTTGAAAAGGAATACGATATCGTGCTCGCTAATATAATCGCAGATGTGATAATAAAAATGAATGATACCGTAGGGGCTTTTCTCAAGAAGTCCGGTATGTACATTTGCTCCGGCATAATCAGGGATAGACTGGCTGATGTTCTGCAATCTCTCGAAGCCCATGGTTTCAGAGTGATAGAGATCAAAGAGATGGGAGAATGGTGTGCAGTAGTCTGCAAGAACAGAAGATGAGACGATTCTATTCAGAGAGACTTATCGGCGATGCTGAATCCTTTTCAATAAAAGGTCAGGAGGCCAATCATATAACCAATGTCATCAGGCTTAATTCCGGTGATGAGTTGATCGCATTTGACGGTAGCGGGTACGATTACCGGTGCGTGATCGAGTCCGTTTCAAAAGGAAATGTCGATCTTAGGGTTCTTTCAAAAGAGTACAGCGACAATGAACCAGAAACGCATATCACACTTTATTCCGCTTCCATAAAAAAAGATAAGATAGATTTTGCATTTCAGAAATCATGTGAACTGGGTATAGATTCATTTTTTGTATATAATGCTTTACGTAGCGTTCGGATTGTCAAGGACTCGGAAAAACTGACGGAACGATTAAACCGTATAGCTGTTGAAGTTTCCAAGCAGTGCGGAAGATCCAGAATGCCTGAAGTAGGTTTTGTAAGGGATACTCGGGCAGTTGCGGACAGGATCAGCCGTCATGACTGTGTGATATTCGCCTATGAGGAGGACAGAACGACTCATATCAGTGAAGTCATTTCATCTGATGCTAAAGATATAGGTATAGTAATCGGCCCCGAAGGCGGTTTTGAACCTGAAGAGGCTGAGCTTCTGATATCAGGCGGAGCGCGAGCCTGCAGTTTGGGTAAACTCATACTGAGAGCAGAAACAGCAGCCGTGTTTGCAGTGTCTTCGGTACTGTTTGCAAAGGAGAGATTATGAGAAGAGCGGCTTTCTGTACTCTCGGTTGCAAAGTGAACCAATATGATACGCAATCCATGATCGAACTCATGGAGAAAAGCGGCTTTGAGACAGTCAGTTTTGATTCCGTAGCTGACGTGTATATTATTAACACCTGTACAGTCACCAATGTGGCAGACAGAAAATCCAGAAAGATGATAGCGAGAGCTCACAGCCTCAATCCGGATGCTGTTATCTGTGTGTGCGGTTGTCTGAGTCAGAGTGCGCCTGAAGAGGTGCTTGACATAGAGGGGGTTACCTGCGTGGCCGGTACAGGCGACAGGTCAAGGATCGCGGATATTATAATGTCTGCCGCTAACGGCAAGTATGATTATGTAACAGAGATAAGCAAAGAATATGAGGATATAGGTATAAGTAAGAGCGGTATAAGGACCAGAGCAAACATAAAGGTCCAGGAGGGATGCGGCAATTATTGTTCTTACTGCATAATACCTTATGTGAGGGGGCCTGAACGTTCAAGACCCGCTTCAAGCGTTATCCGCGAGGCAGAGAGACTGGCGGGAAACGGTGTAAAAGAGATAGTGCTCGGCGGCATACATGTCTCGTCATATAAAGATGCGGGAGAATGTGATCTTGCTGATCTCGTGAGTATGCTAAGCGGCATTGACGGTATAGAGAGAATAAGGCTCGGTTCTCTTGAACAGCCTGCCCTAAGCGAGAACTTTATAGAGAAACTCGCATCCAGCAAAAAGCTGTGCCCTCATTTTCATGTTTCACTTCAAAGCGGAAGCGATAATATCCTCAGACTGATGAATAGAAAATACTCATCCGCTCAGTATTCTGATACTGTGAGATTTCTAAGGCAGTGTTTTGATGATCCCGCGATAACAACGGATGTAATAGTCGGTTTTCCCGGAGAGACAGATGATGATTTTAATCTGAGTGTGGATTTTGCTAAGGAAATCGGTTTCTCACGTATGCATGTATTTCCGTTTTCTCTACGTAAGGGAACAAAAGCAGAGACAATGACCGGAAGAGTTCCGGCTGAGATAAAAAAACAGCGTACGGCTTCTCTTATAAAAGTCGGAAAGAAACTGGAGACTGCATATATCGACAGATGGATAGGCAGAGAAGCGGATGTATTGTTTGAACAGTTTGAGGAAGACGGAAATGCTTCCGGATATACCGAACGATATATCAAGGTCAAGGGATCGGGAATGCCCGGAGAGATCAAAAAAGTTTTGCTGGAAGAGCGTGCCGGTGATATTATATTAACTGTATGAAATAAACCTCAAAGGAGTAATACGATGGATGATTGTCTGTTCTGCAAGATTGTAAACGGCGAGATACCCTGCAGTAAGGTTTACGAGGACGATATGGTCCTCGCTTTTAATGATATTAATCCTGCTGCGCCGTCTCATGTTCTCATCATACCCAAAAAGCATTTTCCAAACTTCGTGTCAGCTGATGATGAATACATTCTGGCTATCAGGAATGCAGTTAAGATTATCACAGCTCAACTCGGGCTTGATGAAAAGGGTTACAGACTTGTTTTCAATACCGGTGATGACGGCGGACAGACCGTGCATCATCTGCACTGTCATATACTCGGCGGAAGGTTTATGGAATGGCCTCCGGGCTGATTGTAAAGGAGAAACAGAATGTATAAGATCAGTGATCTTTTTGATCTCGACAAAACTATTGCACGAGATATTTTTAAGGGCAAGGAATATCCCTGGGAAGTTCTTGCTGATATCAGTGGATTTATTCTTGAGCTGGGTGCCAAGCTCGATGAAAACGAGTTTGACCGCATAGGCGATGATATTTGGATCTCAAAGAGTGCAACAGTATTCGATTCTGCATATATAAAAGGTCCGTGCATAATAGATGCCGAAGCCGAAGTGCGCCAGTGTTCGTTCATCAGAGGCAATGCCATTGTTGGAAAAAACTGTGTGGTAGGTAATTCGACGGAACTCAAAAACGTCATACTCTTTGATAACGTTCAGGTACCCCATTACAATTATGTCGGTGACTCTATACTCGGTTACAGGTCACACATGGGTGCGGGATCGCTCACATCCAATGTCAAGAGCGATAAAACACTTGTTGTGATAAAGAACGGTGACGAACAGATTGAAACCAACAGGAAAAAAGTCGGGGCTATGCTCGGTGACTATGTTGAGGTTGGATGCAACAGCGTTCTCAATCCCGGTACTGTGATAGGCAGACACTCCAATATTTATCCTACGTCTTGCGTAAGAGGGTGCATACCCGAAAACTCCATATACAAGAACGCAGATAATATTGTGGAGAAGTATTAGAGCAGACCTTTTTAACGGTTGACAGAAATAAGCAAGATTAATATAATATATTTTTGTACGGCTCCCGAGCCACAAAAAATGGTTTTATACGGGAGGGGGGGAGAAAGATGTCCGAAATTCGTGTTGGAGAAAATGAATCTCTGGAAAGCGCACTGAGAAGATTTAAGAGAAAGTGTGCTCGCGCTGGCGTTCTGGCCGAGATTAGGAAGCGCGAACATTACGAAAAGCCCAGCGTTAAAAGAAAGAAAAAGGCTGAGGCTGCCAGAAAGAGAAAGCATTAAGTATTTACGGTCATCTCCTTTGCGGAGATGGCCTTTTACTTTTAATTGATATTGTCTTAGGATAATGTTAAACTTCAAATATAAAATCTTTAGGAGCTATATTCATTGGTCATAAACGTTGATTTCAGCAGCATGGAAGAGATCAGAGCTGTCTTTGGCAGTTTTGATGAAAATATCCAGATTCTCCGCGACAGACTCGGCGTTGATATAAGGCAGAGTGCGTCGGGAGCAGTTATTTCCGGTGAAGGGAAAAATGCAAAAGCAGCATCCGATGCCCTTAACTATCTCAAGGCGCTGTATAAGAAAAATGATCATATAACAGTCGTGGACGTAAATGCCGCAGCTGATATCGGATCTGACGGTGATCTGGAATCGGCTATCGATATGCTTGATGATGTCGTTGCAGTGACTTCGAAGGGCAAGCGTATCAAATGCAGGACATACGGGCAGAAGAAGTATATAAATACAATCAGAAATAAGACCGTAACAATATGCATAGGTCCTGCTGGTACAGGTAAAACATATCTTGCGATGGCTATGGCTGTTGTTGCTCTTAAGAATAAACAGGTTTCCAGGATAATACTTACGCGTCCGGCTGTTGAAGCAGGGGAGAAACTCGGTTTTCTTCCTGGTGATCTTCAGAATAAGGTTGATCCATATCTCAGGCCACTTTATGATGCCCTCTACGATTTTATGGGAGCTGATGCATATTCGCGTCTGTCAGAGTCCGGTGCTATAGAAGTTGCACCGCTGGCATATATGAGAGGACGCACATTAAATGATTCATTTATAATCCTTGATGAAGCTCAGAACTGTACAAGGGAACAGCTTAAGATGTTCCTTACCCGTTTCGGTGAAGATTCAAAAGTCGTAATAACGGGTGATATCACACAGATAGACCTTCCGAAAGAACGGTCATCAGGATTGAGTGCCAGCGTTAGGATTTTGAAAAGTATAGATGATGTTGGTATAATCTACCTTACAGGAAAGGATGTCGTGAGACATTCGCTCGTTAGAGAAATCATAAAGGCCTTTGAGGGATATGAAAGATCAAAGGCAAAGACTGAACAGGAAGCAGAAGGAAATGAAGTCAAAGAATGATTTTGCCAAGAACAAGATAAGTAAGATCGGCATGCTGTGTCTTGCCGGTGCTTTTGTGCTTTGTATCCTTATCATCATGTTCAGCGCGACGAAGACCACATATACTGTAACGGTCGGAGAGATAGCGAACAGTACCGTAACTGCACCGTGGGATATCACAGACGATGTTTCCACCAACTCTCTTATAGAAGAAGAAAAAGCAAAGGTTGTTCCGATTTACTCTATAGATAAAACCGCTACAGATTCTATATTAACGGGAATAGATGCCGAACTGCAGCAGATTCACCAGTGTGCTGATCAGGCTCATCAGACATATGTATCCAGCGAGATAGAGAGACTTCAGGCCGAAGAGAATAAAAGAGCAAAAGATGAGACTGATAAAAAACAGCGTGAAGCAAACGCCGCAACTCCTGAGGGAATGACGCCTGCTACTGTTGAGGAAGTTGTGCCAAAAACCATTACTGCCGATGATGTTGAATTCTCCGTTGCTGAGATTGACTGGAAGTCTGCTCTTGGTGAGGAACAGATCAACTCAATCAAAAGCCTTATTCCATCGTATTATTCTGAGGAGGATTTCATTAAGATAGTTTCAGCTGAGGACGGAGTCCTGGCTGCTGTCACTGAACTCGTAAAATCGAAGGCATCCGAGATGCTCGCTTCGGGTATCAAAGATGATAATCTTGAGATATCCAAGCAGCTGCTCTCGGCTGAGATCAAGAACGAGACTGATTCTCTTGGCTTTGATGCAGACTATTCATTCATCAGTAAAACTGCAGTTAATAATCTGAGCAGTAATATGATTTTTGATGAAGCAGCCACTAAAGCAGCTCAGGATGAAGCTGCTGCTTCGGTTGCTCCGGTAGAATATAAACAAGGTCAGAATATTATCGTAAAAGGCGAGGTCGTTTCTCAGGCTCAGTATAGTGTGCTTGAAAAGACCGGACTTATAAACCAGACCATGGACCTTTCGCAATATATTCCTATGGTCGTATATCTGCTTCTCATATTTGTTATATATTGCATTTACATGTTTATGTTTGACAGGGAGATAGCGGAGAGCACAAAGAAACTCCTCATACTGTCTATTCTATTTGTGCTTGCAGTAGTATTCTGTGTGATAACCAACAGAATCGCTCCAAATATATACATGGTATTCAGTATAGCGATTATCGCTGCTTCCATTGTGTCGGTAAGACATTCGATCGCATTCTCGGTGTTTCTTGCATTCTTCCTCATAACAGTATCTTCTGATACTTTTATGTTCTTCTCTGAAAGTGCTCTCAGGACTATAGTTATATCCGTTACAGGGTGTATTCTCTCAGTGCTTATGATCAGTAAATTCTCGTTCAGAGCTTCACCGCTGCTTGCCGGTCTGATTTCCGCTGTGCCTTGTTTTATTATTTATATTATGATGGTGCTCATGGGAACAATAACATCGAATCAGTTCGGTTCAATGTTCCTGTGGAGTTTATTCGGCGGTGTATTCTGCGGCATAGTGAGCATTGGTCTGCTGCCGCTGTTTGAGATTATATTTAAGATTCTTACGCCGGCCAAACTCGTTGAGCTTGCAGATCCCAGGCGTAAGCTCTTGAAGAGGCTTATGATTGAGGCGCCGGGCACATATCATCACAGCCTCTATGTGGGCAATCTGGCAGAGAATGCCTGTGATGCTATAGGAGCTGATGCTTTGCTGGCAAGAGTCGGTGCTTATTATCATGATATCGGGAAGCTTAAAAACCCCGAGTATTTTGTTGAGAATCAGAGAAACGGCATTAACCCGCATGATGATATCACACCGGAGGAAAGTGCTGAAATAATCACTTCACATGTCTATTATGGTCGTGAATTGGCTGAGAAAGAGAATCTGCCGATAGAGCTCATAAATATTATCTATGAGCACCACGGTAATACAAAGGTCGCTTTCTTCCTGCATAAGGCAAAGACTGAAGGCCAGGAGTTTGATGAGGATATATTCAGATATCATGCTCCGAGACCTACTACAAAGGAGAGCGCTATAATAATGCTCGCTGACAGCGTTGAAGCTGCGATGCACACAGTCAGCGATCCGACTGAAGAACAGGTACTAGAGACAATTAGAAAGATAATAAGAGCCAAATATAACGACGGTCAGCTGGATTTCACACCGGTAACACTGAAAGATCTGGATCTTGTAGCTCAGGCATTTGCCGAAGCATATAAAGGAAAGGTGCACAGCAGGATCGAGTATCCCGAAGAGAAAAAATGAGCAAGACCGATATTTATATCTGTGAGAGTGAATACAGTGATAAGGTCAAAGAATACTTTGGCTTTATTTCTGATGCGTGTGCCTCAGCCATAAATGACGAGGGTATAGACGGCTGTCTGAATATCTCGTTTTCTTCCGAGGATGAGATCAAAAGACTGAACAGGGACTTCCGGAATGTTGACAGCGTTACGGATGTTCTTTCTTTTCCCGCAAATGATCTTACCTGTCCGATATCAAAGACCGGGATCACTTGCGATATGGAAGTTGATGACGGAATGGTCTTTCTGGGCGACATCATAATCTGTTATGAAAGGGCATGTGAGCAGGCGGAAGATTACGGTCACTCACTAAAGCGAGAACTGTGCTTTCTGGCTCTGCACGGAACGCTCCATCTTCTCGGTTATGATCATATTAAACCAGAAGATGAAACAGTAATGACTGCAAGACAGGAAGAAGTTTTAAGCAGATTTGGGATTGAAAGATGAGATCGGTTAACAGTTTCAATCATGCCATAAGCGGTATTGTTGAATCCTTCAAACTTGAAAAGAATATGCGTATACATTTTACTGTCGCTGTTATAGTCATAGTAGCGGCTGTTCTTACGCATGTCTCCAGAGTCGAGCTCATTGAACTAGTACTGTGTATTGCATTTGTTATATTTGCGGAGATGATCAATACTGCAGTAGAAGCAGTATGTGACATGCTGTCTTCCGAGTATAATGAATTCGTTCGTATTGCCAAGAATGTCTCTGCAGGCGCTGTTCTTGTAGCTGCTGCTGCTTCAGTCATAGTCGGATATCTTGTTTTCTACAGGAAGATCTACAGCCTGAGTGTCGTTTCAATAGATTATATTTCAAATCTACCAGTTCATCTGACATTTGCAGCACTGGGTGTACTGCTTTTTGTGGTCGTTCTTATAAAATCTATAACAACGAAAAAGCGCGGTTCTTATGTACAGGGCGGGATGCCGAGCGGTCATACTGCATTTGCATTTGCGCTTGTCACTTCTATCGCACTTCTTTCTTCCGAGATCGTGCCTGCAGTATTTGCTGCTATTATCGCAATAATCGTTGCAGAGAGCAGGATGGAGACAAGGGTTCACACGATTGCAGAAGTGCTCATAGGAGCTCTTTTGGGTGTTGTAATCACCGTTATAGTTTTTAAGGTGATGGAATTATTGGTATTCTAGGTGTTGTTATGAATGAATTCAGATCCGGATTTGTTGCTCTGATAGGACTTCCAAATGTTGGCAAATCCACGCTTATAAATCGGATAGTAGGTTCAAAGATTGCTATTGTATCAAAGAAACCGCAGACAACCAGGAACAGGATCGCCGGAATATATAATGATGATGAATGCCAGATAGTATTTCTTGATACTCCGGGAATACATAAAGCAAAGAACAAACTTGACAGATTCATGTCTTCAGTCACGGATTCATCGGCTGCAGACGTGGATCTTGTTGTATTTTTGATTGATGCACGTAAAGGGTTAAGAGACGACGAGCGGGAAGTGATTGAAAGGATAAAGGGCAGGGAAGGCGACATACCTGTTATAATCGCAGTTAATAAAACAGATGCGGCGGATTCTGACGAGCTTGACGGACTCAGAGCGGTTCTTGATCATTATGGCAGAGTTGTGTATATCAGTGCTTTAACCGGAGATGGTGTCCCCGGATTTATCGATCTTGTAAAAGGATACATGCCTGAAGGGCCCAAGTACTTCCTTGATGATGAGCTTACAGACCAGTCTGTGCGTATGCTCTATTCTGAGATAATAAGGGAGAAGGCGTTAAAACATCTGGGCAAAGAGATACCGCACGGCATAGGAGTCAGTATAGAAAAACTGCAGGCCGACAGGGAAACAGGTGTTCTGCATATAGATGCTGTTATATACTGTGAGAAGCAGTCGCATAAGGGCATAATAATCGGCAGGCAGGGTTCCAGACTTAAGAAGATCGGTACAGAAGCACGTGAGGATATTGAGTCTGTTCACCGCGGAAAAGTCTTTATGAACCTGTGGGTCAAGGTTAAGGAGGACTGGAGGAACGACGGTTCGTTCATCAAGTCACTCGGCTACAGTGATGACTGATAACAGAAGGTGAAAAATGGACAGTTCTTTGTGCATTGTGCTCAAATCTGTGGATTACAGGGATAACGATAAGATCGTTACACTTTTCTCAAGGCAGGACGGGAAACTCACTGCAATGGCGAGAGGAGCTAAAAGCCTCAAGAGTGAGATCTCTCCGTCTACCCAGCAGTTCTGCTGCGGTGTTTACAATTTTTATGAAAGAAACAGCAAACTATATATTAAAAACTGCGAGATAAAGAAGTCTTATACTGATGTCGCAGAGGATTATGATGCTTATCTTGCAGCTTGTTCCATTGTGGATGTGACCTCAAGGATACTTGAGGATTCAGATGACTATAATGATCTGTTTGTGCTTGTAGTTAATTGTCTTAATGCTCTGCTCAGAGTTAATGCCGAGGAGGTAATGTGCTATTTTATCATTAAACTTCTCAGTATACTCGGTATCGGGCCGCTATTGTATGCATGCTGCATATGCGGAAATGAGATAGAGGAGCCGAGTCACTTTTCTCTGGAAGACGGCGGGTGTGTCTGTGATGATTGCGCTCCGTCTGTAAGGACGGTGCCCTTTTCCGGAAAGGCCGCCAGAGAACTGAATGAGGCTGTTATGACAAGGCCTATCGAGTTTTCGGGTAATGATTCTTTTCACGGTGAGTTGCTAGTACTGCTCAATGATTACCTTAAGGTTATGACGGGTATCGGAGTGAGATTCGGAGCGTCATTGTGAAAAAATTAATTATTGTGCGGTTTATTGCATTAAAATGCACTATAAGGGATAATATTTAAGGTTTATTGCTTAATCCAAATAATATAAATCAATTTATAAAAAAACTATTTCTTAGGGGGAAGCAAACATGCCAAAAAAATACGTTTACTTGTTCAGCGAGGGTAATGCAGACATGCGTAATCTTCTTGGCGGTAAAGGTGCAAATCTCGCAGAGATGACTGCACTGGGACTGCCTGTGCCGCAGGGATTCACAATAACGACTGAAGCCTGCACACAGTATTATGAAGACGGACGCAAAATCAATGATGAGATCCAGGCTGAGATCATGGAGTACATCGAAAAGATGGAAGATATCACCGGCATGAAGTTCGGCGACAAGGAGAATCCTCTTCTGGTTTCTGTTCGTTCAGGTGCAAGAGCATCAATGCCCGGTATGATGGATACGATCCTAAACCTTGGTCTTAATGAAGACGTTGTTGAAGTTCTGGCTGAGAAATCACAGAATCCCAGATGGGCCTGGGACTGCTACAGAAGGTTCATCCAGATGTATTCCGACGTTGTTATGGAAGTTGGCAAGAAGTATTTTGAAGAACTCATCGACAAGATGAAGGAGTCGAAGGGTGTTAAACTTGATACTGAGCTTACAGCTGAAGACCTTAAAGTTCTGGCTGATCAGTTCAAAGCTGAGTACAAGGACAAGATTGGCGTTGATTTCCCGACAGATCCTAAAGAACAGCTCATGGGCGCTGTAAAAGCAGTTTTCCGTTCATGGGATAACCCGAGAGCAAATGTTTACCGCAGAATGAATGATATTCCTTATTCATGGGGTACAGCAGTCAATGTCCAGATGATGGCATTCGGTAACATGGGTGATACATCCGGTACAGGTGTTGCGTTCACAAGAGATCCCGCAACAGGCGAGAAAAAACTCATGGGTGAGTTCCTCATGAACGCTCAGGGCGAAGACGTTGTTGCAGGTGTAAGGACACCTCAGCCTATCGCACAGCTCGCAGAAGTTATGCCTGAATGCTATAACCAGTTCGTTGAGATCTGCAAGATTCTTGAAGACCATTACCGTGATATGCAGGATATGGAATTCACTATCCAGGATAAGACACTGTACATGCTTCAGACCAGGAACGGTAAGAGAACAGCCGCTGCTGCTCTCAAGATAGCAGTTGATCTCGTTGACGAAGGCATGATCACAGAAGATGAGGCAATTTTAAGGGTTGAGCCGAAACAGCTTGATTCACTGCTCCATCCTCAGTTTGATGCTGCTGCTCTCAAGCAGGCTCAGCCGATCGGTTCAGGACTTGCTGCTTCTCCTGGTGCTGCATGCGGAAAAGTCGTGTTCACGGCTGAAGATGCAAAGGAATGGGTCGCTAAGGGCGAAAAGGTCGTTCTTGTCAGACTTGAGACTTCACCTGAAGACATTGAAGGTATGGTCGCTGCTGAAGGTATCCTCACTGTTCGCGGTGGTATGACATCACACGCGGCTGTTGTTGCCAGAGGCATGGGTACTTGCTGTGTATCTGGATGTGAAGCCATTAAGATGCATGAGGATGATAAATACTTTGAGCTTGGCGGAAAGACATTCAAAGAAGGAGATTACATCTCAATCGACGGTTCAACCGGTAATATCTACGGTGAAGCTGTTAAGACAACTGAAGCCAGCATTTCCGGTAACTTCGGAAGATTTATGGCATGGGCTGACGAGAGAAGGACGCTCCTTGTCAGAACGAATGCAGATAACCCCAGAGATACGGAACAGGCTGTTAAGTTCGGTGCTGAAGGCATTGGCCTCTGCCGTACTGAGCATATGTTCTTTGAAGGCGATAGGATTAAGGCTATCAGAGAGATGATAGTATCAAAGACAGTCGAAGAGAGAGAAAAAGCTCTTGATAAGATTCTCCCGCTACAGCAGGGTGACTTTGAAGAGATGTACAGGGTCCTCGACGGAAGACCTATGACTGTCCGTTACCTCGATCCGCCGCTCCATGAGTTCGTTCCCCAGAAGGAAGAAGATATAGTTGATCTTGCTAAGGAGATGAACCTTGATGTTGATGAACTCAAGAATATCATCGACGGACTCCATGAGTTCAACCCGATGCTCGGTCACAGAGGTTGCCGTCTTGCAGTCACATATCCCGAAATTGCTGTTATGCAGACTAAAGCTGTCATCAATGCTGCTATAAAGGTAAGCAAAGAGACAGGCAAGATGATCACACCTGAGATCATGATCCCGCTCGTAGGCGAAGTTAAGGAACTGGCATATGTTAAGAGCTTTGTTACAAAGACAGCTGATGAGCTTATCGCTGCTGCAGGAATCGATATGCATTATAAAGTCGGTACTATGATCGAGATACCGAGAGCTGCTCTGACAGCTGATGAGATCGCTAAGGAAGCCGAGTTCTTCTCATTCGGTACAAACGACCTCACACAGATGACATTTGGATTCTCCCGTGATGACGCTGGCAAGTTTCTTGATTCTTATTACGAAGCCAAGATTTATGAAGCTGATCCGTTCGCAAAACTCGATCAGATCGGCGTAGGCAAGCTCATTAAACTGGCTGCTGAACTCGGAAAATCTACTCGTCCCGATATCAAACTCGGTATCTGCGGCGAGCACGGTGGCGATCCGTCATCCGTTGAGTTCTGCCATAACATTGGCCTCAACTACGTATCATGCTCACCTTTCCGTGTTCCGATTGCTAGACTTGCTGCAGCACAGGCAGCTGTCAAGGCAAAATAATCTGATCGGTCAAAAGAAGAATCATTCAATGCAGACGGCTTTTTATAAGCCGTCTGTTTTTATAAAGGAAAAATAGTTTATAAAATAGAATAGTATATTATGGATATCAAGAGCAGAATCGAACAAAACGAATATAAATACCTATCAGAGTTCGCTCAGAAGAGTGCTGAGACCAGGGGCAGGGAACATCCTATTAAACCCGATAATATCAGATCTGAGTACCAGCGTGACAGAGACAGAATACTTCACAGTAAATCATTCAGGTGTCTGAAGCATAAGACACAGGTCTTTTTGTCTCCTAACGGCGATTATTTCAGGACTCGTCTAACGCACACCCTTGAAGTTTCCCAGATATCAAGGACTATATCAAGGTCTCTGTGTCTGAATGAGGATCTTACTGAAGCGATTTCTCTAGGTCATGATCTCGGGCATACTCCGTTCGGGCATGCCGGCGAGAGGGCTCTTAAGGCATGCGACGGCAAGTTTGAGCATAACGTCCAGAGTCTGCGTATCGTTGATAATCTCGAGAACGGCACCGGACTTAACCTGACCTTTGAAGTGCGGGACGGCATACTTAATCATAAAAAGGACATGAAGCCGGCTACGCTTGAGGGAATGGTCGTTAATTTCTCGGATCGCATAGCTTATATTAATCATGATATAGATGATGCTATTCTGGCAGGCGTAATAAGCCTGAACGATATTCCGAAAGACCTGCTCGACACTCTCGGACATACTCATGGCGAACGTATTAATAATATGATCGTTGACATAATAAAGAACAGCGAGGGAAAAGACTGTATATGTATGTCCGACGAGATAAGTGAAGCCACGGATGCACTTCGTGATTTCATGTTTGAAAATGTATATTATTCCCAGTTCGTCAGAGGTGAGGAACCCAAGATAATCAACGGGATCAAGATGCTGTTTGATTATTATATGAATGACAGGGATGAGTTTTACAGACATAACAGAGCTTCGATAGAAAAGTATGGTTCGCAGCAGACTGTTATAGATTATATCGCAGGCATGTCAGACAGATATGCCATTAACCTTTTCAATAAGACTTTTGTTCCTCAGGTGTGGTTGTGATGGGCAGAATCAGTGATGATTGGCTGAATGAGCTGATGTCAAAAGTAAATATGGAACAGATAGTGGGAGAGTACTGCACCCTTGTGAACAGAGGGGGCAGATACTGGGCTTGCTGTCCTTTCCATAATGAGAAAACGCCGTCATTCACGATTAATACAGAGAAGAAGTTCTATAAGTGTTTCGGCTGCGGCAAAGGCGGGACTCTTATTAATTTCATCATGGATATAGAGAATCTCAGTTTTCGGGATGCCTGCGTATTTCTGGCTGAAAAGGTCGGTATGAGGAAGCCTGACCTGGAACCCGGAGATGATGTTAATAAAAGGAAAAGGGAAAAGCTGATTCAGATAAACAAGGACGCGGCCAGGTTTTTTTATATGAGCCTTTTCGAAAAAGGAAACCGTCAGGGACTTGAGTACTTTATCAGAAAAAGGAAACTCTCAAAAGATACTATAGATAAATTTGTGCTTGGGTTTGCAGACGCCGGATGGGATTCCACAATCAAATACCTTGAGAGTAAGGGGCATAAAAAAGAGGATATACTTGCTGCCGGCCTTTGCAAGAAAAAGGATGACAGATATTACGATGTGTTCAGAAACAGGCCGGTAATGCCCATCGTTGACAAGCTGAACAATGTTATCGGTTTCGGCGGAAGAGCGCTCAGTCCTGAAGATATGCCGAAATATCTTAATACAGCAGAGACGCTTGTTTTTAATAAAAGAAAAAATGTCTACAACCTGAATCATGTCCGAACGATTAAAGACCTTGATTATATAATACTTGCCGAAGGTTATATGGATGTGATAGCGCTAAGCAGTCACGGATTTGAGAATGCCGTTGCGACGCTAGGCACTTCTCTTACTGAGGATCAGGCAAGGCTGATAAAAAACTATACTGGAAAGGTGTTTGTTTCATATGACGGCGACAGCGCAGGAATTAAAGCTGCTCTCAGAGCCGTTGATATACTTGCCGGTGTTGGGCTGGAAGCCATGGTCGTTCTGATACCCGGGTCTATGGATCCCGATGAGTTTCTTGACAGATATGGCAGTGACGCTTATGCGAAATTGATAGAAAAGGCATATGACAGAGTTGGGTTTAAGCTTGCATGCGTCAAATCCAGATATGATCTTAATACAGCAGTAGGTAAAGAATCATATGCAAAGGCCGCTATCGGGATACTGAAAAAAGAGACCAGTGCAATAATAGTCGAGAAATATGCAAAGGCTGTTTCAGCTGATACCGGTTTTTCTGTAGAGGCTATTCTGGCGGATATCGGTGATATCAGGTCTGATCTGGATTATGAGCTACCTGATAATACTGTTCCTGATGAAGACAGTCTTACCGAAAGGTATTTAATGGCCAGGATGGTTGAAAGTCCGGCTGCCATTAAAGTCATAGCAGAGGACTATGGCATAAGCGGAGAGGACTTTATGAATCCGTCCTACGGAAGGATATTCGATACTGCTCTCGATTGTGTCAACAGTGGCAAAGAAGTATCCAGCGCTGTCCTGCTTACCGAATTGGAAGATGAGAAGGATAGGTTTACCGCTACTGTATTATTTGATTCGGATCCTGATGATATGGTGCCGGGTAAAAACAGGGATACATTCCTGTTAGACTGTGTCAGTGATTTCAATAAGAAAAAGTTGGAGAGAGAAAAGCAAAAACTGCTTGATGAGTATAAAAATACAGAAGATCCAGAAAGGAAGAAGGAGTTGTTGGCCGAAGTAAACGAGCTTAATAAGCTTATAAACGCCGGCTGCGAAAAGGTGAAGCGATGAAGAAAAGCGAAAATAAGAAAGAACAGATTAAAGAATTTGAAGTTGCGGATATTGATGCATCGTCTGCAGAATACATAAAGGATTCGGACGAGTGTATAAAGAAAATCATCGAACTTGGTAAGAGTAAAGGCGTCCTTACATATAAGGAGATTATGGAAACCATCGATGATACTGTTTTAAGACCTGAGCAACTGGAGCATCTGTATGAAAAGCTTGAAGAGCTGAATGTCGATGTTATCGATGAAGATGTTGAACAGGTGGACAATACGGAACTTACTGACAGTGAAGAGACTGAATACGATATATCCATGCCGGAGAATATCAATATCGATGATCCGGTAAGGATGTATCTCAAGGAGATCGGTAAAGTTCCGCTGCTGACAGCAGAGGAAGAAGTCGAGCTTGCGACCAGGATGGCAGAAGGCGATGAGTCAGCCAAGCAGAAGCTTGCTGAAGCCAATTTAAGGCTCGTTGTTAGTATCGCTAAGAGATATGTGGGAAGAGGCATGCTGTTCCTTGATCTGATTCAGGAAGGAAATCTCGGCCTTATTAAAGCTGTAGAAAAGTTTGATTATCAGAAGGGATATAAGTTCAGTACCTATGCAACATGGTGGATCAGACAGGCTATAACAAGAGCCATAGCTGACCAGGCTAGGACGATAAGAATCCCTGTTCATATGGTTGAGACCATAAACAAACTCATAAGGGTTTCAAGACAGCTTTTACAGCAGTACGGCAGAGATCCATTGCCTGAAGAACTTGCTAAAGAGATGAACATCTCTGAAGAAAAAGTGAGGGAGATACTTAAGATAGCCCAGGAGCCTGTTTCGCTTGAGACTCCTATCGGTGAGGAAGAAGACAGTCATCTCGGAGATTTCATTCCGGATGATGATGCGCCTGCCCCTGCTGAGGCAGCAGCTTTTACGCTCCTTAAAGAACAGCTCATGGATGTGCTTGATACTCTTACTCCCAGGGAAGAGAAAGTACTGAAACTCAGATTCGGTCTGGAAGACGGAAGAGCTAGAACGCTGGAAGAAGTCGGGAAGGAGTTCCAGGTCACCAGAGAACGTATAAGGCAGATAGAGGCCAAGGCTTTAAGGAAACTGCGTCACCCGAGCCGCAGTAAAAAGCTCAGGGATTTCCTTGAATAAATGGATATCCTTAAAAGCGGGCGACTTAATTATATTCTAGGTAAAATCAATCAATGCAACTGCGTTGCTGACATCGGATGTGATCACGGATTGCTATCTGTCGCTTTGATAGAATCCGGAAGATCGGAATATGTTATAGCTTCCGATATAAGTAAAGACTCTCTTGAAAAAGCATATAAGCTTGTTTTAGAAAAAGGTCTTGAAAGCAAAGTTGATTGTGTGCTATCGGATGGTCTTGCTCATCTTACTGACAGACATACTGATGTTATAGTTATAGCCGGTATGGGCGGTCATCTGATATCCGAGATTATATCTAAAGAGATGTCAGTAGCAGAGGGACCAGAACTCATACTCTGTCCTCATTCCAATGCAGATGAACTGCGTAGTTTTCTTTACGAAAACGGTTTTATGATCAGGTGCGATAAAACGATTAGAGAAGACAGAAGATTCTATCCCGTTCTTATATCGGAGTACACCGGAATCCATAAGAAGATCAGTTTTGATGATGCAGTGCTCGGCATAAATGAAGCATTGGTGATTGATGATGAATACAGAGATTTTCTTGTATGGTTCTGTGATTTGCAGTCGGAACATATTTCTGAGATTCATGCGTCCGGCAGTGATAGAGCAGCTGAAGTATTAAAAGGAAAAGAGATGCTTCTTGATGCTGCAAGGAGGAGATTGAATTGTCTATAACAATAGGTGAAGCCAGATATCTGCTCGAGAGTTTTTCTCCTGCTGGGTATCAGTGCGAGTGGGATAATACCGGCTGGAACATAGTATCCGGCAACGATATAACAGGTATATATATCTGTCTTGACGTTACCAGCGATATAGTTAATAGAGCAGAAAAGCACGGCTGTAATATGATACTGTCTCATCATCCGCTGTTCTTTAATTCAGTAAAGAGTGTTGATGCAGATGATAGTATAGGCGAGGTGGCTTGCAAAATCATAAAGAATGATATGTCTCTGTATTGCGCACATACTTCTGTTGATGAAGCGCAGTGGGGATTGAATATTGATCTTGCGGAAAGACTTGGCCTCAAAGAAATAGGGTTTCTTGAGAGCTTGGAAGAGTCTCATGGTTCAGGTTTTATCGGATATACCGAACCTGTTGAACTGAGTGATATTCTTCGCAAGATCAAAGATGTGTTTAAGACTGATTCGGTCAGAGTCAGTTGCTCTGACATGCAAAGGATTATTAATTGTGTAGCAGGATGCACAGGTGCAGGTTCAGACCTCGTTGGTGTTGCAGCAAGCATGGGCGCTGACCTGTTTATCACCGGAGAGATTAAGCATAATGTTTATGTAGAGAATAATGGTATGGTGCTTGTTGAGGCCGGGCATTATGATACCGAAAAGCGTTTTGTGCATCTGGCAGCCGATTATTTACAAAAGAAAGCCGATGAGTTAAAATATAATCTACTGATTATCAGGGATATGGAGACTTTAAGGCCGTATTTTAATTATTGATTTGGGGGAAAAGTATTGAAACAGCTTGATGATCTTTGGTTATACCAAACAAAAGAGATTGAATACGAGGAATACGAGGAAGCCGTAAAGAATACTGAGACCAGAAAAAAAATGGTCAAATACAAGAAGGTGTTTACAACAAAACAGGAACAGCTCAAAAAACTTGAGAGTGAATCTGCTGCAATAGACACTTCTCTTAATGATATTGCCAAACAGATTGAAAAGTATTCAAAAGAGATTGATGAAAAAAATGATGAACTGACCGAGATGGCCGGTTATGATATGGATGATCTTTTTGTTGAAGGTGTAAAAGAGAGCGCAAAGGAATGCGGAAAGATCAAGACGAATCTCGAAGCGTTAAAGAAAAAGGCTGTTGATAATAAGAAACGTCTTGAAGGTATAAATGAAGAGATAGTGGCTGCAATTAAGACTATGGCTGTTGCTAAAAAAGAGTTTGAAAAACTCAAGGAACAGTATAATGCCGAGCTTGCATCCAAATCCGATGAGATAGACAGACTCAAGGCTGTAAAGGATGAAGCTGCCAAATCAGTTGATAAAGATCTCCTGGATAAATACAGCAAGATTAAGGCAAGATGGAAGAATCCTGTAGCTAAACTTAGTGATGACAGATGCAGCGGCTGCAACATGCAGCTTCCGATGAGTGTTATCTCAAAGGTAAAGGCTTCTAACAATATAGTAGAGTGTGACAGTTGCGGCAGGATACTTTATTTCAGTAATGATTGAGAAGATTGGATGGTCGCGTTGCTTTAAGCAGTGAGGAAAGTCCGAGCTCCGCAGGGCAGGGTGCCGGGTAACACCCGGTGGAGGTGACTCCAAGGAAAGTGCAACAGAAATATACCGCCTTATTAGGTAAGGGTGAAATGGCGAGGTAAGAGCTCACCAGCTTCAGGGTAACCTGAATGGCTATGTAAACCCCATCCGGTGCAAGATTGAATTGGGAGCATTTAATAGCGGCCCGCTAAGCTCCTTGTAATCGCGTGAGCATTACGGCAACGTAATGCCAAGATAGATGGCCATCAAAACAGAACTCGGCTTATAGATCTTTCTCAATTCATATTTATGACAGCAGCGTTAATGCTGCTGTCTTTATATTTGTTTTGCTTGATTGAAACGCGTTTATATTATGTTTACTGTAATTGCATAACTTAATGGTATGTGCTATACTTTATGCTGGAATTTTTTAGAGGATTACATTAGGAGGATATTATAAACAATGGGAGATAATGTAAAAAAACTCGAAGGCAATAAAGTTGAGATATTAGTTGAGGTCAGCCCCGAAGATTTTAATGAGGCATTACAAAAAGCTTATTTCAAGACGAAGAAAAAGTATAATGTACCCAAATTCAGACCGGGCAAAGCTCCTCAGAAAGTGATAGAAGCCTATTATGGCGAGGGTGTGTTTTATGAGGAAGCCTTCGAAACAGTTTTCCCAGATGTTTACGGAAAAGTCATTGACGAAAACGGTCTTGATATCGTTTCAAGCCCTGAAAATATAGACATAAAGAAGATCGGTAGACAGGAAGGTCTTGTCTTTACAGCTGAAGCTTATGTAAAGCCCGAAGTTAAAGTCAAAAAGTATAAAGGTGTAGAAGTTGTAAAGAGAGAAGCCAAGATTGGGGCTAAAGAAGTTAATGCTGAACTTGAACGCGTTCAGCAGCAGAATGTTCGCTGGGTTGAGGTCAACAGAGCTGCTAAGATCGGTGATACTCTTGTCATAGATTATTCGGGAAGCATAAACGGAAAGAAATTTGATGGCGGTACAGCGGAGGGTCAGTCCCTTGAACTTGGTTCGAATATGTTTATACCAGGATTTGAGGATCAGCTTGTTGGAGCAAAGGCAGGCGATAAAAAACAGGTCAATGTTCCTTTCCCAGAAGCATATCCTGCAGCAGAACTTGCTGGAAAAGATGCTGTGTTTGATGTTAATGTCGTCAGTGTAAAAGAGAAAGAACTCCCCGAGATAGATGATGATTTCGCTTCTGACGTATCTGACTTCGATACTTTGGCAGAGTATAAAAAAGACATCAAGAAAAATCTTACAAAGCGTGAAGAGAACAGAGCTAAGGAGCAGATGGAGAATGAGATCATTGAAAAGATAGTTGATTCTACTAAGATTGATATTCCTCAGTGTATGATAGATTCACAGATAGATTATAATATGCAGCAACTCCAGTATCAGCTTATGTATTCGGGCATGAAGATGGAAGACTATCTGAAGATGACTGGAAAGACGATGGAAGATCTTCGTGCCGATCATACGGATGATGCAACAAAGGCAGTTAAATCCAGACTCTGTATAGAGGCTATGATCAAGCAGGAAAAGATTGAGGCTGATGATAAGGATGTAGATGCTCTTATAGCCGATTCCGCTGATCAGATCAATAAGACTGTTGAAGATTATAAAAAGTCTCTTGGTGATGAAGATATGGAATACTTCAAGCAGCGTGTAAGAGTTGACAAACTGTTTGATATGCTTCTCGCTGAGGCAAAGTATACTGATGAACCTGTAAAGAAAACTGCTGCTAAAAAGACTGCTGAAGCAAAACCCGCAGCAGAAAAGAAACCTGCTGCTAAGAAAGCAACAGCCGCAAAAAAACCGGCAGAAAAAAAACCTGCTGCTAAGAAGACAACAGCCGCAAAAAAACCGGCAGAAAAGAAAACTACAGCAGCAAAAAAGCCGGCTGCTAAAAAAACAGCTGCCAAAAAAGCAGAGGATAAATGATAACCCGCTTTTCCAGGCAGTAATATCTAAATAATAAAGAGGTGTAATTATGAGTTTAGTCCCTATGGTCGTTGAACAGACTAACAGAGGCGAACGTTCATACGATATATATTCAAGATTACTTAAAGATAGGATAGTATTCCTTTCCGGAGAGATAGATGATATCACAGCAAATCTTGTTGTGGCTCAGTTGATTTTTCTTGAAGCTGAAGATCCGGACAAGGATATTTATCTTTACATTAATAGCCCAGGTGGGTCAATAACAGCTGGAATGGCCATTTTTGACACTATGCAGTACATAAAATGTGATGTTTGTACTATCTGTGTGGGGATGGCAGCCTCAATGGGCGCTTTTCTGCTTGCAGCAGGCACTTTCGGAAAACGCAAAGCTCTGCCAAACAGTGAGATAATGATTCATCAGCCTCTCGGTGGTGCTCAGGGTCAGGCAACTGACATTATGATACATGCTAAGCGTATTCAGGAGACCAAGGATAAGATGAGCAGGATATTGTCTGAAAGAACAGGCAAGCCGCTCGAGGTTATTCAGAATGACGTGGAACGAGACTATTTCATGTCTGCTGAAGATGCTAAGGAGTATGGGCTGATCGATGAGATTATAGCTCCCAAGAAGGGTTAAACTATGACGAAGCGAAAAGATGAATCACTTGAACAGTACAAGTGTTCTTTCTGTAATAAATCTCACGACCAGGTAAAAAGACTTATTGCAGGCAATGGTGTTTATATTTGTGATGAGTGTGTTGAACTCTGCAGACATATAATTGAAGATGGCGAGAATCTCAATGCAAAGCCTGTATTTAAGTCAACTCCCAAACCGTCAAAGATTGTTAAAGAACTGAATGATTATATTATCGGACAGGATTATGCTAAGAAGTGTCTTGCTGTTGCTGTGTATAATCATTATAAGCGTATTAACAGCCGAAGTGATGATTTAGGTGAAATTCAGAAGAGTAATATTCTTCTGTTAGGGCCAACTGGATGCGGTAAAACTCTGCTGGCTCAGACCATGGCAAAGATACTCGATGTTCCTTTCGCTATTGCTGATGCTACTTCTCTTACAGAAGCTGGTTATGTTGGTGAAGACGTTGAGAATATACTCCTCAAGCTTATACAGGCTGCTGATTATGATATAGAATTAGCTCAGAGAGGTATCATTTATATTGACGAAGTCGATAAGATAGCTAAGAAGAGTGAGAATCCGTCAATAACCAGAGATGTTTCAGGTGAGGGCGTTCAGCAGGCATTGCTTAAGATTATTGAAGGGACTGTTGCTTCAGTTCCTCCGCAGGGCGGAAGAAAGCATCCGCATCAGGAGTTTCTTCAGATCGATACTACAAATATTCTCTTTATCTGCGGCGGTGCTTTTGACGGCCTCGATAAGATTATAGAACGCAGGATTGGCTCAAAGTCTATGGGATTTGGCGCTGACATCAAATCCAAAGAAGAAAAGGATGTCGGTGAATTGTTTGAATCTCTGCAGCCCGAAGACCTGCTGAAATTCGGTCTTATTCCCGAGTTTGTCGGCCGCCTTCCGGTTGTGGCTGTTCTTCATAACCTTGATGAAAAGGGACTTGTTGATATACTGACCAAGCCTAAGAACTCTCTCGTAAAACAGTATAAGAAACTGTTTGAGCTTGACGGTGTATCTCTTGAGTTTAAGAGAGATGCCCTTAAAGAGATTGCTAATCTCGCTATTAAACGCGGGACCGGAGCAAGAGGCTTAAGATCAATAATTGAGTCAATAATCCTTGATACTATGTATGAGATTCCTGACAGGAAAGATATAAGCAAGTGCATAATTACCAAGGAGACCGTTCATAACAACATTCCTTTGTTGCTTGTCGGTGATGAAGCCCCGGTGCTTCCTGCTCCTGAAAAGAAGGCTCCGCCTGCTTACGGTAATAAGCGCAGCCAGAATATTATCTCTTAGTCTTTTCTATTGCCGGGTATTATTCCGGCAATTTTATTAAGGAGGTCCAGATGCTTAACAAACAGAAACTGCCGATGGTTGCTTTGAGGGGACTTGTAGTTTTCCCCCATATGGTAATGCATTTTGATATTGGCAGAGAAAGATCTATAAAGGCACTTGAAAAGAGCATGCTCCTCAATCAGATGATTTATCTGAGTGCTCAGAAGGATATCATGGTAGAGGATCCTGTTGCTGATGATATATATGAAATAGGTACAGTCGCGAAAGTAAAGCAGATTCTAAAGCTTCCGGGAGATAATATTCGTGTACTCGTGGAAGGTGTTAACAGAGCAAAGACAGTCTCGATTTTAAGGTTTGACCCTTATCTTGAAGCAGAAGTTGAGGTATTTGAGAATAATGAGCCGCCTATGGCCGAGGATATAGTAAAAGAAGCTTATATGCGTAAGATAAGTGATATGTTTGTTGAGTATGGCAGGCTCACAACTCAGATATCTCCTGAGACTATCGCGCTTATGACAAGTATGGATGAACCCGGCCGCTTTGCTGATACTGTAGCATCAAACGTTATCGTAAAAATGGAAGACAGGCAGGCACTTCTTGAATGCATAGATGAGCTTGAAAGGCTGAAGGCTCTTACCAAGATTTTTAATAAAGAGATAGAACTACTTAAGATTGATAAAGAGATAAACAGTAATGTTAAGGAACAGATAGATAAGAATCAAAAAGAATTCTTTCTGCGAGAACAAATCAAAGTAATCCAAAAAGAACTTGGTTACGGAGCGAACGATGTTGAGGAGATTGATGAACTCAATGAGAAGATAAACACTCTTCCGATGTCTGATGAGGCAAGGGAGAAGGCTTCAAAGGAACTTAAGAGGCTTGCTTCAATGTCCCCGGGTTCTCCTGAAGCAACCGTATCCAGAGGTTATGTTGACTGGCTTACAGATCTTCCCTGGGGAATATACACGGAAGACAATCTTGACCTTGTGAATGCAAGGCAAATACTTGATGAGGATCATTATGGTCTGGATAAGCTCAAGGAGAGAATTATTGAGTATCTGGCAGTCAGAAAACTCAGGGATGACATGCATGGGCCCATACTTTGTTTTGTCGGCCCTCCTGGGGTAGGAAAGACTTCCATAGCTCATTCTATAGCTCGTGCGCTTGGTAAAAAGTTCACCAGGATGTCTCTTGGCGGTGTACATGATGAAGCAGAGATAAGAGGTCACAGAAGAACGTACATCGGGAGTATACCGGGCAGAGTTATTACATCAATAAAACAGGCTGGAAGTATGAATCCTCTGTTCCTGTTTGATGAAATAGACAAAATGGCTAACGATTTCAAGGGTGATCCTTCGTCTGCTATGCTTGAGGTTCTTGATCCCGAGATAAACAACACCTTCAATGATCACTATCTTGATATACCATTTGATTTATCGAAGGTAATGTTTATAACGACTGCAAATGATATTGACAACATCCCCGGTCCGCTGTATGACAGGATGGAGATCATTGAGTTCAGCAGCTATACAGATATAGAAAAGCTTGAAATTGCAAAGAGACATTTAATACCTAAGCAGATTTCGGAGCATGGGCTTAAGCCGGAACAGATATCAGTGACCGATGATGCTATTATGTCAATAATACATGACTATACTGCTGAAGCCGGCGTGAGAAAACTTGAGAGGGAGATAGCTACAGTTCTCAGAAAAGCTGCTGTACGTATTATTAATGAAAATCTGAAGAAAGTCAGAGTTAATAACAGTAATCTTAGTAAATATCTGGGTCTTCCTAAAAAGCCGGATAATCTTGTTCCGAAGGAAAATACAGTAGGTGTAGCTGTAGGCCTTGCATGGACTGCTGTAGGAGGTCAGACTCTGCCTGTTGAGGTTACCGTGATGCCAGGTACCGGTAAACTGGAGCTTACAGGTCAACTAGGTGATGTTATGAAAGAATCTGCTAAGACAGGTTATTCTGTAGTGCGCTCTATATCGGATGACTATGGTATTGATCCTGATCTTAACGAAAAGAAGGATGTGCACATTCATCTGCCGGAGGGAGCTGTACCGAAAGATGGTCCTTCGGCGGGCATAACTATGGTCAGTGCTATGGTCAGCGCTCTTTCCGGAAGAAAGATCAGATGTGATATCGCTATGACAGGCGAGATTACTCTTACTGGCCGCGTTCTCAAAATAGGAGGCCTTAAAGAAAAATCCCTTGCTGCATACAGAGCAGGAATAAAGGATATGATTGTACCTGAAGGCAACAGATCTGATGTATCCGAACTGCCGTCAGTAGTAAAGCATAATATTGAGTTCCACTATGCGGATAATATAAAGCAGGTGCTTGATCTTATACTGGAGTAATTCAAATGATCAGGATTACAAAAGCCAAATTCTGTTTCAGCATAAAAGACTTTACGGTGTCTTATCCCGATTCAGATATACCTGAGATCGCGATTGCCGGTAAATCCAATGTCGGCAAGTCTTCGCTTATAAATTATCTTACTTCCAACTCAAAACTGGCTTATGTGAGCAAGCAACCAGGCAAGACACGACTGGTAAACTATTTTCTTCTGAATGATAGTTTTTATCTGGTTGATCTGCCAGGTTACGGCTATGCAAAAGTATCCAAGAAGGAAAAGATATCCTGGGCTGAGATGATGAACGGATATTTCTCGGCAAGTCCCAATATAAAACTTCTTGTGATACTGCTCGATATCCGCCATGATCCGTCTGATGATGATATACAGATGATTAACTGGGCACAGAACTGCGGATCACCTTTTCTTGTCGTTCTTACTAAGGCTGATAAGGTTGCTAAATCAAAACGAAATAACTGCATAGCGCATATGAAAAAGGTTATTCATGCTGAAGAGGATTATCCAATGATTGCTGTGTCTTCAAAGGATAAGATAGGGAAGGACGAACTGCTTTCGCTTATGGAGAGATTCCTATGAGTTTGTTTGCTATTTCCGATCTCCATTTAACGTGCGATGACAGTAAAAAAATGGATGTTTTCGGCGATAACTGGAAAGATCATTTTGATAAGATAAAGGATAACTGGTACAAGGTCGTTAAGCCGGATGATATTGTGCTACTTCCAGGCGATCTTAGCTGGGCTATGTCGCTAGATGATGCTTTGCCTCATCTTAAAATGATATCGGATCTTCCCGGAAGAAAAGTCATACTAAGAGGAAACCATGATTACTGGTGGACTTCACTTACAAAAGTAAGGAATGCAGTTACAAATGGTACATATGTCATTCAGAATGACAGCATTTGCCTGGGTGACTATGTCATTTGCGGTACAAGGGGATGGATTATGCCCGGAGATCCAAGTTTTGATGAGGATAAGGACCGTCAGATTTATGACAGGGAACTGATAAGACTGCAGCTTACACTTGATTCTGCCGGTAAAATTTTGATAGAGGACAGAAAACTAATAGTAATGATGCATTTTCCGCCTGCATATCCTAATGGGAAAGATACCGGTTTTACAAAACTTATAAGCGATTCCGGAGCCAGTGCTGTTGTTTACGGACATCTTCACGGCAAACAATACAGTATTGATAAGTATCCTGTTTTATTGCTCAGTGATATACCGTATTATCTAGTATCATGTGACACAAATGATTTTAAGCTTAAAAAACTATATTAAAAAACCTGATGTGCTTACATCAGGTTTTATTTTATCAATATTTATATTATCTTATACAGTAAGCATGCCCGTTGCTACACCGAATACAATAAAGAATACTATGCATACAATCATCGAGACCAGCCATGCAATCATGAAGAGGCGAAATCTTGTATTGTATTTTGAACAGAGTTTTTTGTAAATGATCATTTCCACCGCAAACACTACAACAAAAAGATATGAAAGCAGTGTTCCGCCCATATTTATGAAAAGAGGGAAGAACAGGGAGAGCATAATAACTACGCCGGCTATAATCCCAAGAACTACCTGCTTTTTCTTGATTCTGGGTTCTTCTTCATCAATTTTTGGTGAATTATCAAGTTCTATTTCAACTTCAGTCTCCTGCTCCTGGAGGTTCTCTTCTTCAGGCAGTCTGTTATTATCCTGTTCCATATAGTTACCTCTGTATACTTAATAATCATTGGATGCATTTATTCATTATAATTGCATCGTAATTAATTATATAATAAGCACGCTGTTACCTTCAATTATTTTTTAAAAAGGTTTTAATTTTATATTATATTTGGTAAAATATTAATGTTCACTTTTAACTAAACCGTTTTCATGGAGGGAAACTGGATGAAGATTTATGATTCAAAAGATATCCGCAGTATTGCTATAGTCGGTCATGGCGGAGACGGCAAAACAACTCTTGTAGAGTCTATGCTCTTTGACGCAGGAGTTACAGACAGAATAGGCAAGGTAGAAGACGGGAATACCGTTACTGACTTCGATCCCGAAGAGAAGAAACGCCACATCTCCATATCAACCGCAATAGCTCCGGTCGAATGGAACGGAACAAAGATAAATCTTATAGATGCTCCCGGATTCTTTGATTTCGTATCAGAGATGACTCAGGCATATTATCTTGCAGACAGTGCTCTTATTCTTGTGAGCGCACTCGGTGGTCTTTCAGTCGGTGCTGAAAATGCTTATAAATACTGTAAGCGTAACAAGAAACCCTGTGCTTTTGTTATTAATCAGCTGGATAAGGAGAATGCCGATTATGATAAGGCACTCGCTCAGCTCAAGGAAAAGTATGGTTCAGCTATAACCCAGATTCAGCTTCCTATAATAGATGGATTCAATCTTAAGGGCGTTGTGGATGTTATAAAGAATAAGGCATACGAGAGCGATGGAAAGAACTTCAAGGAGATACCGATTCCTGATTCATTAGCTGCTGATGCTGAAGCTGCGAGAGAGGCTCTTCTTGAGAATGCTGCTGAAAATGATGAAGAACTCATGGAGAAGTTCCTTGAAGAGGGCGACCTTACTCCCGAAGAGATCATGAAGGGTATTAAACTTGGTGTACTCGATGGCAGCGTTGTTCCTGTATTTGCAGTCAGCGCTGTTGCAAATCAGGGTGTAACATCCCTTATGGATGCTATCGTTTCATATATGCCCAGTGCTGTTGATACTGAAGGCGCAGATTCTTCAAAGCCTTTTGCTGCTCAGGTCATCAAGACTATTGCTGACCCGTTCGTTGGCAGAATATCTATCATCAAGGTTAAGCAGGGATGTCTCACTCCTGATCTTGCTGTTAAGAATTCAAGGACAGGCAAAGCCGAGAAGTGCTCCAACCTTTCAATAATGGTCGGTGGTAAATCTGAAAACATCGCGAAGGTAAATGCCGGTGATATCGGCGCTATCGCAAAGCTCCAGAATACTGTAACCGGTGATACGCTCTGTGCTTCTACAGCCGATGTTACATATGATCCTATCGCTTTCCACGAACCGTGTATCTCTCTTGCTGTCACTGCAAAGAAGGAAGGCGAAGAAGAAAAAGTATTCGCAGGTCTTCACAGGCTTGAAGATGAGGATCCTTCATTCACGATCACTACAAACGCTGAGACAGGTGAGACTCTTGCGAACGGAATGGGCGAGATGCATCTGGATGTTATCATGCAGAAGCTTAAGAACAAGTTCAACGTTGAAGCTTTGCTCGTAGATCCTAAAGTACCGTACAGAGAGACTATAAGAAAAGCAGCTGAAGCAGAAGGTAAGCACAAGAAACAGTCAGGTGGTGCAGGACAGTTCGGTGTTGTTAACATCAGATTTGAGCCTATAACTGACGGCTCGTCAGATTTCGAATTTGTCAACAATATTGTCGGTGGTGTTGTTCCTAAGGAATTCATCCCCGCTGTTGAGAAGGGTCTCAGAGAGAGTATTACAACCGGTGTTCTTGCCGGTTATCCCATGGTCGGAATAAAGGCAACACTGTTTGATGGAAAATACCATCCTGTTGACAGTAAAGAAGTCGCGTTTAAGTCTGCTGCAAGACTTTCATACAAGGCTGCATGTGCTAACGCTAATCCTGTTCTGCTTGAGCCCATATGCAAGGCCGAGGTCGTTATACCTGATGAATACATGGGTGATATCATCGGTGACCTTAACAGGAGGAGAGGACGTGTTCTCGGTATGACACCCTGTGAGGATGGTCAGATGGTAACCGCAGAGGTACCGATGAGCGAGATGGTTAAATATGCTACTGACCTAAGATCGATGACTCAGGCAAGAGGTTCCTTCAAGCTCACATTTGAGAGATACGAAGAACTCCCGGCTCAGATGGCTGCTAAGGTTATAGAACAGGCAAAGGTTGACGCTGAAGAATAATCTTTATAAGACACTTTATTAAGAGGGGGTGTAACACACACTCCCTCGATTTGTATTATTGATATGATTTTTACGGTTTATCTTAATCCTACAATTGATAAGACTGAATACTTTGATGAATTTCAGATCGGTGGAACAAACCGTCCGGTGAAAAGCATAGTTAACGGCGCAGGTAAGGCTGTTAATGTTTCTGTTGTGCTGGCATCTCTTGGTGAAGAGAATACTTGCGCGGGTTATCTGTGTGCTGATGATTCTGGGATTATTCTGGATCGCTTAAAAAGGCACGATGTAAATTGTTGCTTTGAAGAGATATCCGGGATATCAAGAATTAACACAAAGATATTTGATTATTCTAAGCATGAAATAACAGAAATCAACGAATCAGGTTCTCCAGTTGGTACAGAAGACATGGACCGTATTAAGAATAAGATCCTTGCGTTGCCGTCTCCCGGAGACACGGTCATATTTACAGGCAGCTTGCCAGCAGGTGCTGACGACAGTATTTATGCTGATATGATCTCCGTTTTGGAACGCAGGGATGTTTTTTGTGTATTGGATGCCAGCGGATATGCTCTTTCAAAAGGAGTGGAGCAGCAGCCTGACTTGATTAAACCTAATTATGATGAGTTTCATGATCTTTCCGGAGTATGGCTCGATGATCTGTCAGCTATTCCTGATATACTAGTAAACTTCGCGATCGAAAAGAATATAAAGTATGTTGCGTTGACTCTTGGCGGAAAAGGGGCTTTTCTTACTGATTCAGCCAATGTTTTCTATGCTGAGCCAATGAGAGTTGAAATACTGTCAACTGTCGGTGCGGGCGATTCCATGGTCGCAGGTATAGTTCATGGACTTAAAAATGGTGCAGAATATGCTCTTCGCTGTGGTGTTTCCGCAGCAACAGCTTCAATAATGAGGGAGGGGACCCAACTTATGCTCAAAACGGATTATGATTCAATCTTTGATAGTGTTGAGGTCCGTAAAGTTTTATGAGCCAACTCCAGTTCCATTATGTAACAATAGATGACAGAGAATTGTTCAATTCATTTTTTAAAGAAAAAAAAGTGAAAAGTTTCGATGCGTCCTTTGTTAACTGTTTTATATTGGCGCAGGAAGGAAACATTCAGATTGCAACTGATGATGATGCTCTTTATGTCATTCAGGAATGGAGGGGGTACTATCCTTTTATGCTCCAGCCTTATGTTATGGATGAAGGTGCCGACTTGGTTTCATGTGTGTTAAAAGGCGCGGATTACATGAAAAGTGAATTCCACAGAGTTAATTACAAATTCGTTCTGGAAGATACCAAATCCGCTCTTGAAGAAGCTGGGTTTAACTGTCTTTTTCATCTGGACCTTAATAATTCAGAATACCTGTATCTCACAGATGATTTGCTTAACCTCAAAGGCAAAAAGTATCATAGCAAGAGAAATCATATTAATAAGCTTAAGAATACATATGAGGTTGAGTATATTCCTTATGATGCTTCAATGAGAGATATCTGCTTTGATATTGAAAGAGAGTGGATGAGAGAACGGTCTGTGACTTCAGATGAACTGAGTGAGTCCGTGGCTATTGAGAGGCTCATTACGAATTTTGATATTTTAGGAGTTAAAGGTTGTGTTATAAAGATAAACGGTGAATATGTCGGATTCAGCATAGGGGAGAGACTTACTGACGAGACTGCTTTAATACATATAGAGAAATGCCTCGGCAGGTACGATGGGGCTTATCAATATATTAATAATAGTTTTATTGCCAATGAATGGGTGGATACCGTTTATGTAAATAGAGCTGAGGATATGGGAATAAGCGGCCTTAGAAAATCCAAGGAATCATATTATCCATGCGGCATGGTATATAAATACGATATGTTTTTTGAGTATTGATTTATGGATACACGTATAATTTTAGAAAAAGAAAATGATAAGGCTAAAGAGCTGTGGTATGTTTCATTCGGGGATAGTCCGGAGTTTATAAATAATTATTTCAGCACCAAGGTGAAGAGGGACAATATTTTCGGTGTATTTGAAGGCGGGCGGCTCATATCTATGCTCGTAGCACTCCCCAGAGTATTTATACTGCGTGGAAAAGCCTGTAAAAGTGTCTTCATAGCCGGATGCTGCACTGCTCCTGATAACAGAAATAAAGGTTATATGAAAGGTTTATTATATCATACCGCGAATGAGATGAGTGAAAGGGGATGCTATTTGGGTTTCCTTCATCCGTTTGATCATGCGTTTTACAAAAAACTAGGCTGGAATACAGTTTCGGACATGATGCCAGGTGAGGTTTTACCGGTGAGGGATTCTGTTTGCAGTATTAATATTGATTTGTACGATCCGCAAATTATGTTTGATATTTACAAGAATTATATATCAAGCTATGACTATTATTTTGACAGAGATATTAACGATATAAATATCAGAATTAATGAACATTTATGTGACGGCGGTCATTTATTATGTGATTCTGAAAAGGGATGGTATTGCATGTTCTTCGTTGAAGATGACAATGTAAATGTTATTGAGAATACTTGCCGTGATAACGAGGAGTATTCTAAAATGATATATGAGCTCTCTGCGTTTTCAAAACCCGTTCGGTATTTAAGACCCGGAGCATACGGAAGCGGTGAATACACAATGATGAAAGTATTTGACGATAAGGAAGCGCTGAGGCTGTTTGGTCTCACAAACTTCCAAACAGCAGATGTTAATAGATACTTGTGCGATGAACTCAGGAACGGTTCTTCGCTGTTTTTTGAACAATACTGATTTAAGGATGGTAATATGAGTAGCTACTGTATAGGTAAACCTGGCGTATACCTTGTAACGGGCGGATCCAGGAGTGGAAAGAGTAAGTTCGCAGAGCGACTTGTTTCGCAGTATGACGACGTAGCATATATAGCGACATCTGTTATTACTGACAGTGAGATGGAGCGAAGGGTAAAAAAGCATAAGGCATCGAGACCTAATACTTGGAAAGTGTATGAAGAGCCTTATGATATTAAAGATGTTATTGCATCTACTGATCACGAAGTTTATCTTGTGGATTGTCTTACTGTACTTGGAACTAATTTTATGTTTAACGATGGTTGCTTTGAAGAGGATGCTGATCTTCGCCTTTTTGAGGAGACAGAAGCCAGATATACCGGGTATATTCAAGAAACCATTGATGAAATATATGCTAAAGGCAAAAGAGTTGTCTTTGTTACTAATGAGGTAGGCAGCGGTCTGGTTCCCGAGAGTGGTGTTTCCCGTGCTTTCAGAGATATGAGCGGTCATGTGAATCAGATCGTGGCGCAGGATTCAGAGGCCGTTTGGCTCGTGGTAAGTGGTATACCAGTAATTATCAAAGGCTGATCTCAGTCCGGAGGTTTATGATTTGAAGATTATTTTTATGAGGCATGGCTCTACAACAGCAAACGAACAGCATCTGTTCTGCGGTTCCACTAATACTCCATTAAGCGTTGCTGGAGAGGCACAGGTCAGAGACGCAAAAAAATATATCGAAAAAGAGAAAGTCGATGTATGGCTTTGCGGAGATTCACTTCGCACAAGACAAAGCGCAAAGATACTATTTGAAGAACTCCTTCTTCCTACTGATATTATTCAGTACAGAACAGATATCAGAGAGGTTGATTTCGGGAAATTCGAAAACCTTTCTTTTAACGAAATTTCTGTGCTTTATCCGTATGATGCTAAAGAGTATCTGGCCAATTGGCAGTCTTTTTCATTTCCGGGCGGTGAATCTGCAGAAGAGTATTATAAATCATGCAAAAAATCGATTAATGATATAATTAATACATACAACGATTCAAATATATGCATTATCGCTCATAAAGGATATATATGTGCTTCTATGAGTATAATAGGCGGATTGGGTATGGGGCATATGTTTGAGCTCGATATTGAATGCGGGAAATTTATAGCAGTTGAAATCTGACTTAAATAGAGGTGTTACGTTTGTACAGACATACATATGCTGAAATAGATCTGGATGCGGTAAGGAATAATGTAAGAGTTGCCAAATCTTTCCTTAACGAAGATACTGTGCTTTTGGCTGTTGTTAAGAGTAATGCTTACGGTCACGGTGCTTCGAGGGTTGCACGTGCTGCAATTGAGGCAGGGGCGGGGTTCCTAGCTGTTGCTTTAGCCGAGGAAGCTGTAGTCCTGAGAGACAGTGGAATAAAAGAAAAGATACTTGTGCTCGGCGTTTCGTCTAAAGAGCAGATAGAGCTTGCAATCAAATACAATCTTGAGATCTGTGTGGCTAGTTATAAGGAACTTATTGACGTAGCTGCTGTTGCATCTGGCATAGAGATAAGTATTCACCTCAAGTCTGATACCGGTATGGGAAGAATCGGATTTTCATCTTTGGATGAGTTCTCTGACTGCATTGAATTTTTGAAGACGCGATCCAATATTTCCCCGGTTGGACTATTCAGTCATTTTGCGTGTGCTGACGGTGATGATCCTGCTTTTACTGAGAACCAATATGATAGATTCTGTGCTTTTAAGAGTATACTGAATGAAAATGGCATCTATCCAAAGTGCCATATATGTAATTCTGCTGCGATTTTCAGGAACAAGGAAATGCATGAGGATATGGTCAGACTTGGAATCTCCCTTTACGGTTACAATCCGTGCGTTGGCTTTTCCCCTGATATTAAGAAGGAATTAAAACCGGTTATGCAGGTTTATTCGGAAATTGTTTTTCTCAAAGAAATACCTGAAGGCGGATCGGTCAGTTATGGCGCTACTTTTGTGGCTGACAAAAAAAGAAAGATTGCTACGGTACCTATAGGGTATGGTGACGGATATAACCGATTGCTCTCAAATAAAGGCAGGATGATCGTATTGACCGATAGCGGTTCGTATTACGCGGATATTGCTGGCCGTGTTTGTATGGATCAGACAATGATTGATGTTACAGACATACCAGATGTCAAATGCGGCAATCGCGTGATCATACTCGGATCCTGCGGTGACAAAAGATTTGATGCTGATGATATAGCTGAGATCTGCGGCACTATAAGTTATGAGATTTTACTCTCCTTCAATGCAAGAATCCCAAGGAGTTATATTAATGCTGACTAAGTCTGAACTAAGAAGCCAAATAAGGCAGAAGCGAAAGAAGCTTGATGAAGATGATTCATCTGCAAGATCAGTCAGTATTTCTGAAAGTTTTTTTTCTGTTTCGGATATCTGTGACAAAGATACGTATATGCTCTATTCTGACTTTGACAATGAGGTGAAGACTGGTAGTATTTACAATAAACTCAGAGATATATCCAAAACAGTATTTATGCCCGTCCTGAGCGGAGACGATATACTTATATATCCTGTTACTGATTCAATGAGAATCAACCATTTCGGCATTCTGGAGCCTTTGGCAACCGGTACAAGTGCTGAGCCTTCGGATATTGATGTTTTTGTTGTGCCGGGCATATGTTTTGACAGAAAAGGCGGACGTGTTGGTTTTGGCAGGGGATACTATGACAGGTTGCTTGCTTTTGCGAAAAGTGATGCTGTCAAGGTAGGTCTTGCTTATGATTTCCAGATAGTGGATGATGTATATTCTGAAGACTATGACATCATGATGGATTACATAATAACCGATAAAGAAATTATCAGAACCAGAGAGTTATGAGGATAATAGCGGGTGAAAAAAGGGGACTTAGACTTAATTCTCCAATCGGACGAGATGTAAGACCCACAAAGGATAATGTAAAAGAAGCTGTTTTCGGAAGCATTCAGTTCAGTATACAGGGTGCCAGTTTTCTGGATCTATTTTCCGGTACCGGTGGGATTGGCATCGAAGCTTTGAGCAGGGGCGCTTCTTTTGTGTGTTTTGCGGATAATTCCAGAGAATCACTGGGAGTAGTCAATAAAAACATAGAGAGTGCCGGATATACTGATGATGCCCTTGTGATGTTTGGTGACTACAGCACTGTCATAATCAAACTTTCTGGCAGGTACAGATTTGATTATGTGTATATAGATCCGCCTTATTCTGCATCGCTTTATCATGATGTGCTCAATTGTATAAGTGAAAATGATATCCTTAACAAAGATGCGGTCATAATTCTAGAGAGTGATGAAGAACTGTTTCCGGCATTAAGTAAATATGAGATAATAAAGAAAAAGAGGTACGGCAAGTGCCATATTACATATATGAGGTTTATTGATAATGAATAATATTTGTGTTTTTCCGGGTTCGTTTGACCCGGTAACTAAAGGTCATATCAATATGATTGAAAGAGCTGCTAAACTTTTTGATAAAGTCTATGTGGCTATTCTGGTGAACAGCAGTAAGACTACTATGTTTGATAAGGGCCAAAGAATAAAAATGCTGAAGGCCTCATTAAAGGGTATGGATAATGTATCAGTTGATTCATTTGACGGATTACTGGTCGATTACGCAAAAAAAGTAAAAGCAGATACGATACTGAGGGGCGTTAGGAATGCTGCTGATTTTGAATATGAATATGAGATGTATATGATTAATTCAGAACTTTCCGGCGATATAGATACTGTATTTATGCCTGCTGATAAGAATCTTGCACATATATCGTCATCTGCTGTCAGGGAATTATTATATTTTGGTAAAGATATTAAGGCCTTTGTTCCGGATGGTATTTGCGAGTATATCTATAACGGATCAAAGAACGATTAACCTGTTTAAAAATTCCTTTCTACCTGCCTGACGTGCGGCCATTGCATATAAGTCTGAAGCAAGTATGTCTTTGGCTGCAAGCACATTGTGGTTGCTTATTTCTTTAAGTTCAGATGATTGAGTTATGACGGGGCATTTGGATCTTCTACATATTTCAGACAATAATCCGGATGATTCTTTTCGATAGCCGAGAACTCTAAGATAATTGTTCCCGGCTATTTTTGCATCACTCTTATTGATCATCAGCATAATCGAAATAAGGATCCTCTTTAATCTGCTTCCCGAGAAACGCTTCTGAGAGACTTTGCTGATAAAGTCATTATAATCTTTGCTGTCCATTGCTGCCTCAATCAATTTGTTGTCAAAACCTTCGGTTATTCCCTGAATCCCAGAAATGTCATAAATGCCTGAGCGTAGCATATAGCATATAACGCTCCAGAAATCATTAAGTGTTACGAGTCCTGAATCAGGATAGGAGAGATATTCGTTTTTTATTTCATCGGGGACATAAGTTATTGCAGTATCTTTTTTACCGCTGAGAATCATTTCCCTTAATACGCTTGCCGAACTTATAGTATATCCTTCTGTTCTCTTAAAAGTAGCCGGTATAATACTAGAACCTGTATTCTTGATAGCTTTTATATATTCAACAGCGAGTAGATTGTTTGGTAGATTCAGAAGATGAGCTTCTTTGCAGAATTCTGATATTGCATTTGTCAGTATTTTCCCGTAGGGTGCACCGGTTGAAAGATCATCTTTTATCCTTTGATCTATCATGTCCCTGTTGTTAGTTATTTCTTCGGCCAGATTGGAGAGTCTGTAAATATCTCCGATTTCGCTGCCGAAAGCAAGCCTGTTAACACATGCTATATCGTTAAATATAGATACAGAACCGGATGCAAAGCCTTCTGCACTTTGAAGCGTATAACATACGGGAAGTTCTGCAACAAGATCTGCACCGCACTTCAATGCAGCTTTTGTCCTTATGCTGCGGTCAAAAAGGGCCGGTTCACCTCTCTGTACGAAGTGTCCACTCATAAGGCATAATATATAAGAGTCTTTATGTGTTTTTTTTACGCTTTCTATAAGGGATTTGTGTCCGTTATGAAAGGGATTAAATTCACATACTATACCTGTGATTTCCATCTGAAAACCTTTGCAATATCAACGTTTATTTAATATAATAATATATTGTGATTATTTAATTTGATTATATCAAACGATCAATTTTATTGGAATAGTGGAGGATCTTGAATATGTCATTGATTGATAGGATAAAAGAAAAGGCTAAATCTGATCTTAGGACGGTTGTTCTTCCCGAAGGCGAAGAGGAAAGAACTATTAAAGCTGCTGGTATTATCGCTGCTGAGAAGATCGCAAAACTTGTCATGCTCGGAGATGAGGCTAAGATCAAGGGCGCGCTCGGTGATGTTGACTACGATTATATAACAGTTATCAATCCGGAAACAGCTGATGATCTTCAGGAATACGCCGATCAGTTTTATGAGATGCGTAAGGCGAAGGGCGTAACTCCTGAGAAAGCTCTGGAAACATGCAAAGATCCCCTGTACTATGCAGTAATGATGATCAAGAACGGTAAGGGCGATGGTATGGTATCAGGTGCTATACACTCTACCGGTGATACATTAAGACCGGCGCTGCAGGTTATAAAGACTGCCCCTGGTATAAAGATCGTTTCTTCTTGTTTTGTTATGGATATTCCCAAAAAAGAGTACGGTGACGATGGAGTCATGGTATTTGGCGATTGCGCTATCAATATCGATCCCAGTTCCGAAGATCTTGCTGCTATAGCTATCGCTTCCGCTGAAACAGCTAAGAGTCTTTGTAATATGGATCCCAAAGTCGCTATGCTGTCTTTCTCAACAAAGGGCAGTGCTAAGCATGAGTTTGTTGATAAGGTTGTTGAGGCTACAAAACTTGTTAAAGAGTTGGCTCCTGATCTTAATGTAGATGGCGAACTTCAGGCAGATGCAGCATTAGTCGAAAAAGTCGGCCAGTTAAAGAGCCCCGGCAGTGCCGTTGCAGGCAAGGCAAACGTTTTGATATTCCCCGATATACAGGCCGGAAATATTGGTTACAAACTTGTACAACGTTTAGGCGGAGCGGAAGCGTTTGGTCCTATTTGTCAGGGCATGGCCAGACCTGTTAACGATCTTTCAAGAGGATGCAGTTCTGATGACATTGTAAGTGTTGTTGCTATCACTGCCGTTCAGGCACAGAAATAATTAATTGGAGATATATTATGAAGAATGTTTTGGTTATAAATGCAGGTAGTTCATCTCTCAAATATCAGCTCATTGATATGGATGATGAAAAAGTCATAGCAAAAGGTCTTTGCGAGAGGATTGGAATAGAAGGTTCTGCACTGACACACAGGCCTACCGGTAAGGAAAAGTACAGTATAGAGATCCCTATGCCTACACACGGTGAGGCTATGGATGCCGTTCTTAGTGCTCTTACCGATCCTCAGCACGGTGTTATCAATAGTATGGATGAGATAAAAGCTGTCGGACACAGAGTGCTCCACGGCGGTGAAAAATGCACAGAGTCACAGCTTGTTACACCCATGGTTATTGATGTAATAAGAGAGTGCATTCCTATGGGACCTCTTCATAATCCCGCAAACCTTAAAGGTATTGAAACCTGTATGGCTAAGATGCCCGGAATACCTAATGTAGCAGTCTTTGATACCGCATTCCATCAGACGATGCCGGACTATGCTTATCTGTATGCTATTCCTTATGATGCATATGAAAAGAGTCATATCAGAAAGTATGGATTCCACGGCACGTCACATCGCTATGTTTCAGCAAGAGCAGCTGAGATACTTGGATCAGATAGTCCCGATCTTAAGATAATCACATGCCATCTCGGAAACGGTTCCAGCATCGCTGCTGTAAAGGGCGGGAAATGCATGGACACAACAATGGGCCTTTCACCTCTTGAAGGTCTTGCTATGGGAACGCGTTCAGGTGATATCGATCCTTCAGCGATTCCTTACTTAGAAAAGCAGTATGGTATCGGGAGCACAGAAGATGCTGTAACGTTCTTAAATAAAAAGTGCGGCATGCTCGGTCTTTCAGGCATAAGCAGTGACTTCAGAGATCTTGAATCTGCAGCAAAAGAGGGAGAGGCTGGTGCTATAAGAGCTCTTAATCTCTTTAATTACAGAGTCAAGAAATACATAGGTGCATATGCAGCTGCTCTAGGCGGTGTTGATGCAATAACATTTGCCGGTGGTGTTGGTGAGAACGATACTATGGTCCGTGAGAAGGTTCTGGAAGGTCTTGAGTTCCTTGGAATCAAGTTGGATAAGGAAAAGAATGCGGAAATACATGGGAAAGAAGCTTTTGTCAATGCAGAAGATTCCAAAGTCAAGATAATAATCGTTCCAACTGAT
This sequence comes from uncultured Christensenellaceae bacterium, assembly GCA_964428055.1. Taxonomy (GTDB): domain Bacteria; phylum Bacillota; class Clostridia; order Christensenellales; family Christensenellaceae; genus CAYRWM01. The sequence goes on along the minus strand of CAYRWM010000004.1, from coordinate 7,331 downwards.
GAGGAACTTGTCATAGCAAGGGATACTGCTGAAATCGCATTATAATATAGTGTTGACAAATATGTGAGCAATTATTATAATAATCGAGTGACTGATTTTAAGAATTAGGAGGTGTAACATAATGGCTGTTCCCAAAAGAAGAACATCTAAAGCGCGTAAAAATTCAAGAAAAGCTAACTGGAAACTTTCGGCACCTGCTGTTTCTGAATGTCCGCAGTGTCATGAGCCCAAGCTTGCACACAGAATGTGCGGTAACTGTGGTTACTATGACGGAAAATTAGTTGAAGCTCCTAAAAGCGCTTCTAAGAAATGATTTGAATTGAAAACTCCCGCTCTTATGGGCGGGAGTTTTTTTATCTATTAAAGTTCTATGTATCTTCTGACTGATGGCTTATTTAGCGCCTTGTAAAGCAAGAGTCCAAGCACGCCGCATGATATTACTTCTCCAATGCCTACGGTGAGCATAAAATAGAAATAACTTCCTTCAAACTGGTATACATACTGAAGGATAAAAGGTATGATCACACAGTTTGATACTATCGGGAATAGAGGATAAAGGAATGGATTTCTCTTTCTTACTGCCCATGTGCCTAAAGCACCGATTAGTGTGGCGATAGATCCGAAGACAATATCCCAGGGCAGACAGCCAGTGACAGTATTTGAGAGTAAGCATCCGATAAATAATCCCGGGATTGCAGCCGGTGTAAAAGCCGGAAGAATTGTAAGCGCTTCAGATATCCTTACCTGAATAACTCCGCTTGCAAGTCCAGCCGCATTTGATATTATTGTTAACACTACGTAGAGTGCAGCTATAAGAGCGGCATGAACCAGGTACTTAGTCCTTCTATTCATTTTTTTCTCCTTAGTTTTGTTTTAAGTGAGGATGGTTTCGAACTCACTGGTTAATCATTATACAACTTGACTTTTAATTTGTATATAGTATAGTAATATAGGTTGTTTTGAAAGTGGGAATATATGAATATTTTACTTGTAAATGATGATGGTATTAAAGCGCAAGGCTTGCATATACTTGCAGAGACTTTGAGTGCTGATCATAGTATATATATTGTTGCTCCTGACAGTGAAAGAAGTGCTGCCAGTCATTCCTATTCTTTCAGTAAACCGCTTAAGATAGATGAATATGAAGATGAATCTCTTTCATTCTGCAAGAAAGTTTTAACGACAAACGGGAGCCCTTGTGATTGTGTGCTTCTGGGCATTGAAAAACTTGGAAGAGATAATATCGATATGGTAATTGCAGGAATAAATGCAGGGGCCAATCTCGGGACTGACATACCGGCTTCAGCAACTGTAGGCGCAGCGCTGGAAGGTACTATACAGGGTATTCCGGCTTTGGCAGTTTCCCAGGAGATTACCAAACTAATGTCAAAAGATGACTTCAGTAGGTATTACAGATATGCTTCTGAGTTCACAAAGAAACTCATTGAATCTTCTGACATAGAACGTTATAGGGAGTATATACTTAGTATCAATTTCCCGCTGAGGGAAAGTAAAGAAATAAAAGGTTTTAAAGTATGCCCGATGGGAAAGAGTATGAATAATTTCTTCTATTCTCCAATAGATGATTTTTTCGGTCGGACTTATTATTATGTGAATTTCACTCGTACCAAAAAGGATTATAATGAGATCAACGGCACAGATGCCAAGTGGCTGGACGAGGGATATATTACTGTTACTCCTATGAGTATAGATATGACATTGTATTCCAAATTTGGTGAGGTAAACGAATTGTTAAGTGGGGTTAATAAATAATGATCATTTTGATATCTGTTATAGCAGCGATAGTTGTTATATGGTTTCTGATGCTGTTGCCCAGGATAAAGCATCCTGAAAATCTCAGTGATTATTATACGATTAAATATGCTCACAGGGGTCTGTATGATAATATTGAAGTCCCCGAGAATTCACTTGCTGCTTTCAGAAAAGCTGCCGATAATGGTTATGCTGTTGAACTTGATGTTCACCTTACAAATGACGGCCAAGTTGTGGTCTTTCATGATTACAGTCTCATGAGAATGTGCGGTATTAACAGACGCATTGAAGAATTGGATTATGATGAAATACGTTCTTTCAGATTAAAAGATACAAAAGAAACCATACCGACACTTCAGGATGTTCTGAATGAGATTGACGGCAAGGCGACTCTCCTTGTAGAAATAAAAGCAACTTACAATAATGTTAAGGAACTCTGCAGTATGACGGATCAGGTTCTTAGTGAATATGATGGTGATTACTGTGTGGAAAGTTTTGATCCCCGTGTTCTGTTTTGGTACAGAATAAACAAGCCTTTGATAGTCAGAGGGCAGCTTTCGGGTTATATAAACAAGCATGGTGATTTTTATAAAGCTAACGGTAAGAGGCTTAACCCATTTGGTGATTATTTCTTGAGAAACTTGCTTGTGAACTGTGTTGGGAAGCCTGATTTCATAGCGTACAGAGAAGCTGACAGAAAGAATCTGTCGCTCAGGTTCTGTAAGGCGATATTTAAGATACCTATCTTTTATTGGACTATTAAGAATGACAGTTACGAAAAACTCGGAGATAAAGACACTATCATCTTTGAGAAAAGATAGAATAATCCTTTTGTTAGTATGAGAGAAAGTGTAACAGTTGATAGCAATAATGGTTCTTTTACAGGAGCGATTATAAACGGCGTTTCTGTATGGAAAGGAATACCCTACGCGAAGCCACCCGTAGGGTCTTTAAGGTTTAAAAGGAGCATTTTAATAGATAAATATGATGCACCGGTAAATGCATTCGAGTATGCAAAAAGTTCACCTCAGAAAAAATATGATTCAGAGAAAATGTCTGAAGATTGCCTGTATCTAAATATTTGGGCGAGACCAGAGACAAAAAATGCTCCGGTAATTCTTTATATTCATGGCGGTTCGTTCTGTTCAGGTAGCGGTGCTGATGATTCCTGTAATGGCATCAATCTTGCAAAGGATCATGATGCGGTTGTAGTAACTGTCAATTACAGGCTTGGAGTACTTGGTTGGCTGGATTTTTCTGCAAATGGTGATTATGATTCAAACTGCGGTCTGTCGGATATAATCAATGCAATTAAATGGACACACAATAATATTGAAGCATTCGGAGGCGATCCTGAAAATATAACAGTAATGGGGCAGTCAGCCGGTGCTATAACTATAAGTGCTCTTGTTACTATGGATGACGTTATACCGTATTTGTCAAAGGCTATTATGATGAGCAGCGGTCCTACCTTGTTTGTAACAAGAGAAGAGGCTGCATCGCTTGCAGAAAAATTCATAGAATACAGTGGCTTTGCTCCTGACAGACTCAGAGAATGCAGTCCTTCTGAGATTATAGAAAAACAGATTGGCTTTACTTATTTCTGCGGAATGGGATCCGGTACATTTACTATTGAGATTGATGGGGATATGGTGGAGCGGTTTCCCATACCTGCAGCAAACAAGAAGAGTATCCCTGTTCTGATGGGTAATACAAAGGAAGAGATGTCCTTTTTATTTATAAAACCTATTGCTAAATCACTTGAGATAGACGGTATCATGCAGAGCGGTGTCAGTGTTGAATCAGAAGACCTCAGGAAGCGTATACCTGTTATGTACAGGGAAAAATTCGGCAAAAGGGGGCCTTCTATGATGATGGCTGACCTCGTTTTCAGACTTGCGAGCACGTGGTTTGCGGAGGTGTACAGCAAAAATAATGATGTTTGGATGTACAGTTTTGAATACGAGACAGTCGCTATGAGGATTTCAAATCTGCATTCCTTCCATTCAAGTGATCTGCCTTTTATTTTCGGTGATTTCAGTGCCGGTCTTGCAAAGTATATGTTTCTCTTTACTTGGTTCAGAAAAAAAGCAAGAAAAATGTCATCTGTAATGCAGGCTGATTTCATGAAGTTTGCAAGAACCGGAAGGCTTGACTGGGAAAAGTGTTGCGGTAAAAATACACCAGCCAAAAAATATAATGAAACAGTATCATACGGTCAGATGATACCTATGGAAATAAAGGATGCTTATAAAGCTTCTGAATATAGAAAGAGAAGCTTTGAGGATCTGTATGTTGAATTCGAGTGATATTAAAATAGTGCGATGCAACAGACGCTCAATAATGATAAAGGTGACAAGTGATGCCGAACTGGTAGTAAGGGCTCCGTTCTATGTATCACGGTCCAAGATTGATGCGTTCCTTGAATCAAAAAAGACTTGGATAGAAATGAGTATTGCAAGAGCGTTAAAACACAAAGAAAGATTTCTAAGTGTTGGTAAAGAAGAAGAGATTCTGCTCAGAGAAAAGGCTAATGATGTATTGACAAAAAAAGTGGCTTTCTATGGCTCTTTGATGATGCTTTATCCGAGTGCAATTCGTATTACATCTGCAAAAAAACGACTCGGCAGCTGCAGCCCTTCGGATTCTATCTGCTTTTCATGGAGGCTCATGCTTTACGATGATGATGTTATTGATTATGTTGTTGTGCATGAATTAGCTCACATAAAGTATAAGAATCACAGCAGAGATTTTTATGATTTAATTGCTTCTATCTTGCCTGATTACCGTAATGCTGTGAGAAAGATAAAAACTGCCTGACGTTTTGTAAAAGGAAAGGAAATCCAAATGAACGGTTTGAGAAGATTTATGTATGGTAGATATGGCGGCGATGTGTTAAACATAGTCTTAATTATCGTTGCATTCATCATATCTATAATCCATTTTCCTTTTTCATTTGTTGTCTCAATAGCTCTTATCGTAATAGCCTTTTACAGAATGTTTTCCCGTAATATCTATAAACGTCAGATGGAGAACGCTGCTTTCCTGGGCGCAGTCTTTAAGATAAAGAATTTCTTTACAGGGTTTAAGAAAAGGATCCAAGACCGGAAATACTACAAGTATTATAAATGCAATTCATGCGGTACAAAGATGAGAGTACCTAAAGGAAAGGGCAAGATAAGGATAACCTGTCCTAATTGCGGGGAAAAGTTTGAAAAAAGAACCTGACCCGCTATGCATTCTGATTTGTTTTGCGTCTGTTGAGAACCTCTTCAGGGACCGGAGATATTTCTCCGGCTCTTTTTAATGCTGTTTTTGTCAGTACTGGACCAATAAGCTCATATATAAGCACAGCAAATAGCACGATGTTTCTTATAAGAGTTCCGGATCCGTCGAGTTCATATGCCATAAGACTCATCCCAAGAGCAACACCGGCCTGAGGGAAAAGCGCAATTCCAAGGTTCTTTCTTATTTTGTCGTCGCAGTGTGTTGCTGTAGATCCGATGTATGCACCAACATATTTGCCGACGACACGTACAACAATATATACAATACCTACTATCAGTACCGGTATATTCATTATGACATCAAGCTGCAGACTTGCACCTGAGAAAACAAAGAATAGTATGAATAACGGCGTAGTCCATTTATTTGTTTTGTCCATGAGCTCATCTGAATAATTGCAAATGTTGCAGAACACGGTTCCCAGCATCATGCAAACGAGCAGGGGGGAGAATGAGATCTTAATGTTGCCCACATTAAACTGAAGTTTTGCAATTGATACCGTCAGAAAAACAAATGCTATTGTCATAGCCAGCCTTTTGCTGTTTGAGTTGAAAAGCTTTTCGGTTTTGCTGAGTATAAAACCCATCAATGCACCTATAAGGAGCGAACCGATTATCTCTATAATAGGTTCGACAATAATATTAAAAGTGTTTATTTCTCCGCTTCCCATTGATTTCGCAATTCCGAATGAAATAGCAAATATTATAAGTCCTATAGCATCATCCAGTGCGACAATAGTATAAAGAAGGCTTGTCATTTTACCTTTGGCCTTGTATTGCTTGATGACCATAAGTGTAGCCGCAGGTGCTGTGGCTGCAGCTATAGCACCGAGAGTAATTGCGGCTTCAAAAGACAGAATCTCGGGATGCATATTATGTATAGTAATGAGTGCAATATCAACCAATACTGTGGCCATCAGGGATTCAAGTATTCCTATTACAAATGTGCTCTTACCGTAAAGTCTTAATTGGGGAAGCTTAAACTCATTTCCAATAGTGAATGCGATAAAGCCAAGTGCAACATCACAGACCAAATCCATTTTGCTGACACTTTCTATTGAAGTGAACCCAAGACCGTCAACACCAAGCTGACCTAAAACAAACGGTCCGACTATAATTCCTGCAATAAGGTATGAAGTGACTGCTGGTAATCCTGTCGGCTTTATTACTCTTGACATGAGCAGTCCGGCTATAAGTGAAACTGTAAGTGAAAATAATATTTCCATGACCAACTCCTAAAACCCTTAACCATTATAGTCTTAAGGAATCGTTTGTTCAAGGAGTGTCATTGCATATTAAAGTTTATTTTGATATCATAGATAATCGGGTAGAAGGAAAAGGGTTTTCCGTTATAAATATGGAGGTGTATCGAAGTGGTCATAACGGGCCTGACTCGAAATCAGGTAGACCGCAAGGTCTCGTGGGTTCGAATCCCACCGCCTCCGCCAAAAAACCCGGACAATTGTATGTCCGGGTTTTTCATTTCGCATAATCCGAAAAATCAGAACGATTATTTAAGGAGGTTAGCTCCTAAATTATATACTTCATCACATTGTGAAGGGAAGATTGTCTCACGTCTTTTTATCTTTGATTCTGTATCGAAATATGACCATGGCCAGTCTGTCTTGCTGTAGTCTTTTAACTGAAGTGTGTCCCCGCATACATATACTTCTGTGGGCCCTATGAAACGTGAAAACTGATTCCTGTAATTATCCAGCAGACCTTTATACATATCATCAGGAGCATTACTTGTCATTATCAAAAGAACCGGTATCGGCCTTTCATTACAGCTTGGCTTATCCGTGTTATATGTCAGATATTGGAATATCAGCCTTTCAAATATTGCTCTGAAAGAAGCAGTAAGTTCGCCAAGATAGTTTGGTGATCCGATTATAAGAGCGTCGGATTCCCTGATTGAGTCAAGAACAGGTTTTAATGCATCTCTGCAGATACAATTGCCCTTAAATTTCTCTCTTTTGCATCCGAAACAAGATATGCAGCCCGTATATCTTTCTAGTCTGAACAGGTCGAACCGTTCGGTAACAGCACCCTGGGATTCAGCGCCTTTTGATGCCTGCGTAAGGAGAATATCCGTGTTCCATCCTTTTCTTGGTCCAGCATTAACTACAATAACTTTTTTGCCCATAATATTACTCCTTGAATAAACAAAGAACCCCTTTTGGTTTTGTAGCAAAAGAGGTTCTGTATTTGGTTGCGGAGGCAGGATTTGAACCTACGACCTTCGGGTTATGAGCCCGACGAGCTACCAGACTG
>CAYRWM010000003.1:58354-87832 GCA_964428055.1 uncultured Christensenellaceae bacterium | reverse complement strand
TGCCGGCACCAGAGTCGTCCTTGATTTGAAACTGTGAAGGGCGTTCTGCTCTATCGTCAGCGGATGGAGATGCGCTCCTAGTCTGAAGCACTGCTTCTTCCACTCCTCTTCGGAATCAAACTCGCCGGCGAACGTGGACTCCCAGAACGCTATATGCATTATCCTGCCTATACCGTATACCGTAACGAGCTCAGCACCCTGCGCCTTAAGATCAGCTATTTTGCCTTCGTATGTGGGAAGATTGTTCTTTGTGGCAAAGTTTCTCTGGTTCTCCGGAACTGTCAGTTCGCCGAGAGGTCCGTAGAAAGCACCTTCCATTGCATTCTGGAATGAACCCGCGTTCTTGGGATCGAGGGTATTGCCTTCGCTGTCGCTCCACTCATCCATATTGAAGCCGTACATATGCTTTGCGTCTATACCCCATTCTTTCAGGAAATATACCGCCCATCTGTACATGCCCATGGGACCGACAGGGAGAATCATGGCAAGTTTCTTGCCTGCTTCCTTGGTCCTTTTAATGGTCATGGCAATCTCGTGTCCCATCATGACCGCAAAGACTGTAGCGTCATCGCAGCATATGGGCTGGAAATCCTTGTTCCAGAAAGCCTGTCTCTCCAGGACTTCATCAGGTCCGTGGGAACAGCATTCATCAATCTTTTTAAGATCCCATCCTGCGGGAAGGAATCCTTCCATATTTGAACCTTTAATGGTATCCAGTAAATCCATGATAATTCTCCTTTTATACTATGGGAGCAGTCTCTCTGCTGAGAACTTGGGCCACGCACCGCATCTGATAAAGCCTTCAGCAAACGGAACTCCGCACTGAAGCCCGCGGTACTTGCTGCATGTCTTTATGAAATCAAGAAAATCAATGTGGTCGTGCTCGAGCATCCATTTGACCTGGCTCTCGTGACAGGCATTCGCTTCGAGCTTGACATCGATCTCATCGCTTATATCGACATACTCAGTCGGATTGAAATCTATTCCTGCGAGTGTATCCATGTAGTATACAGCCGGGAACTTCTCATGCTCCGGAACATCATAGTCGATATGCGGGATCGTGCATGTAAAAGATACGTCAAAAGCGAGCCTTGATGTCTCCATATGATCGCGCATATAGTCATTCGGATAGTGGGTTATGATAACATCCGGTTTGACCTCGCGTACGACATTATTGAGCTTGTTCCTTATCTCAACATTGGAGGAATCAACAAGAAGATCCCCTACATCTATCGATATAGATTCAACAGCTCCCAGAGTCTTGGCAGCTTTTCTGGCTTCCTTGTCTCTGATCTCGCGCAGCTCATCCGGCATTATTATCTTATGCCCCATATTGCCGTTGGCTATATGGCACATAAACACTTTGTGCCCGAGTTTCGCATATTTAGCAAGTGTACCACCGCACTGGATCTCAAGATCATCCGGATGGCATCCTATACCAAGTACGATCATTTAAGCACCTTCTCCCTACTCAACTCTTCCCAATGACTTCAGATACTTATATGAGTCAGCCATTTCTTTGTTTGCCTTGTCTATGTCGCCGGGCTGATCCTTATCTCTCATACAGAAATCCTCAGTAAACTCTATCTCTATGGAATACGGTCCGTCATAGCCATGCTCGTCCATATATTCCATAAACTCCTTGAGCGGAAGCTCGCCATTGCCGGTGCCTGGGAAATTCCATACTCCCTTGCCGCCGATCTTATCCTTAAGGTGCACATACTTCACATAATCTACACAGCACTTGATATCATCTGTAGGAAGTACGTCAGCATAGTGCACGATATTGGCAGTATCATAAGCTATCCTTACATAGTCTGAACCAACGCCCTTGACTATCTTGAGCATATCTTTTCCTGTAGCATAAAGGCCGTGGAGCTCGAGCACCATCTGAATATCGTTTTCTTCAAGAGTAGGCACTACCTTCTTTATATTCTCTATAAGAAGGTCATCGTTAACGACTTCCGTACCGAAATGTGCTTCTCCTGTTGAGGTGACTATATACTTGCAACCCATTTTCTTTGCAAGAACGATGTTTTTCTTGAAATCCTCAAGTCGTTCCTCATCAAAAAGATTGCAGTGTCCCGACATTCCGATTGCCGTGATACCGTATTTAGCCATCAACTTCTTTTTCTCTTCAAGCTCCTCATCGGACATATATGACATCACATGCTCAGTCCAGTTCTGGACGGCTGCAAGTTCGATATACTTGAATCCGGCTTTGGAGATACCATCAAGTGTCTGCTCAAAATCAAATCCGTGATATGAATTGGCATGACCTGCAAAAATATTACTCATGTTAGGTCTCCCCCTTTTCTAAAGCAGAGTCGCTCTTAAGACTTCCTCAGGTTGCTGATATTACTCATGACAACAGCCGCGACTATAATAGCACCGTTGACTATGATCTTGACATATGCGTCAACACCCATGAGGTTCATGGCGTTCTCGATTATACCCATGAACATACAACCTATGAACGCGCCGATTATCGTTCCTTTACCACCGTCAAAGGTGACACCGCCGATGATTGCGCCGGACAGTGCCGAAAGCGCATAGTCGCCGCCGGCAGTAGCTGTTATGGAGTTAAGTCTCGTCGCATAGAGTATGCCTGCGAGCGCGATATAGAAGCCGCCTAGCGTGTATGTGATGATTTTGTTCTTGTCGACGTTGATACCTGACAGCCTTGCCATTTCTTCGTTGCCGCCGACCGCCACAAGTTGTCGTCCGTACCTCGTCCTGTTTACGATAAACCAGGTGACGACCACCATGGCTATAAAGATCAGTATGGTCACCGGAACGACATCGCCTATCTTAAGAGTACGGAATGATTCAAATGCATCGTCCATTGAGAGGTATTTACCGTTGGAAATAACCAGCGCAAATCCGAAATACACTTTACTCAAACCCAGGGTAATAATAAGCGGCATACATTTTGATTTGGCGACTATAACGCCGTTGGCAAACGTACAGCCTACGGCAATACCTATTCCTATAAGTATCACCAGCCAGAGTTCCATGCCTTGGAAGTTATTCACCTCATTGATATCGACCTCAAAACTGTATTCATATGTAGGCGTCGTGGTGCCTGTGCCGCCTCTCAGGAGAACGGACATTATTACGCAGACCATAGCCAGCAAGTCGCCGCTTGACAAGTCTAGACCGCCGTTCAGGAGCAGCATAGCCATCGTCATTGTCAGAAGACCTGTTACGCTGACGGCCTGGAATATAGCGACTATATTCTCGACCATCAGGAACCTCGGATTCATTATGCCGACGAATATGACTACCGCAGCTATAACGATGAGAAGAAGTATCCTCTGGTCAGCTAACATCTGTTTAGCTGTTTTTCTTTCTTTCAGCATTACGCCTTCAGCTTGCTGTTTCATTATTATCTACCTCCAAAGCATTTCTGATAATGGAATTCTCGGAAATCTCATCTTTTTCAAGCACTTTGACTATCTCGCCGTCGCGCATAACAGCGCATCTGTCGCTCATGGAAATGATCTCGGGCATATCCGAGGATATCATGAGCACGCATGCCCCGTTCGCAGCGAGTCCAGTTATAATCTTGTAGAATTCGGACTTCGCATTGACATCTATTCCTCTTGTCGGCTCGTCGAATATGAATATCTTCGAATCAGTGAACAGCCATTTGCCGAGGACGACCTTCTGCTGGTTACCGCCTGAAAGATTGCCGGCATTCTGGAACGGAGATGCCATCTTGATGTCAAGACCGTCTATTATGGTCTTTATCCTCGGGAAGAGGCTTCTGACATCAAATATCGACTTCGGCACAACGCTCTTTTGCTGAATACCGACTGAAGCCATATTTTCTATTATCGGATGATACAGAACCAGGCCTCGCCTCTGTCTGTCTTCAGTGATATATGCTATACCGTAATTGATGCTGTCCATAGGAGTCTTGATCTTGAGTTTCTCACCCTTGTAATAGATCTCGCCGCCGTATTTCTTTGCAGCACCGAATATTGCGTTCGCCATCTCGGTTCTTCCTGCACCAACCATGCCGGCCATTCCGAGGACTTCGCCTTCTCTGATGTTAAAGCTGATCTTCGGACCGTCCTTGGTCACCTGCAGATCCTTGACCTCAAATGCGACATCGCCTATCTCATGAGGCTCCTTTTCATAGAACATAGAAGCATCACGGCCGACCATATCGGAAACGATCCTGTCAAGATCCACATCCTTATTCTTATTGTCGTACTCGCTTATAGGAGCACCGTCTCTGATAACGGTGATCCTGTCGGCTATCTCCTTGACTTCCTTTAAGAAGTGGGAGATATAGAATACGCCGATTCCCGCGGACGCAATCTTGCGGACCATGTCAAGCACTATTCCGGCATCATTAGTATTGAACATTGACGTCGGCTCGTCCATGACCAGGACCTTGGGGCTGGTAGCAAGGGATTTTATTATTTTAACAAACTGCTGCTCGGCAACACTGAGCTCAGCAACCGGTTTGCTTAGATCTAAATTTATTCCCGTATACTCACACAGTTCCTTGGCCTTCTTATATTCGCTCTCAAAATCGACCAGTCCTTTTTTACTGATCTCTCTTCCGACAAATATGTTTTCCGGGATATTCATCCAAGGAACAAGCAGATTCTCCTGATATATGATATCTATACCAAGATCTTTTGAAAGGGCGGGATTCATTTTGTTATAGGATTTGCCCTCAAAAACAATCTCGCCGCTGTCAGGAGTATATGCACCTGACAGGACTTTCATAAGTGTAGACTTGCCCGCGCCGTTCTCGCCGACCAGACAATGCACTTCACCGGGATAAAGGTCAAGTGACATATTATCCAGCGCTTTTACGCCGGGGAAGGTCTTAACAATATTTTTCATCTGGATGATTGGGGTTCCTGCCATAATCTCACCAATCCTTTACCTTTGTTAAGATACCTGCCTGCCTTTTGAAAGGCAGGCAGGTGATAGTTAGTTAGTAGTTTCTACTGTGTTTCGACTTACAGTCCAAGTCCGTTTCCGTCAATACCGTTGACGTACTTGAGAGCTGCTTCATAATCGTTCCAATGCATCCACTCATCGGCATTGTTGTGGTCGATCGGGATAACTGCGAGCGGAACTTTTGTCTCTTCGATCGGAATATCGTTCAGATACTTGTAGCAGAACTGGAACAGCTGTGCACCCTGGATTGAAACAGGAGCAGTGATGTTACATGCTTCTACGCCGTCATTGAAGAGCTGGAAGCCTTCTTCAGAACCACCTGTTGAGATGATCGGAATATCTTCGCAGCCTTTCTCCTTCAGAGCCTGGTATACGCCTGAAGCTTCGAGGTCGTTGTTAGCGAAGATTACGTTGAATCCGTCAGAACCGTTCTTTGTGATATAGTCGAGAGTTACTGTGTAAGCAGGCTCTGTTGCCCATTCACCGTTGATTCTGTCAACTTCGACGATCTTGTCAGCAAAGTCTTTCTCAGCCTGTTCTACGCCGATTGAATAGTCTTCGTAAACACCGAGGCCGGGAGCGCCGTGTACATAGAGCATCTTGGCATCCGGAATGTTCTCTGCAGCATACTTAACAGCAGCATATCCGATGTCAGCATACTGGCAAGCAACCTGAGCTACGATATCACCGGCATCGTCGCCCATGAAAGCGTTCTCAACTGCGACCGGGATTCCGGCATCGTTGCACATACGTACGATCGTAACAGCGGATTCTGTAGCAGCCGGGAATACTGTGATCATGTCAACGCCCTGGTTGATCATGGCTTCAGCCTGTGAGACCTGCTTCTCAGCATCGTTCTGAGCATCCTGTGTTATAACTTCATAACCGGCTTTGTCAGCGCAATACAGGAAGTTGTCCATACCCATCTCATTCCATACGTCCGCGAGGTTGTATGCGAGGTATGCGATTGTCTTGGACTCGCCTGTAGCAGCGGGCTCAGCAGCGTCTGTAGCAGCGTCTGCAGCATCTTCTGCTGTGTCAGTAGCTTCTTCAACTGCCTGCTCAGCAGCTTCTGTAGCCTGATCTGCTGCCTGCTGTGCTTCTTCAGCTGAGCATGCAGCGAATACTGCAACAACCAGCAGAACACAAATTACTAATGCGATGATTTTTTTCATCATTCTTCCTCCATTTTTTATTTTATATTGGCTGGCTTTTCCAGCCAAAAATTGTTGTTAAACAGTAGCTATTTTCCGAAAAACATTCGTCATTTGATATTAAAGATATTATATCAAATACAATAATGCTTGTAAACGAAAGGGGATAAGGAAATCCCCTTCCGTTTCCTGATCATTATTTACCTGTGAGAGCGCGTTTTGCATCCAGAGGCAGGTCGTTTATCATTGCATCATTATCATTCTTGAAGAGTGAATCGGGATCAAGATTTACAACGCTGTCCGCAGCTGTTTTGATTGCATGATGCAGGTTCGCAACTCTGTCTGCATCGCCGATCTTTATGACCGGGATACCGGCGGCCTCGACCTTAGCAAACACATCGCTCATGGCATCGTTCGGCCTTGTGAAGCATGCTACGACATCATCAACTTCAACTTCAGTGAGCTGCATCTCATTGTTGATAATGGTAACCTTTACGCCCTTGGCCGTCTTTGTCATATTGGTTATCCTGCTCGACTGGAAGAGCTTTGTAGCATATTTCCAGGGCTTGTTGATATCTTCGAGATATTCGGCATCGCCCTGTGCCATTCTCTTCTGAAGAACATACATATGAATAACTTCAACACCGGCATCGATACCGAATGTCTTGAAAGGTGTTACGACATATGTGTCTTTACCGGCTGCGCCTAGGTAGTTGACAAGGTCGCATGCTCCGTAATAGTCGCCCCATACAAGGACCTTCTTACCGAACTTGGCGGGTTTTCTCTCAGAGCACTTGGGATAGAACTCACAGTTTACGTTACCGCAGGAATAAGCCTCTTCCATAGTCATCGGCTTGTAATCGCCTGAATACTCGGGAGCATAGCTGACCGCACCTGTAGCATTGTAGACAACATCGAACTTCTTGAGTTCCGCAAGTGTCGGGACTGTTTCCATCTTAATCTCAACTCCGAGATCCTTCATCTCATGTCTGAGCCAGTCGGCATGCCACTTCATCTTCTTCTTGCCGGGTACCAGGCAATCGCCCAGCATCTGGCCGCCCATTTCAGCCTTCTTCTCGAAGATGACGGGCTTATGTCCCTTAAGGACAGCCCATCTCGCAGCTTCCATACCGGCGGGACCGCCGCCGACTATACCGATCTTAAGAGATTTCTTGCAGGGCTCCTTGGTGTTCTTGTACATCTGGATATCGCCGCAGATCGGGTTTATGGCACACGCGATGTTCTTTGCCGCCATCAGAGATTCCTGCCAGCATCCTGTCAGGCAGGAGATGCAGTTCCTGATCTTGTCTTCCTTACCGTACTGGACTTTTGCGGGCCAGTAAGGATCAGCAAGAGCACCACGGCACATACCGATCATATCTGCTATTCCGTCGCCTATGATCTGATCGCAGAAAGCGGGCGTTCTTAAAGCATGGCTTATGATGACCGGGATATTGACATGCGGTTTGACAGCTTTGGCTGAATACAGTGTCCAGCCTTCGTCGTACTGCATCGGATCAAATCCTGCGCCCGGTGTCTCCTGTATGCACTGTGAAAGGTCAAGAGCATCAACACCGGCTTCTTCGAATGCCATTGCGATTTTGATGGCTTCGTCGGAATCTATACCGCCGGGAACCCATTCATTTGCGGAGAATCTGACCATTACGGGGAAGTCCTTGCCACACTTTGCCTTGATCTGCTGCACGACTGATACCGGGAACAGCATCCTGTTCTCGAAACTGCCGCCGAAACGGTCGATACGTCTGTTAAGATAGGGGCTCAGGAATGCAGACATCAGATAGCCGTGAGCAGCATGCAGGCATACGCCGTCAAATCCCGCTCTCAACGCTCTGTGAGCAGCCGTTGACCACTCGTCGATCTGATCGAGTATCTGGGATGTGGTCATAGCCTTTATCTCTTTGCCCTTCTCTTCGGCATTTGCAAACACAACCTCGTGTCCTGCAGACCAGGGCAGATGCGTTACCATGTCGTTAGTGGAAAGATAACTGCCTTTGGGCATCGGGCACTGACGGCCGGGATGCTGTATCTGCGGGATAGCAAGAGCACCGTACTTCTTAATGCTGTTTGCCAGCAGCGTCATGCCTGGGATCATATTGTCATCGTCAAAGATACAGCCTGTGACCGTAACACGGCCGGTCTTGGAGTTAGGCGTGCATCCACCGATGTTGATCATCGCGAAACCACCCTTGGCAAGTTCGCCGTATACTTCCTGATCAAGCTCGCTTATGGAGCCGTCTGCATTTGAACAGCTTATCGCAGTAGGCTCAAAGTTGATCCTGTTCTTTGCAACGACTGAACCTATTCTGAGCGGTTTGAACAGATTCGGGTACTTCTCATTAATCATCTTCAACAAACTCCTTTTCCTATTATTTACTGTCCTGAAGATTCAACGGACCAGCATTTCTATATTAGAAACTATGCTTTCAAATAATATAATCGGAACTTTTAAAACACAAAAAGACCGAAACCCCTGTCCCTATTCACTTTTATAAAAGAAAATCTATAGTAAAACTCAAAAATTAATCAATCTCGCAGGGGGTCTTTCACGACCCGTTTTAATTAATCCGTCCGACGGATTAATTACTATATTTATAATAACATTTATGCCCGGAAAAGTCAATAACAATCTGCTCTATAGCACAGAAAACTTTGACTTAAACCAATGCGAACACACTGTCCATAAGCATATTCGCCGCGCCCACTATCTTGGTGCTGTTATCTATGCCGGAAAGATGTATATTCATCTTGCCGTCATACGGAAGACTGGGTATAAGGGAGATCTCCTTTTCGATCATTTCCACAAACTTCTCCCCCAGGTTCTTTACCATACCGCCCACAAACACATCGCTCGGCTGTATGGTATTCCTGATGTTCGAAAGCGCTATGGCTATATCCTTGGCTATATCCGATATCACCGACTCGACCTCAGTATTGCCCTTGGCAAGTTCATCTCCTATTGTCTTCATGCAGTCGAAGTTCTTTTCTGTCAGATACTCATCCGTATAATCAAGACGTATATCCGTTTGATTATTTATCTTTTTAAATATCTCGAGCGCATTAGTGCGTTTTTCAAATGTCTCGAGTTCTCCGGCCTGTGACTCATCTCCCGCCGGCATGAGGAGCTGCCCTATTTCTATTGGGAACTCATATATGTCTTCTCCCTGTCCGTTCGACAGTATTGCGCCGGCACCTACACATTCAAACATATTGAGATATATGACGACTTCGCTTATATGCGGTCCGGAGACACGGAATGAAGCGTATGCGGCAATACTTGAATCATTGTTCACCATCATGGCCGCATTCGGAAATCGCTCTGCAAGCAGATCAATATCTTCATTATTGAGATAATCCTCATTATCCACAACTATGGAATAGAGCATGCTGCGGCCCCTTCGGTCGCATATACCTGGATAGTCGATGCAGATGCCGAGCACGGATTCGTTCTTGATACCGTTCGCCCCAAGAAGGCCTTCGATTATCTCGCCTACGCAGTGCTTCTTGCCCTCGGATACCCGGTAGAAACTCGTCCCTACGATCTCACAGAGCAGGTTGCACAGATAGCAGTTATACCCCGTATTTATGACCTCTATCACTATGGTATATCCGCCTTCGGGATTAATGCTGAGCAAAATAGGATTGCGGCCTCTTGACTGGTTTACTTCGTTTCCGTACTCAACGAGAAGTCCGTCAGTAATCAGGCCGTCGACCAGTTCCGAAACAGTACTGGTCGACAGACCCGTCATCTCTGATATTTTCACGCGCGCCGCTTTACCGCTCTTGCGGACGGCATCAAATATAAGCATGGAGTTTATATGCTTTGTATTCTGTTGTGAAACCCCGCTCCTTATCGGAGGAGCAACTTCTCTTTTTTTCATAACCTGAATCTTAAATCAGCCGCACCACTCAACGATGAATTTTGCGAGACTCTTTGCGCATGTTACAAGGCTGTCTATATCAACCCATTCGTCAGGTGCATGAAGCCTTGCCCCTATCGGGCCGAACAGTACGCACGGCACCTTGCCTATCTCGTGAAACGCGAACATATCACAGGACAGAAGAGAACCGTTTACGATGGCTCTGTCGGTAAAGGAACCCGCACACTCAGCCAAAAGCTTCACTCCCTCGTGTTCCGGATCCATAGAAGTAGGACGGCAGTAATGATACTCGGGAGTTATAGTCAGGGCATCGGGATCCCTGAATCTTGAATAAACGTACTCCCTGAGCGATGACTCAACATCCTCCTGCTTTTCTCCTGGATATGTCTGTACGGATATCTCCATCCAGGCGTCTATCGGTGTTGACAGCTGACCGCTCTCATAGGCTTCGCCTGCCTTGACCTTTGTGATAACTATCTGTATCTCCTGGACGCTCTTGTCCCAAAGTTTAGGCTTAACGCATTCCTGGCGTCTCTTTTCAGCGAAATCACCTATTATCTTTATAAGATCGGCGATATCATATGCGGGATTAATGATCTCTTCCCCCGTATACGGCATGCCTGCGATGCCCTGAACCCTAAGTTCGAACAGGAATCCGCCGACGCATGCAGGGCATATGTTTTCCCCGACGGCTTCGGATATCACTGAGA
The DNA here is from genome assembly GCA_964428055.1 of uncultured Christensenellaceae bacterium. Lineage (GTDB taxonomy): Bacteria > Bacillota > Clostridia > Christensenellales > Christensenellaceae > CAYRWM01. Next base: position 77,143 of record CAYRWM010000003.1, on the reverse strand, counting down.
AATCAGGATTGTATCCCTTAAGCCTTCCCGCGATCGTACCGTTGGCACCGGCATACTCTTCATCAACAACGGATTCGATGTACACATCGCCCCTGGGCGTAAAGCCGGCATCCTGAAGCATCTTCACGGCTATGGCATAGGAGGCGAGTCCTCCCTTCATGTCGCACGATCCGCGCCCGTATATCTTGCCATCTTTAACAGTAGCATCATACGGATCGCAGACTGTCCACGGCATCGGCTCTTTCGGAACGACATCCATGTGTCCCGACATAGCAAATGATTTGCCGCCGCCTGTTCCCTTCCATATACCTACGACATTGTTCCTGCCCTTTAGATTCCTGGGAAGAAACTCCGGATTCGTCTCATATTCAGGCAGATCAGCAGGAGAAAAACAGTCTGTCTTAAGACCCATCTTCTCCAGATAAGCCTTAAAGAACTCCTGCCCCTTCGCCTCGTCACCGTTAGGAGGTATGTTCTCCGTGGGAATATTGACGAGATCGCACGTAAGATCAATAAGCTCCTGTCTGTATTTTTCACCAAGCTTATCAAAATCAATCATTATAAATCACCTTACTTGATAATCGGCTCCCTGTGCCATGTGCTCAGCTGTTCCATTCCCTTATCCGTAACAGCAATACCGTCTTCGATCCTTACGCCGTATTTGTCATCAGCGATCCAGATATCGATGTTGAACACCATGCCGGGCTCAAACACGTTGCTCCCCCTGTTATCGACCCATGGACCTTCGCATTCCTGAAGGCCTGTGCCGTGAGCAGGCCCGTACAGGTTGAGTCCGTCAAATCCGTAATGGTGGAGTTTGGCCTGGAACTTGTCATATACTTCAGCAAACGAAACACCGGGCGCCATATTGGAAACGGTATCCTCAAGGCATTCATGCGTTACCTTTATCATGTTCATATGCTTTTCTGGTACTTCGCCGAGCACTATCGCGCGGCAGAGATTCCCGCAGTATCCGCTGTACTTCGCTCCAAGTGATAGTTGGACCATCTCATTGTTCTGTATTATCCTGTCAGTTGATTTGCAGAGACTCTGATATGTTGAAGGACCGGATGTGACCCATACGGGATAGCCTGTACCTTCTGCGCCCATCTGATATACTATAGAACGCCATTTCGCCTCGATCTCCCATTCACGAACGCCGGGCTCAATCATCTCGCAGACCTGCTTTACGCCCTCTTCTGTGATGCGGTACGCTTCTCTCAGGATGTCGAGTTCATTCTCGCTCTTGTACCAGCGCAGTTTCATCATGGGCAGCTCAGCATCAACGAACTCCGCTCCGGGAGCGCCCTTCTTGATATCCTCAACTATCTGGTACGGGATAGTGTTCGGGTTTGCGATGCCTATCGTCTTGATATCTATGCTCTCTCTCAGTTCATCAAAGAGTTTCTTGTATGTATAGGGATTGGTAGGCTTATCCCATTCCGGTGCACTGGTCTCAACATACATGGGATGAACCCTTATGTCATCTATCTGTGCGAACTGAACGGCAAAATCATATGATTCCGGCCCGCCTGTCAGCAGGATGGGTGCACCTTTCTTGGGGATTATAACTCCTACAAAATCGAATACCGCCCAGAAATTAGTGAGCCATCTCACCGTAGCGGATTCGCAACCGCAGGCATGAGTGACGACGATATCGTAACCTTCATCAGCCATCATGGCCTGAACCTTTTTTATCCTTTCATCATATTCACTTCTCGGAATAGTCATGATCGATTTGGACATTTTTCTTCTCCTTTTGATGTATATTTTCTCAGTCTAACTCAATGATTTCGCCGGTCTCGAGTGACCTGACGATGGCTTCTATCACGCCGATGCTCCTGGTGCTGTCCCAGATCGGAACAACATCGAAAGGTTTATCATTTTCCACACAGTCAATAAAGTAGCGGTTTTCATTGTAATAACCGTTGCCCTCCGGGATAGCTATATCCTCTTCCTCTTCAGCGCCGTTCATATACTTTTTGAGCGTGGTCACCGGCTCACTGCGGAGCAGTTTGCCGGCCACATAGTTAAACTCAACGGTGCCCTTTGTGCCGAGGCATCTTAAGTTCATGCAGAACGGATAGTTATCACTCATCTCCTCACCTGCCGTTATGCAGGCGGATACTCCATTTTTAAACGTTAAGTTGGATACAACATTGTTCCATGCGCCTCTGTCGTTTTTATATCCGATTGCATATACTTTCTTGACGTCCCCGAACAGATGGCAGGCAAAATCCACATCGTGCAGATGCATATCGTACACACCGCCGCCGCTCATGGAAGGAGTATCATAGAACTTGCTCCATCTGGGAAAAGCTGACATCCTGGCGAGGTTTACGAGCTCTATCTCACCCAGTTCACCCGAATCTATTATCTCCTTGCACTTTATGTACTCCGGCCAGAACCGGAGGACTTGCGCTATCATGAAGCGGACACCGGCTTTTTTGCATGCTTCCTCCATCTCCAGGCAGTCTTCCGTCTTAAACGTGAAGGGCTTTTCACACAGAACATGCGCGCCCAGGTTAGCACACTTTATGACATATTCCTTATGGAGATTGGTAGGCAGGCATATATTGACCATGTCTACCTTTTCATTTGCGAAGAGATCCTCAACTGTAGGATAGTATTTTGAGCCGTACTGTTCAGCGAAAGCTCTTCCGACTTCCTCATTGACATCAACTACGCCGACGATCTTAACGTCAGGCATCTTGACGATCTCCTGAGCGTGATTGTGGGCTATGAAACCTGTTGCGATAAAAGCTAAATTCATTTCTGTTTCCTCTTGATTACAGCTCTATTACGTTACCTGTCTTCGCGGATTCCTCAGCTGCGTTGCAAATCTTGATGACTTCTCTGGATTCCTCGAGAGTCGTTATCGTGGGCTTCACACCCTTGATTATGCAGTCAACGAAGTACTGGAGTTCCGTATGAAGAGCGCCGTTAACGTAACCGTGTACTTTGGGCCAGTAGACAGTCTCCATGATCTCTCTCTTCGTGCCGTCATCAATGATGAGGGGCTGTGCGGGATCGCATACATAGATAACGCCCTTTGTTCCGACGATCTCCATCTTCGCGTCGATCGGGAACGGCGAACCGTCAGGAAGGTTCCAGCAGCTCTCTGCAACCGCGAGCTCTCCGCCTTCGTATTTGATGTTTACCCAGCCGACATCGGGATTGGGAATATCATTTCTGGTAGTTGAAGCCATGCCGTAAACAGTCTTTGCCTTCTTGCCTATGAACCAGTTCATAAGGTCGATATCATGAACGGCATCGCCTGTGATGGATGACAGGACCTGAAGATGCGTGAACGCTCTCGCGCCGCCGACGTTCCTTCTTGAATAGATCGATACTATATCGCCTATCCTGCCGGACTTGATCTGATCGTAGGCAACAGCATAATCATTCTCGAAACGGCAGATATGACCTATCATTATATTCTGCTTGCAGTCTTTCGATGCTTCCAGGATCTTGTCGCAGTCCTCTATCCTATTGGACATGGGCTTTTCGAGCAGTATATGCTTTCCTGATTTCATGGCTGCGAGCATGGGAGCGAGATGATCCTTTGCGTGCGTCGTTATCGAAACGGCATCTATATCGGGATCAGCCAGAAGATCGTTATAATCGGCATATGTCTTGGCAACGCCGTACTTCTCAGCTATCTCTGCTCTTCTCTCGGGTCTTCTCGTACAAACGGCGGTCACTTCGGCACCGTGCACACCCTGATATGTGTCAACATGGGTCTCCCCAAACCATCCGAGGCCTATAACGCCTATTCTAACTTTATCCATTATTTGCTACTCCTTTTCGATATGATATATTTAATCTATGGTTAAGATAATGTGGTTATCCTATCCGCATCAGAAACAGGTCATTTGCAATGAAACGGCCAAAAAGTATACAATGTTTTCAGTGAAATAAATATATATAAAAGTATAAAAACTTTAAGTGCTCACGTAATTAATTCGGTGGACGGATTAATTAATTATATGTTATCACCTGCTATGGTTGATGTCAATGATTTACGGGCATATTTTAAGCCGATTTTTCTTCACGGGAGGGCCGATAATGAAAAACGAACAGGAATACGTAAACAACCCCTATCAGCTCTGGGGAACCAGGCGCTACACGCTGGAACAGGGCTTCTCGAAAGGAGTCTCCTGCATAGACGCAAAAACAGCTGCGGGACTTTCATTCACAGCCGTCTGCGACAGGGCCCTGGATATATCCCAGTTCTCATATAAGGGGATAAACCTTACATTCATAGGAAGGCAGGGAGAGACCGCTCCCGCCTTTTATGACAATCAAGGTGCTGCATGGCTCAGTTCTTTTTTCGGCGGTCTTGTCACGACCTGCGGTCCAATGAACATAGGCAAAGCATCCAAAGGTTACGGCCTCCACGACAGATTCACGAATACCCCCGCGATTAATATATGTGATGAGAGTTCGTACTCCGACTGCATTCTCATTAAAGCGACGATAGATTTCGGAATACTTGAATCACCAAAGATAAAATGCATAAGAGAGATAAAAGCAGAAAAAGATTCCGCAAAAGTCACCCTAACGGACAGGATCATTAATTACGGATTCAAGGATGAACCTCTCTGCATACTGTATCACACAAATTACGGATATCCGCTTCTGTCCGACGTTTCAGAAGTATTCATTGATTCAAACAGTGTTGAGCCTTACGATGAATACTCAAGGAGCCTAATGGACAAAATGATGATCATGGAAGCCCCGTCTCCTGAAAACAAAGAGAAAAACTACTTTCACACTATGAATATAAAGGACGGAAAAGCTCATGCGTTTATTTTGAACAAAGACCTTGGCATCGGGGTCTTTATCGAATGGAGCGATACACTTCCTATAGCAACACACTGCAGAGTCGAGAACCCTGGAGACTACTTCCTCGCTATTGAACCATGCAACACTCTTTGCATGGGTAGAGAGAACATAGAGAAAAGAGATATGCTCCCAGTACTAAAAGCAGGCGAAGAAGCTGAATTCAAACTATCTTTTGAAGTGCTTGAAGGCACTTCAGCGCAAGAATGCAAAAACGCAAAGCGCTAAATCACAATAAGTAAGAACGCACTATTTGGAATTGTAAGTTTGTCCATTATAGTTTTCTTTCTTGTGTAAGCCTATATATGTGTGCCCACGGATTTATGCGTTCATATGCAGCAGATGCCGTAAGAACAGACATGTCATCAAAACGCCTGCCGATTATCTGCATACCTATCGGCAAACCGCTTTTCGACATTCCTGCTGGTATCGAAGCCGCAGGATGCCCTGTGAAATTGCAGAAGAAAGTTAAGCACCATCCTATAAGAGGCTCAACCTTCACGCCGTTTATCTCTGTCGGACCTAAAGTATTTCTTCCAGGATCATTATCCACAGGATTACATGCAGTAACAGGCGATACTATATAATCATATTTACTGAGCACTCTCTGCAACTCGTCATATACCTCAGTCCTCATAGACTGATCATGGAAGAAATCAGTGTAATTCCTCGTATAAGCGTCTGATATCCAGTAAACAAGTTCCTTGGGGAGATCTTCTGCATAATCCTTGAGCAGATCGAATCCGGCAGCTTTCAGACTCTCAAAAGTATCAAGTCCGCAACCTATTGAAATCAGCCTGTCCCAGCATTCAGCCAACTCAAAAGCAGAATGCTTAAACTGGAATTCCACAGGCTCAACTATAGCACCTGCCTGTTCAAACAGCTTTACTGCTTTTTCTACAACGTCCTTTATCTCTTGCTCCACCGGGAATATACCAAAATCCGAAGTAAACCCGATGCGCTTTCCTTTGATGTTTCCCTTTAGTGCATTTGTATAATCTATAACCCCATGATCCAAGCTCTTGGGATCAAAAGGATCATAACCAGCCATGACATTCAGAGCAAGAGCAGCATCCTCAACACTCCTTGTCTGCGCACCGTCAAATACATAAGGATAACCCGCACCGAACGCATTAGGGCGCGGAGCAATCGATATCGTGCCTACAGATGCTTTATACCCGAACAGTCCACACCATGCAGCCGGTATACGGATGGAACCGCCCCCATCGGATCCATGTGCAATAGGAATCATCCCATCTGCAACTGCCGCTGATGAGCCGCCGGATGAACCGCCGGAATTCTTTGTAATGTCAAATGGATTGCGTGTTGCACCATACATGCGATTATCGCATGTGCCGCGGAAAGCGAATGAAGGGCTATTGGTTTTTCCAAGAAAAACGGCGCCCTCTTCTATAAACCTTTTCGTATATGTTACATATCCCGCATCAGGGAGTTCGGACAAACCTTTTACGCCGCCAAAACTTCCCTTCCATCCCGGAAGCGATGGTATGAAATCCTTTGCAAGAGTCGGTATGCCAGCCATAATGCCAACATCCTCACCTGCCATTATCCTATCCTCTATTTCCTTTGCGCGTATAAGTGCTTTTTCGGAATCGGTATACACAACTGCGTTAAGACTGGGATTTCGTTTCTCTATCCTGTCAAGGAAATAGCGGGTCAATTCCACTGGCGATACTTTTTTGTTCTTTACAGCGGAACTCAAGTCCGCGAGACCCATATAAGCAAAATCATTCATAGCATTGCCTCCAAATTACATTTCAATTTGTTCACCATCTATAGATATATCTATATCAAAACCGGAACGGCTGACCAGGTCTTTTATGCCTGACAGAACTTCTGCTCTTGAGAAGTTATTATCCTCAAGCTCTCCGTCTGAGAACTCGTTAAGCCTCTGGTAAAAATCAAAAGCGAGTATAAGCCAGACCTTGCTGCCGTCCTTGAAATTATCGTAAAGATAGTCCTCGGCCTCACAGAATTTTTTCTGTCTTATGAGTTCAATCAGCTTCTCATGAACCAGATCTGTTTCTTTTTCAGTTATACCTCTCCACCCGTACCAGATCTCATCGGATTTGAACAGTATTCGCGGCATAGCTGAAAAGAATGCGGATGTTTCCCACATCAGCCAGTCGTCCTTATAATACATGGAAAGCCCTTTCTTACCAAACCCTTGCAAATATTCATACAAAAGCTGGTATTAAAAAGATGCCTCGTCCGAGACATCTTCATTATAACCCCTTTGTCACTTTCCTAGAAGTCTAGATTGAAGTACTTCTTGTATACTTCAGCCCTTTCTTCATCAGTCGTGAGTTCCTTTACGATCATTTCGGCCCCTGTCGAATCACGGAAGGTATCTCCAATGAGAGTAATCATACCTATCTCCGCCTTTATACAGAAGATCGGAATCTTATGGAATATAGAATCAGGATGTCTCTCGCACCAGAATGATGGCATTATAAAGTCGGTATATGCCTGACCTTCTTCCGTAAACGAGAAGAACCTGCTCCATTCGCCATTGTCATCAAGATCATACAGGACCCATCCGTAGAAATCATCCTTCTCGAATTTGTATACGTCGTTGTAATCCTTCTGCTCAAGACCAGGCTCCATCAGCAGCGGCAGTCTCTGGGCTTTGTCGCCTATACCTACGTCGGCAAGATAATCACCTTCGGGGAGTTCGACTCTCAAGATTCTGTGACGTCTCATGGGCACTTCCAGAGTCTCGCCTCTCAAGTATCTCCCAAGATAATCAGTGACTTTATATCCTAATTCACGAAGAAGCCATCCAAACAGACCGTTCACCTCAAAACAGTATCCACCACGTTTTTGCATAACGATTTTTTCAAATAAATCATCATACTCAAGTGAGAGAAGTTTGCCCCTTAAAAGATCCAGATTTTCATATGGCACTGTCAGACTGTGCGCTAAATGCAACTCCTTAAGATGCTCTAGATTTGGCTCATACGGTTCTTTATAATCCAGCCCTATCCTTTCAAAATATTTTGCAACTTTTTCTTTATTAGTCATGATTATTATCTCCTATTAGATAGATATGGGCTAATCATTGTTTCTTTCGCAGATTGCCTACATTACTTATAATGACAGCCGCTACTATGACGATACCTAAGACCATCGTCTGATAGTATGAGTTAACATTCATCAGATTCATACCATTAGAGAGAACACCCATCAGTATTACGCCGAAGAAAGCTCCAATTGCACTTCCCTTTCCACCGTTCAGCGAGACACCACCTATAATTGCCGCAGCAAGAGAACGAAGTTCATATCCGCTGCCGGTCTCTGCTAGAACAGAACCCAATCTTGAAACAAGGACAAGTGACGCTAAAGCTACATACGCACCATTTATCATGTAAGTACATGCTACGTACCTGTTTGTGTTTATACCAGCTAAATAAGTAACTTCAGGGTTACCGCCTATTGCTGTTACTCGTCTACCGTACCTTGTGTATTTTAGTATAAAGAATGTCAGGATCGTAACACCGATGAAGATTATCATCGAAAACGGAACATCGAAAACACTGCCTCTACCGAGCGCAGAGAAATCCTCTTTCAGCGCTATAAATGTCCCTGATGTTAGCACAAGCGAAATACCATTATACACATACGCCATACCTAACGTAATAATTAGCGGCGGACATTTCGTTTTTGTGATTATTACACCATTAAGTAGGCCCATGCCCAAGCAGAACAGAACCGTTATTATTATTGCCAGTGGTATGCCATATCCCGCAATACTAATCTTTACGAATATTACGCATGCCAAACTGATAATGCCACCAACCGAGAGATCGAGCTGTCCAGTCATCACAAGTATGGTCACGCCCATGGTCACAATGCCCAAAACGGATATCTGCTGGAAAATAGCGAATATATTGCTCGCTGAGAAAAAATTACTGTTAATACTATTAACAACCACAGACAGGGCAATGATTATCAGTATCAGTATAAAAGTCTGACTTTTATACCATCTGTTTGTATTTACTGTATTATTCTTTACCAAATCACTCATAATCCATACCTCATCACAACGTTTTAACAATGATATTCTCTTCTGTGATCTCATCGCCGGACAGTTCGGCCGCAACAGCGCCTTCTTTTATCACAAGCACTCTATCACTTATTGAGATAAGTTCAGGCATATCAGATGATACCATTATTATAGCCTTGCCATCGCGCACCATATCGACCATCAAAGAATAGATCTCAGCTTTTGTATTGACATCAATACCGCGTGTGGGCTCATCAAAGATAAATATCTCCGAATCTTTGTATAGCCACTTGCTGATTACAACCTTCTGCTGATTGCCACCACTAAGATACCTAACGTCATTCTCTGCATTAAGCGCTTTAAGATTGACCTTAGACACCATGTCCATAGCCGCTTTCTTTTCTTCTCCGAGTTTAAGAAATGTTCCCTTTATCTTGTCTAAGGCGGGGAGCGTTACATTAGGCGTGATAGGCATGTCCAGAATAACTCCTGTTCTCTGCCTGTCTTCGGTTATGAAGCACATTCCATTGCTAAGAGCATCGCTCGGAGACTTTATGCTAATCTCTTTACCATGTATGCTTACTTTACCCGAATACTTCTTTTTGTATCCATACAGCGATTCCATTATCTCTGTTCTTCCCGAGCCTACCATACCGGCAAAACCCAGTATCTCTCCCCGGTGTAGCGAAAAGCTAACTGCATTGGAATCTTTTCCAATCTTAAGATCCTTAACATCAAGAACAGTCTCTCCGATATCAACCCTGTCTCTCTTATAAAACAGATCAACAGATCTGCCAACCATGTCAGTCGTTATCTTTGAGAGTTCTATGCCACCTTCTGACCTGTCATAGCAATTTACGACATATCCGTCTCTCAAAACCGTTACCCTGTCAGCTATCGCATTAATCTCCTCCATTTTATGCGATATATATATAATACTGATACCGCTGTCCCTAAGTTTTTTTACCATTTCAAGCAACTTGCCTGCATCAACGCTGTTGAACATAGTTGTGGGTTCATCCATTATAAGGATGCTGGGCTCAAATACCAGTGCCCTCGCTATCTTCACATACTGTTGTCCGCCTGCACTTAAATCCCTTACCGTATCTCTCGGTCCGATTGGAGCATCAATCCTGTCAAGTATCTTTGCCGCATCATCGTACAACTGCTTATAATTGATAAGACGATTCTTGCCAAGTTTTTCTTGGCCGACAAATATATTCTCAGCCACACTCATATCCGGTATAAGGAGATTTTCTTGGTATATAGTATGTATGCCCAACTTGTGAGCCAAACTAGGGGTCAGTGTATCATATTTGTTTCCGTCTATTATTATTTCGCCTTTTTCCGGTTTGTTGACACCTGCCAGCGTTTTTATGAGCGTAGACTTCCCCGCCCCATTTTCTCCGCATAGGCAGTGTATCTCTTTCTCACGCAAAGAAAAGTTGACATCAGTCAAAGCATTGATACCAGAAAAAGCTACAGTTATGTTTTTCAGTTCAGCAACTGTCTTTCTATTATCCATATCAGATACACCATAAAACACGGTGAAAAGCGATGCAGTATACATCGCTTTTCCACCATATAACCACTATCAATTAATAATTATTCTGTCAAAAGATTATCAATAATCACCGAGTCCACCCAGCATCTCAAGAGCAATCTCATTGTTCTCCCATGAAGGAGCTGTGTCCAGATTGTCCTTGGAAACACGAGTTGCAGGGAGTTCAAACTGAGCCGGAGGCGTATCGCCGTTTACTTTCATCCAGAGAGCCTTGAAGCAAGCGATGCCCTGAAGATTCGGCGGGATTGACAGTGCATATTCATGCTTGCCTTCTTTGATCCACTGAAGCTCATCAGGATTTCCGCCCTCTGTCATAGTCTCTACCTTATCAAGGAGATTTGCATCCTCAAGAGCAGCCATGCATCCAGCATACATCTGTCCGTTATGAGCGAACAGCGCATCAAATTCTACACCTGACTGAATGAAGTCCTGAGTAACATTCATTGATTTCTCTGTTGCCCAGTCAGTGTACTGTTTGCCGACAACTTCAAAGCAGTTTCCTGTCTCTTCCATGCCACGGGCAAATCCTTCTTCCCAAGGTTCAACAAGGTTCATACCAAGTGCACCCAAGCAAAGAAATACTTTCTTTCCCTTCCATACATCAGCCATGTACAGTGCACACTGGTATCCGAGTTCCTCGTAGTCATATGCAGCTACGGACTCACATACACAACCTTCTTCAGGATTGGAGTTCTCTATGACAACTGGTATACCAGCTTTTTCAGCAACCTTTGATAAGTCGACATCAAGTTCAGGTGTAATAGTAAAGAGGTTTATTCCGTCTACACCCTCATTTACAGCAAGATCCATATTGTTGGTCTGAGTTTCGGTATTGAATTCGTTCTCGTATTCAATCACTTTTACTCCGACCTGATCCGCGCACCACTGGAATGCATCCAGAGAACAGTTGTTCCAAACATCACTACGTGTTCCGTTAAGGTTAGCAAATACTATCTGATCGCCACCTGATGATGCAGGAGCTTCAGCACTTTCTTCAGGCTGTGCTGAACATGCAGCAAAAACAGCAGCAATAAGAACCACAGCCATTACAATTGCTAATACTTTTTTCATTTTGCCCTCCTTTTTTATACCAAAATAAATGGTATATCACCAAAAGAAAGAATTATTAACGATATTCAATTATTCTGGTACTTATTAGTTAAAAAGATAGTTCTTAGTAATTAATCCGTTCGACGGATTAATTACTAATATTATTTTAACAAAATTAACTCACAATATCAAGATTTTTATCTATATTGTTATATCTTTTTTTATCCACGAGCCCGGTTCAAAAAACATCCGAAAATTCCACATGATCCAGCGGCAGCGTACCGGGACGTTCTACCGTTGTCGTCATATCATAGTACTGTCCGGTCGCACACGATTCATGTATGCCGTGGCCTATCTCTATGACATGCGTTGCCATATCGCCGTTCGCTATGTTCTTCTTCCCCGTCTGGATGCTGTATACCATCTCGGCAAGACCGACTCCTCTGGTGTTCTGATTGTAGCCGAACACAGTTTTTATCCTGTCCCATTCGGTAGCGTCATGCCTCGGAAGAGTTGACGGGAACCCGAGCCAGTCGGAATCGTCCATGTATCTGTATTCTATCTCGCCCTCGAAATCATCCGGCCCGCACAGAGGATCTCTCTCGCACATGCTTATAGTCCCTTCGCTACCAAATATCTCGACTCTCGGCAGATGAGAATCCCAGACATCATACGTTATTATCGCATTCACTATGGCACTGTTTTCAAACTCGATCAGTCCATTGATATGGGTCGGGACATCGACTTTTATCTTCTGACCGTAAAGGTCGGGATTTGTTATGAATCTCTCTTTAAAAGGAGTGCTGACCATGCCGCACACTCTCTTTACAGGACCAAGCAGATATACGAGAGTGGTCAGATAATACGGACCCATATCGAAAATAGGTCCGGCGCCGGTACCTTTTGGACCGTATACAAAGAATGGATTCGCATGCCAGCATTCGTGCCCGTGGCATGTCATGTACGCAACGCCGCCGACAGGAAAACCGATCTTGCCGTCATCGATGCATTTCCTTATCATCTGCGTCCTTCCGCCGAGTATGGTATCCGGAGCGCTTCCGACATACAGTCCCTTTTCCTTAGCCAATGCTATTATCTGTTTGGCTTCCTCAAAAGTCGCACCAAGCGGCTTTTCATTATATATATGCTTGCCGGCTTCGAGAGCCTTCATGCACAGCGGTGTATGAGCGGCATGCACCGTCAGGTTCATTATTATCTCGACTTCCGGGTCACTTAGCATGTCGTCATATGAATACACCTTTTCTATGCCGTACTTCTCTGCCTGCGCGACTGCCCTGTCGTTATTTAAATCCGAAAGGGCTATGACATCATATCCGGCAAATTTAGCAGCATTGCTTAAATAGATATCGCTTATGACACCGCAGCCCACAACGCCGACTCTCATTTTTTTCATTTCTCTTCTCCTGTCCTTTTTCTTAAATGTAATATATACCGTCTTCAGGTCCGCAACTCAGATTGAGTATGTTATCACGGAAGTATCTCGCCGAACCCAGATTCTTGGAATCGGGTGCCAGATTTGAATACGTGATCGCAAGTCTGCCCCGCGTTCTGTACTCTCCGGAAATCATATAGTTTTCCGTTTTCATTCTCACCATATCAAGGAAGCCTGCACCGAGTACCTCGATACCTCCACCGATAACAATCAGCGATATATCGAACATCGCGACCATATTGCCCAGTCCGAAAGCCAGCTTATCCGAAATGTTTTCGTATAGCTTTACGGCTTTGCTGTTGCCGCCCGCATATTTTTCGCTGATTCCGGCAAGACCTTCCGCACCGTCTTTTATTACGCCGCTACCCACAGCTGAAGCGATTATGGCTTTCTTTGATATGTACTGTTCCAGGCATCCTCTCCGGCCGCAGCAGCACACAGGGCCGTCCGCATCCACGCTCGTGTGTCCGAATTCGCCTGCAGATCCGCCTGCTCCTCTGAAGACTTTCCCGCCGATGACTATGCCGGCTCCTACGCCGTCTGATACTTCAATGAACAGCATGTCCTCAGTATCGTCCTTAAAAGAAGCATATTCCTCATAGCAGTATGCTATCGTCTCGTTGACTATAGCTTTCGTCCCTGATACGCCGAGTGATTCTATCTCCTTAATCAGATTGAGGGATCCGTCGAAATCAAGAACCGTTGAACGTATCTCGCTGCGGTTCGAATCGACAGCGGCCGGTAGTGAAAAGCATGTGCACACCACCCGGGACAAAGATATGACTTCCGATGACGCCAGTATCCTGTCCGTCAGGCTTGCTATACATCCCTTTGTGTATTCAATACCGAAGGTGAACTCCTCTAAAAGACCCAGTGCGAAATCATATACCCTAACATCCGCTGTCCGCTCGCCGAGCGCTATGCTTATAAATACACCGTAAGAAGGATCCGGTTCCAGACATACCGCGCGTCTCCCCGCTTTACCGGATTCATCGGTACCCGACATCCTGACATACCCGCTGTTCACGAGTTCGTCCGCAAGCTCCGATACTGCCGGTTTTGACAGACCGGTATCCCTTGAGAGCTGGGCCCTGGATATGCCCGGCCTGTCGCATATCATATTAAATAGAAGCTTTAGGTTCTTTTCCTTTATATTCCCGAACCTTTCACTCTGGCCGTTTCTCATATCAGAGTTCTTTCACCTTGTTGTCAGTAAGAGATTCCTTAGCCTTCATGATCGAATTAAGGACAGTAAGTATACTCTCCTCGCTCATAAGCTCAGTGTCCGCTCCCTTTTCGATGCAGTCAGCGAAATAAAGCACTTCCGATCCGTATCCGTCGATCTGCGGCACATTCAGCTTCTCCGGTTCTTCGCCCGGCCTGTAGAGTATGAGATCCGAGGTACTGTCAGGACCGATATTTACTCCCGCAATATACGTAAACTCTGCTGTTGCTTTTGAGCCGGCTATCCTGAACCTCATGGTAAAGGGATAGCTTGGGGTCATGGAGAGTGAACCGTCCACAATCGCGTTCACGCCACTCTCCCACTTAAAAACGTTCATAATGTCGTTGTAGCATCCGGTTTCATCCCGCACACCTGCACTGTAGACGCTGACGGGCTTGCCCAGCATATAATGCAGGAAATCTATGTCGTGCAGCGTAAGATTGAGCATTGTCTCACCCGACTTCGCAGGATCCGCATACCATCCGCCGCCCCAGTCAGGCAGCTGTCCCAGTCTCGCGGCATAGATATGACGGACTGTTCCGAAAACGCCTTCGTCATACAATTCCTTTATCTTTTTGTATTCGGGCCAGAACCGGAGCACCTGAGCAGTCATGATTCTGACGCCGTTCTTCTTTGCCGCATCATATATTCTCTTCGCTGGCTCCACTTCAAAAGCGATGGGTTTTTCCACCAGCAGATGTTTTTTTGCCTCGCATACCATTATCCCGAACTTTTCATGCATATGGCTCGGAAGACAAAGATCGACGACATCTATTTCATCATCTTTCAGCATGTCGTTTATATCCGTATATACTTTGGGTATACCATGCTCGGCAGCAAATGCTTTAGCCTTTTCCTCATCGATATCGCAGACCGCGATATACTTTACCTTATCATTCTCGATAGACGCCAGTCCGTTCGTATGGGCGCCTCCCATGGCACCCGCACCCAGTATCGCAAAATTCAACATATTCCTATCCCCCTATATAACATCAACAAAAGTCTTTTCTTCGGAACTCTTATACGCAGCTTCGATGACCTTCTGCACATATATCGCTTCGGACGCAGGAGACTCGAGAGGCTTGCCATTAAGCACGGAATCCGAAAAACTCTCAATCTCTTTTGTATACATGTTTCCGAATTCAACATCGTACACGGTCTTGCCCGCGGACTTTTTGTCCTGCTGCGCGTCGTAATCCTTGGCTTCGCCGGTGAACAGTGCTTCCACAGTGCCGCCTTCCACCTGACCTATTGTCTCATCACAGATTATCCTGCCGCCTGTGCCGTAGAACTCCATGCGCCATTTTGCAGCTTCATCCGGAATATTGAAATTGGAATTGATGTTAACATAAGCTCCGCTCTCAAGTTTGCCGAGGATAGCCGAAGCGTCTTCAACTTCATAGCCGAACGTCATGGTATCGTTAAATGCCGCAACTGATACGATCTTCTCTCCGGTTATATACTGGATTAGATCTATCAGGTGAACACCCATATCCATGAGCGCACCACCGCCGCCCAGACTTTTTATCTGCCTCCAGGCACCCTCAATATCCGGATACCAGCATGTAAACTGGCCAGCGGCGTTTGTCAGCTGTCCGAGTTTCTTTATCTCGCCTTTTAGCAGCTGATGATACGCCGCAAACCTCATCATAAAGCCGGCTCCGACCTTGATGCCTTTTTTATCGCAGTAGTCTATTATCTCCTGCGCTTTGGCCGACGTCAGAGCTATGGGTTTTTCTATAAGAATATGCTTGCCTGCTTCAGCCGCCTTTACCGCCGCTTCCTCGTGGCATATCACAGGAGAAGCGATGTACACAGCGTCAATATCATCGCGCGCGAGCAGGTCATCCGCATTGTCATAAGCAGCCTTGGCACCGTACTTTTCTTTAATCGAATCAGCCAGACTCTGCTCTACTTCCATCACGGCAACGAGCTCTGCGTTCTCTGCCTCCATCATGCCGGGAATGGTCCTTCTGTCAGCTATGCCTCCTGCGCCTATAACGCCCCATCTGAGTTTCATCTTTTTCATACCCCCGTTTACTTAAGGTTTTCTTCGAGGACCTGTTTGAAGATATCTATACATCTCTGTATGTGCACTTCCTCCCAGCTCGGATGCAGGAAAAGGTTTACCGTCTTCGCTCTTAAAGATTTTGCCACAGGACAGAGCTGCTTTTTGTAATCAACAGTCTGATCCGAATACTCCGCGCTCATGAACGGGAACTTCGCTTCACCGAAACCGTTCTTTTCCTTGTATGCCAGCTCCTCGTAGGCTTCCGGCCACTGTATGCCGTAGCACGGTATCTTCTGCTTCTGCATCTCTTTTAAGAATTCCGGTGCCTCTATGTCAAGAACGTCGGTATCGAGTATTATCGGATACCACCAGTACGCGTTTACCCTGTCGGCATCATTGTACGGGAGTTTCTTTACGCCCTTGAGGCCCGCGAAAGCCTCATCGTACATCCTTGCGTACTTCCTCCTGGTCGGGAGATTCCAGTCCTCGAATCTCTCGAGCTCATTCAGGCCTATTATGGACTGTATCTCAGTCATCCTGAAGTTGTATCCCACTCTCCTGTGGATGTAGGGGAGCTTTTCCTCAAGGGCCAGCATGTTCATCCTCTCCTTGACGTCGTATCCGTGGTCCCTTATGCTCCTGCACTCCCAGCCTAAATCCTCGTCCATCGTCACGACCATGCCGCCTTCGCCGCCTGTCGTGAAGTGCTTTGACTGACAGAAGGAGAAGCATCCGACATCGCCTATCGTGCCGGTCTTCTTACCCTTATACTCGCCGCCTATGCACTGAGCCACGTCCTCAATGACATACAGTCCGTGTTTTTTGGCTATCTCCATGATGGGATCCATGTCAGCCACAACGCCGTAAAGGTGAACGACGACTATGCCTTTTGTCCTGTCCGTTATCTTGCTCTCTATCTGTGCGGGATCCAGAGTATGATCCAGCGTTACATCGCAGAAGATCGGTATAGCGCCTGCCTGAACTACGGCAAATGACGAAGCTATGAATGAATAAGAAGGCACTATGACCTCGTCCCCGGGGCCAATGCCCAGAGCCGATATACCCACGTGTAGAGCCGCTGTGCCGTTGGTCACGGATACGGCCATAGCCGCTCCTTCGAACTTTCTGAAGGCTTCTTCGAACTCCATGCCCTTGGGGCCTGTCCAGTAGTTGACGAGACCGTTCTTTAAGGGTACTTGGATATCCTCGTATGACTTCTCATTGAACTGGGGCCACATGGGAAAACCGAGTTCGGCCACACCTGCTGCGTTCATTACGATTTCTTTCTTTTCAGCCATGATATAAACCTCGCTTTATTTAGTTTTGTACGCTTGAAAAAGGTATTAGTTAAGTTACTTTACTAATATTATATTATCAACTGTTTTGTGTTTCAATGCTTTTCTCTAAAATGATATAATATTATCAGAAAAAACCTTAGGAACGGAGCCAAAATGAGTCTCTTAAAGATAGCCAGCGTCGGCACCAGCGGCATAATGAATGTCATGCAGGAAGCCATCGCCCTGAATGACGATACACAGTGCGTGCTCGTCTACTCGCGGAGCAGGCAGCGCGGGAAGGATTATGCTGCATCCGTCGGTGTAAAACGCAGCACCGACAGTTTTGACGAACTGCTGGGTGACAAGGAAGCAAATACCGTATATATAGCATCGCCGAACGTCTGCCATAAAGACCAGGCTGTCGCCGCTCTGAAACATAAGAAACACGTGATCCTTGAAAAGCCCTCCTCCCTGACGGAAGCCGACTCAAGACTGATATTCGATACGGCGCGGGAAAACGGCGTCTTCTGCTTTGAAGCGATCACGACCGTATATATGCCATCCTATCTTGAAATGAAAAGATCCTTAAAGGATCTCGGAAAATTCAGGAGCGCGCGAATAGTCTTCGGCAGATACTCGTCCAAATACGACGATTATCTCGCGGGAAAGAACCCCAACATTATGAACCCGGACTTAGGAGGCGGTGCGCTCAATGACATGGGCATATACTGCGTTCACACGGCTGTTGATCTGTTCGGTGCACCGATGAGCGTTAAATACGATGCCGAGTTCGGTCCGAACGGAGTTGATCTTGAAGGTATCGTGACCCTCGGCTACCCGGATCTTAAGTGCGTCCTCGAGACCGCCAAGTGCAGGGACTTGGACAGCGGATGCTATCTGGAATGCGAGAACGGATACGCCAGGTCCGCAGGTCTCCTGAACGAATTCAGGAGCTGCACAATATCCGTAGGCGGAGAAGAAAAGACCGTATCATCACCGGATATCAACCGCATGGTATATGAGCTTGAGTCTTTTGTGAAAGCCATAAAGGATAATGATACGGAGCTCTTTGAACGAAGAGCGGCGCAAAGCATCATAGCCGCATCGATCCTTGAAAAAGGACATGCATCAAGCCTCCTTTGACTGAAATGTTTCAGTTATTGACTCGCCCCCCCCCTCATTGTAAACTGTACTTATAACCAACTGATTAACAATGATTACAACTTGTATCCCGTTCTCAGGATATTTCTCGTAAATGAAAAAAATATTATCCATTGTTTTTATACTGGCAATAATTACAATTACAGGATGTCAGCCTACTCCGGATACTCCGCCCA
>CAYRWM010000003.1:0-58254 GCA_964428055.1 uncultured Christensenellaceae bacterium | reverse complement strand
CAGCAGTGATTTCATATATCAGAAAGGTGCATATCTGTCTGCTGATGATATATACGATCTTTATACACTTGTTACAAGCTTTAAGGACACGGAACACGAAGTATATAATCCTGTGAGCATAGAACATCAAAAAAAGTTAGAGAATTATTATAATTCAGTGCAGGATTATGTGGATAGTTCTGCTGAACCATCGTCAGAAACGCAGGCTGTTGCCGATAAAGTATTGGCGGATCTAAACATTGATGATGTGCTTTGCACAGGTATTGATAAGTGTATAGCACTGAACATATCATGCAGGAGATGGGATGCTGAATTTGATGAGCGAACAGCATCCATTGCATATGCATTTAACTATACACTGTCCCCATCAGACGGTTTGAGTTGCTATGTGCCGCAAAGGAACAAAAACATAGTGTTTTCAGAAGAGAGCACCCCAGAGGATGTGTTTAAGCCGTCATTCGGGACTGAAGAGATAACGATAGTCGTAGCCGATAATGAGGTCTATGCGTTTTCATGGAAAAACATGTCGGAAGATGTTGGCATAATCGCAAAGAACACGGAATTGCTGGATTTTGAACAATGCAAGGGCAGAGCCCTGGATCATGTTGGATATGAGATAGCCAATTCTCTTGGCATAGTGCCCGAGGGAGCTGAGAGAACATATATGTATAATTATTATGCTCAAAACGTTGAGCTGGGTTACTATAATATTACTGCCTATGATAAGCCTGAACGTGTATGGTCTATCCCGGTTTGGATATTCAGTTTCGATATTTATATAAGAACGTTCGATCCTGAAACATATTTGGCCAACGGAGAAGCACTTTTGGGTGGCGGAACAGTTTTAATTGATGCATTGGACGGGGCTTATATTTCAATAGATAGTCTTATAGAATCCAGTTATGAATAGAATTGCGCCATATATGGGATGATATAAAATGAAAAAGATAATATCCTTATTAACAATAATACTTTTTTTAATAATGCTTACCGGATGTCAGCCCACACCTGATTCTCAACCCGTCGTTTACAGGGGCGAAGGACTCCCGGAAGATTGCATTGAACCCGCATTGCCGGATGGCATGCTTAAAGAGATTGTCCTGCCAGAAGAATGGCATGAAGACACATTTGAAGCTGATGGCTGGGCGTGGGTAACTGCTGATGTCAATCTAAATAGTATAAAAACGGGAAACACTCCAATCTACGAGTATGAACAAAAACCGCTTTCAAACGAAGATCTTGAGTCGCTAGTAAGATACTTTGCAGGAGACAGTAAACTGTACAAGTATCCCGAACTTTCAAAAGCAGAACTAAACCTTCAGGTAGAGCAAATAAAAAAACAAAACGGCTTTTACAATAGCCCACGCAGCCAGTCCTGGGCTGGTTCTTATTATGCCAGAATAGACAGCTGCCTGGAAACTGCCAATGATGAGATTTATAAAGAATACATTACACCTGAATTTACTTATCCGACAGAAAATCAATATACTTTTTTCCTCACCGGCGAGCATCAGAATCTTGCAGAAAAAGAAAAATATTATTTTAATGCTCTAGTGGAAACAAACAAGGACTATGACCCCAAAATAAAAGCGACAACATATAATACAAATGCAGGCTCAAGCAGTTTCTTTGTTTTCCAAAAAGGCGCATTTTTATCCAGCGATGATATATACAGTATATATAGTACTTATATGGGGTATAAGGATACTGAAAACGATCCCCTGTACGGTGCAAGCATTGAAAGCCAGCGACTAATCGAAGAATACTATAACGATATAAAAGAATTCATTGATCAGTCTGATGATCCCTCAGACAATACAAAAGCAATAGCAGATAAAGTTCTTGAAGATCTTAATATAACAAGTCTATCATATGTTGACGTAAAAAAGTGTATTGCCCTCAATATTTCACCCCGAAGGTGGGATATGACATTTGACCCGGAAACTGCCTCAATCGCATACGCATATACTTACAGAGAATCCATAAATGATAATCTGGTTTGCTTTGCACCAGAGGATGCAAAAACCATAACATACTCGGATGGTAAAACGGCAGAGACAGTATACAGGCCACCTTTTGGAACAGAGCAGCTAACAATACTTGTCGCTGACAACGACATCTATTCATTTTGCTGGACAAATTTGTCAGAAAAAACAAATACTATAGCTGAAAACTCAAAGATACTTCCCTTTGAAGAATGCAAAAAAAGAGCTCTTGACCATATCGGATACGAGGTTGCAAATGCTATTGGCATACCACCCGCTAACGCCCGAAAGGAATGGGTGCAGTTTTATGATGCTTCAGGAGTTGATCTTCAGTACTATAACATGACTGCATACGAAAAACCTGATTGCGTCTGGGCAGTCCCGGTCTATATATTTTCTTTTGAAACCGGTACCCCGCTCTATGACTCCCAAGCAAATATAATCGGTAAAAGCTTAATAGGCGGAGCAACTATCGTTATAAATGCACTTGATGGTGGTTACATTTCTTTGGAAAAAGAAAACAGTAACGTGGCAATTTATTAGTTTTATACTATTACGCTTATATAAAAGGTCTCAAGAATGAAAAGGATAGTATACATATTAACAATACTTACCATAGTAATAATTGCAGGATGTCAGCCGACCCCTGAAGTTTCGCCTGTAGTTTACAGAGGTGATGGCCTTCCAAAAGATTGCATTGTACCGGTTTTAGCAACTGATGCGATTAAAGAGATCGATATGCCAGAAGAATGGCGCGAGGAAACCGAGATTGCTAACGGCTGGGCACTGGTAACTGCCGATATAAGTTTAGACAAACCTCATATAGGAAACACGCCTGTTTACGAGTATGCGCAGAAACCGCTCTCTGATGAGGATCTTAAGTCACTGGTAAGATACTTTACAGGAGAAAGTAAACTGTATAAGTATCCGGAACTCAACAAAGAGGAGTTGGATTTTCAGACAGAACAGATCATTAATAAAAAAGGGGTTCTCTATAGTCCCGCCAGAAACTACTACAGGGCTACCTATTTGGCGAGAATGGATGGTTTTATGGAAACAGCAAATGATAAGATCGTAAAAGAATACATACAACCGCAATTTGGTTATCCAACTGAGAATCAATACTTATATTTCAGAACGGGCGAGCATCAAAATCTCGCAGAAACAGAAATGTATTATTTCAATGCTCTTGTGGAAAGTGATGGAGAATATGATACTCAAATAAAAGCGTCCACATATAATGCAAACGCGGGATCAAGCAGTTTCTTTGTATACCAGAAGGGCGCTTATATTTCTGATAACGATATCGACAGAATGTATCTTGCATATGAGACCTTTAAGGGAACCGAGGATGACATCGTCTTACCAATGAGCATTGAAGATCAATTAATGCTTAAGGATAATTGGAAAAGAGTTAAAGATTATGTCGATCAGGCAGAGGATCCCTCAGACACAACAAAGGCACTGGCCGATAAAACCCTTAAGGATCTTAACATAACACACCTTTCATGCGTTGCAGTGACAAAGTGTATTGCGCTCAACATCTCGCCAAGGAGGTGGGATATGACGTTCGACAATAAGACCGCTTCAATTGCTTACGCTTATACTTACAGGGTTTCGATAGATGATAATCTGACGTGCTATGCTCCGTATAGGACCTCAGGACTCCCAGACAACTATAATACACCGGAAGCAGTCTACCGACCTCCCTGCGGAACCGAGCAGCTAACAGTAATAATTGCCGACGACGATGTCTATGCATTTATATGGACAAACATAAGCGAAAGAAAAGGAATGTTGGCAGCCAACACTAAAATACTTCCTTTTGATGAGTGCAAGGAAAAAGCTCTGAATCATATGGGTTACATAGTTGCAAATGAATTGGGTACTACGCCTGCTGATGCTGTCAAGCACTACTTGTATTGTTTTGATGCCACGAGCGTTGCCCTGCAGTACTACAACATAACCGCCTATGAAAAACCTGATCATGTATGGACGGTTCCGGTTTATGTGTTTATTTTCGATGTGTATTTGCCGGGTTATGATTCTCAAGGGCAGCAAGACAGCAAAGACCTTGTCTACAGAACAAATGTGTTGATTAACGCATTGGACGGTGGTTTCATATCAGTAGAAGATGATATACTGAATATAATGCTTATTTGACCTGTTGTTTGATAATATATACTAATATATACTAAAGAATAGAGTCTGATTATGATACGAGCGGATGTTAGAAGAGCATTTTCATCATTTGGTTTCTGGGCAACTATGGCAGGCATATGCATAGCCGGTCTGTTGTTGGGTTTGGAGAATATCGCAACCGCGAATCTGATGCAGATGAATTCTCTTTGGCCGCAGCATATGATGGCCATGATGCTGACCATCACATCTGATGTTTTCATATTGCTGATACCTGTCTTGTCCACGTTCGCCTTTTCATCTGCTTTTATTGAAGAGTATTCAGCGGGATTCACCAAATATTCTCTTATGCGCGCCAGCAAGAACGATTATTCAGCATCCAAAACACTGGCTGTTATCGCATCAGGCGGGTTGCCTGTCCTTATAGGACTGGTGATACTGATCCTTGTCTTTTATATCTCTGTGCCGACAATCTATAATACCGGCGAAAACTATTCAGAACAATACTACATGTTTTTCATAGAACTGGTAACGCTGGCCGTAAACGGCGCCCTTTGGTCGGTCGTCGGTTCCCTGTCGGCGACCATAACAAAGAACAGATATATAGCATTTGCATTCCCGTTCGTGTTCTTCTATGTTCTGTCGGTATTCCAAACCAGATACTATCCGGATCTATTACTGCTGAATCCAACCGAGATCATGCGTACACTGGTCTATATCGGCTCGGTTGAGATCGGCCTGATCGTCTCTCTGATAGCTTTAGGTATTCTGGCATTCATACACTATCTCTGTATAAGGAACAAACTGAAAAATGTTTAGTCTCAGATTGTCATTCAAGGAAGTTTCATACAACTTCGCAAAGTGGAAAAAGAATCCGCGGATAATAATGGTGTTTGTTCTCGCATTCGTCATGTGCCTTATGCTGTCAGACAGGGCCATATCCGTCGCATACAGTTACGGGAGTACCATGCAGATAATGGAAGCTTTCATCTGGACTTTCGGAGATGCGAATTCCATATTGATATCTTCTCTGCTGCTTGTCCTTCTCTTTGCCGACATGCCCTTCATATCGCCCGACACCCAGTATCATCTTGTGAGATGCGGGAGGACGAACTGGCTGACAGGACAATTGATATATGTTTGCCTGGCAACCTGCATATACCTTCTGTTCATCGTTATAGTCACTGCGATCATCTGTGCGCCGGTATCGTTTACAGGCAACATCTGGAGCGAGACAGCAGCCATTATAGGTTATTCGGGTATGGGCTCTTCCATAGCTCTTCCGGCATCAGTAAAGGCAATGGAGATGTCTTCACCATATGAGTGCGCAATTCTGGTCTTTGTTCTCGTTCTGCTCTACATGCTTTTCATAAGTTGTGTGATGCTGACCGTAAATCTAAAAAAAGGAAAGTTCTGGGGAGTTTTGAGCGCATTTATAATCAGCATCGTCGGCCTTTTCCTGAATCCCGAGATCATCAGGGCCATATTCGGCTTCCCGGATGCAGTTATGTACAAGGCTAACGTTATAGTCGGTTGGATTTCACCTCTCAACCACGCAACATACTATATGCATAATTTCGGGTATGACTACCTGACGAGATTATACTAATCGATATTAATCTTTATAGAGATAATAGTGATACTGTTCCTGGTATCAAAAAAAGAAATAAGAAGATACAGTTTTTCCGGAAACAAATAAGGGGAACATAACATGGAAAGAATAGAAATAAACCACCTGCATGTCAGTTTCGGCGAAGAAAAGATCTTGAAGGATATATGCCACAGCTTTGAAGCCGGGAAGATACACGGCATAGTCGGAAACAACGGCAGCGGAAAGACCGTGCTTTTCAAATGCATTTGCGGCCTTATAATACCTTCAGGCGGCACGGTATCAATAGACGGGAGAATAATAGGAAAAGATCTCGATTTTCCGCGTTCTCTGGGTTGTTTAATAGAGAATCCTGGTTTCCTGCCTGGTTATTCAGGGTTTAACAATCTAAGATTTCTGGCGAGCATAAAGAACACAATAGGAAAAGATAAGATAATCGAATCAATAAAAGAAGTCGGACTGGATCCGTATGAAAAAAAACACGTCGAGAAATACTCGCTCGGAATGAAACAGAGACTTGGCATCGCTCAAGCACTAATGGAAGATCCGGAGCTTCTGATACTGGATGAGCCTCTTAACGGTCTTGATAAAAACGGTTCAGCGGAGATAAAAAAGATGCTGAAAACATATAAGAACGACAAGCGAATTATTCTTATCACAAGCCATAACGCTATCGATATAGAAGAACTGTGCGACACAGTATCAGAAATGGATAACGGAGTTTTAACCGCCAACAATACCACAGTACTTGAATAGATACATGGCATAATATATAATTAATATATCAATAAGGGGAGCTTGTGAGCAGGCTGAGAGGAAGCATCGGCTTCGACCCATTCACCTGATTTGGATAATGCCAACGTAGGGATGATTGAGTAATCTGGTTTTATGAGCTGCCTTCGGGCGGCTTCTTTTTTTGGAGGGATACATGGTCAGGATAAATGGTATCGATACCGACTGTGCAGGGACTCTTATGAGTGATTACCTTGCATCTGAAGGTTATGACATAAAAAGACTGGCTGTCGAACTGAACGGTGCAATACTGCCGAAAAGCGAATATGCATCGACCACTATCATGGACGGTGATACTGTCGAGATAGTGAGTTTCGTGGGCGGCGGCTGAGAATTAATAAAGGACATGGACATGAAAGATAATGACAAACTAGTAATAGGCGGACATGAGTTCACATCGAGATTCATACTGGGTTCGGGGAAATACTCGCTCGATCTTATCGATGCGGCCGTAAAATACGCGGGAGCTCAGATGATCACCCTCGCGGTAAGGAGAACGAACACGACCGAAAAAGAGAGCATACTCGATTACATTCCCGAGGGCGTAACTCTCCTGCCCAATACCTCGGGTGCGAGGAACGCTGATGAAGCGGTCAGGATAGCAAGACTCGCCAGGGAACTCGGCTGTGGCGACTTTGTAAAGATAGAGATAATGCGTGATACCAAATACCTGCTTCCCGACAACACGGAAACGGTAAAGGCAACGGAGATACTCGCGAAAGAGGGTTTTGTCGTGATGCCCTACATGTATCCGGACCTTAACTGCGCAAGGGATCTCGTAAGCGCCGGTGCTGCGACGGTCATGCCCCTTGCATCACCCATAGGATCCAACAGGGGTCTTGCAACAAAGGATTTCATACAGATACTCGTTGATGAGATCGATGTGCCCGTAATCGTGGATGCGGGACTCGGCAAACCGTCCGAAGCCTGCGCAGCCATGGAGATGGGTGTTGATGCCGTTATGGCAAATACGGCTCTAGCGACCGCGGGAGACATACCCGCTATGGCGAAGGCTTTCGGCCAGGCAATCGATGCCGGCCGGAGCGCATACCTCGCGGGACTCGGGCGTGTGCTCTCAAGGGGTGCATCCTCATCCGATCCCTTAACGGGATTTCTTCACGACTGAAAGGCTAAATAAAGATGCAGAACGATTACTTCGTGGATTCTGACAGGCTCTCCGAAAAGGCGCTTGCGCTCAAGCACAGGATAGAGACCGATCCGACCGCGCGAAAAAACCATATGGAATACCTCCCCGGCATGGAAGTAATAGAATCCGATGTCCGGGACAATGTCATATCACATATGGATTCATATGATTATTCGGCATATACGGCAAGAGATGTTCAGCGCGCACTCGAGAGTGACACATGCTCCATCGAGGACTTTAAGGCACTCCTGTCTCCCGCCGCCGAACCCTTCCTTGAGAAGATGGCTCAGAAAGCGAGTCAGGAAACAGCCAAACACTTCGGCAATACGGTGTATATGTTCACGCCCCTTTATATCGCAAACTACTGCGAGAACTACTGCGTCTACTGCGGCTTCAACTGTTACAACGACATTAAGCGTATGAAGCTCACAGAAGAGCAGATCGGGCATGAAATGGACGTGATAGCCAAAAGCGGCATGGAAGAGATACTGATCCTGACCGGTGAGAGCCGTTCCATGAGCGACATAAAATACATCGGGAACGCCTGCAGGCTGGCAAGAAAGTATTTCAGAATGGTAGGTCTTGAAGTCTACCCCATGAACACTGACGAATATGCTTATCTTAGAGAATGCGGCGCCGACTACGTAACGGTATTTCAGGAAACTTACGATGCCGGCAGATACGAACAGCTGCATCTTCTCGGTCACAAGAGAGTCTGGCCCTACAGGTTCGATGCTCAGGAAAGAGCGCTTCGGGGCGGTATGCGAGGAGTTGCATTCTCAGCGCTACTGGGTCTCTCTGATTTCAGGAAGGACGCGCTGGCTACAGCACTGCATGCGCATTTTCTTCACAGGAAATACCCGTGGGCAGAGATGTCACTCTCATGCCCCAGACTCAGACCCATCATAAACAATGAAACAATTAATCCGCTGGACGTAGGCGAGAGACAGCTCTGTCAGGTGCTGTGCGCGTACAGGATATTCCTTCCCTATGTCGGGATCACGGTATCCTCAAGGGAAAGCGCCGAATTCAGGAACGGAATAATAAAGATAGCGGCGACTAAGGTCTCCGCAGGAGTCTCCACAGGTATAGGAGACCATGAGAGCAAATACACGGGAAAGGATGCCGAGGGACAGGAAGGCGACGAACAGTTTGAGATCGCAGACAGCCGCAGCTTTAAGAGCATGTACGGCGATATCGAGCGCGAAGGCCTCCAGCCGGTCCTTAACGATTATCTGTATGTTTAAGATCATCTGCGTGACAAACAGGAACCTCTGCGACGGAGACTTCCTTAAACAGATGAAAAAGATAGCAGGAGGAAAACCCGACGCTGTAATCCTTCGGGAAAAGGATCTGCCCGAAGAAGATTACAGCAGTCTCGCCGAGAAAGTCATGGACATTTGCGGAGAAGCTCAGGTCAGGTGCATACTCCACAGCTATGCGTCGGCAGCGGCATCACTCGGAGCGGATTCGCTGCACCTTCCCCTGCCACTTTTAAAAGATACAGACGCTGCGGTCATAAGGGGATTTGATACGCTCGGCGTGTCATGTCATTCCGCGGCGGACGTTTCGCTGGCTGAGAAACTCGGCGCAACATATGTGACCGCCGGGCATATATTCGAAACGGACTGCAAAAGGGATATACCTCCGAGAGGGCTCGGACTTTTAAGTGATATAACTGAAACAGCAAATATACCGGTCTATGCCATAGGAGGCATAAACGCGGATAACATCGCGCTCACGAAAGATGTGGGAGCATCGGGCGCGTGCATTATGAGCGGTCTTATGAGATCTGACGATCCCGCCGCTTTTATAGAGCACTTAAGGAGCAGAGTCATATGAGATTCGATAAGAACAGCCTTCTGCTGTACGCGGTCGGAGGCAAAGGCAATGATAAAGATTTCGATATACTCGGCAGGATAGAAAGTGCGATCGCAGGAGGCGTAACGCTCATTCAGCTTCGGGAAAAGTATATGGGCGACTATGATTTCCTTATGGAAGCCAAAGAAGCGCTTAAGATATGCCACAGGGGCGGCGTGCCTCTCATAATAAATGACAGGCTGCACATAGCCGTAGCCGCCCGCGCTGACGGGATACATGTGGGCCTGGAGGATACTTCCGTATCCGTAATTAGGAAAAAGATGCCGTCCGGATTCATAATAGGCGCGACCGCAAAGACCGTGGATCAGGCCAGATGCGCCGAAGAAGCGGGAGCTGATTATCTGGGCGTCGGAGCGGTCTTCCCTTCTCCCACAAAAGCGGATGCCATAAGAATAACAAAAGACCAGCTGAGCGAGATATGCTCATCGGTCAGTATCCCCGCCGTCGCCATAGGCGGCATATCATACGAAAACGCGGACGAGCTTAATGGCAGCGGCATCGCAGGCATAGCAGTATCATCGGCTGTATTCTCAGCGGATGATACTGAAACGGCTTCAAGACTGCTTAAGGAAAAAGCTGAAGATATAATACATGTCTGACCATGTTATATAAGCGGCAGACCGGGGGCACCACTCTCTGTCGCTCAATAAAAATAATGCTAAAACTCAAAAGGAGAATAACGATGAAGACAGCATTATCAATCGCCGGAAGCGATTCCAGCGGAGGCGCCGGTATACAGGCTGATATAAAGACCATGACGATGAACGGGGTGTATGCCATGAGTGCGATAACAGCTCTCACGGCGCAGAACACGACGGGCGTGAGAGGGATACTGGAAGTGACTCCGGAATTCCTGAGAATGCAGCTCGCAGCCGTGTTCGAAGACATATTCCCCGATGCGGTTAAGATAGGTATGGTCTCCTCCGGGGAACTCATAACCGTCATAGCCGACTGCCTTAAGGAATACGGGGCGAAGAACATCGTGGTTGACCCTGTCATGGTCGCTACCAGCGGTTCAAGACTGATAAAACAGGAATCCATATCCGTACTTGAAGACCGGCTACTTCCGTTATCAACAATCTGCACACCAAACATACCGGAAGCGGAGGTCCTGTCGGATATATCAATAAAAGACACCGACGACATTATAAGAGCCTCTCATATTATCCATGAGCGTTTCGGATGTGCCGTGCTGCTCAAGGGAGGTCATATGGTCTGCGATGCCAATGACCTGCTCTATGACGGCAAAGAGGGACAGTGGTTCACGGGGAAAAGGATAGATAATCCGAATACCCACGGCACCGGATGCACTCTCTCAAGCGCGATCGCGGCAAACCTTGCCAAAGGATCGACGCTCACTGACTCGGTAAAGAAGGCAAAAGAGTATCTTACGGGCGCTCTCAGCGCAATGCTCGATCTCGGACACGGGAGCGGGCCGCTTGATCATGCCTATTCAGTAAACGGAAAAACGGAGGCATAGATAATGGAAAGGAAGACTTCAATATTTGAAAACGGCCTTATATGGTTCGGCGCAGCAGTTTCCATTGCCGAGATAATAACCGGAACTTATCTGGCTCCCCTCGGGTTCTCTTCAGGTGTGCTGGCCATAATCATAGGCCATATCATAGGATGCGTTCTCCTTTTCCTTGCAGGCGTAATAGGCGGCCGCACGGGAAGGAGCGCCATGGAAACTGTAAAGATGAGCTTCGGCCAGAAAGGCAGCCTCATCTTTTCTATCCTCAATATCATACAGCTGGTAGGCTGGACCGCTATAATGATCTATGACGGCGCGCTCGCGGCAGACGGAATATTCGGCGCGGGGCGCTGGGTATGGTGTCTTGTGATCGGCGGTCTCATAGTGCTCTGGATACTGATCGGCATAAAGAACTTAGGGAAAGTCAATACAGTCGCCATGTCCGCGCTGTTCGTACTGACGATAGTCATGTGTTTCGTTATATTCTCGAACACATCGCACGGTTCAGGCGTAAGCGAAGGGTTGACATTCGGAGCTGCCGTGGAACTGTCGGTCGCGATGCCCCTGTCCTGGCTGCCGCTCATAAGCGACTATACGAGAGAAGCGGCCAAACCGGTAAAGGCAACTGCGGTCAGCGCTGTAGTATACGGCATCATCAGCTGCTGGATGTACATAATAGGACTGGGCGCTGCCATATTCACGGGTGAATCCGACATAGCCAGCATAATGCTCAAGGCAGGCCTCGGGATCGCCGCTCTAATAATAGTGATATTCTCAACAGTTACGACAACATTCCTTGACGCGTACTCGGCAGGCGTGTCCAGTGAATCCGTCACAAAAAAAGCAAACGCAAAGATAATGGCTATCACGGCAACAGTGATAGGAACGGTCGGCGCCATACTCTTCCCCATGGACGATATCACCGACTTCCTGTATCTGATAGGATCGGTATTCGCTCCCATGATAGCAGTTATGATAGCTGACTATTTCATAATAAAAAAAGACCGCAGCGGAAGCGCGGTAAGCGTACAGAATTTAATCATCTGGGCTGCCGGTTTCGTCATATACAGGCTGTTCATGAACATTGATACACCGGTCGGCAATACGCTGCCCGTCATGGGGATAACGATAGGCATATGCCTTGTAGTTCATGCGATAAGAAGAAAGCACTGATACAAGACAATAAAAAAGGACCGCTCCTTTGTGGAAGCGGTCCTTATTTATGCTCTAAAAACCCAGAATCCTTTCGGCATTCAGGTGGAATATGTTTTCCCTTTCCTCATCAGTCAACTTAAGTTTGTTGAAGCGTGCCATCTCCTCGCACGGTATCCACATCGGGAAATCCGTTCCGAAGAGCACTCTTTCAGAGCCGTAAAGCCTTACGCATTTCACGGCAACTTCAGGAGTTATCCATGCGAGTGATGACGAACAGTCAACTATGAGATTATCGTACGTATAAAGCTGTTTTGAAGCCTTCTCCCACATGCTCCAACCGCCGAAGTGAGCTCCAATGACCAGAAGATCCGGAAAAGTATCGAGTACGACTTTCAGCCTGTTCGGATTTGAGTAGTCGTATCTGTAGTCTCCCGTATGCATGCATATGGGGATCCTGCCCCGTATTATCTCATATATCTTCATGAATCTCGGGTCATCGACGGCGCATTTAATAAAATCCGGATGCACCTTTACGCCTTTGAGGCCGAGTTCGATCAGATGTTCAACATCGCCTTCCTGATCCTCGCTGTCGGGGTGAAGCGTGCCAAAACCTATAAAGCTGCCGGGATGCTTATCCACTTCGCTCTTCACGAACTCATTAACGGCCTTGACCTGCTGGGGAGTCGTCGCAACTGAATGTATCAGAAAATCCGTGATACCGGCTTCGGTGCCCTGCCTGAACAGAGTCTCAGCGGTACCGTCCTGTCCCATAGGAACGTCATAGAACTTGCCTATAGAGGCGACCGCTTTTTCAGCGATCTTATGGGGATACACGTGACAGTGACAATCTATGATTCTCATCTTTTCTCCTTTACGCCTTTATCAGACGCACAAGAAATATTTTACAAATATCAGGCATTCATGTCAAACAAAAAACCCGCCTCGCGGCGGGCTTTTTATACAGTTTTTTATCAGCCGTCCTTCAGGTCGTGGACAGTCATGCCGAGTTCGAAGTTCGGATGTTCAAGGAAATCGATCATCTCTTCGCAGTCCGTGAATATGAGATACAGCAGCTGGCAGTTTGCTCTTATGAACTTTGCCTTCATGCCGTGATACATCATCATCTCGAGAGGATCGTAGAATCCGTCTATATTGTATATAGCAAGAGGTTTGCCGTGTCTTCCAAGCTGTTTGAGTGTAAGTACTTCAAAAAGTTCCTCATATGTTCCTATACCTCCGGGGACGATTACAAAAGCGTCGGCCAGCTCCTCCATTTTGGTTTTTCTCTGAGCCATCGTCTCCGTAAATATAAGTTCATCGCATCTTTCGAATATCGCTTCTATCTTCTCATCTCTGAAGAAATTGGGTATCACACCCGTAACTTCTCCGCCGCCGGCCTTGAAGCCTCTGGCTGCAGCTCCCATGAGCCCGTGGGCACCTGCGCCGTAAACGAGTTTATGCCCTCTTTCAGCCATAGCCTTTCCCATGGCTTCAACAGCTTCTATGTATTCCGGCCCGGTCTTGGTGCTGGCAGCACCGAAAACACATATATTCATAGGCCTCTCCTTTCTTATTTGTAATCGTCTATCAGACTTCTTATCCTGTTCGTCAGTTTTATGAGGTCCTTGTTCGCCATGCCCTTCGAAGCTTTTGCAAGAGCCTCAAGATCAGTCGCTGCAGTATTAAGATCGTCGTACACCTTCTTTGATCTTGAATCGGCAGGCATTGATGCTCTGTCATCCCTCTCTATCCTTATGCCTTCAGCCATATACTCGGCTTCATCCGCAGCAAGATCGTATACCGTTCCGCTGAAAGGAGCTATGACTTTGGAATCATAATTGCTCTCAAGGTATCCTGCGAACTCAAGGCACGCTTCATCTTCGCCGTGGTTGACAAACACCGTCTGCGGCTTTTTCTTAAAAGCGGCGAACCATTCTGCAAGCCCGTCCTTGTCCGCATGACCGCTGGTACCGTGTAGGGCTGCGACTTCCGCATTGACCGCTATCTTTTCAGAGAATATGGTTACTCTTTCCGCCCCGTCCAGTATAGACCTTCCGAGCGTTCCGAGTGACTGATAACCGCAGAAGAGGATCAGGTTTTCCTCTTTCCACAGATTGTGTTTTAAGTGATGCTTGATCCTGCCCGCCTCGCACATACCGCTCGATGAGATTATGACCTTCGGCTCGGTATTGGCGTTTATGAGCTTTGATTCGTCAGCAGACTCGGCAATGACGATATCGTCAAACCATATCGGATTTATACCCTGGTCTATGAGTTCCTTTGTCTCTTCATCGAAATAATCGGATTCGCACTGCATGAATATCGCAGTCGCATTCTGAGCAAGGGGACTGTCCACATAAACCTTAAAGCCGTCATGACCTGTCACCAGACCTTTCTGCTTTATCTCCCTTATGGCATACAGGAGTTCCTGTGTGCGTCCTACTGCGAACGAGGGTATGACCACCGTACCCTTTCTGTCCAGAGTCTTCTGGATATAACCTGCAAACTCCTTTATGGACTCCATCACGTCCTGGTTCTTATGCAGCCTGTTGCCGTAAGTGGATTCTATGACCAGAAAATCCGTCTCATCGACCGTCTTCGGGTCATTGATGAGAGCCTGATTGGTGTTTCCTATATCCCCGCTGAAAACGATCTTTTTGTCCGTTCCGCCTTCGGACAGCCACATCTCTATACATGCGGAACCCAGCAGATGACCCACGTCCGTGAATCTTATCTCAATGCCTTCCCCCGCTTTGACTGTCTCGGCATAACTGCATCCGCGGAACAGCCTTATCGCTCCCTGCGCATCCTCTATTGTATATTCAGGTTCAGCACCCTGACCTCCGGAACGCTTGGCTTTCTTGCTCTTCCATTCCGCCTCAGTCTCCTGGATGTGCGCGCAGTCCAGCAGCATAATCTCGCACAGATTGCGCGTAGCCTCAGTTGAGTATATGGGGCCTCTGAAACCGTTCTTGTAAAGTTTGGGGAGCATACCCGAATGATCGACATGTGCATGAGTCAGAAAGACTGCCTCTATATCCGTAGCGGGTACCGGAATCTCTATATTCTCAAAAACATCTATGCCCTGCTGCATACCGCAGTCTATAAGGTAGCGCTTGGAATTGACCTCCAGCATGGTGCAGCTTCCTGTTACTTCGTGTGTCGCGCCTATAAAAGTTAGCTTCATTTTTAATCTCCGTAGGTATCCCTGAAATTACCTTTATTATACTATATGGTCCCGCGCTTTTCAAAAAGACGGGCGGATGAAAAATACGCCGCCAGCGTGAGCCCGACGTATATCACTATACCGACTGCAAGAGCTATCAGCTTTTCGTTCACATACATCGTATCGGGCGTATCGAGCTTATCCATGATACCGCCGCCGGCTATCGCCATACCCGTTACCGCAATCATGTAAACAGCACATATGAGTGAAGCGATAAGGAACGGTACGCCTATCTTTCTCACATCGCGGTAGTGCATCGGGAAGAACACTATATGGAATATACCGTACATAATCAGAGCAGCAGCGAAAAGCGTTATATTGCAGTCAAGGCCTGCGACGCTGCCCTCGGGGAACGTCTGCTGGGACATCATGGCAAAGGGTATGCATACTGCCATCGATATCATCTCGAATATAACAGTGAACACGACTCTCGCCTTTACGACATCACGCCTGCCTATCGGTAGCGTCAGCATATATACAACGTCATTGTTCTCCCTTCCCTGCTGGAACGTAAAGAACACAGCGAGTATGTGATAGAAGAACACGACAAAATAGAAATAATCCGGTATGTTCAGCATAAACGCGAACATGAGGAAGATTATGGAAACAGGATGCATCGCGAGCCTGAACTCTTTACTCAGAAGTTTACGCATGGCTGTCCTCCTTTTCCAGATGTATCATGACATCCTCAAGATCCGGATCGAACATATCGAGCCCGACTCTGTCCGCGTTCTGGGTCTTAACGAGTGCCGTATAGCATCTTTTTCCTCGCTTCATGCCGATGAGATAAGGCCTGAACTCATCCTTGAGTTCGCTCACATCAAACTTAGCCAAGCGGTATCTGCCGCGGAACTCGGCTTCGTCGGTCTCAGCCATTATCACGCCGTTCTTCATATATATGATATTGTCCGCACATTTATCCAGATCGGACGTTATATGAGTCGAGAACAATATGGACTTACCCTCATCGCAAAGGTCCATAAACACATCTAGTATCTCATCCCTGGACACGGGATCCAGTCCGCTCGTGGGTTCGTCCAGCATGAGAAATTCCGCTCTGTGCGACAGCGCCATCGCGAGCGCGAACTTGACTCGCATGCCAGATGACAGCTGCTGAGGGGTCTTTTTCTCATCCAGCCCGAACAAATCCATATACTTTAAATACGCAGCGTCATCCCAGGTGTTGAAAAAGCTCGACGTCACCGACGCTATCGTCTTTATGGTCTTCCTCGGATAGTAGCTTATGCCGCTCGATACAAACCCGACCCTCTGCTTTATGTCCCTTTCATGTGTTTTAAGATCAAGCCCGAAGTACGATATGTCGCCGCTGTCCCTCGGTATCATATTGAATATGGAATTGAGAGTGGTGGATTTACCCGCACCGTTTCTGCCTATGAAACCCGTTATCTGCCCGGGCTTTATAGTAAAGCTCACATCCCTGAGTTCAAATGACGGATATTTCTTATTTAAGTTTCTGACTTCCAGCACATTTGTGCCGGGGATTACTGTCTGCTCTGCCATGTAAACCTCCCTTTTATCTCTCAGTTTAGTATACTACAAACGATGTGCCCGCAAAACTTTATTTTGTTCTTACTTGTATGGTAAAATTATTCATTATGAGAGAATATAATGACTGCATAATAGCCGGTGCAGCACCGACTGATATCGACATAATGCCCATGGGTGCAGCGCTCACAATAGCGGCTGACGGAGGAGCTGATCTTCTAAGGGAGTGCGGGATCCTCCCGGATATCGTTATAGGCGATATGGACTCAATAAAAGACGGATCGTTCAGCCCCAAAACCGAGATGCTGGAGTACCCGCCCGAAAAGGATGACACTGATACCCTCCTGGCAGCAAAGACCGGAATCGAAAGAGGCTGCAACCGGTTTTTCATGTACGGATGCAGCGGCAGAAGACTGGATCATACGATAGCTAACATACAGACGCTTAAATACATCGCAAAAGAAAACTGTGAAGGATATATGATAGGTGACAGCGAGAATATCACCGTCATAAGAAACAGTTCGATCCGGCTCAACGTCAGACCGGGAACAGGCGTATCCGTTTTTGCGATCGGCAAAGATGCAAAAGGCGTTTCCCTGAGCGGACTCAAATATGAAATCAGGGATGCTGTGATCAACGACTCCTTCCCCATCGGCGTGAGTAATGAAGCCACGGAAGCGCATCCCGATATAAGTGTATCTGACGGCTCCCTGATAATACTGTGGCGCTGCCCGTTCATTGTCCCCGAGATACGGAGGCCTGATAGTGAAGATTAAAGGCGCTCTTTTCGATATGGACGGCGTGCTCCTTGACTCGATGCCGTACTGGATGACCGTTCCCGTCGAATACATGAGAAAAAAAGGCGTTGAGATAACGCCCGAGACGATGGACTCACTCCGGGCATGCACAATAACGGAAGGCTCGGCTTTTTTAAGAAACGAATACGGACTTAAGGAAAGTGTGTCTCAGGTCCTTTCGGAAATAAGGGAAGAGATCGGTTATTATTATAAGAATGTCATTCCGCTGAAACCGGGAGTCAAAGAGATATTATGCAACATGAAAGAGTGTTCCGTACGCCTGGGAGTGCTCACAGCCAGCGACGGTAAACTGGCCAGGGCCGCTCTTGAAAACAACGGCGTCGCGGATTACTTTGACTTCATAATGGACTGCAGTGATGCTGGATACAGCAAGAACGCTCCGGAATCATTCCTTAAAGCAGTGGAAATGCTGGAGACAACTGCAGCCGACACGGTTGTGTTCGAGGATTCCCTTCATGCTATAAACGCATCAAAGGAGGCCGGACTGTATACTGTCGGCATATATGATGAGGCCGCTGAAAGCGACAGAAAAGAGATAATCGACGGCTCTGACTTATACGTTGATTCCCTTGAAGACATCGCTTTTGAGAACGGCAGGATAACCGAAAAAAAGAGATGATTGTTTTTCTTGTATGGCAAAAACAATTATGCTATAATGGTTTTTGCCGCGTCGGGGTGTAGCGCAGTTTGGTAGCGCGCTTCGTTCGGGACGAAGAGGTCGCTGGTTCGAATCCAGTCACCCCGACCACTTAAAAGCCTTAAAACAAATAGTTTCGAGGCTTTTTTGTTTGGCTTTTAAGCGTTTTTCAAAACCGTTCCATACTGTTTATGATATAATCTTTACTGATAAAAAGACGCATGAGGACTCTCGATAATTGAAGAACAAAGTCTTAATAATCATACTGGCCGTTTTTTCAGTCATAAGCATAGTTTTTGTTTTCAACAACTACGCTATGTATGATGAAACGATAGCCGGTATCACAGACATCGAGAATATTGTAGAAGAATCAAATAATACCGCCGGAGAGATCCATTATACCCAGAACATAGACGCGGTTATAATGAACGGACCTTACAAGGGAAACGAGGTCTCTTTCGTCAACCACACTTCTTCATCCGGAGTGTTCAGCGAACAGCTGGATGAGCACAGCGAAGTCTTTGTGGAACTCTCCGAAGACGGTCGGGAAGTTGTTTCACTCCTTAACGTAAAAAGGGATAAATATCTCGTCATACTGCTCGTCATATTCATTGACACGCTTCTGCTCATCGCTAAAAAGAGAGGCTTTATAATCCTGTTGAGTCTTTTGGCGAGCCTTGCGATCACAGCTGTGTCGGTATTCCTTTACGACAGTTTCTATGACAGCATAAACATAGTCGCGCTCTATTCGGGTATAGCCGTGGCTTTCATTGTTGTTACGCTTCTGATGACGAACGGGCGCGGAGCCAAGACCAATGCAGCTATACTCTCGTCCGTGATATCCCTGTTCGCGACATTCGGCATCGCTTTTCTTGTTATAACCCTGTTCGGTGAAGGTGCACCCTACTGGACGATGGACTATATCGATGCAATTTACGACTCCAGGAACTATATATTCGTGGGTGTCCTGCTCTGCGGTCTCGGAGCGATAATGGACGTCTCCATCACCATGTCGTCATCCATTAACGAACTGGTAACAAGGGACCCTGATATAAGCAGACGCCGTCTCATACGCTCCGGACAGGAGATAGCCAGGGACATAACGGGCACTATGGTGAACGTCATGCTCTACACCATGTACGTTTCCATAATACCGACGGTCCTTCTCGCCATAAAGAACGGGGCGCAGCTGTTCGATGCGATAAGCTTCTACGGATACATCGAACTCGTACTGGTGCTCGTGAGCTGCATAGGCATCGTTCTTACAATACCCGTATCCCTCAAGGTCTCCGTATACCTGCTTCACGACAGAAGAAAAGGAGGTGCTGACTTATGATAGTAGCGCTCTCCGTAATTCTGTTCTTCCTTCTGCTGATAACAGGAAGATCGCGCGGTGTAAAATCATTCGTGACACTGTATCTCAACATACTCATAATAATCTTCTATATTTTCCTTATGGATAAAGGGATCAACGCCATATTCCTGGCCGTCGCTTTAAGTGTTGCCGCGTCAGCCATCATTATCTTCCTGCTTAACGGCAACAGTACGAAGACAAAGACGGCTTTCATTTCGGTGCTTATAGTCCTAGGGATATCCGCTGGCCTCACTATCGCTGTAACTTCCTTTGCCAACATGCAGGGCTTTGCCGAGGACAAGATAGAAGCAGTCGGAGGCTTCAACTATGATATCAACTACAGCATGGCGGATCTCATAGCCGGTATATTCATCGTGGGTATCGTAGGCACGGTGACGGATACTGCGATGTCCATAAGCTCTGCACTAAATGAGGTACATGAGAATAACCTGCAGCTCTCAAGAGAAGAACTTCACAGGTCAGGCATGAACATAGGGCGGGATATCCTGAGCACGACGATAAACACGCTGTTCTTCGCTCTGGTCCTCGGGATAATAGGATTCTTCATCTGGCACAAGAATGCGGATCCCGGATTCCTCATAAATTATAAGTCCTTAACTCAGAGTGCCGTGAATCTGCTGCTGTGCTTCATAAGTTCGATACTGATCATACCGATCACATCATATATAACAGCGGACCGCCTCTCAAAGACAAGGACGGTCTACAGAGCAAGACACAGAAGATAAATAAGAGAAACAAAAAAGGCCTGCTTAAAAGCAGACCTTTTTTCGTATGGCAGTTAAAGCTTATTTCTTGTTCTTCATCTGGCCGAACTTATAGAGTGCTACCATGGCGTTGACCGCCTGCTCAGCTGTCGGGTAAGCGGGTATGCCGTGATCTCTCAGCTTCATAATAGCCGCCTGGCATTCCTCGCCGCCCTGGCATTCCATTATGAACGGCTTGCCGAGGTGCTTATATGTATCGTAGATGTCGATTACGATATCCGTAACAGCGGGAACATCGGTAACAGCCGTCGGGCATATCGAACCTAAGATACCGTGGACGTTGGGGTCTCTCATGACCTGTGTGAAAGCGCCCTTGTACTGAACGGGTGATGCAGTACCGGAGATATCAACAGGATTCAGGGGAGAACCGAACATGGGCATGTAGGCACGGATCCTTCCGGGCAGGCTCGGTGATATCTCAACAAGCTCATGCATGGGCATTCCGACTCTCTCGAAGTGGTCGCAGCTCAGAAGTCCCGAACCGCCGCCGTTCGTTATCATGACGATGTTGTCGCCCTTGGGAGCGGGCTGCATGCCGAGAGCCATGGATACATCCAGGAACTCCTGCCATGTCGTTGCACGGATAGCACCAGCCTTCTTGAATATCTCGTCATACATTGCATCGTTCGTGCCTGCGTTCTCTGAAGCGGTGTGCGCGAATGCGGCTTTTTCACCGATTTTGGAACCGCCGACCTTGATCGCGACGATAGGCTTGTCAACGCTGCGGCATGCTTCTATGAAAGCATCCGGGCAGTCAAGACCTTCGATATAGATAGCGAGGCATTTACTGTTTTCGTCTCTGCCTGCATATGCTACGAATTCGCAGAAGTCAACATCAGCTTTGTTGCCAAGGCCTACGAAGAAGCTCATGCCGAAGTGATCCTTCTGTGATGTTCCGAGAGCAGCAAGGAGGTTTGCGCCTGACTGGGATATCATAGCTACCGGACCCTTTATCGGGAGATACGGTATGAATCCGCAGTTGAAGTTGAGATACGGGCTGCCCATGCCGACGAGGTTCGGTCCTATGAGAGGCAGCTTGTTGTCACGGCAGTACTGCGTGAGTTCATCCTGCAGCTTGCCGCGGCCGATCTCCTTGAAAGCCGATGTCGCGATAACGACGATCTTTACTTTCTTAGCGACACAGTCCTCAAGGACTGATTTGACTATATGCGCGGGAACAGCCAGGAAAGCGAGATCCACTTCATCGGGAACGTCTTTTACCGTCTTATATGCTTTAAGTCCGGCAACCTTATCAGCTCTCGGGTTTACGGGATATATCTTTCCTTTGTAGCCCCATGTCTGAAGGCCGTCAATGACCTTATAACCGACCTTTGTCGAATAACGGCTTCCGCCGACGACAGCGATCGATTTCGGATTGAGCGCATACTGAAGATTATTTATAACATATTCGCGGGGATGATCAACTTTCATTTATTTTACCTCCTCTGCTGTTTTACAGAACGGGCATCTTACAGAATTCGGGTCGGTCCAGTCCTGAAGGAAATCATCAGTCATGACGCACTCTTCCCAGTATCCGTTCTCATCGTCAAGTCTTGCCGTCCAGCGTCTGAACTGTCTCTTTGAGTTGGCAACCCAGACTTCTTCGATCTCGGCATAGTTTTCGAGCTTTTTGCGGATCGCTTCGACATCGTTGATCTCTGCAAAGCAGCTCAGGAGACAATCATAGAATGAATCGCCGAACTGGAAGATATCAACAAATTCAGGCATATCGGTGAACTCGCTGACTATCTCTTCTTTCCTGTAACTCGGCACGTTCTGGAACATGCGTACGAGATACATCTGCAGTGAGAGTCCGAGGGCTCTGTAGTTTACATATATCTGCAGTATCATGAGCTTTCTCTTGTCAACGACTTCGACGATGTCTTTCTTCATCTGTTCGCCGTCAAGACCTGAGAGCTCTTCGAGTCTCTTGAAGTTGAACATATCTGCAATGGACGCAGTGTTGTTGAGAGCGTCTATGATAGCGAAATCGTTCTTGTCGATCTTCTTCTGGACTTTCAGGAATTTCTTTACGAGTTCTTCGCTGTGAACGAACTTCCTGTACTTATCCTCGGGCACATGCCACTGGTTTACGCCGGATTCCCTGACGTCTCCCCTTATCGGGCAGAGATGCACATGATCGACTGCAGGATGATTCTTCCACGGTGCTATGATATCCGAGAGAAGGTTGTCAAGGACTCTCATATGGTCGCCGTTGAAGAAGTCGAAATCGCCTTCCGTCAGATAACCTGTGCAGATATCGTCCTTGTTCTGATACCACTTGATGAACTCTTCCTTTACCTTGGGATCGGTTCCTTCCTTCAGTTTAACGACCCAGTAGTAAAGGCCCCAGCCGTATACGCCGACGTTGGGGTTCATAACGAACATGATGAGATGCTCGTCATACAATCTCTGTAAACGTTTTGCTATATCGTCCTTTTTTAGCCCCGTCTTCTTTGCCACATAATCAAGATTCCATACATCCGGATAAATCTGATAGAAAGACTTTACTACGTTGTAGGCAGCGCATTCCGCCGCGTCCGTGGGGAATATGCCGGGTTCAAAATAACCGTAGCCGCCGGGCGCAAAACAGTTCTTCTGTCTCCACTGAAACTGCTGGTCAGATCCAAGTGTGTAATGTTTCTCACTCATAGAGCGATCCTCCTTATTTAATTGTTCCTTTATTGAGCCATGCGCGCCTGGAAATGAGATGCAGCGCACATATCTGCTATTTTAACTATATCAGTACGGGTCTTAGGGGTTCAACGAGCCTAACCGTTTTTTGAACAGATTTGCGTTTATTGTTCAAAAAGACTTCATTATGTTATAATTGTTTTATAAAACAGGTTTTCATAATCCAACAGTAAAGACAGGCATTAGCATGAACAAGACAGCAGAAAAGACGAGTGCGAGGACCGATTTTCTGAACGAAGTCATCAAGGATTCTTTGCTGAAACTTCTGAAGAAAAAAGATTACAACAGGATAACGGTTTCCGATCTGTGCAGATGTGCAAACGTCAGCCGCGGGACTTTTTATAAGTACTACGGCAACCTTGACAACGTGATAAAGGCGCTCTTCAAAGATGCACTCAAAGACATAGGCAATATGGCCCTCATAAAGGAATGCCCGCCCGAAGGCAATGAGAAGTGCGGACTCGCCCTGTGCTGGTTCTTAAGAAGGAATAAGAAATACCAGCCGCTGTTCTTCTCCGACTCCCTCATGCAGAAAGCCATAAACAGCACCGTGGCGGCATTAAAAAAAGGTTTTGTGGAAAAGATGGCGGAACCCACCGGCCTCACGCCCGAAACGCTGAGCCAGCTGCTGCTGTTCCAGATAACGGGATGCATATCGGTGTGCAAGAAAAACATAAACGAACCGGACAAAGTATGGCGTCATATACAGTGCCATGTCGACGAGTTCCTGAAAAGCGGCTTTCATATATAAGCAAACAAAAAAAGCGCATCCGCGCTTTTCTTTTTCTGTTTTGTATTCTTTTATATAAGCTCATGCAGTATGTCCTGCATCTCATCCCAGTTTTCAATCATATCCTTGGCGAGCCACAGCTGCGTCCTGGCTCTCGAAAGGTTATGCTCCGGATATTCAGTACTGAAATATAGATCGCCGTCAAGATAATCTCCGAGAAACCGTATGGCGTTCTCTATCGTCATCATCCTTGCGCCTACCGGCAGCATCTCCTTTTCAATGTCTGTCAGAACGCTCCCGCACTCATCCAGATAACCCTTGGTATAAAGTCTGTAGAGCTCAAGATCGATACCGGCGTCCTCATAGTTTCTGGCATCCTCGGCGACCCTGTTCGCGCCGAATCTTATCGAATTCGCGAAATCATTCGCAATGAGACCGGGCATCACCGTGTCCAGGTCGACTATACATATTGGTCTGTTGGTATCCTTGTCATATAATATGTTATTCGGCTTTGTGTCATTATGCGTGACTCTGTTGAAGAGTTCACCCTTCTGCTCTCTCTCGAAAAACTCCCATGCGTACTGCCTGAATGACTGAGCCATTTCTATCTCACGCTGCACATTCTTTGCCCTGCCTGATCTGTCCTCTTCGACCGCAACATCGAAATTATGATATCTGTCGGGCATATCATGGAACTTGGGTATAGTCTCATACAGTTCGTCGGCAGGAAAGTCTATAAGACGCTTTGCGAAATTTCCGAAAGCCGAGCCCGCATAGTAAAAGTCTTCATTACTCCTTACACGTTCGTACGATATTGAATTCCTCACATAAGTATAGACACGCCATGGCTCACCCTCATCATCCCAGTAAAGGTTCTTGCCGTCGCGTGTCATAATAACGTTCAGCGTTTCCCTGCCGGGATCGCCGCCCTCTTCTTCTATCTGTCTCTTCAGGTATTCGGTAACCTTCATTATGTTGTGCATGACTTTATCGGGCTCGGTAAAAACATACTTGTTGATCATCTGCATTATGTACTGATCGCCTTTTGCGGTATCAACAAGCAGAGTACGGTTAATATGA
The DNA here is from genome assembly GCA_964428055.1 of uncultured Christensenellaceae bacterium. Lineage (GTDB taxonomy): Bacteria > Bacillota > Clostridia > Christensenellales > Christensenellaceae > CAYRWM01. The sequence continues at coordinate 33,242 of CAYRWM010000003.1, read as the reverse complement.
CCGTATCCCCATTTCTGTATACCGACCGCCTTGTCATCGATGTCAAATTCACTGAATATCCTGTAATATCTGTCCATGTCCTAATCCCAAAGCCGCTCAGGATAAATACCCTGTTTTTTCAGTTCATCTATAGACCTGGATACCTCGTCCTTGTCTTCCCTGTACGTAACACCGAACCATCTGTCCTCGCTGGGAAGAAGCTTAACACTGCCCTCGCCGTGTGCGAGCACAGATTCGACTACACCCGGAAGGAAGTATTCGCTCTTCACGGGATCGGCATCCTTGAGGTCTTCAAGGAACGAGACAAAATACCGCTCCAGCTTATCTCTCATGCCGGTGCCGAAACCCCATGTATTGAGAGATACAAAAGTATCCGGATCGAGCTGTATATAATCCGTGCCGTTTTCCGTATACTCAATACCTTTTTCCGTCTTTTCTATATGGAGTATCTCCTCTACGCTCAGAAGGTCACTCTGAGCACTCACTGAACATATGCCCCTTGATACGTATCCGTTGTCCGTAACAGTATTTTTAAGACGGTAGCCCACCATACAGTGCTCATCCGGACCGTGGGATGTTATGTAATCATATAGGGCTTTATATGCGTGCCTCCCGTAGAAATCGTCCGCGTTGATCACCGAAAAAGGACTGTCGACGTACTTAAGAGCGCACAGTGTCGCATGACCTGTGCCCCAGGGTTTTTTTCTTCCCTCCGGTATGCTGAAGCCGTCCGGGAGCATGTCGAGTGTCTGGTGCGCATAAAAGACTTCCGCTTTTCTTTCCGCATTCCTGCCGACGACATCCCTGACGTCATCTTGCATCTCGGGACGTACGACAAAAACAATCCGGTCAAACCCGGCTCTTATCGCATCATATACCGAATAATCGATAATGGTATGCCCCTGACTGTCAACGGGATCGATCTGCTTCGCTCCTCCGTATCTGCTGCCGAGGCCGGCAGCAAGTACTACAAGTGTAGCTCTGCTCATAAATGCTTTACTCCATATCTGAAATATCAAGTTTGATTATAGCATAATCATTCTCTAACAACAAAAAAAAGCTCCGGACGGCTTATGCCGTTCAGAGCTTTTGAAAGCAGTTTACTTTTTCATCGCTTCCTCGTCGTTGTGCCTGATGAGAGCACGCTTTATCTTTCCGCCGAGGGTCTTAGGCAGTTCATCCACATACTCTATGACCCTGGGGTACTTATACGGGGCAGTCTCTCTCTTGACGTGATCCTGCAGTTCCTTTGTGAGTTCGGGAGAAGGCTTGAAGCCCTCAGCCAAAACGACGCTGGCCTTTACGACCTGCCCCCTTATGGGATCGGGAGCTCCCGTGATAGCCGACTCGACGACTGCCGGGTGCGTCAGGAGAGCACTCTCGACCTCAAACGGACCGATGCGGTAGCCTGAGCACTTTATAACGTCGTCGTTTCTGCCGACGAACCAGTAGTAGCCCTTGGAGTCCGCCCATGCGACATCGCCGGTATCATAATTCTTTCCGCCGAGTATCGCCTTTGTAAGTTCGGGGTTTTTGTATATGGCATTGAAAAGACCTGTCGGGTGGTACTTGTCTATATCGCATACCGTTATCGTTCCCTCTTCACCTATATCGGCTTCGGAGCCGTCATCGCGCAGAAGATGTATGTTATAAAGAGGCGACGGCTTTCCGGTTGAGCCGGGCTTGGGATCTATCCACGGGAAATTGGCTATGAGAACCGTACCTTCAGTCTGACCGAATCCTTCTCTCATCTTCTTGCCGGTGAGTTCATAGATACGGTTGAACACCTCCGGATTGAGAGGCTCTCCCGCATTGCAGAAGTTCTCTATCGATGAAAGATCATACTTTGTCATATCCTCCTGAAGCATGAACCTGTACATGGTAGGCGGTGCGCAGAAAGTTGTGAGCTTATATTTGCTTATGACCGACAGCATATCCTTCGCGTCGAATCTGCCCACATAGTCATAGACGAACTGAACGGCGCCGCAAATCCACTGGCCGTATATCTTGCCCCATCCGAACTTCGCCCATCCGGAGTCTGATATGGACATATGGAGTTTATTCTCCTGGACCTGATGCCAGTATTTGGCGGTCACTATATGACCGAGAGGATGCGAGAAGTCATGGCAGACCATCTTCGCCATACCGGTGGAACCGGATGTGAAGTATATGAGCATGGTATCCGTGACTTTAGTGGCTTCCCCGCCCGTCGGACGTTCGAACGTATCCGGATACTTCTCTATCTCTTCGGTAAAGAAATCCCATCCGTCTCTGGGCGATGCAACTGCAATCTTCTTTTTAAGCGTCGGAATCTTGTCAGCCGCATCATCGACCTGTCTGCGTATATACTCGTCATCGCATGCGCATATCGCTGATATGCCTGCCTCATTGCCCCTGTACTCTATATCATGAGCAGTGAACAGAAGATTGCCCGGTATGAGTATTATTCCGAGCTTATGAAGAGCTGTAGCTATGACGTAGTATTCCCAGCGGCGTCTTAATATAAGGAGTACTATGTCTCCCTTCTTAAGTCCGAGGGACCTGAAATAATGGCAGGCTTTGTTGGAAAGCCTTGATATATCGGTAAATGTGAAAGTTCGTTCCTCTTTATCCTTGCTGAGCCACAGAAGAGCCTTCTTCTCAGGCTCCTGAGCCGCCCACTCATCCACGATATCCCAGCCGAAGTTAAAATCATCGGGAACGTTCACTCTGTAATTCTGTTTAAAATCCTCATAGGAATCGAACTCGATCCTTGGGAGGTATCTGTCTAAAAGCATTTTTTAAGATTACTCCTTTAAGCACTGTCATTCGGCGATCATTGTTAAGAAAGTCGCCTCTTCATCGCCCGCGCATCTCTGCCCGTGCATATACGTTGCGTTGAAATATATCGCGTCCCCTTCGTTCAGGATAAACTCCTGATCGTCGAACGCGACGGCGACAGTGCCTTTAAGTACCATATTGAACTCCTGGCCTGTGTGAGACACGAGCTTTGCAGGCTCATCCGAGGGATCCAGCGTCACCAGCAGAGGCTGCATGATCTTGTCGTCAAACCTGAAGGCCAGATCCTTGAAACGGTAGCCCGGATAACGGCTTACGGAAAGGCCCATGCCTTTGCGAACTATCTGGTATGTGTCTATACGGCTGGGCTCGCCGGTAACGAGTTCATTGAAATTGACGCCGAACTTATGAGATATCTCATATATAACGCTTATGGGAAAATCGCCGTTTTCCTCGTAAGCCTTATACTTATCGACATCCACACCAAGTTCCTCCGCAAGCTGTTCGGGAGTATAGTCGCATACTTCACGCAGTTCACGTATTCTTTCAGCGATCTCGTTGATAGGTTCCATTTAACGTCCTCCGTTTCTATGTACAACGGTGAGAAGCCGCACGGCTCCTCACCGATCACGTTTATTCAAGCCCTGAAAGGCACAATGAGTATAGTGTCATTTATACACAAATCGAGCATTTTTGTCAATGACACTAAGCGTCAGACTTCTGCCTCGCCCTTGTATACGAGCACCGTATCGCCGGTAAGAGTGATGCCGTCGTCCGAATAGTTCACAATCAGGTCTCCGCCTCTAACCTTGACCGTAATATCAGTGTTCTTGGACAGATATCCGTTCTCGACCGCTGCTACTACGGCTGCGCAGGCGCCCGATCCGCAGGCACTGGTCTCGCCGTTGCCCCTTTCATAGGCTCTCATCTTGATCGTGTTCCTGTTTACGACTCTGATGAATTCCGTATTTATCCTCTCGGGGAATATCGGCGCATTCTCGAACAGCGGTCCGATATCGGCAAGATCCAGACTGTCTATCCTGTCTGAGAATACAACGCAGTGCGGGTTGCCGATGGACAGACACGTTATCATGTAGTCCCTTCCGCCGACCTCGTAAGGATAGTATATTATCCTGTCTTCCTTAAGCGTGCAGGGCAGTTTCGCCGGATCGAACTCGGGAAGTCCCATGTTGACGGAAACGGAATTGACTCTTCCGTCGCGGGTATACAGTTTTAGATCCTTTATGCCGCTGGCAGTCTCGATCTTCATATCTGTTTTTTCAACGATTTTGTTGTCATACAGATACTTTGCCAGAGATCTCAGACAGTTACCGGCCATCATGGCTTCGGAACCGTCTCTGTTGAATACGCGCATCTTTGCATCCGCCTTGACGGAGGCCTCTATCAGCACAATACCATATCCGCCGATACCCTTATGACGGTTGCACATCGTTATGCACAGTGACTCGGGACTGCTGATCTTACCGTCGAAATTCTCTATGAATATGTAGTCATCGCCAGTGGCCTGCATCTTGGAGAACTTGACCGTAAAGTGAGAACTTCTCATGTTGTTGATATCAACGAGCTCGGTATTCTCCTGTGTGTATCTGCTGGCTATCATGTCAGCAAGAGCATTGGCCGTGTCCAGTGACGTGAAGCACGGTATGCCGTGCAGAAGAGCCCTTCTCGACAGTGCCATGTAATCCTCTACGGTATCATCTCTCATGGCACCTGTATATACTATGTAATTGATCTTGCCGTTCTCTATCAGCTTGTACAGATTCTCGTTCTGCTTAGTTCCGCGGACTCTCTCCACGTCTATTCCGAGTTTCGCGATCGAGTTCGCTGTCTCGTCTGTAGCGTAGAGCCTGAACCCTATATCGTCGAACTTCTTGGCAAGAGACACGACTTCGTGCTGATCCAGCGAATCAACGCTTATAAAAGCGCCCATATTTGAATTTCTGTAGGAATTCTTTATGACCATACCGGCGGAAGTCAGACCTTTGAACAGAGCCTCTTCCATCGTCTTGCCTATACCCAGCACTTCACCCGTTGATTTCATTTCGGGCCCGAGGTAGGAGTTGACGTCAGTCAGTTTCTCGAATGAGAATACGGGGACCTTTACCGCGAAGTACGGCGGCGTCTTGTGCAGGCCTGTGCCGTATCCCAGTGACTTTAAGCTCTGGCCGAGCATGACCTTTGACGCGATATCGACCATAGGCACGTCCGTTACCTTGCTTATATACGGAACCGTCCTGGACGCCCTCGGGTTAACCTCTATGACGTACAGTTCGCCTTCGTAGATAAGGTACTGAATGTTGACCAGACCCTTGGTACCGAGCGCCAGAGCCAGTTTTTCAGAGCAGTCGACCACGATGTCCGTCATCTTGTCGTTCAGGTTGAACGGAGGATATACGGCTATAGAGTCACCGCTGTGCACACCGGCACGCTCAACGTGTTCCATTATTCCGGGTATGAGAACGTCCTTGCCGTCGGATATGACATCGACTTCGAGTTCCGTACCCATCATGTACTTATCGACGAGCACCGGGTTTTCAATTCCCGTAGACAGGATACGCTGCATGTATCTTCTGACCTCACGCTCATCATGGCATATCTGCATGTTCTGTCCGCCTATGACGTAGGACGGACGGAGGAGCACCGGATAACCGAGAGACTCGGCCGCGTCAAGGGCCTCATCCTCTGTCATGATGCCCATGCCTTTGGGTCTTCTTATGCTGAACTTCTCAAGGAGCTCATCGAAACGCTCCCTGTCTTCAGCCATATCGATACCCTCGGCTGAAGTACCGAGTATCTTTATGCCGTTGCTGTCCAGGAACTTGGTCAGCTTGATTGCCGTCTGACCGCCGAACGCCACAACAACGCCTTCGGGTTTCTCAACTTTGATGATATCCATGATATCCTCGGGAGAGAGCGGCTCGAAGTACAGTCTGTCGGCTGTATCATAGTCCGTTGATACCGTTTCCGGGTTGTTGTTGACTATGACGACATCATAGCCCATCTCCTTGAGCGTCCATACGCAGTGGACTGAGGAATAGTCGAACTCTATGCCCTGTCCGATCCTTATGGGACCTGAACCCAAGACCATGATGGTGGGCTTATCTGACTTTTCAAAGGATCTTGCTTCGCAATCCTTATCATATGTCGAATAGAAGTACGGCGTTTCCGCATCGAACTCAGCCGCACAGGTATCGACCATCTTGTATGACTTGGATGACTCATACGGCAGGCTCTCGGCTCCCGACAGTCTAGCCAGAGTAGCATCATTGTATCCGAGCCATTTGCCCTTCATGTACGTTTCCTCATCCTTGATGCCGCCGGCTATCTCGTTTTCATAGTCGACCAGATTCTTGAGTTTGCTTAAGAACCACTTGTCGATTCTTGTTATCTCGTTTATCTTTTCGATGCTGACGCCCTTCTTTATGGCTTCAAAGCATGTGAACAGACGCCTGTCATCGAGATTCTTGAGACGCTCCTCTACGGGTTCGTCAGTCAGAGGCTCCGCGTTGAGCGTATCGAGCGATATCTCCGCACCCCTCACGGCCTTCATTATGCCCATCTCGAAGCTCGGAGCTATGGACATGACTTCACCGGTAGCCTTCATCTGCGTGCCGAGGTTTCTCGGAGAACCCGCGAATTTATCGAAAGGCCACTTCGGGAACTTAACGACTATGTAGTCGACTGTCGGCTCGAAGCACGCACTGGTAGTTCCCGTTATATCGTTCTTTATCTCGTCAAGAGTGTATCCGAGAGCGAGCTTTGTGGTCATCTTCGCTATCGGGTATCCCGTTGCCTTTGAAGCGAGCGCCGAAGACCTTGAAACCCTCGGGTTGACCTCTATTACGTCATATTCAAAGCTGTCGGGATTAAGAGCGAACTGACAGTTGCAGCCGCCGACTATTCCCAGAGCATTGACTATGTTGAGAGACGCATCCCTCAGCATGCTGTATTCCTTGGCTGAGAGCGTTAAGGCAGGAGCCACGACTATGGAGTCGCCCGTATGTATACCGACCGGATCGACGTTCTCCATCGAGCAGATAGCGATCGCATTGCCTGCGCTGTCCCTCATCGTCTCGAATTCTATCTCTTTCCAACCGTAGATGTATTTCTCTACCAGTACCTGAGTTATAGGCGAAACATCAAGGCCTGTCTTTGCGACGACCCTGAGTTCGTCTTCACTGTATGCTACGCCGCCGCCGGCACCGCCGAGCGTGAAAGCGGGACGGATTATGACCGGATATCCGATCTCGGCCGCTATCTCTAGCGCCCTGTCTATATCATTCGCGATATCCGAAGGTATCGTGGGCTCGCCTATGCTGTCCATGGTATCCTTGAACATCTTTCTGTCTTCGGCCTTGTCGATGGCTTCGGCATTCGTACCTATGAGCCTTACGCCGTACTCATCAAGGAACCCGTCCTTGTCGAGCTGCATGGATATCGTGAGACCCGTCTGTCCGCCCAGTCCGGCGAGCAGGCTGTCAGGTCTTTCCTTTTTGATTATGCGCTTTACCGTCTCTTCCGTGAGAGGCTCGAGATATATCTCGTCAGCGAGCGCTTTATCCGTCATTATCGTAGCGGGGTTTGAGTTTACCAGTACGACATTGACACCTTCCTGTCTCAGGATACGGCAAGCCTGCGTGCCCGCATAGTCGAACTCAGCAGCCTGACCTATCACGATGGGACCGGAACCTATTACCATTACCTTTTTAATACTCTTATCGCGCGGCATTATCTTCCACCTCCCATCATATCTATGAACCTGTCATAAACAGGTCCCTCCGGATCAAACTGCACTGAGAACGCACCGTCGTAATCGATGCCTTCGCATGTGCCGTCGTTAAGGTTGAAGTAACTTACCGAACCTTTCTTAATGCTGGCATCATCCACAACATAGCCATGATTCTGACCCGCTATGAAAGCACTGCCGGCCTTAACGTCCTTTATCGGCTGGTTTGCGCCCCTGTGGCCGTATTTGAGTCTGGACGTCTTTGCGCCGTTCGCTATAGCCAGCAGCTGATGTCCGAGGCCTATGGCGAAGATCGGGACCTTCCCGATCAATTCCTTTATCTCCTTTATCTCGGAAGTGTTCTCTGACGGATCCCCGGGACCGTTCGAGAGGACAACACCGTCGGGTCTGTCTCTCAGTATATCCGAAGCGGATGAAGAATAAGGCACTATACGGACCAGGCATCCTCTTTCCGTCAGCTGTTTTGCAATGCTGCTCTTCGCACCGTAGTCTATGAGCGTTACATTATACTTATGTGATCCCGCCGGGATGACATAGGGCTTTTTGACCGATACGGTCTTTACCGCATCCTTTATCTTATATTTCTTGATACTCTTCTCATCTGCAGGGAGTTTATCGCAGATACAGGCGTTCATTACACCTTCATTTCGTATTATCCTTGTTATCTCCCTTGTATCCACCCCGTATATGCCGGGAATACCCTTTTCCTTAAGGAAGCTGTCGACCGTTCCCTCGCTCCTGAAATTCGAGGGCTCATCGCACCATTCCCTGACAACATATCCGGAAGGTCCGTAATTGCTTTCAAAATCCTCGGGGATGATCCCGTAGTTGCCGATCGCCGGGAACGTCTGCACGACTATCTGGCCTAAATAACCCGGATCTGTCAGCAGTTCGATATAACCGACCGCGCCGGTATTAAAAACGAGTTCCCCTGTCACACCGGCGTCGGCACCGAATGCTTTTCCCTCAAAAACCTTACCGTTCTCCAATACTAAATATCTCTTTTTCATATCTTATCCTTCCCGAGCGTTGCTGCCATAACGGCTTTTATCGTATGCATACGGTTCTCAGCCTCGTCGAACACGATGGATCTTTCGCTCTCGAAGACCTCATCCGTGACTTCCATGGAATCGCGTCCGAACTTTTCTCCCATCTCGCGCCCGATCGTTGTATCCATATTATGATATGAGGGCAGGCAGTGCATGAACACGGCCTTTTCTCCCGCGTTGTTCATGATATCCATGTTGACTTCATACGGGGACAGGGCGTCTATCCTCTGCTGCCAGACTTCTTCAGGCTCTCCCATGGATACCCATATATCAGTGTATATGACGTCAGCACCCTTTGTGGCCTTGTACGGATCCTCCTCAAACTTTATGGAGGCACCGGTCTCTTTCGCTATGGCCAGGCACTCGTCTATCAGTTCCTTAGCCGGCCAGTATTCCTTCGGCGCACATGCCGTAAAATCAAGCCCCATCTTGGCGCTGCCTACCATAAGGGAATTTCCCATATTGTATCTGGCATCGCCCATGTAGACGAACTTGATCCCCTTAAGATATCCGAAGTGTTCCCTGATCGTCAGAAAATCCGCGAGTATCTGCGTCGGATGGAACTCATCCGTGAGGCCGTTCCATACCGGAACATCCGCGTATTTCGCAATCTCCTCCACGATCTTCTGGCTGAAGCCTCTGTACTCGATACCGTCGTACATGCGCCCGAGTACGCGCGCCGTATCGGCTATCGTCTCCTTGTTGCCCATCTGCGACGCCGCGGGATCCAGATACGTGCAGTTCATACCCAGGTCGTATGCTGCGACCTCGAAACTGCAGCGGGTCCTCGTGCTTGTCTTCTCGAATATCAGAGCTACATTTTTGCCTCTGAACTCATCATGAGGGACTCCGGCTTTTTTCTTTGCCTTGTAGTCCGCCGCAAGATCTATCAGCCATCCGATCTCCTCGGGACTGAAGTCCAGCAGCTTCAGAAAATCTCGACCCTTAAAATCCATTTTCTTTTTCCTCTCTATACACACGCAGTCTTTAGTATGCTGACTGCTTTTTCGACCAGTTCAAAAGGAATATTGAGCGGCGGCAGGAGTCGGACCTTGTTCTTTGCACTCAGCACTATGAGTCCGTTCTCCCTGCATGCCGTAAGGACATCCTTTACGTCCTTTTCCGTTTCTATACCGAGCATCAGTCCTTTTCCGGTAACACTCTTTACACCGGGAGCTCCTTTTAAGGATGACACTATATAATCGGATTTCTTTGTGACTTCGCTCATCAGAGCATCATCGATACGGGAGAGTATGTTGATCGCGCCGGCGCATACTGTCGGATTTCCGCCGAAGGTAGAGCCGTGGGTACCGGGAACATATATATCCTTCGCCCTTACGCCGAACACCGTTGCACCGATCGGAAGACCGCCGCCCAGGCCTTTCGCCGTGGTGAATATATCGGGCTTCACGCCGTAATTCATGTAGCTGTAGAGTTTGCCCGTCCTTCCGTTGCCCGTCTGAACCTCATCGACTATGAAGAGCGTATCCGAATTCGCGCAGAGATCCGCGATCCCTTTGACGAAACCGGCGTCCAGCACGTTTATGCCTCCCTCGCCCTGTATCGTTTCGATCATGACGGCCGCGACCGTCTGCTCGTTCATTATCTTCTTGATTCCGTCAAGATCGCCGGGGTCCGCATACACAAAGCCCTGTGTTAATGGGTGGAAGTTGACATGCATGGAATCCTGGCCTGTCGCCGATACTGTCGTTACCGTCCTTCCGTGGAAACTGCCCTTGAGCGTTATTATGACGCTTCCATCAATTCCCAGATCCTCAGCATGCTTCCTTGCCGCCTTGATCGCACACTCGTTGGCTTCCGCGCCCGAGTTCGAGAAGAACACTTTTTCCATCCCGGTCCTGTCGCAGAGCTGTTCAGCCAGTTTTGCACAGGGCGCCGAATAGAACAGGTTCGATGTATGGGAAAAAGCCTTGAGCTGCGCTTCTACAGCGGCAGTCCACTCCTCGTCCGCCGTGCCGAATATGTTGACGGCAATGCCCGCTCCCATATCGATGTATTCCTTCCCGTTTTCGTCATAAAGGAGACTCCCTTTTCCCGAGACTATCTCCAGGGGGAATCTCCCGTATGTATGCGCTATATATTTCTCATCGAGTATCTTTGTATCGCTCATCTTACTTACCCTTTACCATCGTTCCGAGACCTTCATCGGTCAGAGTCTCAATCAGTATCGCGTGCGGTATCCTTCCGTCTATAATGAACACCTTCCTGACACCGTGTTCGATCGCATCCCTGCAGCACTCGATCTTGGGGAGCATTCCTCCCGCGATGACGCCCTGCTCGGTCAGAGCCGGGATCTGGGAAACCGTTATCTTCTTTATGAGTGTCTCCGGATCGTCTTTATCCATAAGGAGTCCGGGGGTATCCGTCATGCTGATCAGGCTTTCCGCCTTGAGCGCGCCCGCTATCCTGGCTGCCGCTGTATCGGCATTGATGTTATAGGTGTTGCCCTCGTCATCACAGCCGATCGTGGATACGATGGGGATATATCCCTTTTCTATAACGTCGAGTATGGGTTTTACATTGACGCTCTCTATGTCGCCGACATAACCCAGTTTCTCGTTCTTCTGGCTGGCTTTGATCATTCCGCCGTCCACACCGCAAAGACCGATGGCCTTTCCGCCGTTCCTCTGAAGGAGGTTTACCAGAGTCTTGTTGATCTTTCCTGCGAGCACCATTAAAGCGACATCCACTGTCTCTTTATCTGTGACCCTGAGTCCGTCAACGAACTCGGATTCCTTACCGATCTTGGAGAGCAGCTCGGTTATCTCCGGACCGCCGCCGTGAACGAGAACGACCTTGATGCCTACCTGGGTCATAAGCACTATGTCACCCATGACCTTTTTCTTGAGCTTCTCGTCGATCATGGCGTTGCCGCCGTATTTAACGACTATTATCTTGCCGGCATACTTCTGTATGTACGGAAGTGCGCCTATAAGTATCTTTGCGCGCTGCGCGTTTGTGAGTTCCATTTTTCTTTCCCCCGTATCAGGTCCTGTAGTCACCGTTTATATGAACATACTCGTATGTGAGGTCGCATCCCCATGCTGTAGCCGTATCATCGCCGTCACCCAGCGCAATGAGTATCTTTATCTCATCCTCAAGAAGTATCTCCTTGGCCTTCTCCTCGGAAAACTCCACGCCTGCTCCGTCTCTGCATACTGCGATCCTGCCCTTGGCCGATTCAAAATCAACATCGACCTTGGTTATATCAACATCCGCTCCGGAGTATCCTATAGCGCACAGCACTCTGCCCCAGTTGGCATCGGCGCCGAACATCGCGGCCTTCGTAAGCGATGAACACACGACGGCTTTCGCTATGGTCTTGGCGTCTTTTTCACTCTTTCCGCCCGTGACGATGCACTCCAGGAGTTTGGTCGCACCTTCGCCGTCCTTGGCTATCATCCTGCACACCGGAACGGTTACGGCTCTCATCGCCTCACAGAAAGCATCGAATTCAGGGCCTTCGGAAACGATCTCGTCGTTCCCGGCCATACCGTTTGCCAGCACGGTCACCATATCGTTGGTAGAAGTGTCTCCGTCAACGCTTATCATGTTGAATGAATGTCTTACATCCTCGCTTAAGGCCTTCTGGAGCATCTCCGGGCTTATGGCGCAGTCCGTCGTTATGAATATGAGCATAGTCGCCATATTGGGATGTATCATGCCCGAACCTTTGCTTATGCAGCCCATGCGGCACTCAGTACCGTCTATGTCAAAACTGATGGCTGCCTGCTTGATCTTTGTATCTGTCGTCATAATGGCTTCGCAGGCGAGTTCGCTGTTATTACCGAGGCCGGCTGCCAGTTCGCTCATTCCGTCCCTGATGGGCTTGGGATCCAGAACCATGCCTATGACCCCGGTGGATCCTACTATTACATCATTCGCACTTATACCGAGCGCTCCGGCGGCTATCTCGCCCATCTCCTCCGCAACCTGTTCGCCGTTGGCGTTGCAGGTATTTGCGTTACCGCTGTTGCATATGACAGCCTGGGCATATCCGTCTTCAAGGTGTTTTTTTGTAACGGCAAGAGGAGCTCCTTTGACCAGGTTCTGGGTATACACCGCAGCCGCGGCTGCCCTTTTCTCGCTCACTATGAGCGCTACGTCCCTCTTATCCTTATTCTTCCATATTCCGCAGTGTATTCCGTTTGCACTGAATCCCTTGGCTGCGCACACACCGCCTTCGATGATCTTCATGTGATTCCTCTTTCTTATATGTCAAGCCCTTCGCCGGCATCAAAGCCGAGCACCAGGTTCATGCATTCTATCGCCGCGCCCGAGGCGCCTTTTCCGAGATTATCGTATCTCGCTATCAGGAGTATCCTGTCATCATTTCCCTCAACAGATACTCTCATGCTGTCTTTTCCGGAAAGAGCTCCTGCCGAAGCGAAGCCTCCCTCATCTATATCCGCATAGTTCACGATAGCACCGGTGTAAAGACTGCGGTAAAGTTCCTTTATATCTTCCGCACTTCCTTTAAGCTGACTAGCGAACAGAGGCACGGTCACCTCCATGCCGCTGTAGAAGTCAGCGACTATGGGACAGAATACGGGAGCGTTTTCTATTCCCGTTACGTGCACCATCTCTTTTAAGTGCTTGTGCGTCTGCGTAAGACCGTACTGTCTCGGGCTATTAAGGAGAACGTTCCTCGTATCGGCCTCGTAATCGGCGATCATCTTCTTGCCGCCGCCGCTGTAGCCTGTCAGGGAGTGGCAGGTCAGAAGAGCATCCGTGGATACCAGTCCGGCCTTTATAAGGGGATGGACAAGAACTATAAAACCGCTCGCGTGACATCCCGGTACCGCTATCCTCTTCGAGTTCTTTACCGAATCGGCAAAATCCTTCCCGAGTTCAGGGAGTCCGTACGCCCATCCTTCGGCTGTCCTGTGAGCCGTCGAGGTATCGATAACGACAGTATTCTCATTGTCTATCATGGACACAGCCTGCCTGGAAGCGTCATCGGGAAGACACAGAAAAGATATATCCGAAGAATTGAGCGCCCTTTTTCTCGCGGAATCTTCCTTGCGCTCCGCTTCGCTGAGCGTTATGAGTTCTATATCGTTTCTCGCTTCCAGCCTCTCATATATTCGCAGACCGGTCGTTCCGGCCCTGCCGTCGATAAACACTTTTGTCATTTGTTTAAGCCTTTCTCAGGGTACATTCACTTAATATTCATTATATTAGCACTCTATGAATATAAATGCAACATTTATGCATAAATTTTTGTAATATTCATTTTTTATGCATTTTCGGTATAAAATACCCCCTTTACACCCATTTTACATTATACTACGGCTCTCATTGATATGATATAATAATCGTTGAAAAAAACGGGGGTTACGTATAATGACAAAATTCGGACTGCTCGATGCCGGCGGCGGCATGCGGGGAGTATACACAGCAGGCATATATGACTATCTCATCGACAGGGGCATAAAACCCGAATACTGTCTCGGCATATCGGCCGGCAGTGCGAATATGATCACGTATATCGCAGGACAACGCGACCGTGACAGAAGATTCTACACTGATTATATATTAAGACCCGAGTACATGAGCGTACGTAACTTCTTTAAGACAGGCGAATACTTAAGCCTTGACTATATCTACTCCGTTCTTTCCAATTCAGACGGAGAGGATCCTCTCGACTTCAATGCCTTCAAGGCTTCCGACTGCGTTTTCATAGTTCCGGCAACAGATGCGGAGACCGGTGAGCAGGTATTCTTTACCAATGATGATTTTGAACAGGACAATCTGCAGGTACTCAAGGCATCAAGTGCTCTTCCGATAGCATGCAAACCTGTAAAAGTGAAGAACAGACTGTATTTTGACGGAGGGCTCGCCGAGCCGATTCCTTACAGACGGGTTTTTGAGGACGGATGTGATAAAGCGGTAATAATAATCACACGCACTGCCGATGAGATAAGAGGACCGCAGAAAAATATGTGGATATTCAAAATGTGGCTCAGGAAATATCCCGCGATAGTCAAGGCACTTGCGGAAAGGCATATAAAATACAACCGGGCGATAGCAGAGATAAAGGAACTGGAGAAGGAAGGAAAAGTACTCCTCATCGCGCCCGACGATATATGCGGCATGGGATCTCTGACAAAGGACATGGATACTATAAATGCCCTTTATAAAAAAGGATACGAAGACGCAAAGAAGATCGAGGACTTCATGAACAGATAAAAGGCACAAAAAAGACGGCGTAAAACGCCGTCTTTTTTATTTGCCTTTACCGGGTTTTAGTTGTGGAAATACTTCTGCGTCTCGTATTTCGGTTCACATGTTAAGTTCATGCCCAGTCTCTTGAACACGTTCGTGTCAATACTTTTCAGCAGAACCGAGGAATGGACCTCGCAGCCTGCCAGTTCTGACAGCTGTTTCATAGCCAGCCTGGCATCCTCATCGGATGCAGCTGATATGGAAAGCGCTATTAAAACCTCGTCGGTATGCAGTCTCGGATTCTTGCCTCCCATATACTTGGTCTTAAGCGTCTGTATAGGCTCAATAGCGGTCGGGGATATGAGTTTCTTGGCATGTTCTATGCCTGCTATCTCCTTGAGCGCATTCAAAAGAGCCGCCGCTGACGGTCCCAGAAGTTCAGATGTCCTTCCTGTGACTATCCTTCCGTCCTTGAGTTCAATTGCAACTGCGGCACTGCCGGTCTTCTCTTCCCTGTCGAGCGCGGGTTTTACAACCGGGCGGTCCATAGGAGTTATATCCAGCTGATTCATCAGAAGCTCTATCTTGTACACTTCCGACGGTTCAGACAGCCCCTGTTTGACCTGGCATCTTGCATTGTACGATCTTCTTATTATCTCCTGTTTCGAAGCTTCGCATACTACATCGTCATCCACTATGCAGAATCCCGCCATATTGACGCCCATGTCCGTCGGGCTCTTGTAATCGGAGTAACCGTATATCATTTCAAATATGGCTTTTAAGACAGTGAATATCTCAACGTCCCTGTGAGAGTTGACCGTGGTCTTGCAGTAGGCTTCGAGATGATACGGGTCGACCATGTTGACATCGTTAAGATCCGCCGTCGCTGCCTCATAGGCAAGGTTTACGGGATGCTTTAGGGGAAGATTCCAGATCGGGAATGTCTCATACTTTGCGTATCCTGCTTCGATACCCCTCTTATGCTCGTGATAGAGCTGCGACAGGCAAGTAGCCATCTTGCCGCTGCCGGGACCGGGAGCCGTTACGACTACCAGAGACCTGGAAGTCTCAATGTAATCATTTTTCCCGTATCCGTCATCGCTGACGATCAGAGGTATATTATTCGGATAATCAGCTATGGGATAATGTCTGTATGACTTTATACCCTTAGACTTAAGCTGCTTTTCAAACACGATCGCAGACGGCTGATCGCGGAACTGCGTTATGACCACGCTGCCGACATAAAGCCCTATGCCGCCCAGAACATCCATCAGCCTCAGAACATCCTGATCGTATGTTATATTAAGGTCTCCCCTCTTTTTGTTCTTTTCAATCGCATCCGCGGATATTACGATCACTATCTCAGCCTGATCTTTCAGCTGCAGCAGCATCCTGACTTTGCTGTCCGGCTCAAAACCGGGCAGCACTCTGGACGCGTGATAGTCATCAAAAAGCTTCCCGCCGAATTCGAGATACAGTTTCCCGCCGAATTTATCTATGCGGTCTTTTATGTTCTTTGACTGCATCTCAAGATACTTGTTGTTATCAAAGCCTATCTTCTTCACCTGGTCACTCCCAAAAAAGCAAGCGTCATAAAATGACGCTTGCAGAGTTTTATATCATTTAAGATCAGTAGTACATTCCGTACAGTCCGAACATCGAGCCTACCGCCGCTACAGCAACCGCCGCAACTATTATCACGATGATGCTGAAGATGAGCGAGATGATACCGAGTACGAAACCTGCCATTGCCATGCCGTCTTTTCTGCCTGTACCTGAATGCTTTTCGGATATGCTGGCAAATACTATTGCAAGTATCGAGAATACTATGATCGGGAATATGAACCCGAGTATGCCGCATATGAGAGAAGCGATCGACCAGCCGTTTATTGATGATTTCTTTTCCGGCTGAGCTGTCGGCTGAGCCGTGTATACGGGCTGTGCCTGCTGAGGTTCCTGTGCCTGCTGCTCAAAAGATTTTGTCTGCTCCGCGCCGCCGGCGGGGGCATCGAGCTTGGCTCCGCATGCATGGCAGAACAGTGAACCATCGGTTACTTTACTTCCGCAGTTTTGACAATACATTATTATCCCTCCTGTTTATTAATATCAGAGTTCAGAATCGCTGAGGATGGGCAGATAGCCGAGATACGTGATATCGTCACGTTCCTTTGCATCGCCTTCAGCGAATACGCATGCTCTAGATACAACCGTGAGGCCGTTTTCATCAGCGAAATCGTTCAGCACCTTAAGCGTCGCTCCTGTCGAGATGACGTCATCAAAGAGCAATACTTTCTTGCCGACGAGCTTTTTCACGGCCATTGCGCAGTACCAGAGATGCTGCTGCTTCTGGGTCGTTATGGACCGGACCTCTATGCTCTTTGGCTCAACCATATAGAGTTTCTCGGTCTTGCGGAGAACATAATAGTCTGTTCCGCGGATCTCGCACAGCGCCTGTCCGATCGGAATAGCCTTCGCTTCGGGGCACACCATGATACCAAACTCGGGCAGTGCCTTGTCTAAAAGATGCGCGACCTTGTGAATAAGGCCCATGTCGCCCATTGAATCAAAAGCGATTATGTTTTTGTCAGTCCCCGGGATCTTGCATACAGGCAGTGAGAGTTCCAGCGCCTCGTCTCCCGCTTTCAGTGTCACAGTTCTTTCCATAACAACCTCCGTTAGTTCTGTTTGTTTCAACACTAGTAATTTTATATTAACCCGGCGCTTTTAGTCAACCGACCTTCTTTACAGAAGCCGCGACTTTTTCGCCGTTAATATTGAGTTCTTTTGAGAAACCGTCGTCCGTCCTGTCGGATATCTCCTCGCACAGAAGCTCAGACATGATCTGGGCTTTATTCGCGGATACGACATCCGCTATCTTATCGTTGCCTGAGAACGCAACAGTAATATGATCCGTCACTTCAAAGCCGGCCTCTTTACGCATGGTCTGCATCTTTGAGATTATCTCTCTCACAAAGCCTTCCTCAATGAGAGAATCGGTAAGTACGGTGTCAATGACTACCGCATACTTATCGGATGTCTCAACCATGAAGCCTTCCTTCTGTACGGGTTCCACAAGAAGATCCTCTTCGGTAAGATCGATCTTATTTCCATCCGCATCAAAGGAATATGTTCCGCCGTTCTTAACGGCGTTGACGATCTTTATACCGTCCGTCGAAGCGAGGTGCTCCCTTATGGCTCCGAGCATCTTTCCGTACTTCGGGCCAAGCGTGCGCAGCTGAGGCTTTATCCTGTAGGAAATGAACTCTTCGGCAGCCGCACCCAGTGATACCTCCTTGACGTTCAGTTCGGATTTAATAAGATCGGTATATATCCCGCCGAGGTGAGATATGCCGCTTACGAACACTTCTGATATCGGCTGACGCGTCTTGATATTCGCAACGTTCCTGCATGCACGGCCGAGAGCCACAACATCCTTGACTGCATCCATATTGACTTCGAGCTCGCTGTCTATCAGCGATGCATCGGCCACAGGATAATCACACAGATGTACCGATATCGGCGCTGAAGCGTCAACGCTCCTCACTATATTCTGATAGATCGACTCGGACATGAACGGCACAAACGGAGCTATGAGTCTCGTTAAGGTCTCAAGCACCGTGTACAGCGTCATGAACGCATCCATCTTATCCTTTGTATTCTCGCTGCCCCAGAAACGTTCGCGGTCAAGTCTGACATACCAGTTGGACAGTTCGTCAACAAAATCTATGAGTTCTCTCGCAGGCTCGAATATCCTGTAGTTATCAAGATGCTCCGTCACGCTCTTAACAAGCGAATTGGCCTTGGACAGTATCCATCTGTCCATTATGTTCTCGGGCTTGAGTTCGTATCCGGTGGGATCGAACTTGTCTATCTCCGCATACAGTATATAGAAGGCATAGGTGTTCCACAGAGTACCCATGAACTTTCTCTGGGATTCGGATACAGCATCGTCATAGAATCTTGACGGCAGCCACGGTGCGCTGGATGAATAGAAATACCATCTGACAGCATCGGCACCCTGCTTGTCAAGGACCGACCACGGATCGACTACGTTGCCCTTATGCTTGGACATCTTCTGGCCGTCCTTATCCTGAACGTGTCCGAGGACTATGCAGTTTTCAAACGGCGCCTTGTTAAAGAGCAGCGTGGATATCGCGAGCAGCGTATAGAACCAGCCTCTTGTCTGGTCAACGGCTTCGCTTATGAACTGAGCCGGGAAATGACCCTTGAATTCCTCCTCATGCTCGAAGGGATAATGCCACTGGGCAAAGGGCATGGAACCGGAATCGTACCAGCAGTCCATGACTTCCGGCACTCTCTTCATAGTTCCGCCGCACTTCTCGCATTCGAATGTCAGAGGATCTATGAAAGGCTTGTGAAGTTCAGTATCCTCGGGAGCGCCGGTCAGTTCGGACAGCTCCTTTCTGGAACCTATCACATGGATATGGCCGCACTTGTCGCATACCCATATCGGAAGGGGTGTACCCCAGTATCTCTCTCTCGAGATACCCCAGTCTATAACGTTCTCAACGAAGTTACCCATCCTTCCGTCCCTTATGCTCTCGGGCATCCAGTTGACGGATTTGGTATTCTTGACGAGCTCGTCCCTGACCTTGGTCATGCTTATGAACCAGGAACTCCTTGCATAATAAATGAGAGGCGTGTCGCATCTCCAGCAGAACGGGTAGCTGTGCTCATACGGGAGTTCCGCGAACAGCAGGCCCCTTTCCTTAAGCTCTTCTATAATGAGTTTGTCGGCATCCTTGACGAACACACCCGCCCAGGATGTCTCCTCTTTCATACGGCCTCTGCCGTCAACCATCTGAACGAAAGGAAGATCGTAGTTCTTTCCTACTCTGGAGTCATCCTCACCGAAAGCAGGCGCGATATGGACTATACCGGAACCGTCAGTGAGCGTAACATAATTGTCGCATACGACGTAATGGCCTTTCTTGCCGTCAAGATCATACTTCCAGAGCGGTTCGTATTCCTTGTATTCGAGGTCCTTGCCCTTCATCTCGCTCAGTATCTTGGCCTCTTCGCCGAGTACTGAGGAAACGAGTTCCTTGGCCATGTATATCTTTTCGCCGCGGCTCTCTACAAGAGCATATGTCTCATCAGCGTTTACGCAGAGAGCGACGTTTGAAGGAAGCGTCCAGGGCGTGGTCGTCCATGCGAGCAGATATGCGTCTTCGCCGCTCACCCTGAACTTGACGAATATGGATGTTTCCTTTACATCCTTGTAACCCTGCGCGACCTCGTGCGAGGACAGCGCCGTACCGCATCTCGGGCAGTAAGGCACGATCTTGTATCCTTTATATATGAGACCTTTTTCGAACAGTTTCTTAAGTGACCACCATTCAGACTCAATGTATTCGTCCTTGTAAGTGACATACGGGTTCTCCATGTCGGCCCAGTATCCCACTCTCTCGGACATCTTTTCCCATTCGGATTTATATTTCCAGACTGACTCCTTGCACTTCTCAATGAAAGGCATCACGCCGTATTCCTCTATCTGTTCCTTTCCGTCCAGACCGAGCGTCTTTTCGACTTCAAGCTCAACGGGAAGACCGTGGGTATCCCAGCCGGCTATCCTGAGGACGTTATATCCCTGCATCGTCTTGTATCTGGGGATCAGGTCCTTTATGCATCTGGTAAGAATGTGGCCTATGTGAGGCTTGCCGTTGGCTGTCGGAGGACCGTCATAGAACGAGAACTCCGCCTTTCCCGCGTTCTTTGCGCAGGATGCCTTGAAGACGTCATTGTCTTTCCAAAACTCTATTACTTCCTGCTCTCTTGAACAGAAATCAAGATCTGTCGATACTTTTTTGTACATATCAGTCTCCCTTTTTATGTTAGGGGTGCCCATAAAACACCAAGTTATATTATATTTTAATTCGTGTGTCTTTGTAAAGACATTATTGCCCCCATAGGCCGTAAACACACTGCCGGAAAACAGCCGTCAACATCGCAAAAAATTGCTCCTTTTTTGCTCCCTCACATATTGAAATGAAAACACCCTTGGGATATAATGTAGAATGTTGGAATAGTTAAAAAATTCACAAGACCAAGGAGGTTTAGTAACTATGGAGAGAGTATACAACTTTGCTGCGGGCCCCGCTTGCCTGCCTGAAGAAGTACTCAAGAAAGCCCAGGCCGATTTTATGGTCTATGGCACAAGTGGGATGAACGTCATGGAGATGAGCCATCGATCTAAGGATTTTGATGACATCATCAAGTCAGCGGAAGCTGACCTCAGGACTCTGATGGGCATACCGGACAATTACAAGGTAATGTTCCTGCAGGGCGGCGGTTCCACACAGTTCGCCATGGTCCCCATGAACCTTATGCAGAAAGGCAAAGCCTACTACATCAAGACAGGTCAGTGGGCAAAGAAAGCTGCTGCTGAAGGCGCTAAGTATCTGCAGGCAGAAGTTGTAGCATCCTCCGAAGACAAGACCTTCTCATATATACCTGAAACGAACAAGGATATGTTCAAGGACGATGCCGACTACGTATACATCTGCGAGAACAACACGATATACGGTACACACTTCAGTGAGCTGCCCGACACGAACGGCCTCCCGCTCGTATCCGACATGTCTTCCTGCATACTGTCACAGAAAGTTGACGTAACAAAGTACGGCCTCATCTTTGCTGGCGCGCAGAAGAACATCGGTCCCGCAGGCGTTGTCATAGTAATAATGAGAGAAGACCTCATACGCGACGACGTTCCGGATTTTGTCCCGACAATGCTGAAATACAAGACGCATGCGGATGCTGCTTCCCTTTACAATACGCCCCCGACATATGCTATCTATATGGCCGGTCTCGTGTTCAAACACCTGATCGAACTCGGCGGTGTCGAAGCTATGGAAGTCATCAACAGACGCAAGGCTGCAAGACTCTATGATTTCCTCGACAACTCAAAACTGTTCAAGCCCACCGTTGTCGGAAAGGACCGTTCGCTCATGAACGTTCCCTTCATCACCGGCGACAAGGATCTTGATGCAGAGTTCGTTGCGACCGCGAAAGAGAACGGTTTCGTGAACATCAAGGGTCACAGAACAGTCGGCGGCATGAGAGCCTCCATCTACAACGCTATGCCTGAAGCCGGCGTTGATGCCCTCATAGAGTTCATGGCCGCTTTCGAAAAGAGCCACAAATAATACCGGGAGATAAAAGAAATGCTGAATATAAAGAAACTTAATGCGATATCGGGTGTTATATACGACCTCCTTCCAAAGGAGAGTTATAACGTATCATCCGAACTCGAAGACTGCGATGCATATATCGTCAGGAGTGCGGACTGTCATTCCATAGAGTTCCCGAAGGATCTCGCTGCCATAGCGAGAGCGGGCGCGGGCGTCAACAACATACCGCTCGACAAGTGCACGGAAAAAGGTATCGTCGTATTCAATACTCCGGGCGCCAATGCGAACGGTGTTAAGGAACTGGTACTGTGCGCGATGTTCATGGCATCGAGAAATGTCGTGGACGCAGTCGAATGGGCAAAGAAACTTGATCCCGCTGACGGCGAGATAGCGAAGCAGGTCGAAAAAGGCAAGAAACAGTTCGTAGGCCCCGAGCTCAAAGGCAAGACCATCGGCGTCATAGGCCTCGGCGCGATCGGCATACTCGTAGCAAATGCAGCAGCGGCTATAGGTATGAAGGTCATCGGATACGATCCCTATCTGTCTGTTGAGAACGCATGGACGATCAGCAATCACACAAAGAGGGTCCTTTCACTTGACGAACTCCTCTCTGAAAGTGATTACGTTACGATCCACGTTCCCTTTATAAAGGGCAAGACAGAGAACTATATCAGCGGAGCTGAATTCTCCAAGATGAAAAAGGGAGCCGTGCTCCTCAACCTGGCCAGAGGCGGACTCGTAAAGACGTCATCCTTAAAAGAAGCTCTGGAAAACGGAACGGTCTCCAAGTATGTCACCGATTTCCCGGATGAGAGCGTACTCGGACTTGACGGCGTCATCTGCATACCGCACCTCGGCGCTTCCACTCCCGAGAGCGAAGAAAACTGTGCCGTGATGGCCGCACAGGAACTGCGCAGCTTCTTTGAGACAGGCAGCATAAAGAACAGCGTCAATATGCCTGAATGTCTTGTCGGCCCCATAGCTGAAAGCACAAAGAGAATCACGATCATCCATAAGAATGCTCCCAACATGGTCGGACAGATAACCAAGGAGATCGCGGAAAAAGGCAGCAACATAGCTGATATGGTCAACAAGTCAAGAGGCGACATCGCCTACACAGTCCTTAACATCGACGGGGATGTACCCGCAGATGTACTGGATGCCATATCAAAGATCGACGGAGTTGTAAGGCTCCGCGTGATAGGCTAAAAGCTACTTAAACATAAGGACCGGCGCTGGCCGGTCCTTTTTTTTACATTAAAAAAGAGCCGGTACAGAACCGGCCCTCTCTATGTTGTCTGTTATTTCTTTGATGCGAACTCAAGCGCCTTCATATACTTTTCCGTGCAGGCGTTTATCTCGTAATAATCCTCTACATCCCCTCTAGTCTTTGTGCCCATCTTTGCGGCATTCTGAGGATATTCGGCAAATTCCTTGAGCCTGTAGACCAGTGCGGAGAGGTTGCCGTTCTTAACTGTATATCCCGTTACGCCGTTCAGTATTATCTCGGATGAACCGTCGGTATCCGTAGCAATCGTCGGAACTCCGCAGGCCATGCCTTCGAGCGTAGACACTCCGAGCATCTCATATCTTGACGGATTGACCAGTGCGTTCATACGGTTTATCTCATCAGGCAGTTTATCGTTCGGCACATAACCCTTGAATTCAACTTCGGATTCAATGCCGAGTTTCGCGGCCTGATGCCTGAGTTCATTCTCTTTGCTGCCTTCGCCGATTATGATCAGCCTGGTCTTTGCTTCGGTCTGGCCTTTCATCTCCTTGTATGCATCGAGCAGCACATCTATCCCGCTAAGTTCCTCAAGCGCCTTTATGCAACCGAAAGTCACCACGCCTTCCTCTCTCATGCCTTCCTTTATATCGAACTTGTAGAGATCTATACCGGGCGTAACAACAAAGTATTCCTTGGGCTTGTTCTTTATGAGAGCCATGGCCTTCTGCATCGCGGCATTTGTCGGACAGCATACTGCTGCTGCTTTTTTGATGACCTTTGAACATATCGCTTTGTCGGCACCTTCAGCAGCATACATATCAAGACCCGTTATCGTCAGCAGGTATTTCTGTTTCGCGTTCATCGCGAGCACACCGTAAGTGTTGGCTCCGAAAGCATTGACGACATCGAAGCCGCCGGCTGATATCATGTGCTTTAAGTTCTTGGCATTGATCCTTAGTCCGTCATCCGCAGCATTCACGTCAAGATAGTTTACGGATATACCCGCATCATAAAGCAGATCATCGGGTTTATCCTCGGGAAGAGAAAACACCGTAACGCTGTTTCCCCTCTTCTGGAACATGTTGGCCCATTTCACCGCATGCGGCGAAACGGCAGGTGCCAGTAATGCAATCTTCATATCAAAATCCCCTCTTAAACGATATTATATAAACAGAATTTCTACGGTTATTATAATTTAAGATCAGACAGCCTTTCAATAGCTTTCTGCGTATTCTCCTTGGTGTTGAAAGCAGTAAGTCTGAAGTAGCCCTGTCCGCACTTTCCGAATCCCGAACCGGGAGTTCCTACTATCTGAACATCGCCCAGAAGCCTGTCGAAGAATTCCCAGGAATCCATGCCGTGAGGCGTCTTGAGCCATACATAGGGAGAGTTCACTCCGCCGTATGCCTTTATGCCTATTGAGTTAAGACCGTCCTTGATTATTCCGGCATTTACCAGATAGGAGTCGATGACTTCCCTTACTTCTGCAGCCCCCTCAGGTGTATATATGGCTTCGGCAGCCTTCTGCACTATATATGAAGTTCCGTTGAATTTTGTCGTATGCCTTCTGAGCCACAGAGAATTGAGTTTGACATCCGTACCGTCAGCGGCTTTTCCACGGAGCTCTTTGGGAACGACCGTATATGCGCATCTGGTGCCCGTGAATCCTGCTGTCTTGGAATAGGATCTGAACTCTATCGCGCAGTTCCTTGCTCCGTCTATCTCATAAATGCTGTGAGGTATATCTTCCTCGGTTATGAAAGCTTCATACGCTCCGTCGAACAGTATGAGAGCACCCTTGTCATTTGCCCAGTCAACCCACTTCTTAAGAGCCGCAGTGTTCATGGCCGCGCCTGTCGGATTGTTCGGTGAACAGAGATACACGATATCGACATCCTCTTCCGGGAGCTCGGGCTCGAAACCGTTCTCCGCGGTAGTCGGCAGATACACAAGTTTCTTGTATCTTGATATTTCCTTATCGAATTCACCTGCCCTGCCGGCCATAACATTGGTATCAACATAAACCGGATATACAGGATCCGTTACGGCAACTCTGCAGTCAAGACCGAGTATATCGCCGATATTGCCGGTATCGCACTTGGATCCGTCTGAAACGAAGATCTCGTCAATATCCACTTTTACGCCTCTTGCAGCATAATCGCATTCGGCTATCTTTTCTCTTAAGAAATCATATCCCTGCTCCGGGCCGTAGCCTCTGAACGTCTCAGCGCTGCCCATCTCATCCACTGCGCTGTGCAGAGCCTTGATTACGCTGGGCACCAGCGGCTTTGTGACATCGCCTATACCGAGACGGATTATCCTTTCCGCCTTGTCGGGATTCTTTTCGCCGTACTCTCTCACCCTTCTGGCTATCTCGGAAAACAGGTAGCTGCCCTGCAGCTGCATATAATTTGAATTGATACTGAACATATATGGAAACCTCCGTTTTATTAACACATATATTATACACGCGCTGTAACTATACCACAAACAAAAAAGGCAGAATATCATCTGCCTTTTGCCGCTAAAAACAACTTGATGGCCAATAGTGCAAAATATATGAAGCCCGCATACGGCTGTCTCGTCAGCATGAACAATACCACCCCGATCGATGAAAGCACTATCCCGGTAACTATACGGTGCCTATCCCAGCCCGGTCTGTCAAGGTTGGAAACGATCACACCGAATATGCCGTTCAAAGCAGTAATACATATGACGGCCGCAGATACTGTCTTTATCCAAGGACTTACGGCTGTCAGGTCAAAGAGCGATACACTTGCAGGACTGTCGGCTCCGTTTCCGAATACCGGTATGAAGAGAAGTATTACAAGAAAGATATCCAACAGACCGCATATAAGAGAAACATACTTCTTTTTTATACGTCTTTTTTCGTCTCTGGCAGCTGTTATTATCTCGTCAGGACATATGAGTTCATCAATTGAAACCGAGAAGAATCTGGACAGTTCCTGCAGCGAATCTATGCCCGGATATCCTCTGCCGGACTCCCATTTTGAAACAGCAGTCCTTGAAACAAAGAGCTCCTCGGCAAGTTCCTCCTGCGTGAGTCCTCTGCCCTTTCGCAGTTCCTGCAGTTTTTCTCTAAACTCCATATTAGCTCCTCTCAGGCATTTTATCAGTTCGGTCTGTTTTAAGAACCGCAGACCTGTAGATCATAAAAAGTCCAATGCTCAGAAATACAGATCCCGCAATATCGGTTGCCCAGTGCACTCCGGATATGAGACGTCCTATGACCATAAACAGGGAAAACAGAATGGCTGAAAAACGGATAGCCTTCCTTAAGACTGTATTTCCGCATCTGCGGTCTGTCTGAAAGATAAGCGTCGGCATAACGCTCAGCACCAGAAGCACGGTCGATGAAGGATAAGATGCCTCAAGAATCCCGTCTATCAGAACCGGCCTGTAGTTTAACGGAACCATCTCAAAAACCAGGTAGCAGATGATTACAACCACATAGTATGCTCCCAGCAGTATGATATCCGGGTCAACCCTTTTAATGCTCCTCCGCTTAATAAGCTGGCGGAATCCCAGAACGCCAAAACATATACACACGGCCAGCGGCACAAGCCCCAGCCAGTCTGTGACTCCGTATAAAGTCATGTTCACGCCGGTCAGCCTGTGGAAGCAGACATTCAGAGAAGCAAAACCCACTTCGGAACCGTTCGGCCCAGCTGAATGGACATCGATATTCATTATCAGATAAGTCCACAGCACGAATACGGCCAAAAGTACGGTCCCGCTTATAAGATCATTTTTCCATTTATTGTTCACTTTAAGCCTGTCCTTTCTTCATTATATCTCAAAAGTAACAGGCTCTCTTTTTATAATAAAGGACCAAAGCGTCACATGAACGACACTAATAGTGTCATTATGAAAAAAGGGCATGATCTTACAGATCGTGCCCTTTCAAAAGCGTTTCGGTTATGTGATTATTTTGCAACGACTTTCTTAAGTCTCGCATACCTCGGCATGCCGTTCTCATATACGCACTTGGGCTCGCCCTGTATGAGCGGCAGCACATAGTCTATGTACTCGTCCTTGAGTCCGTTGTGAGCTTCGTTGATCCACTCGAGCGGGACCTTCTTCTCGGCATTCGCGACTTCGACCAGATCGAACAGTTTGATGTTGCAGACGTACTTGCCGTCAGCATCGTATGATCTTTCAAAACCGACCATCTTGTCCGTTACGCCGTCTACGGCAAATTCGACTGCCTTCTTGCCGGCGAGGAATGATTCCTGAACGTCGGTCTCTGAAGCGCAGTGTGCGGCGCAGCGCTGGAGCAGTGAGAACTCGATGCCTCTGGTCTTAACGCCGGGTATACGGCCCTTGACCATATTCACGAGAGTTGCGGCGAGTCCGCCGAGTTGTGTGTGGCCGAATGCGTCCTTCGGAGCATTCTCTGCACCGTATTCAGCAATGAGCTTGCCGTCCTTGTCGTGTATGCCCTCGGATACAACGACTATGCACTTGTTGTTCTTCTCATATATCGCCTTTACATCCGCAATGAATGTATCAACATCGAAATCAGTTTCGGGGAGATAAATGAGATCGGGACCTGCGCCCATCTTTGTGGCGACTGCTGCAGCAGCTGTCAGCCATCCCGCGTGACGGCCCATGGCCTCGATCACGCAAATCATGCCTGTGTCATATACGCGGGCATCAAGATATATCTCCATGCAGCTGGTTGCTACATACTTTGCTGCAGACGCGAAACCGGGGCAGTGATCCGTTCCCCAGAGGTCGTTGTCTATAGTCTTCGGAACGCCCATTATACGGCACTCGTAACCGACCTTCTGCATGTACTTGGAGACCTTGTTGCAGGTATCCATTGAATCGTTTCCGCCGTTATAGAAGAAATAGCGGACATCGTACTTTTTGAATATCTCGAGGATCCTCTTGTAATCCGTCTCGTCTTCGCTGCTGTCCTTAAGCTTATATCTTACTGAACCGAGCAGTGATGACGGTGTATGGAGCATGAGCTCCAGCTCTTTTGCGTCCTCTTCGCCCATATCGTAGAGCACATCGTCAAGGACACCCTTGATGCCGTTGGCGGCTCCGTATACCTTTGTTATGTTCGGATTGTCCAGCGCAGTCCTTATTACGCCGTACGCACTTGCGTTGATGACTGAAGTGGGACCGCCCGACTGACCGATGATGCATGCACCTTTAAGTTCGCTCATAGAAAACCTCCTGCTAATAAAGCTATTTTGAAATAATTTTCATACATGATTATTATACTTGCGAAGGAACGCCATTTCAATGCATTTTTGTTCCGAAAAGCACCCCTGAAATGTATTGCAGGCAATGAATAATATGTTTTGCATATCACCCCTAAAAGTGTTAGAATTAGTTATTGTCCGAAAAAAACAGACAGGAGACAGATATGCCCGGAATACTGGTACATAATATATCAGCAGACATTATGCTTGATAAATGCAGCGAAGAGATCAAGGCTATAGTAAACCAGAACAAGACCGCATACCTGGCAGGCGCCCAGGCGACAGACTGTTTTTATTTTTACAAGTATAAAATCCTTTTCAGCGGCTGGCGAACCAAGATGTATGGATGGGCCACGCACCGCTACCGTCCCAAATGGTTTATAAAAGACATGGCGACATATCTGAAAGAACATTATTCGGATACCCTGTTCGCGTATGTAATGGGTTATCTCTCTCACTATGTAGTCGACAAGAACGTGCATCCGCTGGTTTTAAGGGACGCCCCGAAGCTCAGACCCCATACTATAATTGAGCAGGAACTTGAAGTTCTGTATGCAATAAGGTCAGGCGTTGACCCGTTCTCATACAGCCGAGAGCAGTATCTTAGGAACAGTGCGCTCGACGAAGGCTTCCAGATAGGAAGGATGCATAAATGGCTTCTTGAGAATGTCTACAGGAAAGTCATTCGCATGGACGAAGCCGCTTATTCCAAAGCATTCGCTGACTGGGCCGTTGCTTTCAGGAATATAGACAACCCCACAAAAAAAGAGAGAAAAGCCATCCTTCGGAGGAACAAGGTGTTGCCCTTCGATCTTGACTGTTTCCTCTTAAAGCAGCCTGAGGAGATATCCGACCACGGAAGGTTTGATGAATACTTTGAAGCGCTTGACAGATCGATAGACGACGGAGTGAAGCACCTTGAGCTTATCGCCGAATATGTAAAGGGCAGAGCAGGCATCGAATCCCTTGATGAGAATCTCGAGAACATAAGCATGCAGGGCTGCGTCGTCACACCCATTGAGAAAAAGATCAGCCTCATGGACAAATTCCTGTCATACAGGATAAACAAATAGTGTTTATGAAAGCCCCTGAAATGCTTTTATAATCCACATCTGCAGGCCTTACTCGGCTTGCTTTTTTATTGCCTTCTATAATATAATAGAAATGTTCAGGGTTTTAATTTTAAAAGCAAGTTTTTTAAGATTTAAGAACATACAAAATCAATTATTTCAGGAGGTCATTTTATGGCAAAGACACAAACGATCGATGGCAATACTGCTGCTGCTCATGTCGCTTATGCGTTCTCCGATGTAGGAGCAATATATCCCATCACGCCGTCCTCACCTATGGCTGAGTCCTGCGACGAGTGGGCCGCCATGGGAAGAAAGAACATCTTCGGACAGACAATGAAGATCTCTGAGCTGCAGAGTGAAGCCGGTGCTTCAGGTGCGGTTCACGGTTCTCTTGCCGCAGGTGCTTTCACATCAACGTTCACAGCATCACAGGGTCTGCTTCTTATGATACCGAACATGTACAAGATCTCAGGCGAGCTCCTTCCCTGCGTGTTCCATGTATCAGCCAGATCCCTCGCCGCTCATGCACTGTGCATATTCGGCGATCATGCTGACGTTATGGCTACAAGACAGACAGGCTTCGCGCTCATAGCTGCCGCTTCCGTTCAGGAAACGATGGACATGGCTGCGATAGCTCATCTCTCAACTCTTAAGGCTAAGGTTCCGTTCCTTCACTTCTTTGACGGATTCAGAACATCCCACGAAGTGCAGAAGATCGAGATGCTCGACTATGATGACCTCAAGGAACTGGTCGATCCCAAAGATATCGCTGATTTCCGCGCACGCGGCATGAACCCCGATCACCCGCATCAGCAGGGTACGGCTCAGAACCCCGATATCTACTTCCAGAACAGAGAAGCTGCGAACAAGTACTATGAAGCGACACCCGCTATCGTCCAGAAAACGATGGATGAGTTCGCTAAGAAATTCGGAAGACAGTATCATCTGTTTGATTATGTCGGAGCACCCGATGCCGAGAACATAATCGTAGTCATGGGCTCCGGTGCGGATGTTACCGAGGAAGCCATGAACTATCTGAACAAGCAGGGCGCAAAGCTCGGCCTGCTCAAAGTACGTCTCTACAGACCTTTCGATGTTAAGGCTTTCGTAGCAGCTATCCCCGCTTCAGTTAAGAAGATAGCAGTCCTCGACAGGACAAAGGAACCCGGCAGCCTCGGCGAGCCGCTCTACGAAGATGTCATTGCCGCTCTTAAAGAAGAAGGCAGACAGTCAATCGAAGTCTTCGGCGGAAGATACGGCCTCGGTTCAAAGGACTACAACCCGACGATGGTCAAAGCCGTTTACGACAATCTCGCACAGGCAAAGCCCATGAACCACTTCACTGTAGGTATCGATGATGACGTAACAGGAACATCAATCCCGATCGGCGAAACTATCGATTCCTCTCCCGAAGGTCTTACAAGCTGCAAGTTCTTCGGCCTCGGTTCTGACGGTACAGTCGGTGCCAACAAGAACACGATCAAGATCATAGGTGACCACACTGATATGTACGCTCAGGGTTACTTCGAATATGACTCCAAGAAATCCGGCGGTATCACGATCTCTCACCTGAGATTCGGTAAATCCAGGATCCAGTCATCCTACTTCATCGATCAGGCAAACTTCATCGCCTGCCACAATCCTTCATACGTAACGCGTTATGACGTTCTGGCCGGCATTAAGGAAGGCGGCAAGTTCCTCCTCAACTCCATCTGGTCAAAGGAAGAGCTCGATAAGCAGCTGCCCGCCGCGATGAAGAACACCATCGCGCAGAAGAAACTTGATTTCTACATGATAGACGCTGTTGACGCAGCCGCAGAGATCGGTCTCGGACACAGAACGAACATGATCCTGATGGCAGCGTTCTTCAAGATCGCTAACGTTATCCCGATCGATGACGCTGTTGAGTATATGAGACAGGCCATCAAAAAGTCATACGGCAAGAAGGGCGACAAGGTTGTTGCCATGAACAACGCTGCTGTTGACGCAGGTCTCGCAAAACTCGTCAAGGTCGATTATCCCGAATCATGGGCAACGACCACAGAGGGAGCTCCCATGGCTGACGTAGCTGATGATCCTTACTTCCAGAAGCTCGTTCATCCGGTTCTCTCACTCAAGGGCAATGACCTCCCCGTATCCGTATTCGATCCCAGAGGTTTCGTTCCCACAGCAACAACAAAATTCGAGAAGCGCGGCATAGCCGTCAGCGTTCCCGAATGGGATGCTGAAAAGTGCATAATGTGTAACCAGTGCGCATATGTATGTCCGCATGCATGTATAAGACCTTACCTCGCAAAGGAAGAGGATCTTAAGGATGCTCCCGCGAACTTCACGACAAAAGCTGCACGCGGCAAGGACAGAGAAGGCTACAGATTCAAGATTCAGGTATCTCCTCTCGACTGCACAGGTTGCGGAAACTGCGCGGATGTATGTCCCGCAAAGGAAAAGGCTCTGACAATGGTTCCGTTCGCAAAGGCGGAAGCAGAACAGAAAGACAACTGGACATTCGCAGAGAGTCTCCCGAGACCCGAACTCGAGTTCAAGAAGTCTACTGTTCCGGACAGCCAGTTCCTCCAGCCGCTGTTCGAGTTCTCAGGCGCATGCGCAGGCTGCGGCGAGACTCCTTACGTAAAGCTCGTAACACAGCTCTTCGGCGACAGGATGATGATCGCGAACGCTACAGGTTGTTCTTCGATATACGGCGGCTCTGCTCCTACATGCCCGTTCTCAAGGAACGAAAAGGGACACGGTCCCGCATGGGCAAACTCGCTGTTTGAAGACAACGCTGAATTCGGTTACGGCATGAACCTCGCCATGAACCAGAGACGCGCAGCTGTCAAACTCGAAGCTGAAGCTGCTCTTGAGAAGGCTGAAACACCCGAGATCAAGGAAGCTCTTCAGAACTGGCTCGACAACTACGATAACGGTGAAGCTTCAAGAGCAGCATCAGATGCTCTCGTAGCAGCTATCGAAAAGTGCGGCCCCTGCACATGCGAAGCAAAAGCTAACCTTGATAACATAATCGCAAACAAGGACATCCTCACAAAGAAGTCCGTCTGGATCTTCGGTGGTGACGGTTGGGCATATGATATCGGTTACGGCGGACTCGATCACGTAATCGCATCTGGCGAAGATGTCAACATCCTCGTTCTTGATACAGAAGTCTACTCCAACACAGGCGGTCAGGCTTCCAAGTCAACTCCTACCGGTTCAGTAGCCAAGTTCGCTGCTGCAGGTAAGAGAGTCAAGAAGAAGGACTTAGGAGCAATCGCTATGACATACGGTTATGTGTATGTTGCGAGCGTTGCAATGGGCGCAAACCAGGCACAGCTCCTGAAAGCCATGAACGAAGCTGAAGCTTACCATGGACCTTCGCTCATAATCGCTTATGCTCCCTGCATCAACCACGGCATCAACATGGGACATTCTCAGCTTGAAGAAAAGCGTGCTGTAGCAGCCGGTTACTGGCAGCTCTACAGATACAATCCCGCTCTTGCTGAGGAAGGCAAGAATCCGTTCACTCTTGATTCCAAGGATCCGACAGATGATTACCTCGAATTCCTCACAAGCGAGACGAGATACACTTCCTTAAAGAAGATGTTCCCCGATGTAGCCGATGCTCTCTTCGCTCAGAACGAAGAAGATGCAAAAGCAAGACGCGAATACTACAAGAAACTCGCGGAAGGCTGATAAAGCTCAAACAAAAAGGGTTCTAAGTCAAATGTTGGGGTAGAACCCATAAACCAAAAGTTGCAAGGTAGTC
>CAYRWM010000002.1:0-88873 GCA_964428055.1 uncultured Christensenellaceae bacterium | reverse complement strand
CGTGAAAAACTGGGGATTGCGGCGATGGAACGTGCTGATGAGTTCAGACCTGAGAATATAATCCGGAAATGGGAAAGGATTATGCAATGAGGAGAATTATAGCTAAAGCATTTGAGGTGCTTAATAAAAAGGAAAAGAGATGGATTATTCCTCTTGTTATAATGATGCTCATTGGCGCTGCACTGCAATCTCTGGGGGTTGCTGTAATAATCCCGCTGGTCTCCAGTCTCATAGACGGCACAAGCGTGGATTCCGGAGTTACGGGAATCTTTCACAGTATATTTCACACTCAGGACAATACAGAGTTTCTTGTGTCCATGATCATACTGCTAATTGTTGTTTTTGTAGTGAAAAACATCTTTCTGCTAAGTGAGACATTTGCACAGCACTCTTTTACTGCAAAGATCCGGCGCAGAGTACAGAACAGACTCCTGCACTATTATCTTGAAAGACCGTATAGCTGGTTTTTGGATAAAGACTCGGGAGCCATACTGCGTACGATCACAGTGGACAGTGATTATTATATTTCACTTATGAATCATATCCTCGATTTCTTTACGCTGGTCATAGAAATGGCGGTACTTGTGATAGTCGTGTTCCTCATCAATCCGAACATTACCATTATCCTCGCCATAGTATTGTGCGTTGAATACTTTATAGTGATAAAGTTTATGCGTCCTGTCATGAGAAAATATGGTAAACGATACAGAGAATCGCTGGCAAGAGGCAACAGTCAGATAGTTGAGCTTATGCGCGGCATAAAATATGTGAAAGCCAGCGGAAAAGAGAATTGGTTTGAGGAAAGGTACGATAAGGAAGTCAAGGACCTTACAAGATCCAAGATGATGGAGAGGGCGCTTCAGCAAGCGCCGGGAAGATTCATAGAAGCCGTGACCATAGCAGCAGTACTTCTGTATATTCTGTTCAGGGTTAATACCGGGGAGGATGTATCAGCATTGGTTCCGGTTTTATCTGCATTTGTATTAGCGGCAGCAAAACTCCTTCCAAGTGTCAGCAGCGTTTCAAATGCAATCAGTTATGCGGGATATTATGAAGGCTCCCTGGATAATGTACTTGAGATAGACAGAACACTGAAAAAGGAAGAGGATACTGTCTTATCTGAAGAACCTATAGTATTTTCTAAGCAGATCTGTTTTGAGGACATATGCTATTCTTATCCGGGCAACAATAAAAGGGTTTTGGATAAAGCTTCGATAATTATACCCAAGAATCATTCAATTGGTATTGTGGGGCCGTCGGGAGAGGGAAAGACCACGCTGGCCGATGTGATTCTCGGACTGCTGGAGTTTCAGAGCGGTAGAGTATATGTAGACGGAAAGGATATAGACATTTCATCTGTGCAGTGGAAAAAGATGTTTGCCTATATACCGCAACAGGTATTTGTACTGTCGGGCACGATACTTGATAATATCGTTTTCGGACAAGAACCGGATAATGTGAACATTAACAAGGTTTGGGACGCATTGAGATCAGCCCAGCTTGAGGGTTTTGTACGTTCATTGGATGACGGGCTGAATACTCCTGCGGGTGAAGCCGGAATCAGACTTTCAGGCGGACAGATACAGCGGCTCGGTATTGCAAGAGCGATATACTCGGATGCCCCTGTACTTATTTTTGACGAAGCAACATCTGCGCTGGACTATGATACGGAAGCTGCGCTGCTTGATGCTATCACGGGACTGCACGGTAAAAAAACAATGCTGGTGATCGCTCACAGAACCGAAACAATAAAAACATGTGACACGGTATACCGCATAGAGAAAGGCAAAGCCGTTAATGATAATAAGTAAAGCTACCTTATTTTAGTGTATTCAGAATACCATCTGGCAAACATGTGTATGCCTTTGCTGAAATCAGTGGACGGCTTATATCCGTAATCCTGTTCCAAAGAAGAAGTGTCTGCATATGTGGTCACAACATCACCTGGCTGCATATCAACAAATTCGTGATGTTTTTCAAAATCAAAGTCTCGGGGTAAAAGACCTGAAGAAACAAGTTCTTTTTCAAGTATGCATATAAAATCCATTAGACTCACAGGTGTACCGTTTCCTATATTGTAAATAGCATATGGTACGGATGCTGCCGTTTCGGTTTCACTTTTTTGCGGGGCTCCCTGCATCACTTTAATGATTCCGTCTACAATATCATCTATATAAGTATAGTCTCTTTTACACTTGCCGTAATTGAACAGTTTGATCGTATTACCTTTTATCAGGTTTTCAGTTGCAGAATAATAAAACATATCAGGGCGGCCTGCAGGTCCGTAAACGGTGAAGAAACGCAAACCGGTACTTGGTATATCATATAGTTTTGAATAACTGTACGCCAGCATTTCGTCTGACCGTTTTGTGGCGGCATAGAGAGAAACCGGCTCATCAGCTTTGGCATCCGTGCTGAAAGGGATTACTTCAGTATTGCCGTAAACAGAACTGGAAGAAGCAAATACAAGATGCTTTACAGCATATTGTCTGCATGCCTCCAGAACATTATAAAACCCAACGATATTGGATCTGATATAGGCATCAGGATTTGTTATTGAATACCTGACGCCTGCCTGTGCAGCCAGATTTACCACTATATCAGGGTTGTACTTTTCAAATATGCCTTTAACCTGTTCTTTATCTGATATATCGCCAAGAATAAAAACATGTTGGTTATCCGAATGCTTGGCTTCAGTGTTGATTCTGTTTAAGCGGTGTTCTTTAAGTGCGGTTTCATAATAGTCATTCATGTTGTCAAGACTTATGATAGTGCTTCTGCTTATAGTATTTAACAGTTTGATTACAAGGTGTGCACCGATGAAGCCGGGGGATCCGGTAACAAGTATTGATTTGTTGTTTAATTCCAAATATTTCTTTTTATTCATATTCATAACAGTATTGGTCTTAAAACTGCACGTCAGTTTAAAAGACTTTATTCAATCTCTCCTGTACAGATCTCTTGTGTATACTATTTCATTCACATCATTAAGACACGGATCGTACCGATTGGCTATTATACAATCGCACGATTTCTTAAATGCATCAATGTCATTAATGATCCTTCCGCCGCAGAACACGGTGTCCGGTTCCAGCAAAGGCTCATAGATGAGTATTGATACGTCTGGTGCTTTATCCATCAGCCTCTTGATCACGCCTATCACTGAGCTTTCACGGAAGTTGTCAGAGTCAGATTTCATTACAAGCCGATAAACCCCGATTGTCAGAGGACCCGAATCACCGGCAGTATTATCTTCGGAGCGATTCTTTAGTGATTTTGCCATAAGAAGCGCACGTTCTGCCATGAAGTCCTTGCGAACGCTGTTGCTGCTCACAATAGCTGAAATAAGATCCTGGGGTGTGTCTTTATAATTGGCCAGCAGCTGCTTTGTATCCTTAGGCAGACAATAGCCGCCATATCCGAATGATGGATTGTTATAATAGTCACCGATACGCGGATCCTCACTGACACCTTTTATTATAGATGCAGTATCTAATCCGTTTATTTCCGCATATGAATCAAGTTCATTAAAAAATGATACCCTAAGGGCCAGGAATGTGTTGGAAAACAGTTTTACAGCTTCTGCTTCTGATGGTTCCATAAAGAGGATATCAGAATCCTTCTTTTTTGTTGAGCTTGACAGAATGCATGAAAAGATCACCGCCCGTTCCAAAGATTCAGCACCCGAACCGATTATTATCCTGGAAGGGTGCAGGTTGTCATACAGGGCTTTGGATTCTCTTAAGAATTCAGGGCAGAAAAGAATATTATCATAACTGAATCTCTTTTTTGCTCTTTCTGTATAACCGACCGGTACGGTTGATTTTATGACTACGGTCGGTTCTGATCCTTTTTCTTTAGTTGTACTATTACTGTTAACAATATCTTCGATTGTCTTGTCAAGCTGAGAGCAGTCAAAATAGTTTGTTTCAGGATTATAATCGGTAGGGACTGCCAAAACAATATAATCTGCACTCTTATAAGCTGTTTTTGTATCAGTTGTTGCAGATATATGCAGATTGCGGATATGGTTTTTGTTTTCTTCAAAATAGCGTTCAATCAGTGAGTCTTTGATTGTGGGCTTATTGTTGTTGATCAAACTGACCCTGTTTCTATCGATATCAACTATTGTTACGTAATGAGATTCTGACAGCATGACAGATAATGACAGTCCAACATACCCGGCGCCGACAACGACTACATTGTAAGTATTATTAGCTCTGCGTTGGGAGCCGTCATGAAGCAGCTCGTTTGCCTTTGACTTAAGCGTATCTGATAAATATAAGAAATTATTATCTTGTGATTGCATGGTTATATTATTATATACCCTATCCACTATTTGTTTATCTGTCTTTATATTATATCAACCTTCACTGCTTTTATAAAGCATGTGTGTTAAAAAAGAATAAACCCTATTGCAACCAGCAAAAAAAGAAAAAACAGTGATTAATATAAATAAAACAATGGCATTTCTATTGACAAGGATAAAAAAAACCGATAATATTATTCATGGTAATGTTAATTTTTAACAAATATTGTTAATTTAGCATAAAAGTTAACATCAAAATAAGTTTTTGGAGGAAATTTAATGGCTATTCCGGTAATCATGCCCAGACAGGGGCAGTCAGTTGAGAGTTGCATAATCAACAAGTGGATGAAGAAAGTCGGCGACAAAGTAGAGGTTGGCGATATTCTTTTTTCTTATGAGACTGACAAAGCAGCTTTTGAAGAGGAAGCAAAGGACTCGGGTATACTGCTCGCCATACTCGCTGAAGAAGGCGACGATGTGCCATGTCTCGACAACGTAGCTGTCCTGGGCGAAGAGGGAGAAGATATATCAGCATTCCTTAGTGCAGCTCCCGCAGCGGCTGAAGCCGAAGAGGCTCCCAAAGAGGTTGTGGAAGCACCCAAGGCTGAAGTTAAGGCGGCTGCTACAGGCGCCGTCAGGGAAGGCGAGAGAATAAAGATATCTCCCAGAGCAAAGAATGAAGCAATAGAAAGAGGGCTTGACTATACAAAAGCCGTTCCGACAGGACCCGACGGACGCATTATTGAGCGCGATATAGTCGAACTGTCCAAGAACCCGGATGCATTCGCGGCAGCCGAAGCTGCTCCCGCTGCTGCAGCGGCAGCGCCTGCGCCGGTAAACGAATACGAAGATATTCCGCTCTCGAACGTAAGAAAGGTCATAGCAAAGGCTATGCACAATTCGCTGTCCTCTATGGCTCAGCTCACTCATACATTCTCGTTTGACGCGACGAACATGCTCGCCTTAAGAAAACAGTTCAAGGCCAGTGCCGAAGTGCTCGGACTCGAGAATATAACGCTCAACGACATCATCCTTTTCGCGGTATCAAGAGTGCTGTTGAACCACAAGGATCTGAACGCACACTTCCTGGATGACAAGATGAGGATATTCACGGATGTCAACCTTGGTATGGCGGTTGATACTCCCAGAGGTCTGCTCGTTCCTGTTATCAAGGGCGCGAACAAACTCTCCTTAAACGAGATAGCCAAGGAAGCCAAGAGACTGGCCAAGGCCGCTCAGGAAGGCAATATCAATCCCGATGACCTGAACGGCGGTTCCTTCACAGTGTCCAACCTCGGTTCTTTCGGTGTTGAGAGCTTTACGCCCGTCATCAATCCGCCGCAGACAGGCATACTCGGTGTGGATACCATTACGACAAGAGTGCGCATGGTGGACGGACAGATGGTGCCTTATCAGGCGATGGGCATTTCCTTAACATACGATCACAGAGCTCTGGACGGAGCACCCGCTTCCAGATTTGCTCAGGAACTCTGCAGAACGCTGGAGAACATCCAGGCGCTGCTGGCTAAATAAGGAGGGCATCTATGGTTTATGATCTTATAGTACTCGGTGGCGGCCCTGCAGGATATAACGCAGCGGAAAAGGCAGCCCACGCAGGGCTCAAGACCATGGTCTGTGAAAAGAGATTCTACGGCGGTGTTTGCCTCAATGAAGGCTGCGTTCCCACAAAATCATACCTGTATTCAGCCAAGCTCAAGGACGGAGCTATGCACGGTGATGAATACGGAATCAATCTCCCCGGTGAGATAACTCTCGATCACAAAAAGGTCAATGAGAGAAAGAACGGCGTCGTCAAGATGCTGACCGGCGGCGTAAGAGCAACATTAAAGAGCAAAGGCGTTGACATGGTCGATGCTGAAGCCAAGATAAAGGGACGCTGCGCCGACGGATACGAAGTCGAAGCTGACGGCAAGGTCTTCCAGACAAAGAGGCTGCTGATTGCTACAGGCTCAGAGGCTCTGGTTCCTCCGATCCCGGGCGTCAAGGAACAGTTTGAAGCAGGGTTTGTTCTCACAAACAGAGAGATACTGCAGATAACTGAGATACCAAAGGCTCTCGCTATCATTGGCGGCGGCGTCATCGGTCTTGAGATGGCCAGTTACTTCAATTCGGCAGGTTCAAAGGTAACAGTCATAGAGATGCTGGATTCAGTCGGCGGTCCTATCGATAAGGACATGGCCGGTCTGCTCGAGAAGAACTACTCGGCCAAGGGCGTTGACTTTAAGCTCGGATGCAGGGTTACAAAAGTCGAAGCCGGCAAGGTGTTCTTTGAAAAAGACGGCAAAGAGGATTCAGTCTCAGCTGACAAGGTCCTGCTCTCCATAGGAAGAAGGGCATCGACTCAGGGCATAGGCCTTGAGAACATAGACATCCTTCTTGAGAGAGGCGCTGTGGTCACCGATGAAACAATGAAGACAAACCAACCTAACGTATGGGCAGCCGGCGACGTCAACGGCAAGAGCATGCTCGCTCATACGGCCTACAGGGAAGGCGAGGTCGCTGTCAACAATATGCTCGGCAAGAAAGACAGAATGAAGTATAACGCCATTCCCGGCGTCATATACACCAATCCCGAAGTAGCCGGCGTTGGCGAGACCGAGCAGTCCGCAAAGGAAAAGGGTCTGGATGTCACGATAAAGAAGATCCCGATGCAGTATTCCGGCCGTTATGTTGCCGAGAACGCTCACGGCGACGGTATCGTTAAACTGATCGTCGACAACAAGTGGAACACGCTCATAGGCGTACATATCTGCGCAAACTACGCTTCCGAACTCATCTGGGGCGCGGATGCGCTGATCGCCAAGGGCATAACGATCGATGAGATCAAGAAGATAGTGTTCCCGCACCCGACGGTCTGCGAGATCATAAGAGAAGCTGTGTTTCAGCTGTAAAATATAGAAACTGATAAAACTGGTAAGGAGTAAAATGCCATGACAAAGAGTTTAGTAATAACCCCTGAGAAAATGAGGAAAAAGGGAACGGTCAAACTTAACGATATCCCTATGAATCAGTATCAGAAGACTGTTAAGGATGAACTTGGAAACTTCACAAAAGAAGACTTCATGAACATCTACAGGGATATGTGGGTAGTCCGTGAGTTTGAGACGATGCTCAATCTCATCAAGACCACCGGCGTATACGAAGGCGTTGAGTACAACCATCCGGGTCCCGCTCATCTCGGTATAGGTCAGGAGGCCGGTTACGTAGGCCAGGCGTTCTCACTGAACGTCAATGACTTCACATTCGGTTCTCACAGGAGCCACGGTGAGATACTTGCAAAAGGTATGTCTTCCATCGAAAAGCTCTCGGAAAAGGAACTGACCGATATAATGGAAAACTTCTTCGGCGGCGAGACTTACGCAGTCGTAAAGAAGTACACGCAGTACAAAGATGTCAAGGATATGGCAAGGGAATTCCTGCTCTACGGTATGACAGCTGAAACATGGGGAAGACAGACCGGCTTCAACAGAGGTCTCGGCGGATCCATGCATGCATTCTTCGTTCCCTTCGGTATATTCCCGAACAACGCTATAGTCGGCGGTTCGGGCCCGATTGCTACAGGTGCTGCTCTTTATAAGAAGTGCAACAAGAAAGACGGTATCGTCGTTTGCAACATCGGCGACGGTTCGCTCGGATGCGGTCCTGTTCTCGAATCTCTCAACTTCGCTACGATGGACCAGTTCAATGAGCTCTGGGAAGACGGCTACAAGGGCGGTCTCCCGATCGTGTACAACATCTGGAACAACAGCTACGGCATGGGCGGTCAGACTTCAGGCGAGACGATGGGTTACGGCGATGTCGCGAGACTCGCGGCAGGCTTCAATAAGGAAGGCATGCACACAGAGAGGATCGACGGCATGAACCCGCTTGCTGTCATAGACGCTTACTCCAGAAAGAGAAAGCTCATCGAAGAGAACAAGGGTCCGGTATTCATGGATGTTGTTACATACCGTGTTTCCGGCCACAGCCCCTCAGACTCAGGTTCCTACAGAACAAAGGAAGAGCTCGCTATGTGGGAAGAGATCGACTCCATCAAGGTGTTCGGACAGCAGCTTGTTGATGCAGGCGTAGCAACTGAACAGGAACTCAAGGATGTCGAGCTCGGCATAAGACAGGATCTCACATGGGCAGTAAAGCTTGCAAAAGACGAGACAATATCTCCCAGAATAGACCTCGATTCCAACCCCAACGCTATAGCTGACATGATGTTCACTAACGGTTCGGTTGAGAGTATGGATCCTTCAAGAGAGCCCGAAGTCCTCATGCCTTATGAGGAAGACCCGAGGACACAGGCTATCGCAAAGAAGGTAAGACATGCGTACGATGAGAACGGCAAGCTCGTTTCCAAGAACAAGGTATTCCAGCTGAGAGACGGTATCTACGAAGCAACTATGGACAGATTCTACAAGGATCCCACGTTCATCGCTTACGGCGAAGATAACCGCGACTGGGGCGGCGCATTCGCAGCTTACAGAGGAATAACGGAAGCAATACCGTATCACAGATTCTTTAATGCTCCCATATCCGAAGCAGCTATAGTCGGTACAGCTGTCGGTTACGCACTCTGCGGCGGCAGAGTCATGGCAGAGCTCATGTACATGGACTTCATGGGAAGAGCCGGAGACGAAGTGTTCAACCAGATGGCAAAATGGCAGGCGATGAGCGGCGACGTACTGAAGATGCCGATGGTTCTTCGTATGTCAGTCGGTTCAAAGTACGGCGCACAGCATTCTCAGGACTGGACAGCACTCTGCACGCATATACCGGGTCTGAAAGTTGTATTCCCGGCAACACCCTACGATACAAAGGGACTCTTAAATGCTGCTCTTAACGGAACAGATCCCGTTATCTTCTGTGAGAGTCAGAGGATCTACGATGTCGGCGAACAGTTCCAGAAAGAAGTTCCCGAAGGTTACTACGAGATCCCGATCGGCGAGCCCGATGTAAAGAGAGAAGGTAAGGATGTCACGATCCTTTCTATCGGCGCAACGCTTTACAGGGTCATGGAAGCAGCTGACAAACTCCATAACGAGTTCGGAATCGAAGCCGAAGTCATCGACGCAAGATCGCTCGTTCCGTTCAACTATGAAAAAGTCATAGAGTCCGTGAAGAAGACCGGACGCATAATCGTAACAGGTGATGCATGCGAGAGAGGTTCACACTTCAAGGAATTCGCTCAGACTATTTCCGAACTGGCATTCGATTACCTCGATGCTCCTCCGATAGTCGTCGGTGCGAAGAACTG
Organism: uncultured Christensenellaceae bacterium; assembly: GCA_964428055.1. Taxonomy (GTDB): domain Bacteria; phylum Bacillota; class Clostridia; order Christensenellales; family Christensenellaceae; genus CAYRWM01. The sequence continues at coordinate 79,298 of CAYRWM010000002.1, read as the reverse complement.
GATCACACCTGCTCACGAACTCGAGACATACTTCTTCCCGCAGGCTGACACGATAATAGATGCTATCCATGAGCGTATACTGCCGCTTCCGGGTTACACACCCAAGAGCAACTTCACTACGACTCAGCAGCTCGAGAACAACAAGAAGGGCATTTGATAAACTTAAACACAAATGAATAACCATCATTTTGCAGGGCGGCCTTATTAAAGGCCGTTTTGCTTTGAAAAAAAGGAGACTGGTCTAAGTCCAGTCTCCCTGAATCAATCTTAATTACTATTTGCTTGCTTTTACCGATACGGTAAATGAATCGAATCCCTGTCCCGAGATCGTGTATTCGGTGGGCTTTTCACCCGGCGCCGGAATCTCGTATATGGGAACTCCGACCAGCGTTCCGTCTTCATCCTGAGCAAATCCTATTGCCTTGCACTCGTATTTGCCGGAATCGGATGCAGCGACGCTCTTTGTCTCTCCAAAGAACACTTCCGTGTACTTGTCGGCATCAATCGCCGATGCCGGTTCTACGTTTACTGTCATAAGAACGTTTCCGCTGCCTTCAGCCTTGATACCGCCGACTTCTGATGCGGTAGCGACCTTTCCTATATTGCACTCCACGCCGCCGATACTCGTTACTATCGGCTCAGAGCATGAGCAGAGTGCTATCAGAAGCACTGCTACAAGAAGAATAACAACAACCTTTTTCATATTCATTCCTCAAAACAATCTTAAATTAGACATGTGATATTATATAGCAATCTGTTGATTAATGCAATAAATTTGAATATCATATGCTTATGGAAAGCAGTCATAAAGTTGTAAAGGACATATGCATAAAAGAAGGAGCTTCAGACGTCCGGTTCTGTACCTACAGAGGGGCGGATACAGCCGTGCTCTTCTTTCCGTACGGAATAAATCCGGAAGAGCATGGGCGGGAGACGTTCCTGTCCGGGTATTATCCCGTTTCGAACACGGCGTATCATGCAGCTAAACGTGTATGTGCAGAGCTTAGAAACAGGGGTATATATGCAGAACATGTAACAGATATACCTGCCAGATACTGTGCGCTCAAATGCGGAGGGCATATCATTAAAAACGGCATGTACAGTCATCCTGCCCTCGGCTGCAATGTCCATCTGCAGACTGTTCTTCTGGGCGATATGACAGAAGAAGAGGAACACTTCGACAGCAGTCTCTTTGAAGTGTGCTGCAGTGACTGCGGGAGATGCGCTGAGGCCTGTCCGTTCGGTGCAGTCAGTGATAACGGAGTGGATACCGAAAAATGCATGAGGCAGCATATTATGGATAGTGATATTCCCGAACACTTATACCCGTATCTTTATCAGCTTTTCGGATGCGAACGGTGCCAGCTTTGCTGCCCTGAGCGCGTTAAAACCGATTTACAGGCATATTCATATGATATCAGAGAACTTATCCTCGGAAAGCACAATGCTGACCTTAAGGATATCTGCGGGCCTAATATGGCTAGACCTATGAGGATAAGGAAGCAGGCGGTAATACTTGCTGCAAATAACGGCCTTAAAGAGCTGCTGCCCTTAATAGAGTCAATGGATAAAACAGGGATTGAAAAGGAGATCTCTTACGCCATTCATCGTTTGACTGAAGACATTTAAGGTGATAGAATTGTTTTACCGCACTAGGCGGGGAGTTAGCGGTGCCCTGTACCTGCAATCCGCTACAGCAGGGCTGAATCCCGGATCGAGGGATTAGCTTTCCCGGTCAATGCAGTTTGAGCGAGGTTATGAGAAATGGGTCCTGTGCAATGCAGCGCCGTGAACCCTGTCAGGTCCTGGCGGAAGCAGCAGTAAGCGGTTACTGCGTGTGCCGCAGGTCAGCCTGTTTTGAGCTTTGCTCTCATTTGCACCCGTGACTGCGTTTCGAAATCCGGTGTGCGGTACTAATAAAACAAAAAGGACCTTTTCTTAATTGAAAAGGTCCTTGTTTTTATTCTTTTGTTTTAGGCGGTTGTCCGCTGTTTGATTCCGTTTCGGTCAGTGTTTCGATCGGTATCTGTCCCGAACTCCTCTTTATATTGAACGCTTCATCAAATATAACGATCAGGGTTCCTACCACCAGTATCAGGTAGTATGTGAAAACTCTCCAGATGAGCATAGCAGCGAATGCCAGGTTGCTCGGGAAGAAGGCAGAGAATATGACGTAGAAGCCGCTCTCTGACATACCTGCTCCGCCCGGTGTTGGGAAGTAGTTTATAGCGGAATAGAGCAGCGACTGCAGCATCATTATCATCGGGAATGTTTCTTCATCCATGTTGAACGATTTGTATATGAAATACGTGAGAGCGAAATAGAAGAAGAAGTTCAGCATCGAGATGCCGTAGGATCCGAGAGCGCGTCTCTTATGCTTTATGATGTATCGACCCGCCTGAGCGTAGTCTTCTATGACTTTGGTGAAGTTCTCTATCGCTTCATCGGGATCCTTAATGACTTTGATCTTTGTGGAGAACAGGCCTATGATCTTCTTGCCGAAGTTTATCATCCCGTCCTTTTTGACGATGGTGAATATGACGAGGAATATCATACCGCACATGATGAGGAAGCCGGCGAGCGACAGCCAGTACATTGCGGGATAATGTTCCATATAGAAACCGTTAAGGAATGCGAGCGCTATAAGGTAATACGTTATCGTTGTTAGGGCATACGCTATGAACTTGATAAGAACGATACATGTGCCTGTTCCGACAGGGATCTTTTCCCTGCTCATATGCATGACCTGCACAGGCTGTCCGCCTGTCGCGGAAGGAGTTAAGGCGCAGTAGTAAAGTCCAATCATTCCGATCTTAAGGGATTTTTTGAACGGCAGCTTTTTTTCGCTCATGTAGCTGGTGATATCGCCGAGGAGCCAGCCGTCCGTCAGCCAGTATATTACTATGCAGCCTGCGCCGCCGAGCAGCCAAAGATAATTAAGACCAGCTATGACTTCGGGCAGATCCCTGAAGTCTTCGTTGGTCATCGCGATTATGAGAAGCACTATTATTGTCGCTGCTATATATACAAATCTGAATATAGTAGATTTTTTAGGTTTTCTCATTCAAATCCCCGTGATACTGTTAGTACAAACTATGTATTATTATATTTAAAAATTGTGAAAAGTCAAAAAAGAGTGATTATCGGTCAAACAAAAAAACAGCGCTCAGAAACGCTGCTTTTTATGTGCCTTTATCACATTACTATATTGACTATCCTGCCAGGCACGACGATGAACTTCTTTATGTCCTTGCCGTCGAGCATATCGGAGAACTGCTCTCTTACCTGTTTTTCGATTTCCTCTCTGGATGCGTCCACCGGAACATCGAAATTATCCTTGACCTTGCCGTTTATCTGCAGAGCCATATTTACGGTATCTGCTGCAAGCGCGCTCTCATCGCATTCCGGGAACGGCTGGTTGAATACTGAGTATTCCTGGCCCAGTCTTTCCCACATCTCCTCCGCAAAGTGAGGGGCGAACGGGGAGAGGATCAGTATGAGCTTTTTAACCGCGTCTTTCATGAATTCGCTGTCCGGTTTTTCAGTGATTGCCTTGTACATCGCATTGACAGCTTCCATTATCCTGGCTATAGCAGTATTGAATGCGAAGTTCGGTATATCCTCATTGACCTTCTTTATGGCGTAGTTTATCTGGTATGAGACCTTCTTGTCCTTGTTGCCTTCGCCTTTAAGCTCATTTACTGAATCAACGAGCCTTTCGACTCTCTGCAGGAATTTGAACACCGACTTGATGCCGTCACCGTTCCACGGGCCGCCTTCAACATAGTTGAAACCGAATCCCAGATACATTCTGAAAGTATCCGATCCGTATATCTTAATATGGTCATCGGGCGATATGACGTTGCCTCTGGATTTACTCATCTTTTCGCCGTCGGGACCGAGTATAACGCCCTGATGGACCAGGGACTTGAAGGGTTCGTCAAAATCAAGATAACCCATGTCTCTGAGTGCTTTTGTGAAGAACCTCGCGTAAAGGAGATGCATGCATGCGTGTTCCTGACCGCCTATGTATTTGTCGACGGGGAGGAGCTTTGCCATCTTCTCCTTTGAAAACGCTTCCTTGTCATTCTTGTTGTCCGGGTAACGGAGGAAGTACCACGACGAGCATACGAATGTATCCATTGTATCAACATCGCGCTCGGCATCTCTTCCGCATATCGGACACTTTGTATGTTTGAAGCCTTCGTGCTTTGCGAGGGGTGACGTTCCGTCAGGCGTGAAGTCCACGTCATAGGGGAGAAGCACTGGAAGATCCTCTTCTGGCACAGGGACTTCGCCGCAGTGTTCGCAGTATATCATGGGAATCGGGGCTCCCCAGTATCTCTGTCTGGATATGAGCCAGTCCCTGAGTCTGTAGTTGATCTTTTCGGAGCCGTTGCCGCTCTTTGCGAGTTTTTCGACTATTCCCTTTTTGGCTTCTGCTGTGGTCATACCGGTGAATTCATCTGAATTCACAAGTTTGCCGTATTCGCAGAACGGAAGGTCATCTGGTGAACCGTCGGCTGATTCTATGACTCTCTCAATAGGCAGGCTGTATTTTGTTGCAAAGTCGAAGTCTCTCTCGTCGTGAGACGGGACAGCCATGACCGCGCCAGTGCCGTAGCTTGCAAGGACGTAGTCGGCGATCCATATCGGGACTTTCCTGCCGTTTATGGGATTTATCGCAAATGAACCCGTAGGCACACCTGTCTTTTCTCTCGTTGTCGAGAGTCTGTCTATCTCAGAAGCCCTTGCAGCATACTGTTTGTATTCTTCAACGGCCTTTTTGTTCTCGTCTGTCGTAAGGCTGTCAACGAGTTCATGCTCAGGGGAAAGGACAACGTAAGTCACGCCGTAGAGCGTATCTGCTCTTGTCGTGAACACGGTAAAATCACCGCCGCCTTCTATGTTGAACTTAATCTCTGCGCCCGTGGACCTTCCAATCCAGTTCTTCTGCATGAGTTTGGTCTTTTCCGGCCAGTCAAGACCGTCAAGATCATCGAGCAGTTCCTGGGCGTAGTCGGTTATCTTAAAGAACCACTGAGTAAGGTTTTTCCTTATGACAGGCGTTCCGCACCTTTCGCATTCACCGTCAATGACCTGTTCATTGGCAAGAACCGTCTTACAGTTGGGACACCAGTTGACGGGTGCCTTCTTTCTGTAGGCGAGTCCTTTTTTATAAAGCTGAAGGAAACACCATTGAGTCCATTTATAGTAATCGGGCATGCATGTTTTGATCTCGTAGTTCCAGTCAAACGTTGCACCCATGGCTCTCAGCTGATGCTCCATTGTGTCTATATTTGAAAGAGTGGAGTCTTTGGGGTGAACGCCGGTCTTTATTGCGTAGTTCTCCGCCGGAAGACCGAAAGCGTCGAATCCCATCGGATGGAATACGTTATATCCCTTCATTCTCATGAATCTGGCATATGTATCCGAAAGGCCGTAATTGTACCAGTGGCCTACATGCAGTTTGGCTCCGGAAGGGTATGAGAACATCTCAAGTACATAATGCTTGGGTTTGTCTGATGTTTCGTCAAACCTGTAAAGTCCCGTTTCCTCCCACTTTTTCTGCCATTTCTTTTCCATATCCGTATACTTCATGATGTGTACCTCCACAAGTGAAAATTATATATGAACAGTATGTAAAAATCAATTAATAGCGTTGACACTGAAACTTTATGAAATGTATATTATTAACATAGGGTATTATGCATATTTTTAGTATGCAGGATAAACACAGGAGATTTTGCTTTGAAGAGAACTATAGCTCTTATAATAATCGTTGTATTGATGGCCTCTGTTCTTGCTGCATGTCAGCCGGCAGAGCCTGAAGTGCAGGAAATAGAAAAGCCCCAGGCCGTGGCGCCTGAAGAACCGGCAGAACCGGAAGTTGTGGAAGAAGAACCTGCCCCGGAAGAGCCCGTGGAAGTTTTTGCTCAGGCTCTGTATGACGGCGTTTATGTACTTTACGGTATAGCTGCCCGCGGTGATGTGTTCAGTGTTACGGGCGAGACAGAAGACTGCTACAAGACAGAGATTGAAGGTATCCCTGTGCTTATAGAGAAGAAATACCTGAGGCTTGATTCACAGGAAGCGGCTTCTGCATGGGAAGGAAAAGCCGGTTCCGAACTGACCGTCTATCCTACTGCTTACCTTGAAGGTGAAGGTCAGAAGATTCCCGAAGGTGCGATCATAAAGGTTGAGGATGAATTCAGCGGTATCTATTACATAACCTATACGGATGAAGCCGGCATAGAGATAAAGGGATACTTAAGTTCCGAGAGTGATATAAAGAATACAGCTGAACAGAAAAAGAAATCCGAATCCAAGAAAAGCAGCGGAAACTCGGGTAGCAAGCCTGCTGAAAAGAAGGAGACTAAACCCGAACCCACTCCTGCGCCCGAGCCCAAGGCTCCGGAGAATGAATCTTCGGGAGACGGAGATGATATAGAACTTGCAGCTATACCTGCCGGTGATTACGGCATTGTACTTCTGGCGGGAAGATATGAAGTCGCTGAAGCGGGTGAACTTGAAGTCAAAGAAGAGGAGACGGCTCCTTATGATCCTGACTCTGAAATAGAGAATGATGCACCTGCCGGTACAGTAGGGCAGGAAGAGGATGAAGCAGAGGACTTTGCAGTTCAGAACGGCACAGTGTTTTCCGATGGAACGGAAATCTATCTCGGCACTACTGTTAAGGGCGAGAATTACATGCTCGTTGACCCTGAAGCTGCTCTTGCCGCTGCGCCTGAAGATTATGTGGATATAGTTTATGCCGAAAATAACGGCAGTGTTAAGAGATGGGCGCTCAAGTTTGAAGGAGATGCTGATTTCGAGCAGTGGCCGGCAAAAACATTGAAAGATATATATCCGTTCGGCAACGGTCTTGGAAGAGGAAAAGGCATAGAGATTGCAGAAGACAGTCTTTTGACTGTAATCGGCGATACCGGCATATATTACGTGATGCTGACAGAAGACGGCAGAACTGTTTATCTTGATAAAGAGGGTAGCGAGGAAGCGATAATGCTTTATGATGAGGCTGCAATAGAGGCAGAGCAGAAGGCTTTGGAAGAGGAAAAGGCAAAGGAAGAGAAAAAGAAATCCGATTCAAAAGGTTCTTCGAAAAAAGAGAGCAAACCCAAAGAGGAGAGCAAACCCGAACCCAAGAAGGAAGACTCCAGCGGGGATTCGGGCAACAGCGAGACTACTGAAAACGATGACAGCGGAGAGTTCACTCCGCCCATACTGTGAGAGGTGCCGAATTGAGATCAGAATCGATTAGAGCAGGAAAAGTTTTAGTGCTTATACTCGCATGCATCGTAGCATTCACATGTATGTGTTTTGCTGCGCCTGCGCAGGCCGAAGCGGTATCGAACAAGGATTTTGTCATATTCCTTGCTCCCGGTCATACACCGAATCCGAATTTCACCCGTGGAGGGATTTCGGAAGGGCAGCTGAATGAGCAGCTTTCGATCGTGATAGGGAATGCTTTAAGGAGCGCCGGTTATACCGTTTATCTTACCAATAAGCTTAAATGGGAGAGCACCGATCTTCCCGTGATAATAAAGGATGCTCCTGCAGGGAGTCAGTACAGTTATGCGACTCAGATACTTCCGGCTATAGAGACGCCCGAAAAGTACGGGGTCAACGTGCAGTGTGATCTTGCTATATCCGTGCACCACAATGCGGCGTATGATGCGAACGGCAATGATTCTCCGACAGCCAGAGGAATAGGGTATTATTACAGTTCGGATTTTTCGTACAACACTTCATATACAAACATGAACTACGGTAAGGATGCCGACAGTGTGGCTGTATCTAAAAAAATAGCCCAGGCTCTTACCAACTCAGCAAGAAGTTCAGTTAAGTACACAAAGATTAGAGACCTTGTGGATATCAAAGGCACTAGCGTCAGCAACTCGATCTGCAGATCCGCGTCAATGGCTTCGGTCCTTCTGGAGGCCGGTTTCATGACGCAGGCGGATGATCTTGCTCAGATAAGGCAGAAATCAAACATGCAGGTGCTTGCACAGTCAATCGTGAGCGCTGTGAACAGTTGCAGGGATGAGATAAAACAGACGACGAAGTCTGATTTTGGTACTGTTACGATACCCGGTACCAAAGCGGGTGACAAAGTCACCATCGACGGCAGGGAATATATCGTCGGTTCAGGTGGCAGCATACCGAACGTCAAGAACGGAAAGATGGCTGTTGTCTACACAATGCATAACGGTTCGGATGCCTATACCACATACCCGACGGGTATGAAGGTATACAGTCTTAAGTATTCAAACGGCAAGTATACTGCAACAGCTCAAAAGGCGCTTGACAATGTGCTTCAGTACGCCGGTGCGTCAATACGTATAACAGGAAAGCAGGGTATAAGGATAATCTCCGGTATACCTTCCAAGGCAAAGGATGCTCTGACAGGCTCCGGGCTCAACGGCTATACTCTTCTTGAAGACGGTCTTGTAGTCGCCTGGGCAAATGAACTGGATAAAAATGACTTAACGCTTGCAACATGCACGGCTAACGGTACGGCATATGTCAAGGGCAAGAAGAATCCCGTATACTCGAAAGCGGGCGGTGTTACATACTATACGAACACTTTGACATTCAGCGACATGGCAAAGACCAAGCCTGATCTAGTGATGCGTTCTTACATGAGACTTAAGGATCCTTCGGGTAATGAGGTCGTGCTCTACGGCGGGCCCATCAAGAGAAGCATATATTATATAGCAAAGGCCAATAAGGACACATATAAGTCCGGGACTGATGCTTATAAGTACATATGGAACATAATCAATTACTGCGAAGGCAAGAATCCGATTATGTCCACCAGCGGTGTTACAGAAGCTACCAAGAACCAGATGATAAACTACTTTATCAGCAAGGCTAAGGGGAAGGGCAATATCGACAGCGCCAACAAGGTCTCCGACCTTACACGTGATGCACAGGGATTCCCGAATTACTACAAGACAGTAGGCGTGGCCTCCATATCGGATTTCGTACAGCTGTATATAGAAGAGGCTAAAGCCGAAGGCGTGCGCCCGGATGTGGCGTTTGCCCAGATGATTGATGAGACAGGATATCTCAATTTCAGAGGCGATGTGCGTATCAACCAGTTTAATTTTGCGGGCATCGGTGCTACGGGCGGCGGTGTTGGCGGCGCAACGTTCAAGGACGTACGTACAGGCATAAGGGCTCAGATACAGCACTTAAAGGCTTATGCTTCCAAGGACAAGCTTAAGAATGCATGCGTTGATCCGAGATATGATCTGGTCACAAAAGGCTGCGCTCCTAACATAGAACAGCTGTCAGGCACTTGGGCTGCAAACATGAGTTACGGCACGGATCTTATAAATATCGTGAATGCGATAAAGAGTGCCAGCAACGATGCGCCTCCGCAGCTCACTATGAAGGCAATGCTTTCAAGAGGTCTCATGATGATGCCGCCGGCAGAAGAGGAGACGGCAACGGAACCGACGGAAATCGTTCCTGAAGAAGAAAAGACCGAGGGAACAGAGAACGTTTCTGAAGAGCCGGATCAGCCTGTGACGGAAACGCCGGATGCTGAAGGAGTAACCGGAGAGCAGACTGTTGACGGCAATCCGACAGCTGATGACCAGTCTATTACGGAAACCCCGGCAGACGATGGGCAGGAAACAGTGACCGACGTGCCAACGGAGCCGCAGGCAGCAGACGATTCGGATGCCGGAAACTAAAAACAAATAACAATACGTCAAACGGCTCTTATCCCAAAAAGGAGAGGGCCGTTTTGTTTTGTCTAAAAATCGGCTTAACAAAGCCTTTCTGAACCGTATGACCAATTAATTATATCTTGATTGCAAAGGGCTGAAATGATATATTAATTATGTATGGGCTTAAAAAGCCATATCATACTTTAAGGAGATGTATATTATGTATAAGCTTGCCGAACTAGGGGTTAAGCTGCCGAAAATCCTTTTACCGAACAGTGATATCAATATGAGCAAATGGTCTGTTGTGGCCTGTGATCAGTTTACTTCCCAGCCTGAATACTGGGATAAAGTGGCAAAATATGTCGGCACATCTCCGTCAATACTTCACATAGTCTTACCTGAGATTTATCTCGGCAGGCCTGATGTGGATCAGATGATCCAGGACACAAAGTCGAATATGGAAGAGTATATCTCATCCGATATATTCCGAGAACTGCCCGAAGGCATTCTTCTGACAGAGCGAAACATGGGCGGTGTCTTAAGGAAAGGCGTACTCCTTGCGGTCGATCTTGAAAAGTATGATTACCGTATAGAGAACAAACCAACCGTAAGGGCTACGGAAAAGACTCTGCTTGAGAGGATACCACCGAGAGTTGCCATAAGGAAGGACGCCCCAGTGGAGGCGCCTCATGTACTGGTTCTTATGGATGATGTAAATGACGGTGTTATAGGACCTCTTCATGAATTAAGGGATGACTTTGAAAAAGTATATGATTTTGATCTCATGATGAACGGCGGACATATTTCCGGATACTATACAAATGACGACAGGATAATAGATCAGATGTATGAAGCTCTTGCGGCTCTGCCTGTACATGACGGCATGAGATTCTGCGTGGGTGACGGAAACCACTCGCTGGCTACGGCGAAGACCGTTTGGGACAATGCCAAGACTGCACTCACAGAAAAGGAGAGAGAGAACAATCCTTTGAGGTATGCCCTCTGTGAGTTCGTGAACATTCATGATCCCGGAATCGAGTTTATGCCCATACACAGAGTCCTGTTCAAAGTCAATGTTTCCAACTGTCTGCAGGCAGTATCAGGACATCTCAATGACAGCGGCATCGATGCGCGTATAGTATACGGTCACTGGCATATGACCGATATGTCTAACGGCTGTCAGATCCCGTTCGCGACAAAGGATAGGGCTGGAAAGATAGAACTGAGTACAAAGCTTACCCCGGCTGTTATAGCGATTGTGCAGGAGGCTCTAGATAAATACGTAGCTGAGACGGAAAACTCCAGCATTGACTATATTCACGGCGATGAGGCATTCAATGAGCTCGCAAATCAGTATGACAACTTAGGTTTCTATTTCGAGCCTATAGATAAGGGAACGTTCTTTGAGACTGTGATCGAGAACGGGGTCCTTCCCAAGAAGACCTTCTCCATGGGGGAGGCGGAGCAGAAGAGATACTATCTCGAGTGCAGGAAGATTTCCATAATATAACTTTAGAGAGGAAGACAGAATGTCTGTAGTAGTAACAAAATTCGGCGGAAGTTCACTTGCTGATGCCGGTCAGATAAAAAAGATGGAGGAGATAGTGAGGAGCGATGCTGATCGCTGTTTCGTTGTTCCCTCGGCTCCCGGAAAGAGATTCTCTGACGACATTAAGGTCACTGATATGCTTTATGCTCTGTATGAAGAGCAGGATCCTGCATCGAGCAAGACGTTTGCAGCTCTTAAAGAACGTTTTGGCGGCATCTGCAGCGATCTTGGTGTAAAGGTCGATATAATGTCAGAACTCGACAAAATCGCTGAAGACCTTAAGCACGGTGAGTCAGTTGATTATGCTGCGTCAAGGGGTGAGTATCTCAACGGTCTTATTATTGCGGATCTCTTAGGATTTGATTTTATAGACTCCAAAGATTTTATCTGTTTTGATGATAAGGGTTTTTATGACCATAATGCTACTGTAGATAAGTTTAAGCCTGAACTGAGGAAACACAGCAACGCTGTCGTACCAGGCTTTTACGGAAGCATGCCTGACGGAAGGATCAAGACTTTTTCGAGGGGCGGATCTGACATAACAGGTTCCATTGTTGCGTGCTGTGCCGAGGCAAGCATGTACGAGAACTGGACGGACGTTGACGGTTTCCTTAAAGCGGATCCGAGGATTGTCGATAATCCTGAAAAGATCGATGTAATAACCTACAGGGAGCTTAGAGAACTCTCATATATGGGAGCGACGGTGCTTCATGAGGATTCGATATTCCCCGTGCTTCAGGTCGCGATACCGATACATGTAAGGAACACCAATGATCCGGAAGGGGCCGGTACGCTGATAGTTCCGCAGATGACGCCCGAGCTTGAGAAGAAGGCGGCAACGATAACTGGAATAGCGGGCAAAAAGGACTTTACCGTTATAGCTATAGCCAAGAACGGTATGAACTCCGAGGTCGGTTTCGGCAGAAGAGTACTTAATTGTCTTGAAAAATACGGCATCACATTTGAGCATATGCCTTCATCCATAGACACCATGTGCGTTGTTATAGGGAGCAGCTCAATAGAGGATCATCTCTGGGATATAGTCCAGGATATACATACGGCGTGTGAGCCTGACAGCGTTGAAGTCTTTAACGATGTTTCGCTTATAGCTACTGTCGGACGTCATATGATAGGTCAGATCGGTGTCTGTGCAAAACTGTTTACTGCACTGGCTAATGAGAAGATCAATGTAAGGATGATAGATCAGGGCTCAAGTGAAATGAACATTATAGTCGGCGTCAAGAACGAAGACTTTGAAAAAGCGGTAAAAGCGATTTATAACGCTTTGATTTAGTGATATAATGTAAAAGTCGGATGAGTGATCCGGCTTCTAAGGAGGCTTAGCTCAGTGGGAGAGCACTTGCTTCACACGCAAGGGGTCGCTGGTTCAAGTCCAGTAGTCTCCACCAATAAAATAAGCGGCTTTATAAGCCGCTTTTAATTTATAAGGCAAATCATAATCCCCGATTTTTTATCTCGTCGTATTCCTCGCGGGAGATTATCTGATACTCGTTTCTAAATGTTCCCGGATGATTCTTGTAGAACTCTGTCTCATCATATGAATAACAGTCGGATACACAGATAGTTTTGCCTGTGAGTTTATTGACTATCTTATAATAAAAGTGAGATAAATACGAATCCATTATTATTTCCTTCCTGATTGAGCATAGATTGTATCTTAAGAGTTATACTACCACAACATATTGAAAAAGTCCATTTTTATAGGTTATTCTAAACAATTTTAATATGTTTTATGATAAAATACTTTTAGTTTGTGCCCGTAGCTCAGTTGGATAGAGCGTTGGACTCCGACTCCAAAGGCCAGAGGTTCAAATCCTCCCGGGCACGCCAAATATATAAATGCGCCTTTGATTGTTGCAATAAGGAGATCAAAGGCGTATACTTTAATTAGCACTCGGATATATAGAGTGCTAAAATTTCGTTTTGGGAAGTGACAAATATGGCAAAGAAACAGTTCAAGACAGAGTCGAAGAGGATACTTGATCTTATGATCAATTCCATATACACACATAAAGAGATCTTTTTAAGGGAACTGATATCAAATGCCAGTGATGCTATAGACAAACTATACTTCAAGTCTTTGACTGACAGCAGTGTGGGACTTTCAAAAGAAGATTTCAGTATCAAACTCGCTGTAAACAAGGAAGCACGGACGATTACCGTAGAGGACAACGGCATTGGCATGAATAAAGAGGACCTTGAACAGAATCTTGGTGTCATTGCTAAAAGCGGCACACTGGATTTTAAGGAGAACAACGATATATCGGATGTGGATATTATCGGTCAGTTCGGTGTCGGCTTCTATTCGGCTTTTATGGTAGCCGATAAAGTAACAGTTTATTCCAAAGCCTACGGGAGTGGTGAAGGATGGAAATGGCAGTCATCAGGGACTGATGGCTATACGGTAACTCCGTGCGATATTGAAAAGGACGGGACCAAGATTGAACTTCACATAAAAGAAGACACTGATGATGAAAAGTACAGTGATTTCTTAAGTGAGTACAGGATTTCTTCTCTGGTCAGAAAGTATTCGGATTATATCAGATATCCGATAACCTTGAGTATGCCGGAAACCAGGAAAAAAGAAGGCAGTGATGAGTACGAGACGGTTTATGAGCTTAAGACTCTCAACAGTATGATACCGCTTTGGAAAAGGAACAAGAGCGAACTCAAAGATGAAGACTATGACAACTTTTATATGGAGAAGTTCTTTGATTTTGAAAAGCCGCTTGCCCATATCCACATAAAGGCAGAGGGCAGTGTATGCTACAATGCTGTGCTCTATATACCGGCAAAAGTTCCGATGAATTACTATACTAAGAACTTCGAGAAGGGTTTGCAGCTATATGCAAACGGAGTCATGATAATGGACAAGTGTCCGGACCTTGTTTCCGATCATTTCAGTTTCGTAAGGGGGCTCGTTGACTCACAGGATTTGTCCCTTAACATCTCCAGAGAGATGCTTCAGCATGACAGGCAGCTTAAAGCGATAGCTTCAAATATAGAAAAGAAGATCAAAGCAGAACTGGAGAACATGCTGAAGAATGACAGGGAGAAGTACGAAAAGTTCTTCAAGGAATTCGGTCTTCAGATCAAATTCGGGCTTTACAGTGATTACGGCATGAAAAAGGATGAGCTTAAGGATCTCGTCATTTTCCAGTCATGTAATGAAAAGAAGTATATCACATTGAAAGAATACACAGAGAAGATGAAGGATGAGCAAAAGTATATATACTATGCCTGCGGCCATACTCCTGAATCGATAGCTTTGCTGCCGCAGACTGAACGGATAATCGACATGGGATACGATATACTTTGCTTTACAGAGGATGTTGATGAATTTGCTATCAAGATGTTGGGCGAATATGGCGGAAAAGAGTTTAAGTCGGTTGCAGCGGGTGATCTCGGTATTGACAGCGATGCTGAAAAAGAGAACAGCGAAAAGATCAGTGAAGAGAATAAGGAAATGCTTTCATTTATTAAAGATGCACTGGGTGACAGAATAAGTGATGTAGTTATTTCTAAGAGATTGAAAAAGCATCCGGTATGTTTATCTTCATCGGGTGAGCTTTCGATTGAAATGGAAAAAGTTCTGAATGCCATGCCTCTTGATAATAATGCCAAAGCAGAAAAGGTTCTTGAGATAAATGCTGAAAATCCTGTGTTTGAAAAGTTGAAGAGCCTGTTCGCTGATGATAAGGAAAAGCTCAAAGAATACAGCGAATTGCTCTATGATCAGGCGTTGCTTATTGAGGGCTTGCCTATAAGTGATCCGATTGATTTTTCAAGCAGGATATGTGAACTTATGTGTCAATAGGCATTGGTATTGTTAACAATTGTTGAACAATGCCAAGTATTCTTTTATAAACTTGAAAAAAAGCATGATTAATCATATAATGAGATATTGTGATTACATTAGTTGGGAGATCTTGTTTTGAGAAGAATTGGCGATAACAACGAAGGGAATGCAGGCGGAAGAACTCAAAGACGGAATGTCCAGAATCATAACGACCAGTCAAAACAGTCTCGGGTTGACAGGTATTATGATGATAACCAGTATAGTAAAAAGCGTGCACCGCAAAAAAAGAAATCTGGTGCCTTGTTTGTAGTAGCGCTGATAATATTCTTGGTTGCGGTGGTTCTTATTGCATATGCTCTCATAACTACTTATTCGGCACAGATTTTGCCACAAAAGTATTTTATGATGTTTATGCTTATAGCAGTAATACTTAGTTGCATTATCATCATATTATTGTATGTTAGAAAAGGGAAAAAGGGTCCCAGAATCGTAGCTATAGTTCTAAGTGCACTTATGATTTTTGCTTCTTTTTATGTTGCCGGATTGATGAATAGTGCAAACAACATGGTTGAAACTATGGAACAGTCTGTTGAAGAGGCAAGTGTAGTAATAAGTGATACTGGTGAAACGATTCAGACTGAAGTTGTATATGAACAGGTTGAAGATGTTAAGCATAATCCCTTTTTAATATACCTTTCGGGTTTGGATGCATCTGGAATCAAGAAAGACGGTTCTGTTGGCGATAAAGGCAGATCAGATGTTAATATCATAGCAGCGGTTAATCCGAACACAAAGAAGATTCTTATGGTAACTATCCCGCGTGATTGTTATGTAGGAATAAACGGCGATACTAGTAAGATGGATAAGCTTACACATTGCGGTAATTATGGAGTATACTGCTCTATGAAGACTGTTGAGAGTTTGTTCGATAATCAGTTGAAGCTTAATTACTATGCTAAGGTAAACTTTGTTTCGGTAGTTAATATTGTCGATGCTCTTGGTGGCATTACTGTAGATTCACCTAATTCGTTTACTGCAGAGCACTCATATTCAGGTGCCAATTATCACTTTGACAAAGGTCTTAATGAACTAAATGGTGACCAAGCAATTGCATTTGCTCGAGAGCGGCATAACTTATCAGATGGTGATAATCAAAGAGGCAGAGATCATGAAATCGTTATTAAGGCTATTATTGAGAAGGCAACTTCACCTGAAATATTGACGCCTGGTACACTCAATACTGTTATGGATGTATTTGCTGCAAATGTAAGTACAAGTTTGTCAGCAGATGAAATGAGAAGTTTGATTCAGATTTCTTTGGATTCACCTTCATGGGATGTTGAAATGATGGATATTTCAGGGAGGGGTGCTTCAAAAGTAACATATACAGCGCATGTTAATCGCTATGTTTTCTTGCCTGATTCGGATTCACTTCAGGCGGCTAGCAGTGCTTTGAATTCTGTGTTGAATGGATAATAACGTCTAGATAGAATATATGCAGCTATGTATAGTTCTATATGATAAAAAACCAGATAGTCTATTAGGCTGTCTGGTTTTTTGGTTGTGCATTCTTTATTTTGATTCAATGGTTTTTATAAGTTCTTTATGCTCTTCATATATTCTATAAAACCCGATTTGATTAATACTTCTGCAACAAAAAGGTCTTCTTGCTTAGTAAGTTTTAGGTTATAAGGAAACTTTCTGTAATGGCCTATTTTTGCATCTTCCGGCAAATGATGTGTTAGAGCCAGTATGGGTTTGTCGTACTTAAAAGCTTTAAAGAATTGCTTGAAATGAAAGCCTTCAGGTGTTTGTGAAATATAATATTCATCACGTTCCGCAATTCTGTTCATGTATTTCCCTATACCATCAGTTATTTCAACACAGTTAACAACGCAGTCATTTTCATCTAGCAGATCAAAAAAGTCTTCAACTATATCTTGTCTAATAAAAGGTCTTGCGCCATCATGAAACAGTACTTTATCGCATTCTGGGAAATGATCGTTTATGTACAGTAGACCATTATAAATCGATTCATTACGAGTGTTACCTCCGCAACAGCAGTGGATACCATATTCTTTTTCGACATACTTCTCTTTATACTGTGCTTCATTCTCAACAACAACTATTTCATCACAGTTTTTTGCATTTGCAAATGCTTCTATAACATAAGAAATGCACTCTTTGTCTGCAATTTTTATGTATTGTTTTATTTCTGTTTTACTTAATCTTGCTCCAACCCCACCGGCTAGTATAACTCCAATATTCATAATCTTGATTCTCGTTAAAACAGTATTCCCTTTCATTTAGTAGTTATGATTACTTCAATTATAATCCTTTTTACAATTTTTATCAAACACGATAAATCATCATATACCATTCCAAACGTTTCTTTATAGTCTATAGCTGGTAGCTTTTATGTCGGATGGTTATTGAAGTGTGTATGTTTTTTGACGCTTTGTACTGAATGTGTTAAAATACCAATGGCTATTTATGCATAACCATTTATGAATGTAGAAAGGATAGAATAGTCATAAAAAAGTCATTCCTTTTTTCCGGCATGCTTGTCATTCTGGATATTGTGTTTATTGTTGTAGCGTTTTATATATCACTTATGATAAGGTTTGATGGACAGATTCCTGCATCGCAAATGAACCTTATTCCAACATATGCAGTTCTTATATTTCCTGTATATTTTATTATTCTCATTTTTTTTGTCAAGATTTACAAGATAGTTTGGATTCATGCTGGTGTACTTGATACTGTTAAGGTAATCATAGGCCTTGCTATAGCTGATGCGATTACCCTCATACTGGATCAAGCTTTCACTATTCATACATCTTTTGGTCTTCTTTTTATGGAAGGTGTCTTTTCAGCGCTATTTATAGTTGCATCTAGGTTTATTATAAAGACGATAGCCACAAAGAGACGAACTGATGAGATTCACTATGTGCCCAGGGTTCTCATTGTTGGAGCAGGTGACGGTGGACATTACTGCGCCCGTATGATGAAGCAGCATGTTATAAACGGTAATCCTGTCGTATTTGTAGATGACGATAAAACAAAGCTTTCAAAATATCTTGATGGTGTTCAGGTTGCCGGCACTACTGAAGACATTCCTTATCTTGTCGAGAAGTATGATATTGATAGGATACTTGTGTCAATTATATCGGATTCTCAGAAAAACAAATCTAGGATTCTGAATATTTGCAACAAGACTAAATGTGTTACAAAAGTTATTTCTCTGGATAATTTTAACGAGAATGAACAGTCCATAAGTGTAAAGGATATAGATATTGTTGATCTTCTTCCAAGGATGGAGATTAAGCTCGATGATGAGCGCATAAGTGATCTCATCAAGGGAAGTGTGGTTATGGTAACAGGCGGAGGCGGTTCTATAGGATCCGAGATATGCCGTCAGATGATAAAGTATTCGCCTGAAAGGATCGTAGTATTCGATATATATGAGAATAATGCATATGATCTCCAATGCGAGCTTCAGGAAATATACGGTAGTGATGCACCTGTTTCAGTACGTATAGGCTCGATTAGAGAGTATTCACGTATTGATGCTGTGATGAAAGAGTTTAAGCCTGATATAGTAGTAAATGCTGCTGCACACAAGCATGTACCTCTCATGGAGGATAATCCTTATGAAGCTATTAAGAATAATGTGCTTGGTACCAGAAATGTTATGCAATGCGCCGACGTAAATGGTGTAAAATGCTTTGTCCAAATATCAACTGATAAAGCAGTTAACCCGACTAACATAATGGGTGCAACAAAGAGAATAACAGAATTGATGTTGCGCGAATATTCCAGGAACACTTCTATGAAATGCATGGCGGTTAGATTTGGAAACGTGCTAGGTTCCAACGGCAGTGTTATTCCTCTGATGGTGAGACAGATAAAACATGGTGGTCCTGTTACTGTTACACATAAAGATATTGTCAGGTTTTTTATGACAATACCTGAGGCTGCGCAGCTTGTACTTCAAACTATGACTTTTGATAATTCTGGTGATATATTTGTTTTTGATATGGGGGAACCTGTCAAGATATACGATATAGCTGTTAAATTAATTAATATGTTTCAGCTTGAGTTGGATAAAGATATCAAGATTAAGATAATTGGTCTTCGCCCTGGTGAAAAACTATACGAAGAACTTGTTATGGCAGAGGAGGATTCAGAGCTTGTAGGAACTGCGAACAGCAAGATTATGAGGATAGAGCAAAGTCTTAATATCGTTGATTTGAACAAGAAGATTGATAAGATGATAGAGTGTGCGTTAAGAAGTGATCCTGAAGCGATTAATATACTGGTCGAATTGGTTCCATGTCTTGCTGATTCTTTGAAATCTAAAATTTAGTAACGGAAGAAAGAAGTTGTAATGTATTTGTTTTTGACACATCTGAATACTTTGAGGGCCTTTCATTCTGAGAGCCCTATTTTTCTTTCTATATATAAGTGTATTGTTGAGAATTGCTAGTTTTATTTACTCTGTTATGTGATTTGAATGAGGTTTCGAAATATGGATAAGAGAATCATTAGTTTTAGCCCGCCGGATATTAGCGAAGCAGAGAAAGAAGAGGTAAGGAGAACGCTTGGATCAGGCTGGATTACTACGGGTCCGCGAACAAAGCTGTTGGAAAAGCGTTTATCCGCTTATATTGAAACTGGTGAAACGGACATAGATTGTTCTGATGCTAATAACGTTGGAATATACAGCAATAGGCTGGTTTGTCTAAATTCGGCTACTGCGGCAGAAGAAATGATACTGCGGGTCTGGGGTGTCGGTCCTGACGATGAGGTTATAGTTCCAGCATATACATATACTGCTACAGCTTCGGCTGCGTTGCATTGTGGTGCCAAAGTGAAGTTTGTCGATATAGTTAAAGACGGTGATCCCCAAACACATATGCCTGAAATGGATTACGAGATGCTTGAAGCTTCTATAACAGAAAACACAAAAGCAGTAGTTGCAGTTGATCTTGCAGGTGTTGTATGTGATTATGATAGAATATTTGATATTGTTGAGCACAAGAAGGAGCTGTTCACTCCTATAACTAGTGATGGCACCCAATTGGGAGAATTATCATCGCGGCTTCAGAGATCTTTGGGCAGGATTGCTGTTGTTGATGACGGGGCGCATAGTCTTGGTGCTTCACGTACTGTTTCAAGGGCTTCAAATAGGCGTATGGGCAAAACCAAGCGCTTAAGTGGTTCTATAGCTGATTTTACTGATTTCAGTTTTCATGCTGTTAAGAATTTTACTACAGCAGAGGGGGGTGCTGCTACTTGGTTACCATTTGAAGGGGTGGATGACGAGGAAATATATAAGATGTTTCAGTTGCTGTCCTTGCATGGACAGAGCAAGGATGCACTTACTAAAGTAAGTGCAGGTGCATGGGAATATGATATCGTTGGACCATGGTATAAATGCAATATGACAGATATAATGGCTGCTATAGGTCTTAGGCAGTTGGATCGTTACAAACAGCTTATTAAGAAAAGAGAAAGAATTGTCAAACGTTACGATGAGCTTTGTGACAACATAGGTGTCAGCCACATCAGGCATCATGTTGATGGGATGGATAGCTCAAACCACCTGTATCTTGTTAGGATACCGGATATTGATGAAGGCAAAAGGAATTCTATAATAATTAATATGGCTGAGAATGGTGTAGCTGCTAACGTTCATTACAAACCACTACCTATGATGACTGCTTACAAAAATCTGGGGTGGAATATTTGTGATTTTCCGAATTCCTATGATTATTATAGAAACCTGATTTCGTTGCCGTTGCATACTGGGCTTACGGATGAAGATTTGGAATATGTAGGCGAGATATTCTCGGATGCCGTGAAAATGATCAGATAAAAACAAGTATTGACAGAATGGTAAACATAACGAGGTTGGTAAATTAAATGCGGATAGTTAAGTGGGATAAATTACCGGTTTTTATGCAACAGGAAGAGATTCGGGAGTATTATGAGTTCCTGAAAAAGAAAACGGTTTCACTTTTCTTTAAGAGAGTTTTTGATATTATTGTATCTATTATTATGATAATAGTTATCTCTCCTGTTATACTGGCTATTGCAATAATGATAAAAGCTGACAGTAAAGGCCCTGTATTCTATAGGCAAGAAAGAGTTACTCAGTATGGCCGAGTATTTCGAATATTTAAGTTTAGATCAATGATAGTTGACGCTGATACAAAGGGAACGCAAATAACAGTAGATAATGATTGCAGGGTGACAAGAATAGGACGTAAGATTAGAAAGTATAAGCTTGATGAGTTGCCACAGTTATTTAATGTTCTTTCAGGGGATATGAGCTATGTCGGAGCACGACCGGAAGTGCAAAAATATGTTGATATGTATAAACCCGAGATGCTTGCAACGCTTCTCTTGCCTGCGGGCATGACATCGCTTGCATCTATTTATTATAAGGATGAAAATTCTCTGATTTCAAATGCGGATGATGTTGATAAGGTATATATGGAGAAAATATTGCCTGAAAAAATGAGATGGAATCTCAAGGGTATAATGGATTACAGTTTTACTGGAGATATGAAGATAATGATGATGACTGCAAAGGCTGCAACAGGCAAAGACTATAACAATGGTGATATAAAATGAATCAAGCTACTACAAGAGAACTGCAGGATAAAATATTAGAAATTTTGTTATACTTTGATTCGTTTTGCAGGGAAAATGAGATAAAGTATTATCTTTGCGGAGGCGGTCTTATTGGTGCTATCAGGCATCATGGATTCATTCCATGGGATGACGATATAGATTTGTTTATGCCCAGAAAGGATTATGAACGCCTTGCTGTCCTTTGGCCCGAGAAGGTCAGTTCAGAAAGATACTTGTACTGCAGGACTGACAGATATCATGTTTACCATGATGCGGGTGCCTCCATAAGGGATGTCAATACTACTGAAATCAACTGCCACAGTGCTGATGATGACATATGCCATGGTATAGCTCTTGAGATTATGCCTATCGATGGTTGTCCCAAATCAAAGATTCGAAGGGATATACAGTTATATAACGCTTTTGTTTTCAGTCTGTTTAATGTTCAGAGACTACCGGATAATAAAGGCCGGCTTTTAAGAGCGGTTTCATGGCTTGCTTATAAGATTTTCAGATCTAAAGAAATAAGATATAGGATATGGAAAAGTGCTGAAAAAAGAATGTCAAGGTACGATTGGGATGAATGCGAAGAGGTTACGGAACTCATAGGTTCTATTAAAGGAATGAAACTGCGCCATCCTAAGGAGGACTTTGAAAATGTATTATATAAGGATTTTGAGGGACATCAAATACCTGTTATGGCGGGATATGATAGGTATCTGCATCTGATCTTCGGGGACTACATGCAACTTCCTCCTGAAGATCAGCGTATTGCTAAGCACAATGTTGTTTATTTGAGCACAACAGAACCATATACCAAGTTTAAGGGTATTTACTATTGTGTTAATGGTGATCATGTTGATAACTGATTTGTCTTGAATTATTATTATACGGAGTTGTTTGAATCCATTTGTGTATAGTTTGATCTATTATTCTTATATCGTTATATGATTGTTTTGGAAGGATAGTTCTGATGGAAGAAACACTGATTTCGGTTAATCATCGTAATAATATAGAAAATGCATGCTTATATCTTTTTTTCATTTTAACAATTGTTGTTGTTGTCTTTAACGATAATAGATTGCTGTTTTATGCGCGGTATGCGATTCTTGGTATAGGTGCTTTTTTTGGCTATTTATATTGTTTTGAAAAAAAAGGTTCGGCATATCATCCTATTCTTTTTGTGCTATTCATTGCAGTATGTTGGTTGCTAGGCTATGTATTCCAAGACGGTTATAATAATTACCCACCGGCTGACTTCTTTTATACTGTATTTTATATAGGATTGGCAGTTATTCTGCTTAAGAATAAGTATAATCATAAGATAACATTTATACTATACTGTTTTCTTTTACTGTCAATTCTTTATAAATACATACAGGTGGGCGATATAAACAGCTTGCTTAATAATTATTCAAGGAATTATATATCAGTTCTGATGCTTTTCTGCCTGCTTTTCTACTATTTAAGTTGCCATGATAAGGGTAAAAAGTTTTTTGTTTTTCCGGTAATAATTGCTTTTTTTATTAGTGTGTTCTTTAGAGGCAGGGGTGGTATAGTTACATTTGGTTTTTTAGCGGCAGCGCTAATTATTCTCCGAATACGGATACTGGAGAATAAGTCTGCTAGAAAGCTATATGCGATTCTTCTGGTAGTAATATGTGTTATAGCGGCGTTTATTATTGTGAATAATAGTGATGCACTCTTTGAAGATCCCGAAGCAGGACTTTCTTTATCTAGATTCCAGGATAAGGGTATGGTGGATTTGGAAAGAACTAAGATTTGGAATGGATTTTTAAGTAATAATACTCGTTCATTTGATAGTTTTCTTTTGGGATCTAATACCAGGCTGGTCAGGCCTGAAGGAAATCTTCATAATTCATTTTTGCAGAGTTATGCTAGTTTTGGCTTGATAGGATTTGCAGGCCTTATAATCCTTATAATAAGATCATTTGTTATTGGTATAAAAAGAAGAGAGGTATTATGGCTCATATTATATAGTGCTTTGCTAATTAGAGCTTTTACTGATTTGTTGATGTTCCAGGGTTTTTGTGAATTATTTATTTACTATTTTATATTCTACTGGTCAATAAATAGTTTGCACAAATCCAACAATCAAAAGGATTAATTATATCAATTATATAGTATACCGATATTAAGTAATGTTGTATTAATAGTGGTTATAATAATAAAAAAGGGGAAGAGTAATGGATTATTTGGACGCTTGCTACTTTTGCACAACGCCTTATCAAATGATTACATCAATGATAATGTGTAAAAATAATAGAGAAAAAGCGGATATCTATATTGACCCGCAGTTTAGGCAGGCAAAACTATACGCTGATAATTTAAAAAAGATTGGTTTATTTAATAGGGTCTCGTTAGTAGATACTACTGGTATTGATAATCATAAGAACAGCAATAATACTGTAATAATGCATTTAGGTATAGCCAAAAAGTATTTTGATGTGGATAAGATTGCAAAAAGAATTGTCTTTCCCGACACATACTATAGCAAGATGTATGTTTCTTCAAAAGCTTATATTGGGCGAATGGTTTATTTATATAATCTAAAACATGGTATTGATACTGAACTTATTTATTTTGATGATGGTGAAGGAAGCTACTATAATCCTTCTTTAACTAAAGCTAAGAACCTAGATAAAATAGCCAGATATATTGCGATTGGGCGAAAATCATTAGATAAAAGACCCCATTCTTTATACCTTTTTGATCCTGAACTGTATAAATCACTAAACGGTGCTAACTGGAGTGGGAATATATATGAGATACCCAGGGCTTTGTTTGATTCAGATATGCAGAATAAAGTATCTAAAGTATTTGATTTTTCGGAAGAAGATCTTATTAATGAACCGGTTATTATACTAGATGTGCTTAAAGATGAGGTGCATTTAGGTAATAGTGAAAAGCAAAAACTAATTAGTATTTATGATATGGTACGAGATGCAGTATCTGCGGAAAACCTGATAATCAAACGACATCCAAGGGATACTTCCGAAGAATCAAGTGGTTTTAAATACTATAAAAGATTCAATATGCCCTTTGAGTGTTTGTGTGCAAGAATGAATATGGATAAAAAGGTTTTGATAGCAATTTCTTCTACGGCAGTCGTTGTTCCCAAGATACTTCTTGATAAAGAGCCAATAGTAATACTATTATATAGAATTATTAATCATTTACATTTGGATTCAGAATCTTTTGACAAACAGAATGACTTTTATAATAAATGCAAATCTAGATACAATGACAGTTCAAGGTTTTATATTCCAGAAACAATTGATGAATTAAAAAGTATTCTTGAGCACGTAAGCTCATTTTGTGAACGTTGTTAGTTGTTTATAGTAAGCATGTTACCGTATAGAATCTGTATTCATACGGGTATATAGATATAAAATATACTCGTGTTTTATTACGTAACGCTTTCGTGGGCAATGCAACATAAGATTCTAGTCAGTGGAAAACAATAATTTATATTACTTTAGTATCAATTCAAAAGTATAATAGTTTATTATAATAGTTTTTTCTTTGGAATCAGATTGCTTTCATATTCTTTTCAAATAATAAATACAGTAGGTTTGGCCGTTTTGACCATAGAGTTACATATATGATAAAATATAATGTAATTTGCAAATGCATGCAATCTAATATACGGCGTAAGAAAGAGTAATAATGGAGGGAAGAAATGTTTGATTTGGATGGTTTTATAGCAAAATATATAACAAAACGTTCTGCCTCAATGTTTTATGATGATTTGATTGCTAATAAAGATAAAATTTTTTCAAAAGTAGAAGGAAAAACTGTTCTTGTTATTGGCGGTGCAGGTTCAATAGGATCATCCTTCGTTAAAGCGGTTTTGCCTTTTAAGCCGTCATCACTTGTAGTAGTTGATATTAACGAGAATGCTATTGCAGAATTGACGAGAGATATCAGATCGTCAAAGGGGTTGTTTGTGCCAAACGAATTCATTACTTATCCTATGGATTATGCTTCTCCAGTTTTTGAAAAGATGTTAAGAAAACGTGGTGGCTTTAATATTGTTGCCAACTTTTCTGCACACAAGCATGTTAGATCCGAGAAAGATATTTTTTCCATAGAGGCATTGCTTCAGAATAATGTGTTGCATGCAAAATTACTATTAGATTTGCTGGCAGAATTTCCTCCGGAGTCGTATTTTTGCGTTTCAACGGATAAAGCTGCAAATCCCGTTAATATAATGGGCGCATCTAAACGTGTGATGGAGGACGTTATTTTCAGTTATTCTGATCGATTTCCAGTAAAAACGGCACGATTTGCAAATGTTGCTTTTTCGAACGGATCGCTCCCGGCTGGTTTTCTGGCACGGATTGGTAAACTGCAGCCACTTTCTGCACCTACTGATGTTGAACGTTATTTTGTTTCTCCTGAGGAATCGGGTCAAATATGTTTGTTGTCTTGTATTCTAGGGGGAAACAGAGAGATCTTTTTCCCGAAGTTGCTAGAAAAGCAAATGATGGGATTTGATACTATCGCCCGGGAGTTATTAAGCGTTTTTGGTTATGAACCCCTGGAGTGTTCTTCAGATGAAGAAGCACTTAGTAAAGCTGTTGGGTTGCATAGTGGGAGCAGGTTATATCCTGTACACTTTTCAAAATCCGATACAAGTGGCGAGAAGCCATTTGAGGAATTTGCAACCGAATCGGAAGATAAAGATATGAATAGATTTAAATCACTAGGTGTTATTGTTAACAAAGAGATACCTGATAAGGAGTTGCTGCTTAAATCTTTGGCCGAACTGGAGTTTGCTTTTTCGCAACCTGATTTGTCAAAGGATAGCATAATAAAGATTATGCAAGAGTATTTACCTAATTTCAGCCATATTGAAACAGGCAAGTCTCTTGATTCCAAGATGTAATATGTGTTTCTTTCATTATTTGAGGAGGTAGTTTATGACCGATTTGATTCCGCTATCAATACCTAATTTTGAGGGTAATGAAGAAAGGTATGTAAGCGAAGCTGTTTCGCAGGGATGGGTTTCTACTGGTGGTGCTTATGTAGGTAGATTTGAACAAGAATTAGCAAAATTTTTGAATGTTGACAACGTAGCAGTATGCCAAAGCGGTACGGCTGCATTGCATCTTTCTTTAATAGAAGCAGATGTTAAAACAGATGATATTGTGTTGGTTCCACCGTTAACTTTTATAGCGGCTGTTAATCCCGTTAAGTATCAACATGCTATTCCTGTTTTTATTGATTGTGATGATAGTTTGTGTATGGATCCAATCAAATTAAAGGAATTCTGTGAAAAACAGTGTGATTATTCGGATGGCGTTTTACTTTTTAAAGGTAAAAGGGTAAAAGCAATTATAGTTGTGCATGTTTTTGGCAACATGGCTGATATGGATGCCATAATGGAAATTGCAAAAGATTATAATCTGATAGTAGTAGAGGATGCTACTGAAGCACTGGGAACAATCTATACTTCCGGGATTTATGCCGGCAAATACGCAGGGACAATTGGTGACTTTGGAGCATTTAGTTTTAATGGAAACAAAATAATAACAACAGGCGGTGGTGGCGCTGTAACGGCGAACAATCCAAACACGGTTGATCATTTGCGGTATCTTTCAACACAAGCAAAAGATGATCCGCAGTATTATATCCATAATGAGATTGGCTATAATTATAGGATGACAAATATTCAAGCGGCTCTTGGAGTAGCACAAATGGAGGAATTGCCAGATTTTATAAAACGCAAGAATAATAACTATGAGTTGTATAAAAAAGAATTCTCCGGGTTTGATCTGGCGAATCTTTTACCATTTAGGAGCGGAACATTTTCAAATAAATGGTTTTATTCTTTGGCTATTGACAGGCAGTTGGTAAAAGCTTCAATGCGTGATATCATAACAGAATTGCATAATTGTGGTGTGCAAACTCGTGCAATATGGGGGCTGATCAATGAGCAAAAACCATATTGTAAAGATATGGCTTATAGAATAGAAAAAGCGCCTTATTATGCTGAAAGAGTTTTAAATATTCCTTCTAGCACTCAGCTAAAGAAGGACGAAATAAAATATGTTGCTGAAAAAGTAAAACAAGTATTGAGGTTACTGGCAAATGGATAATATTAAACCACTATTAGGCAAATGCAATCTGACTGTAGCAGAAGCTATGAGATTGATTGATCAAAATGCTTGTGGCATTTTATTCTTGACTGATGATTCTGATCTATTACTTGGCTGTATTACGGATGGTGATATTAGAAGGTTTATTCTTGGTGGCGGGGATATCAATGATTTGTCGACTTGCGCTGCCAATCCCAAACCAAGATATGCTAAAAGTATTGAGGAGGCAAGGACTCTCTTTCATAAAAAGGATTATATAGCTATACCTATTATTGATAATAATAGAAGAATAATTGATATATATAAAGGGGATTCTGATGATAGAAGTAAACGTCGGAAGCCAATTAATCTGCCGGTAGTTATTAATGCCGGGGGTAAAGGGACAAGACTTGATCCTCTTACAAAAGTTCTGCCAAAGCCATTAATACCAATAGGTGATTTACCTATCATAGAACATATCATGAGGGAATACCAGCTGTATGCATGTAATGATTTTCATATAATAGTAAACTATAAACGTGAGTTGTTGAAGGCTTATTTTGCTGAGAATGAAAGCAAGTATAATATTACCTGGTATGATGAGATTGTTCCCCTTGGTACCGGAGGTGGATTGAGCCTTCTCAAAGGGCAATTAGAAGAGACGTTCTTTTTTGCAAATTGCGATGCATTACTGAAGGCTAATTATGAAAGTATGTTAAGATTTCATAAAGAAAACGGCAATACTATAACCATGATATGTGCATACAAAAACTTGAGTATTCCTTATGGCGTAATTGAAATGGGCCTTAATGGAACGATAGTGAATATGGAAGAGAAGCCATTTTTCTCATTTCTTACTAATACAGGTATTTATATAGTAGAGCCGGATGTGTTATATGATATTAAAGATAACACACCTGTCGGATTCCCTGATATAGTTGAAATGGAAAAGAACAAAGGCAGAAAAGTTGCTGCTTTTCCGGTAAGTGAGAATGATTGGATGGATATGGGTCAGTTTCCAGAACTTGAAAAAATGCGGAAGAATCTATATGGAGAATAAATATGGAAATAGGCAGTGAATTCAACCTTTCAATGGATGATTTATTTGTTAAAGAAAACAACATTTATTCATATTTGTCAGAATTTGATAATTCTGTTTTTTATGATAGTGGGAGGAGTGCGTTACTTCAGTTAGTATCCTTTTTAAAACCAACAGATGAAATACTCCTTCCCGAGTATATTTGCAGTTCCGTTATTGAGCCATTTAGTTGTTGCAAAATAGAGTTTTACAAAATCAATAAAGATTTCACCTTAAATGTTGATGATATTAAAAAAAAGATCAGCAAAGATACCAAGGTATTCTTTTTAATGCATTATTTCGGTATGGTGCAACCTGATAATGCATTAGATGAATTAAAGAGTACACTCTGCGATCAATGTGTTGTCGTTGAGGATACTACCCACAGTATTTTTTCCAAAGTTCATACCATAGGTGATTACAACATTTGTAGCTTAAGGAAGTGGATGCCAATTCCAAGAGGCGGCGTTATGTATTATAACGAAGATAAACTGAATTTAAGAAGTACTAAAACTATAAAAAGCCGTGATAATAGTAAGGCGTATGGGATGATTCTAAAGGACCTTTATTTGCATGGAAACTATAATAGTGATTTAAACTCAATGTATAGAGACATATTCTTAAAAGGTGAACGTCTTATAGACATCCAAACGGAGCCGATGCTGATTTCAGACTTTTCTGCTTTTGTAGCATCATGTGTTGATGTTGGCAAAATGATTGGCTTGCGCAAACAAAACTATCGTGAACTCTCTGATAAACTAATCAATTTAAATATAAGCTCAGCAATAGATTTGAAAGATAATGAATGTCCGCTGGTTCTACCGTTAAGAGTTAAAAATAGAGATTTATTAAGAGATTATTTGATAAGTAATAGGATATACTGTGCTGTTCATTGGCCGTTTGATGGTAATATGATCGAAAAAAGGCAAAATGCTTTACAATTGAGTAATGAGCTGTTATCAATACCCATTGATCAAAGATATGGAATTGAGCATATTAATTATTTAATTGATGTATTATCAAGATACAAGGGGGAATTGGTTTGTTAAAAATAATAGCAGCTGATAAAAGAGAAAACTGGAATAGTATTGTTAGATCATTTAATAATTGGGATATCTATTACTTAAATGAGTACGCTGTTGCGTTTCAGTTGCATGGAGATGGAGTGCCCTTATTGTTTTATTATCATGATGATGAATCCAGGTTTTGTTATGTCAGCATGCGCTCAGACATTTCTGATTCCAATCTTTTTTCTGACAGATTATTAAGAGGAACATTCTACGACCTGGAGACACCATATGGCTATGGTGGTCCTCTTAGCAATGGGATAATTACAGAAAAATCTCAAATAATGTTCTTAAAACAGATTAAAGAATATAGTATCAAAAATGGAATTGTTTCTCAGTTTGTAAGATTTCATCCGGTTTTAGAAAACCATGTTTCTGCTCCGTTAGTATTTGATACTAAGTATTTAAGAGATACAATCTATATTGATACTGCCTCTCCAGATTTAATACTATCAAATATGGACAGTAAAAATCGAAATATGATTAGAAAAGCCAAAAAGAATAATATTCAAATTGTTCGCAAGTCTATTGATGATTATGGCGAATTCTTGTTAATGTACGAAGAAACAATGTTAAAAAACAACGCCAGTACTTATTATACATTTAATAAAGATTATTTTGAGTATCAAAAAGAACTAAGTGATTATTCTTGTATCTTTTACGCTATAAAGGATAGTATGCCGATTGCTGCAGCAATAATGTATTATAATGAGAAATATATGCATTATCATCTCGCTGGTACCCATACAGAATACCGTGCATTGTCCCCAAACAATCTTTTACTGTATGAGGCCGCATGCTGGGCTAGTGCGCGGGGCATAAAGAAGTTTCATCTCGGCGGTGGTATGAGTCAGGATGATTCGTTGTTCGGTTTCAAGAAGCAATTCAATAAAAAAGGAAGATTGCCATTTGTGGTTGGCAGGACTATTTTTCAACCAGATAAGTATGATTATTTGCTTGGGATAAGAAAAGAATTGGATAGTAGTTTTGATGAGAATAATTCAAGAATGATTCAGTATCGCTACCAGTAATGAGGAGAAGAATGATGAAGAAGATTATAATATTTGGAGCTACGGGTAATGTGGGTTCATATTTTACAAAATATGCTACTGAGTACTATAGACAGGGTGAGTATGAAATAATTGCTTCTGGAAAAAGAGAAAAAGCGGATGTTTTTAACTCAATGGGTGTACAGTATATTTCTGTGGATATAACAAAAGAATCGGATTTTGAAAAACTACCCAAAGATGATGTGCATGCAGTTGTTTTGCTGGCGGCGGTGATTCCTGCTTATATGAATGGGTATCATCCTAAAGAATACCTTGATTCAATTATTTACGGTACATATAATGTCTTAGAGTATTGCCGTAAGAATAATATTGACAGGTTGCTTTATTCAACCAGTTGTTATGATGTTTGGGAATATCCTTCGGGGGAAGTCATAAAGCCGGATGCACCCAAGTGTTTTAGTTATGTAGGAGATCATGCGCTATATGTAATATCTAAAAATACGGCTTGCGAGTTGATCGAGCACTATCATCAGCAATATGGATTGAAGACATTTGTTTTCCGTTTTCCAACAGTATACTCCTATAGCACGAATCATTATATATATCCAAAAGGCGTTAAAACTTTGAGACCACTATATAAGTTGATTTTTAATGCAATGGAAGGGAAACCCTTGGAGATTTGGGGTGATCCCAATTATTCGAAAGATATGTTATACGTATATGATATGGCTCAAATGTTTTGTTTGGCTATAGATAACAATAAGCTGTCAAAAGGGTTTTATAATTGTGGGACTGGTGTGCCTGTTACTCTTATGGAGCAAATGGAGGCTATAATAAGCGTGTTTTGCCCCGCAGGCAAAAAGTCTGATATTGTCGTTCTTTCGGATAAGGTTGCAGGCGGTGGTATACTTATGGATGTTCAGAATGCCAAGGATGAATTGGGATATGAGCCCAAATATGATGTTGTTAGACTATTTGAAGCTTATAAGGAAGAAATGAAGTATAATCGTTTTGCTGAATTAAGAGGATAATTATATATCTGTTTAGGAGATTTGCATTGGGAAATACAATTATTATTGCGGAAGCAGGGGTTAATCATAACGGTAATATAGAACTTGCAAAAAAACTTATAGTTGTTGCAAAAGCAGCTGGCGCTGATTATGTTAAATTTCAAACAGCAATTAATCCGACATCTAAGTATGCACCTAAGGCTGAATACCAAAAACGTGAAACAGGTGAGGATGAAACACAGCTGCAGATGGCACTTAAACTTAGGTTGACCTTTGACCAGCACCTGGAACTATATAAGTATTGCGAAAAGATAGGGATCCCGTATTTATCTACGGCTTTTGATATAGACAGTATTCATTTTTTGGATA
Organism: uncultured Christensenellaceae bacterium; assembly: GCA_964428055.1. GTDB lineage: Bacteria > Bacillota > Clostridia > Christensenellales > Christensenellaceae > CAYRWM01. The sequence goes on along the minus strand of CAYRWM010000002.1, from coordinate 46,948 downwards.
AACTTGATATTCCTTTTTGGAAAATCCCTTCTGGAGAAATAACAAATCTACCTTATTTGATTGAGATAGCTAAAACCCGGAAGCCGATTGTTATGTCTACCGGAATGGCAAGTCTTGCCGAGATAGCTAAAGCTATTTCAATTCTAAATGAATATGGTAGTAAGGATATAACTTTACTTCAATGTCATACAGACTATCCTACTAAGATGGAACAGGTAAATCTGCGAGCTATGGATACTCTTGCGCGGGAATTTCATCTCCCTGTGGGGTTATCGGATCATAGTATTGGAATTGAGGTCCCTATAGCTTCCGTAGCTATGGGGGCGACAGTAGTAGAGAAGCATTTTACTCTTGATAGGAACATGTATGGTCCTGATCATAAAGCGAGTATTGAACCAAGTGAATTGTGCTTGATGGTAAAAGCTATAAGAAATATTGAAACTGCATTGGGTAATGGTGAGAAAAAGTGTTCTCCGCTTGAACAAAAGAATATTATAGTGGCTCGTAAAAGCATTGTTGCTAAACGAGCAATAAAAAAAGGGGAATTACTAACGGAGGAGAATATAATTACAAAACGCCCCGGGAATGGATTATCACCAATGCTCTGGTTTGACGTGCTTGGAACGAAAGCCGTGCGTGATTTTGATGAGGATGAATTGATATGTCTGGAGTAAAGGTTTGTGTTGTATCAGGTAGCCGAGCTGAATTCGGTCAGTTATTGCCATTACTTAAAAGGCTTGAAAGTGACAGTTTTTTTGATTTGGATTTTGTTGTTACGGGATCGCACCTTTCTCATGCAAATGGTAATACTGTTGAGGAAATAAAAAATTCTGGTATTAATATTAAAGCAGAGATATGTATTGAGGGCTTATCTGATAATACAAATAAAGGTATTGCATTGCAAATTGGAGAGGTTGTAGATAAATTTGCCGTCTATTTTGACGATAACAGGCCTGATTTGCTTATTGTCATAGGCGACCGTTATGAAATGTTTGCTGTTGGTATAGCTGCGTCAACGATGCTGATTCCAATTTGCCATATCTGTGGGGGGAGTACAACTGCCGGTGCAATAGACGAAGTTTTTAGGCACTCACTGACAAAAATGAGCCAAATCCATTTTACTACCTGTGATGCTTACAGGAACCGAGTAATACAGCTTGGAGAAAGACCTGATACAGTTTATAATGTGGGGTCACTTGCCATAGAAAACTGCTTAAATATAGATTTAATCCCTAAAACTGATTTGATGTCAGAATTGGGTATGGATATAGAGAGGCCATATTGTGTTGTAACTTTTCATCCAGTAACACTAGACGGAAATGCTTTTGAAAGCGAATTGCATGAGTTGATAAAGGCTTTGGATGCCTTTCCTGAGTATCAGTATCTTATAACTTTATCAAACACTGATTCTGGTGGAGATAGGATAAATGAGGTTTGGTTGAAAGAAGCAAAAAAAAGAGAGAATTATTATGTTTATTCTTCATTAGGGATGCGTAAATACCTTTCAGCATTAAAGTATTCAGAAATGATGATAGGTAATTCGTCCAGCGGTACGACCGAAGGGCCGGCGATGAAGATACCGGTAATTGATATTGGTGACAGGCAAAAAGGCAGGGTTTTTTCGGAATGTCTTATTCACTGCGAACCAAATAAAGAGGATATTTGTTTAGCAATTAATAAGGGAGCTAGCAAGGAGTTTAAGGAGATTGCAAAAACTATAGTAAATCCTTTTGGTGATGGAAATACATCAGAAAGAATGATCAGTATTCTTAGAAATCTGTTGGGAAGTCCGATTTCAGTAAAAAAGGTTTTTTATGATATTAAATAAAACAGGTGAAAAAATGAAAAACTTAGCTATTATTCCAGCACGAAGCGGATCAAAAGGCATTGTTGATAAGAATATTAAACTTTTGTCGGGTAAGCCATTGTTAGCATATTCTATAAAAGCTGCTTTGGAATCTAAACAATTTGATACTGTTATGGTTTCCACAGATAGTGAAGAGTATGCTTTAATCTCAAAAGAGTATGGCGCGGAAGTGCCATTTTTAAGGAGCCCTAATACATCTTCTGATGTTGCTTCTTCGTGGGATGTTGTAGCCGAAGTGTTGGATAATTATCATTTGCTGGGTCAAGATTATGATACTGTTATGCTATTGCAACCCACGTCACCTTTGAGAACTTCAAGGAGTATAATCGGTGCTTTTTGCGAAATGGAAAAAAAATCTGCGTGTTCAGTAGTTTCAGTATGTGAAACCGAGTATTCACCGCTTCATTGTAATACATTACCTGATAGTAATTCGCTAACAGGGTTTATTAATCCTTTAGCTAAAGGCAAGCGCCGCCAAGACATGGAGAAATATTATAGGTTTAATGGGGCTATTTATTTGACAAAGGTCGATTTTTTCCTTGAGTGTCACGATATCTTTCGTGATCGGTGTTTTGCATATATTATGGATCGACAAGAGTCGATTGATATTGACGATGATTTCGATTTTGTTTTGGCGGAAGCTATACTTAATAATAACAAGTAAGAATGCCGGTTTGTAAGTATGTATTATGTAAAGCATTAAGCGGGCTGAGTAAAAAGTATTAATGAGTAAAAGCAATAATATAAAAGCGCTTAAATCTGGCGTATGGTATACAGCAACAAATTTCATAACGAAGAGTATTGGTTTTATTACTACTCCGATATTTACCAGATTACTTTCTCATAATGATTTCGGATTGTATAGTAATTATAATTCTTGGCTTGTAATTTTTACTGTTTTTGCAACTTTGAATCTTGGATCATCTTTTATAAGTGCGAGATATGACCATGAAGAAAACTTTGATGGATATGTTTTTTCTACATTAACATTGAGTTCCATCGTAACAGTTGCGCTAGCAGCTGTTTTCAATCTGTTCCCGTCTGTTTTTACTGATATTACCGGTTTGGAATTAAGACACCTTAATATAATGGTTGTCTATTTATTGCTGTTTTCCGCAGTAGAATTATTCCAAGCTAGGGAACGTTATTATTATAAGTATAAAGTTTCAGCTGCTACTAGTATTATAATTGCTGTTTCCACAGCTCTATTATCTGTATTTCTTGTTGTGACAATGGATAATAAGCTTGATGGGAGAATAATTGGTAGTGCACTACCCACTATTATTGCTGGTGTTCTGTTATATATTGTGATTATAAAACGGGGTAAAAGGGTAAACGTCAGTTACTGGAAGTATGCACTGCCAATTTGCTTGCCTTTTATTCCACACGCCCTATCTTTATTCTTGTTGAACTCCATGGATAAAATCATGATTACCAAGATGTGCGGGGCAGAGGATAATGCACTGTATTCTGTAGCTTATAGTTGTGGAGCAGCAATCACTATGCTTGTCACTTCGATGAACACTGCTTTTTCTCCTTGGTTAGGTGAAAAACTGCATTTTAAGAAGTATTCGGAAATACTGAAGGTATCAAAGTATTACATACTCTTATTTGTGTTTTTTGCCTGCGGTATTATGCTCTTGACCCCGGAGTTGTTATTGATCTTGGGCGGCAGTAGTTATTATGAAGCGGTTAACGTTATGCCGCCTGTTGCATTTGGTTGTGTGTGTCAGTTTATGTATACACTTTACGTGAATGTAGAACAGTATAATAAAAAGACAATAGGTATGGCATTTGCAAGCATAATCGCTGCGGTGTCTAATTTTGTTCTTAATGCTATATTTATTCCGCAGTTTGGTTATATCGCGGCTGCCTATACAACCCTTGCTAGCTTCGCTATTCTATTATTCATTCATATGGGGCTTGTAAAACGTATGGGCCTGACGTGTTTATATCCATCAAAACTAATATTTGCAGTTTTGATTCTTATGACAGTTTATATGACAGTTTTGCAAATACTGTTCATGAACAATATGATCCGTTATATAATAATTATTATTTATATTGTATTTGCGATTATTGTTATTGTTAAATACAAGGATAAAATAAAGCGGTTATTTGGGAAATAAGTCCGACCAAGGCGTTTGTCTTTAGCTTTATTTGGTTTGACTTTAAGATAGTTTTGCTCTTATTTGACTATAATATACTAAAAAAGTGTAATCGTTCATTATTATAGAGGAGAAGCAATTTGGTTAGTGTTAAAAAAAGCCCTTTGCTGATTTAGGTTTGAATCGCAGTGAAAGCAAGAGATAGATAAGGCTTTTATTATTGAAAGTGTTCCTGATTATAATTGTTTTTACTGCCTATGGGTATGAAACAATGGAGTGGATACGAAATAATACTCCCAGCGATTCAGTCATAGCTATAGATTGTCACTTTCATATGGAGCCATTGGAGGATTTGTTCTCAAACCTAATCAAGCAGAGATTGGATATTACAATTATACTGCTTTTCTGAGCGTCAAGTTTTTTGGGGCGCATGAGCATATGCTCCAAGAACAAAAGAAATGCTAGGATTATAGTTAAATGACTAATAGCAAACGATGCTATTTATATTAAAAACTGCAATAATAGGTATGAAATAATGAAAAAAATGTTTCATATGTGGTTGTTTCCAGATTTGCAAATCCTGATTTAGTTCTAGAGGGCAATGATTTAGCAGTAGTTATTTCAAATAGGGATATTACTATCTATAAGTTAAAAGATAGATATTAAAGAGGATAATGATATATAATAATTATTTGCTTTGTGACCATTACATATAACGTTTTATTATTAAAAGCCATTGAATGTGGTATAATCGTATTAAATAGGGAATTGAGGATTGTAAATGAATATGGATAGAGAAATAAAAATAAGAGATTTGTTTTGGTATGTAATGAGCCATTGGAAAACGCTTGTAGTTATCGTTATATTAGGAGCTATTATTGGAGGAGGGTTTTCGTTATTCAATAATAATGTGAGAGATAATAATTCTATTGATGCAACAAAGGACGTAGATGATGTTACTGTTAAGCAATTAGTTGATAATGCAGAGTCATTATCAGTATCTGATGGAGCTTTATATTTGCGGACTTTTCTAACCGAAGCTGATATTAATAGTATAAAGGTTTATTATGATTACAACGAATTATACAATGACCATTTAGCTTATGTGAGTGACCTTAAGCTTACTGATTTGAAACCATATGATTCTTATTATGGCCAGTATCTTTATTATTTAAAATCATTATCTGGTGAATCAATTGATGCAATCATATCTGCTTATAAAGTAAGGTTAAACAGCTTAAAAGATAAATATGGCGGTTTATTCTCTTATTCTATAGAAGCACACGATACTCTTTTCGCTAATTCATTTGATAATCCAGAAGTTGAAATGGATGTTATTAAGCCTAGCGCTTCTTTAACAGTCAATGTTTTTGGTGATTCCGTGGACAATTGTAAATCAATACTAGATGAGATTGATAGAATCATAATGGAATTAAATAATGAATACAACAATGAGAATCTCACTCATGATATACATATGATAGCTGAGAACTGTTATAAAGTACAGGATACTAGTTTAATAGATAAGCAGAAGACAAATATTGATTACCTCAATACATTGAACAATAATAGTAACAGCATTTATAAACAATTGTCTGTTTATGGGCAAGCTTTTTTAGAGTATTTGAGCAAACATGAAGGGATTGATAGCGACGAGATTTTGAGTTTGAATCCAGATGGCAGTATTTTGTTGGAGAATAAAGACAATAGTGAATCAAGTGAAAGAAAAATAAGTTTTAAGCTGGTAGTTTTAGGTGCAATTGTAGGATTCGTTATCGCTATTATAGTATTGTCAATTGTTTATTGTTCGAGTAGTAAGATCCGTTTTGAAGATGATATAGAATTGACTTATGGTTTGCCCTGCTTTGGTATAACAAGATACGGAAGCAAAAGAAAAAAGATTGGTCTTGATAATGCTATTGATCGAGCCAGATTTAAAAGAGTAACTATCATACCTGATGAAGCAGCACCTAGAATGATAGCTGCTAATATTGGGGTATGTCTGAAAGACAAAGGTATCAATAAAGTATATGCTACAGGAACAGAATTAAGTGCAAGTGGTAAAGCTCTTATATCCGAAGTGGGTGAATTATTAAAGGCAAAAGGATTAGAATTGATAGTGGGAGAGCGCTTATTTTCGGATTCAGCAGAAATTGAGAAAATGGGCACTGCCGGGGTGATAGTTTTATTTGAGAGTGTTGCTAAAGCTAAACATGATGAGGTATATAAAACTATTCAATCATGCAATAAACTTGGAATAAAAACATTGGGGATAGTCCTTGTTGGATAGTATTATGTGTTTTCCGCTGCAATAGTGTTATTTGCGATAAGTAGTACACAACTCTGCTCTTTATACAAAGAAAGAGTATGGATTGGCCTGGTTTTGATTTATACACGAAAAACAGGCCATTTTAATATAATTTACATTGTGTTTGCATTAATACAATAGATATTAGAATAGTTCTTTGTATGTTATAAACAATTATTTAAACAATGAATATAATCTTTTAATAATTTGAATATACATTGCAGTAGGGAACATCATTAGCATATTCATGCTTACTTTTTTTCTTATGGTGAAAATCCGCTGATATAAACAGTTTTTTCGCCATTCTGGAAAATTCTCTTTTAGTAAGGCTTTAATTTCGTTGAGGGTATCTATGTTAGGATGATCAAAACGATTAATAATAATTGAAAATGAGTTATATGTAAATACCTCTATGAAAAGAAATTCCAAAATAGTTTTGTATCTATCCATTAATTGGTTTTTGTTTACATATTCTAGAAACTTTTTGCTAATTTCAAGCCTATCATAATGATGTAACGAGTTTTTCTTTTGAACAGTTGATTCACCATGTATTCTATAATAATAGTATTCACTTTTAAGTATTCCAACAGAGTTCATTAGCATTTGTATGGCATATACCCAATAATTATCTTCATATGCTAAGTGTTCAGGGAAGTATATATTATTATTTGTTATTAGCTCTCGCTTGTAAACGCCACTCCAAATACTGCCATAATTATGTGAAACCATTATTTGAATTCGTTCCTGATCGGATATTTTGTCATATACTACAGCTTTGACTGTTTTGATTTAAATAAATTAATCTCAGATGATTCTCGAAAACTCTTGTGCATACAATATACAACATCTAAATCCCACGGTTTTGCTGTATTCATCAATGATTCAAACATTAATGGATGTATGTAATCATCTGCATCAACAAAACCTATATACTCTGATTTAGAATACTTAATACCTAGGTTTCTGGCACCTCCTTGACGTAAATTACTTTTTGAATCCAAAACAGTAATGTGTTCCGGATAGAGTTCTTTAAAAGATTGTAATACAGTTAATGTATTATCTGTGGAGCAATCATTAACGAGTATTATTTCAAAATCTTTATAAGTCTGCGCAATAATACTGTTAATACATTCTCCAATAAGTTCTTGCATATTGTATACGGGGATTATTACCGATAATGATGTTTGATTCAATTTATCCTCCAAATTGTTTTTATTGATGAAGCATAAGATTCTACTTTTTGAAAGGTCTGAATTATGATGGACAGAATAGTATGAGCATTATATAAGCAAGCTTAATTATTAAGATTGATGAATTTGGTATGCTTCTCATGTTTAATAGTATTTGTTGTACATTACACAAGCAATTATCAAAAAGCCAAAAAACTAAACATAATTCAATAGTATAGATAAATAATTAAAAGTATAAAATGAATGATATAGATTAGCGCTATTGAAATGCTTGAATTGTATGCTGGTTGAGATACCTTATTATAAGACTATTACTATAAGTTTATTCTTAATAAAAAAAAGTGTATAATAAAACAAATGAATAATATGGAGGATTTATTGTGGCCACTATTATAGAAGATGTCTTAAACTTGGGGATAGGTCTTTTTGCTTACTCAAGAGATATGATAGAAGAAACTGTTGAAAAAATGGTTGAGAGCGGTACAGTCGCTAAAAAGGATGCTTCTTCTTTTACTGCTGAGTTAGTTAAGAAAGGTGAGGCAGAACGAGAGGAACTTAAGAGAATAATTGATGAGCGGATATCAAAAGCAACTGATACATTTGATAATAGGATCAAACCTATAACAAAAGATGAAGTAAGAGTTATTATCAAAGAAGAGATTGAAGCATATTTCAAAGAAAAGGACAAGGAATAATCTTATTATTCCTAATTTGAAACGTGGCAGTTGTAAAGCATGTATCTAATCTAAAAAGATATAAAGAAATTTTGAGCGCATTCAAAAAGAATGGGCTAAGTTTCCTTTTTCTCAGAAAAAACCTTAAACATGCTACTGCTACGTTAGATTCCGTTACGCCTGACAATCTTAAAATAGACAAGAAAACTGTTGGCAGAAAACTAAGAAGAACGTTCGAGGATCTTGGTCCAGCTTTTGTCAAATTGGGGCAGTTGCTTGCGACAAGGTCGGATATCATAGACGAAGAGATTGCTTTTGAGCTCTCCAAACTTTTAGATGATGTTCCCCCCTTTGGATTTGACCTTGCGAAAAAAGAGCTTGAACAGGAATTTGGCGATGCTATTGATAATATTTTTGAATCATTTTCAGAAGTACCAGTTGCATCAGCTTCAATAGCGCAGGTATATGATGCCACTTTAAAATCAGGTTCTAGGGTTGCTGTAAAAGTCAGGAGGCCCGGCATAGAAAGAGTTATCGCTACTGATTCTAGGATTATGAAGAGTATAGCAAGGTATATGGATAAGTATACCAAGTATGGACAGCTTTATGATTTTAAGGGCGTTGTTCACGAGTTTTGTTCTGCTATGAACAAGGAACTCGATTTTATTCATGAAGGGGAAACTACTGAAAAGATAGCAGATAATCTTAGCAAGGTGCACGGTGTAGATTGCCCCAAGATAAAATGGGTATATACAACACGCAGAGTCCTGACCATGGATTATATTGACGGTTTCAAGATTGATGATAGGTGTGCGCTTGAATCGGCTGATATTAATCCTTCATCTATAGCTGAACGCTTTATTACCTCACTGCTGTATCAGATACTTCATGACGGGGTATTTCAGGCGGACCCTCATCCCGGTAATGAGATAATAAGCAAAGACGGTACCATATTCTTTATAGATTTGGGTATGTCTGGGACTATCAATGAAACATTCAGGAAGAATATGACTAATTTTCTTATTGGGATGTCTTTTAATAATACCAATATAATCGCCAAAAGTATAATCGATATAGGTATATGCAGTGAACACGTTAACGAGTATCTATTCGAACAGGAAATAGCGAATCTTATGGATAAGTTTGTATATGACCCGCTTAAGAATGTCAATATAGTGGAAGTATTCAGTAGTGTTCAGAAAGCTGCCCTTAAATACAGGATAAAAATACCTAAAGAGTTTACCATGATAGCTAAGAGTCTTGGCAGTGCACAGCGCATAGTAGAGATTCTTGATCCGGAACTAAATATGATTACTATTTCCAAAAAGGTCGTTAGACAGATGGGACTTAACTATATTGGTTCTGAAAAGATTCTTTATGACGGATTATCTGATGTATTGAATTGGCAGGATGTATTAAGGACTGCTCCTGTAGCTGCGGGACGCTTTTTAAGAAAGGCTCAGGAAAACGATTTTGCTGTCGATATTAATATTAAGGAACTTAAGGAAACCAATAGGATAGCGTCTCACTCTTTGAGTAGGTTGACGCTTGCCGTTGTGCTTCTTGCTGTTTCAATAATCTTGGCAGGTATGCTAATAGCTATTGTGCAGTTTGCTTCCGTTAAGGGTATAGATACCCTTAATGTAATACTCGCAGTAATGGGAGCAGTTGTATGCATAATCGTAGGCATCCTCATATGGATGCTCATAACCGGTATAAGGGATATAAAGAACAGGAATAAGTGAACCTGTTCTTTAAATAGTATTATTAATTATTGTTATAAGGAGATTAATTATGAGAGTTGTTATTCAGAATGACTATGAAAAGATGTGCAAATGGGCTGCAGATTATATAGCGAGCAAGATTAATGCCCATAAGGAAGACAGGCCGTTTGTACTTGGACTTCCGACCGGTTCGAGTCCTATAGGTGTTTACCAGGAATTGGTTAGGAAGAATAAAGCAGGCGAGGTCTCATTTGCAAATGTTGTAACGTTTAACATGGACGAGTACTGGAGACTTCCAAGGGAACATGATCAGAGCTATTGGTATTTCATGCATGACAATCTCTTTAATCACCTTGTGGATATGAAACCCGAGAATATAAACATACTTAACGGTATGGCTGATGATGCTGAAGAAGAGTGCAAGAGATATGAGGATAAGATAGCCTCATATGGCGGTGTCGATCTCTTCATGGGTGGTATCGGTGTTGACGGACATATTGCTTTCAACGAACCGTATACATCTCTTAACTCAAGGACAGGTCTTCGTGATCTTACTACCGATACGCGTATCGTTAACAGCCGTTTCTTCGGTAATGATCCCGAGAGCGTTCCGGCTCAGGCACTTTCAGTCGGTATCGGCACGGTTACAGATTCAAAAGAAGTCCTTATTCTGATCAACGGCCACAATAAGGCACGTGCTCTGGCTGCAGTTGTTGAAGGCGGTGTTTCCAGTAAATGGACATGTTCTGCTATTCAGATGCACAACAATGCTATCATAGCTTGTGATGAAGAAGCCTGTGGCGAACTTACAGTTGATACATATAAATATTTCCTTGATATAGAAAAAGATGAGAGATTATAAAAAAATGTTAAATGTATAGAACTATAGTAACTTGTTAAATCAAAAACGACCTTGGTTAAATATGCCAAAGTCGTTTTTTTGTTTTGCCATTGCCGTAATCTATTGTATAAGTGGTTTCTTTTTTCTGTTAATGGCAGTCATTACAGCAAGGCATACTATTACGGCAGCTATAGTTTCCGGAAGAGCATTTGTTAACATCACACCCCATAAAGCCAATGTCACGCCAGTCATATCGAGTCCAAGACCTTTGGCTAATGCGGGCGCAAAAAAGATCTGTTCTATGCTTATAAAAATCAGAGCATTTGTTAGAGTTCCGGTGATAGCTGTAAGAACATATGACAGTTTCGGTTTTTTATTGACAGTCGCTTTATAAACAGCATTAGTTGTTATCGGAATAAAAACCCTTGGTATTATTAGACATAGTATAAACATGACAGGCATGTAGTCAAACATTATAAGTGATGTAGGCGCAGGATTTGTTAAAAAAGTATATATACTTGTCAGAATGAATATCCCGCTGAACAAAAAGCCGAATTTTAACCCCAAGATCATTACGCCTATGATTACTGGAATACACATCAGAGTTATTTTGGTGAAAGGCAGGGGAATATACCCTATTGGAGTAAAGCCAAAGAGCAGCATAATGGCTATTATTACTGCAGCTGCTGTTATTTTTTTAGTTTTAGTCATTGCTTCAGGAGCCTCCTATCAATAATTACTATCATCCATCATGAATCTATAAGAGAGATATCCTCCGCTGAGATTGAATAACGGCTGATCGAAACCGTTCAGTTTTAGTATCCTCTCAGCAACATATCCTCTGAGACCTGATCTGCAGAAAATGTATATTGGTTTGTCATGAGGAATCCTGTCCAACTCATATCTTAAGCTGTCGAGAGGAATGTTGACTGCACCGGGAATAGTTCCTTTTTCAAACTCAGGTACTGTTCGCACGTCAAGGAGCATTATGTCTTCTGTATTTAGTTTTTCTATATTATCGCAGTAGAACATGTGGGTTCTGTTGGCAAGCATGTTTTCCGCAATGTATCCTATCATGTTCACAGGATCCTTTGCAGAAGAGAATGGAGGAGCATAAGCAAGCTCAAGTTTGTATAAGTCGTTAACCGGTATATTGCCCCTCATTGCAGTAGCAATAACATCAATTCTCTTATCCGCACCATTTTTACCTATGGACTGCGCCCCAAGTATTTTCCCGTCGTTGTCGAAGATAAGCTTCATCGACAGGATAGTGCCACCCGGATAGTAGCCTGCGTGGGAATCCGGGTGAGTATGCACTACTTGATATTCGTAGTCTAATTTTTTCAGCTGATACTCGGTATAACCTGTTGACGCTACTGTTAGGTCGAAAGCTTTTAATACTGCAGTTCCCTGAGATCCGTCATATTTGTCTTTAATACCGAATATGTTATTTGCAGCAATTCTGCCCTGTTTATTTGCAGGTCCTGCTAACGGTATCAGTGCCGGTTTTCCGGAAATAAAATGCGTGACTTCAACTGCGTCACCGACAGCATATATATTTTCATCTGAAGTTTTCATGTATTCATCTGTCCATATACCGCCCGTAATTCCTATTTCGAGACCGGCATCCTTTGCGAGTTTGATCTCAGGTCTTACACCAACGCTCATAATAACCATATTGATCGAGAGTTCTTTTCCGCTTGAGAGTTTGGCATTAAGAACGTTCCCGTTGTCACCAAGTTCGGTTAATGAATCATTTAGTATGAGGTCAATGCCTTTTTTGCGCATATGAGTATGTACGATATGTGCCATATCAGTATCTATACTGCCGATTATATGCGGAGCGGCTTCCACCAGATGGACTTTTATTCCGCGATCGACAAGGTTTTCAGCCATTTCTATGCCTATAAAGCCACCGCCTACGACCATTGCATCTGTTGGTTTTTTATCAGCGATAAAGTCATATATCCGATATGTATCAGGTATACTCCTAAGTGTGAAGACCTTATTACTGTCAGATCCGGGGAAATCAGGAATAAACGGCTTTGCGCCGGGCGAGAGCACGAGTTTATCATAGGGAATAGTTTCATTTTTGCCATTCGAATATTCCAAAGACACAGTTTTATTTGCTTTGTCTATTGAAGTAGCTTCACAGAGAGTCTTAACATCAAGATTGAATCTGTCTTTAAGCTTTTCGGGTGACATTACGACCAGCTTTTTTTTATCAGTTATTGAGCCCCCTATGTAGTAGGGGAGGCCGCAATTAGCAAAGGAGACATATTCGCCTCGTTCAATTAATGTTATTCTATAATCCTCACTCAATCTGCGGAGACGGCAAGCACAGCTTGCTCCACCCGCAACACCGCCAATGATCACAATGTTCTTGTCCATAATTTGCCTCCTCATATAGTCTGATATTGTAATGGTGTATTGACTCAGATTAAATCTATCTGAGTATCTGGCTCATGAAATATGAAATATTATCTGTGCATTGCTTGAGTTCCTTTACAAGGGAAGGTATCCTGTCTTTTGACATCCTTATGGTAGGGCCTGCAATACTAATAGCTGCAATAGCCTCGTTTTCTTCATTCAGTACCGGAACAGCAACGCAGGAGAGTCCTTCCTCAACTTCTTCATTGTCCATAGCGTACCCGTTTATTCTGACTTGGGTTAGTTCATCTATAAGATTGTCATAGTCAGTAATAGTATATTTTGTAAGTGGATTTAGATCAGTATTTGATATCGCAGTATTTATGAACTGCTTTGACCTAAAAGCCATGATGGCTTTTCCAACGCCGGTACAGTACATTGGCATCCTTTTGCCTATCTGTGTAGCGATACGCATAGATTTTTTACTTTCAACCTTATCTATATAGATCACATCATATTTGTCAGGCAATACGAAGTGAGTGGTTTCACCTGTCTTCTTGGTTATGTCCAAGAGGTGCGGGTGAACAAGCTGATATGTATCGAGATTGTTGAGGGCAGAACTGCTTAAAGCGATCAGCTTAAGAGAAAGACTATATTTTGAAGAATCAGGGTCCTTTTTTATATAGTCCTCTGTTTCAAGAGTGTTCACTATCCCGAAAACAGTGCTCTTATGCCAACCAAGAAGTCGGCTCAGTTCAGAAACTCCGATCTTTTTACTTTCGCTTATTACGGTCAGTATCTTAAATGCTTTTGAAATTGATTGGATAGGTTTAGTGGTTCCAGACAAAGTATTTTCCTCCAAAATAAAAACGATGTTTGGCAATAACGAACGTTTATAGAAAACTGAAATATTAAAAATTATTGCTTGACTATAAAAGCAGGATATAATACAATCGTTATAAACAAATAATATTATATTTTAATTTTTAAGTCAAGGACACAACTTAATAAAGCTCTCCTGATAGAAAGGGGATTTTTTTTCAGCAGAATGACAGAACGTTGTACGGCATTATAGAACACACTGGTTGGATTCTTTTATTAATATACGTTTTGTTAAACTTGGAGGATGATTATATGGCGTCTAATGATTGCGAATATGCAGTAGGTGTTAAGAAATTAGTCAAAGCATTCCCTGGAACAATTGCTATCAACGGAATTGATGTGAATTTTAAAAGAGGTACTGTTATAGGATTGTTGGGTAAGAATGGCTCCGGTAAAAGTACTCTTGTTAATATCTTGAGCGGTATGCTACCTAAGACTTCTGGGCAGATATTCTATGATGGTAAAGAGGTTAACATTAAAAGTGTTGCAGATTCCGAAGATTTAGGATTCCGTTTTATATCTCAGGAGCCTTATCTTATGGATGAACTTTCTATTGCTGAAAACATTGCTTTCCGTGAAAAAGAGCTAAAGAAAGGGTTCGCACTTATTGACAAGTCAAAGATGTTTAATGATGCTAAGGATAAACTTTCGGCTATCAATCTTGATGTTGATCCTAATCTCCAGACAAAATTCCTAAAGGTTTCTGAAAAGCAGATGCTTCTTACTATTAGGGAAGTTCTTTCCAGCGGTGCTAAAGTAATTGCATTTGATGAGGTTTCAAATGCTCTTTCTACTAAAGAAGTTGAAGATGTATTCGATCTTATTAGAAAAGAAAAAGCAAAAGGTAAAACTTTCATATATATATCGCATGAGATTAGCGAGGTTTTTCGCATATGTGATTCCGTATGCGTTATGAGAGATGGTGATATTGTTCTTGAAGATGAAGTCTCAAATCTTACTGTCGGTGACCTTAAAAAGGCTATTGCAGGTAAAGATATAGATGAAAGTGAGGAGATCACACATATTAATAGCAGCGATGAGACTATCCTCTCGATTAAAGATGTAAGTAACGCAAAACTTGACCATATCAATATTGATGTCAAAGCAGGTGAAGTGCTTGGTGTATACGGACTTAGAGGATCTGGAAGGACAGAACTGCTTAAGACTGTTTTCGGATTAATGCCTGCGCAGGCAGGTCAGATTATATACAGAGATCATGATATCACTCATGAATCTGTGGCTAACAGAGCCCAAATGGGTTTGGGTTTTGTCCCGGAGGACAGAGCTGAAGGGTGTATGGACTGCCGCCCGATAAGGGACAATCTATTCTTGTCTTCAGGTAACAGATATCTGACAAAGTCACACATGATAGATAAAAAAGCCGAGTCTCAACGTTATGAAGCCGTAAAGGATGAATTCCAGGTCAAGGCTAACGATATTGAGGATGAGATTGCTTACTTAAGCGGAGGTAATAAGCAGAAGATAATGTTTGCTAGATGCCGCGCTCAGAATGCTGATCTGTTCCTTGTTGATGAGGGAACAAGAGGAATAGATATTGGAACCAAGTATGAGATGTATAAGCTTATAGACATGCTCTCTAATGAAGGCACTACATTTATATATACCTCTTCGGATCTTGATGAAATCGCCCTGGTATCGCACAGGATACTTGTGCTTTATGAGGGCAGGATCGTTGCCGAACTCCAGAGAAATGAATTCTCTAAAGAGAATCTGTTGCATTACGCTGACGGCAACGTACAGGAAAAGTTTGCTTGAGGTTGGATTATGAAGAATCTTGATTTATTTGCGGATGAACTCATAAAAGCACAGGAAAGTGTTTATGGTATTGCTCCTCTGACAGATCGGGAGCCGTCCCTTTCGGTTGAGGAGGCATATTCTATTCAGATCAGCAATATCAATAAGAAGATTGATGCAGGCAGAAGAATAGTCGGGAAGAAAATAGGCCTAACAAGCTTAGGGATGATGAGGCTATTAGGCGTTAATGAGCCTGATTACGGTGTACTTCTTGACGATATGATCGTTTCTAACGGCGGGTCGATAAATGCCTGCGATATGATCAGCCCGAAAGTTGAATGCGAGATTGCTTTTGTACTTAAGGATGATCTTGCTGGAAAAGATATAAAAGTATCGGATGTTATAAATGCAACATCATACATAACGCCTGCTCTGGAGATTGTGGACAGTCGCGTGGCAGACTGGAAGATAAAACTCCCCGATACCATAGCAGACAATGCATCATCCGGCAGATTCGTAATAAGTGAAAGCGCGTTTGATCTAAAAGATTACAACTTAAAGACGACCGGAATGTATCTTGAAAAGAATGATGTGTTATGCAATTCCGCAACGGGAGTCGAGGTCATGGGTAATCCTGTTATTTCAGTTGCATGGCTTGCTAATAAGCTTAATGAGTTCGGAATGCCTTTAAGGGCAGGTGAGATAATACTCTCAGGCGCATTTGCCGCTGCGATAGAAGCCAAACGGGGCGATGTTTTCAGAGCCAGTTTTAATGACATGGGTACAGTTTGTGTCAGCTTTGTTTAGTTGTTAGGAGGTAATTGCTTTGGAAAAGATTAAAGTAGGTATCATCGGTCCGGGTAATATAGGTACCGATTTAATGTACAAGATAAAGAGAAGCCATAATCTGGAGCTTAAATGGATGATGGGTATAGTGGAATCCGATGGTATAAGACGCGCAAAGGCAGAGGGCGTCAATACTTGCATAGACGGACTCGACCCTATGCTTAATGATAAAGACACGATAATCGTATTCGATGCAACGAGTGCTGCGGTCCATCTCAAGAATGCACCGCTGCTGAAGGAAGCCGGAAAACTAGCTCTGGATCTCACTCCTGCGGCAGTAGGTCCTTATGTTGTTCCTCCTGTAAATCTTGATTTGCTCATGAATGAGCCTAATCTTAACCTGGTTACATGCGGCGGACAGGCCACTATTCCTATCGTTTATTCTGTATCGAGAGTAGCAGGTGCAAAATACGGTGAGATTGTTGCATGTATCGCAAGCAAGAGTGCAGGCCCGGGGACCAGGCAGAATATTGATGAGTTTACTCAGACAACATCTGCTGCTATACGTAAAGTCGGCGGGGCTGAGAACAGCAAAGCAATCATAATACTTAATCCTGCTGAACCGCCGCTGATGATGACAAATACAGTATACGTAAAAGTAGAAAACCCCGATGAAAAGCTTATAACGGAATCGGTTCTGTCAATGGTTGAAAAAATACAACAGTATGTTCCCGGTTACTCTCTCAGAGTACCGCCGATTTTTAAGGATGATCTTGTTACGGTGATCGTACAGGTTAAAGGAAGAGGGGATTTTCTCCCTTCATATTCGGGCAATCTCGATATCATGACCTCGGCTGCTGTGGCTACAGCCGAGAAGTGGGTTGAGAACAAGAGAAAGGCAGGCGAACTGTAATATGGCAGAGAAAAAGCATATCAATTTAGTAGATACAACACTGCGTGACGGTAGCCATGCCGTATTTCATCAGTATACGCTTGAGCAGACAAGATCCATAGCTAAAGGGCTTAACGATGCAGGTGTGGATTTCATTGAGATATCTCATGGTGACGGTCTGAGCGGTTCTTCACAGAATTACGGATGGGGGCTTTTCAGCGATGAAGAAAGGATTAGGGCTGCAAAGGATGTGATTACATCGTCTAATCTTACCGTGCTCCTCCTTCCGGGTATAGGGACGGTTGAAGATCTTAAGCTTGCGAAAAGTCTTGGCGCGAACACTGTGAGAGTAGCGACACATGTCACTGAAGCTGATGTCGGTGAGCAACATATAAAGATGGCCAAGGATCTGGGTATGACAGCCGTCGGATTTCTTATGATGGTCCATATGGTTCAGCCTGAAAAGATAGTAGAACAGGCAAAACTATTTGAGAGTTACGGGGCAGACATCGTCTATATGGCTGATTCTGCAGGTGCACTTCTGCCTGATCAGACTGCGGAAAGAGTGGAGGCACTTAAAAAGAATCTGTCCATTCCGGTAGGGTTTCATGCTCATAATAATTTCAGTCTGGCGATTGGTAATGATATAGCTGCTCTCGATGCTGGTGCGACTTATCTTGACGGTACTTTGCGCGGAATCGGTGCTGGTGCCGGAAATGCTCCGATTGAGGTTCTCGCGGCTGTGCTTGATAAAGCGGGCTACGATACAAATATAGATATATATAAGCTTATGGATGTGGCTGATGAGGAACTCAAGGATATAGCAAAACCTGGTATCAGCACATCATCGCTGATGCTTGGCTATGCCGGAGTCTATTCTAGTTTTCTCCTCCATACAAAAAGAGCGGCAGAACGGTTTGATCTCAACCCGAGAGATATTCTTGTCGAACTTGGCCGAAGGAAGATGGTCGGTGGACAGGAAGATATGATCATTGATGTCGCGTATGAACTTTCACAAAACAGAAAGGGAACAAGTGATGAGAAGTGACGATATAAAAAAAGGCGATTATAAAGCCTGGCATCGTGCGCTGCTTAGAGCTACCGGAATGGGCGACGAGGAGATAAGCAAGCCAATCATAGGAATTGCCAACTCCTTTAATGAGATAGTACCGGGACATATGCATTTAAGAGGGTTGTGCGAGTCGGTGAAACAGGGGATATTGGCTGCGGGTGGCACACCTGTGGAGTTCCCTTCTATTGCTATATGCGATGGGATCGCTATGGGCCATAATGGTATGAAATATCCTCTTGCCAGCAGAGAACATATAGCGAATTCTATAGAGATAATGAGTGAGGCTCATTGCTTCGACGGACTGGTATTGATATCCAGTTGCGACAAGATTACTCCTGGTATGCTCATGGGTGCAATCAGGATCAATATTCCTTCAATAATAGTCGCTGGCGGACCGATGCTCCACGGTTTTCATAAAGGGGAAGCGGTGGATATAAGTACGGTTGGCGAGTATCAGGGCAAACTTGCAGCTGGCACCATAGATAAAAAGGAACTTGACGATATAGAGAGGTCTTCATGTCCGACATGCGGTTCATGTGCCGGTATGTTCACGGCAAACACAATGAACTGTCTGTCTGAAGCTTTAGGTATGGCGCTGCCGGGAAACGGCACTATACCGGCAGTATATGCTGACAGGAGCAGGCTTGCAAGGAATACTGGAAAACGTATCGTTGAACTGGTTGAAAAAAATATTAGGCCGCTGGATATTATCAGTTTCGACAGTATACATAATGCTATCGTTGCGGATATGGCGCTCGGTGGCTCCACAAATACGATGCTCCATCTTCCGGCGATAGCTTTTGAAGCCGGGATAGATATAGAAATGGAGTATTTTGATTCTGTCAGTGATCAAACGCCTCATCTTTGTTCAATGAGTCCTGCCGGACCGACACATCTGGAAGATCTTAATGAAGCCGGCGGTGTGTTCGCAGTACTGAAAAGGCTGAAGGATACTGGTCTTTTAAGGATGGATGCAAAGACGGTCTCAGGGTATACGATTGGTCAGCTTATAGATAAAGCGGAGATAAGGAATCCTGATACAATTCGGCCTATAGACAATGCTTTTCATGACAGGGGTGGTATAGCTGTTCTTAAGGGCAATCTTGCACCGGACGGGGCAGTCGTAAAGAGGACTGCTGTATATAAGGAGATGTGGAAGCATTCAGGTCCTGCCAAGGTGTTTGATAATGAGGAAGATGCCCAGGACGCAATATTCGGTGGAAAGATTGAAAAGGGAGATGTTCTTATTATCAGATATGAAGGTCCTAAGGGCGGTCCTGGTATGAGGGAAATGCTCATAGCGACATCAGCTCTCTGTGGGCTTGGGCTGGACAGGGATGTGGCTATTATAACTGATGGTAGATTCTCTGGAGCAACGAGAGGCCCTGCTATCGGTCATGTTTCACCAGAAGCTATGGAGGGCGGTCCGATTGCCCTGATTAAAGACGGCGATATTATTGATATTGATATAGATAACCGTATATTAAACGTTCAGATCTCAGATGAGGAGATGGAAAAACGCAGATCGGAATGGAAAAAGCCTGATCCAAGGGTTAGCAAAGGATATCTCTACTACTATTCCAGACTCGCTGGTTCGGCGAGCATTGGCGGAGTGTTCAAAAAAGACTTTTAATACAAGAATATGATTCGGTTTATTGAGTAAGGAGGATATGTGTTATGGACAATAAAGAAAAATGTATCCAAAGGGCAAAAGAGCTGGCATTCCAGTATCAGCATACGCTGGTCGGGTGTGCACATTGTTCTCTTTCGGCTGTCTTTGATGCTTTAAGGGAGTTCGGTATCGAGATAGTATCCGAGGACGTTCAGAATGAAATGTTTAAGGCCGTTATCGGATGTACGGGTGGTTGTGGCAATACACATATCGGTACCTGCGGTGCAGTGTTTGGATCCAGTTTTGCTGTTAGTGTTGCCGCCGGTGTTGATATGGACAAACAGCTCAACGAAGGTAAAAAGACTAGATGGATATCATATTATCTGATCAAAAAGTATATTGGTGACAGATTTAAAGAAGATTATGGTTCAATCGTCTGCAGAGATATCCTTCTTAAAAAGTTCGGTGTATCATTTGACTCCCAGTACCCAGGGAGAAATAAGGAGATGTTTGCCCATGCTGAGCGTGTTGGTTGCAGGAATGCGGCAGCATGTACGATATCTAAGGCTGCAGGCTATGCTGTTGAGGCTATATGGGACTACCTGCATAACGAGGAGGATTATTCGTGGGTGTGGGAGAAGCATGAAGCTTCAATAGACCTGTAAACGGAGGTGGATGCTATGTTAGATAGAGAAAAGATAGTTGACCGAGCTGAAGCATTGGCAGCGGAGTATACTCCAAAGCTTTGGGGATGTGCACAGACTACATTTTGGGCTATATATCTTGCGTTGAAAGAGCAGGGTATAGAGATTACAAATGAAGAAGCTGCAAAACAGATATTCAAAGGTTTAGTCGGTATGTCAGGAGGAAACGGCAATATGGGCGAAGGTAACTGCGGCGCACTTACCGGTGCTGCATGTGCCATAAGTCTTGTGAGCGGTATCGACAGAGCAAAACAGTTAGAAGATATTAATTACCGTTGGATAGCATTCGATAATGTTGCAAAGACTGTAGCCAGGGATTTTATTGAAAACTACAGAGGTCTCAGATGCCGTGATGTTACTTGGGCTCGGTGGGGGAAATGGTGGGATTCATGGAACCCCATTGCAAAAAATGAGTTTTCAAAAGAAGAAAAGGAGCGCGGCTGCATAGCAAAGGGAACATGTACGATTTCTATGTATGCAGGCAAAGGGGCAGGTTATATAGTAGATATCCTCAATAACCCCAGGACGCTCGAGCAGGTCATGAAAGACCATAATCTTGAATCTAATAAAGTGAAATAAATCGGAAAGGAGGAAAGCGAAATGAGTAAAAAGTTCAGTTTGCTATGCGTGGATAATCTTATATGGATTATTAATATCGCGCTGTTCATAATCTTTGCCGTAGCAGAGCCAAAGATGCTTAATGGTAAGAATATCATTTCGATGGTTTACTCAGCGTCTATGCTTGGTTTGCTTATATATGCTCAGGCTGTAGTGCTTATGAGTGGAAACTTTGATATGTCAGTCGGTGCCATTGCAGGTTTTTCATCATGTTTCGTTGCAGTACTTAATGGTACGTGGCTTCCTGATGTGCTTCCTTTCTGGGTTCTCATTCTCATAGCAGTTGGCGTTGGTATCGGCATAGGAGCATACAACGGTGTGATGATAGCCAAACTACATATCAACCCATTCCTGCAAACACTGAGTTCGTATGTTTTGTTTTATGGCCTAATGCTTATGTTGGGAGGAAAAACCCTTTATACACTTCCGAGCGAATACATGGTGCTTGGTGGCGGAAAAGTTGGTGAAATAGGTTTCCCGGTTGCGGTTATCGTATTGATCTGTGTAACCGTATTTATGGCAATATTGCTTACTAAGACTACATTGGGAAGACAAATATATGCTGTTGGCAGCAACAGCACTGCAGCAAGATCATGTGGCATAAGCGTTGAAAAAACACTTATAAAAACGTTTATTCTGAGTGGCTTGCTTTCTGCTATTGGCGGTCTTCTCTACACCGGATATATGAACTGTGTGCCTATGGATATGGCTGAATCAGATCTGTTCAATACTTTTGCAGGTGCGATACTTGGCGGAGTTGCGATATCAGGCGGATCAGGAAAAGTCAGTGGCATTTTCGGAGGCATTCTGTTCCTTGGAATACTGAGTATCGGTCTTACACTTCTCGATAGCCCCGCATCATGGCGTCAGGGTATAACGGGTATCATTCTTACATTGTCTGTAGTAATGAACACATATCAAACGAAGTTCAAGGCGAGAATACTCTCAAGGGATTCTTTGAGGAAACTCGAAGCTATCAAATGATAAAGTATATTTACACTTAATGTGTAAACATAAAAAGGATACTGCAAAGTAACTTAAAAAATAGGAGGAAAAAACGAAATGAAAAAAATAGCATTATTGTTGGCAGTGATAATGGTCGTTGCGGTTTTTGCTGTTGCATGTGCTGATGAAGCAGCACAGCCTGCAGATGCTGAAGCGCCGGCTGAAACTGCTGAGCCTGCAGAAGCAGCAGAACCTGCTGCAACTGATGCAGAACCTGCTGCAACTGATGCAGAACCTGCCGAAGCTGATGCATCAGGTGAGACCTTTAAGATTGGTGTGCTTCCGTTCTGGACAAGTTGTCCTTGGTTTGACCCGTTCACGGCTGGCGGCGTATGGTATCTGCAGTCAAAAGGATGCGAAACAGTTGTAGAAAACGCTGAATGGGATACAACGAAGTATATTGCAATCTGTGAAACATGGGCGAATGACCCTGATATTGATGCTGTTATAGCTGCTCCGCTTGCGGGTGAGGAAGTCAGACGTGGCCTGGATGAGATAGTCAAAGCGGGCAAACCACTCGTTATTACGAACAATGAATGCGGAAAGTTTGATGAAGTATTATTCAGCGTTTCTTATGATGCAATGGCAGGATGTCCTTATATGGCGCAGAGAGCTGTAGATGCTATTAAAGAAACAAGAGGGGAAGTAAAGGGAACAGTCATCCTTGACCTCGGATCTCTAACAAATCCCGAGCACGTTCAGAGAGCGGAAGCAATCAAGGGCGTACTTGCAGAGTATCCTGACCTGAAGGTTAAGGAATTCGAGTCCGAAATGATGGTTGACACAGCTGTTACAAGATGCTCTGACCTCTTAAGGACAAATGAGGATACCGTTGCAGTTATAGCTATCGGTCAGTCTTCATTTATTGGTTGCATTAACGCTATCAATGCTGAAGGTCTTGCAAAGCCCATCGGCGATCCTGACCATATCGTATGCTGCGGCATGGATACTTCAGCAGAGATCATCAATGAAAACATCAAGTCCGGTGTTGTTGACTTCGCTGTAGACCAGCCCGTTATGGCATATAATGCTATCGCAGGTTATTATCTTTATAAATACCTGACAGAAGGCGAGTCCGCACTTCCTCAGGCTGGAACAAAAATCGAAGCAACTGATATCGATATAAACGTTCCTATTCCGGATTATGCAACTGATGCGGAACAGCTCAAAGGCATGACCATCCCCGGTGATGCTTGGGCGCCTGCTGAAGTAATTGATAAGACAGAAGAGTATGGACATAACTGGATAAAGACAAGTTACACGGTTGTTGATCAGTCTAATATCGATGATCCGACACTGTTCTCCAATATTTCTGGTCTGATTAAGGATTGGGGATTCTAAGAATAATACAGTAATACAACGTTATACGGCTAGGGCACTATGCCCTAGCCGACATTTTAAGAATGGAGGACGATAGAGTTGTTAGCCCTAAAGTATTATAAAGCAGGTGATATGCGCCTAGAAGAAGTCGAAAAACCTAAAGCCGGTGAGGGCGAGGTCGTTATAAAGGTCGCATATGCAAGCATATGCGGAACAGATGTCGAGGAATATAGATTCGGTCCGCTTTGGGTTAATATGGACGATCCTCACCCGATAACAGGGAAAAAGGCACCCTATGTTTTAGGACATGAGTTTTCCGGCTATATTGATGAAGTCGGCCCCGGGTGCAAAAGATTAAAAGTCGGTGACAGGGTTGCTGTACACCCGATTCTTGCATGCGGAAAGTGTTCCAACTGTAAACAGGGCAAGAACTATATATGTGAGAATATAGGATGTGTTGGTTTGCATATGGACGGCGGGTTTGAAGAGTACTGTCTCATACAGGAAAAACAGGTATTTAAGGTTCCGGATAATGTGGATCTTAGGCAGGCTGCGATTGCTGAGCCGATAGGATTCTGTATCAATTCATTTAATATGTTTAATATCGATATGGGTGATGATGTTGTTATCTTTGGAGCCGGTGGTATCGGACTCATATGTATTCAGATAGCGAAGGCTGCAGGTGCAAAGAAAGTAATTTGCGTTGCCAGGCGCGAGATGAGACTGGAAGCAGCCAGAAAAATGGGTGCCGATATTGTTGTTGATGTAGATAAGGAAGATTATAAAAAAGTTATATATGAAGCTACGGAAGGGAAGATGGCTGACCTGGTTGTCGAGGCAACAGGATCAGTAAATGTTCTTGATCAGGCATTTGAGGTGTCAAAGGCTGGCGGCAAGATAGGTCTCCTTAGTGTATTTTGTGAAGATGCGAAATTTGATTTCAAGAAGATTGTGAATTCGGGTCGTACTGTGATAGGCGGAGTAGCGCATAATCCCGTCCATTTTCAGACTGCATTACAGATGCTTGCTGACGGGAGAGTGAATGTTGAACCACTTATATCTGCAGAAGTCGATCTAAAGGATTCTCTTGATCTTGGTTTCGATGAATATATAAAGAATAAGAACAAATACATCAAGATGCTGATTAAACCTCTTGATGAGTAGGAGAATGGATATGAGAGCAGACAGATTTACTAATAAGATAGTATTTATTACCGGCGGGGGTACTGGTATAGGAAAGCAATGTGCAAAACAGTTTGCAAATGAAGGTGCCGTGGTTGTGATAGCCGGTAGGAGAGAAGCAAAACTTAAAGAGACAGTTGATGAAATAATAAAAGCCGGAGGTAAAGCTGACTATTTTACATGTGATACAAGTAAATCATCTTCAGTAGAGTCCGTATTTGCTGGCATAGTAAAAAAGTACGGCAGGATTGATATTCTTGTACCTAATGCATCAATGGTTTTGGTTTCTCCGATTGTTGATGTCAAGGACGAAGATGTCGACAGGCTGGTGGATATAAATGTCAAGGGAACGTATTATGTTATGCGTGCAGGCGCAAGACAGATGCTTAAGCAGGGCGGAGGAGTAATAGTTGCGATGTCGTCTATGTCCGGTCTCGTTGCGCATCCGAATATGAGCTTATATTGCTGCACAAAGGCTGCGATTGCCAATATGACTAGAGCACTGGGACTTGAATTTGCTACGAGTAACATAAGAGTAAATGCTGTATGCCCTGGCACAATCGATACTGCTATGCCTAATGATTTTGCTGCATCGACTGGAGATAAGGATGCAGCTATGCAGGGATTTATAGATGCCGAACCCATGAAGAGGCTAGGTAGCACTGAAGAAGTGGCAAATGTTGTTCTGTTCTTAGCATCTGATGAAGCATCATTTGTTACTGGTTCGATGTATCCGGTTGATGCAGGATTTACAGCTGGTAAATAATTAAGAAGGAAGTGACTTGTTTTGAAGATTAAGAAGATTTATGATTTAACAAGACCGTTATATCACAATTGCCCTGGGTGGCCTGGTTTTCCTCTTGCGCAGGTCGAAAAAACCATGTATCAGCCACAGGATATGTGCACAGTAGAGAAGGTTTCTTCTTTAACTCATGTTGCTACGCACTGCGATACTCCGTTGCATTTCTGGGAAGATGCAGCAAGTATAGATCAGGTCCCGGTTGATGCATGGATAGGTGAAGGCGTTGTGATAAATATACTTGATAAAGAGCCCAAAGCACCTTTGACTTATGATGATTTTGAAAAAAACGGTAAGCATGTTAAGGAAGGCGATATAGTTGCAGTCAGAACCGGTTTCCAGAAGTACTACGGATATAATCAGAACTATCTTAAAGATTGGCCTGCTATAGATTCAAGTGGCGCCGAATGGATAGTAGAGCATAAGGTTAAAGCTTACGGATGTGATACCCTTGGTATAGAGAGTTTTTATTTCCCTGAAGGCGGGCCTAAAGCACATAAGAAGATACTTGGCGCAGATATTTGTATAGTTGAAGAGTTGAATCTTGAGGAGATAGGCGAATTCGGAGATAAAAGATGGTTCTTCTGCTGGCTGCCTGTTCTTCTTAAAGGCGCAGGCGGTGCTTTTACAAGAGCCGTTGCGATTGATTTCGAGTGATTTAAATAAAGGACTTTTTTAATGGATTGCGTTAAAGCGCAATCCATTAAAAATTGGATAAAGAAAAGCAATGACTAATATATATTATGAACAAGATGCAGATCTGGCTTTTATTATTGATAAAACAGTAGCCATTCTTGGATATGGTAATCAAGGCAGAAGTCAAGCACTCAACATGCGAGACTCAGGTGTGAAGAATGTTATTGTTGGCAGCAGACATGATGAGTCATTCGATCAGGCAATTAAGGATGGCTTTTCGGTATATAGAATTGCAGAGGCATCTGAAAAAGCCGATATTATTTTTATGCTTCTCCCTGATGAAGTTGCGCCGCAAGTATATGAAAAAGATATTGCTCCAAATCTTAAGCCTGGCGACATTTTGAATTTTGCTTCTGCATATAACATTACCTTTAAAAGAATAATCCCGGATAAGGATCTGGACGTTATCATGGCCGCTCCCAGGATGATTGGCAGGGGCGTTCGAGAATTATTTGAGAAAGGTGAAGGAGCACCCGCTTTTGTGGGTGTATACCAGGATGCATCGGGAAATGCTTTGGAATATGCAAAGGCTTTATGCAAGGCAATCGGTGCAACCAGAAAGGGTGCTATTGAAGTTTCTTTTGATGATGAAACGGCGTTAGACCTTATGTCCGAGCAAGCAACATGGCCGATAATATATAATGTTTTAACAGAAGCGTTCAGTATACTTGTGGAAGCCGGGCATCCTGCGGAGGCTGTTCTGATGGAACTATACATGTCAAAAGAACCTGCTGTAATGCTTGAGAAGGCGGCTGAAGTTGGTTTCTTTAAGCAGTTGCCTATGCATTCGCATACTAGTCAGTATGGTCAGCTTAAAAACTATAACAAGGTTGATACAAAACCGATTATTGGTTTTCTGAAAGAAAGATATAATGAGATAATGAGCGGTGCTTTCGCGGATGAATGGGATAAGGAGCAAAAAGAGAACAATCTAAGTACGTTTATTGAATTAAGGAATAAAGCACTTTCATGTGATTTAACAAAAGAAGAAGAGTCTTTATTTGAAAGGCTCAAATAGGATTCAACGCTTCTGGTTATTGTTTGCTAATACCAAGTGATGCCTGCTAAAGTATAAGACTAAATTTCCCGGGCATCTCTTTGTTTTAAAAGTAAAAACCACTTTACTTTTATCCCATCTGTATAATATAATACTATATGGCTTTCGTATAAGAGATTATACGAGAAAGGCAAAGAAGTATGAAGAAAAGAATTATAAGCATTTTAATAATAGCATTTATTTGCGTTATTCTGCTTACGGGATGCAGCGCGACTGCTGCTACGCGCCCACAGCCCCAGGACGGCACAGAGATATCTAGCATTACCGGGGAGTGTAGCGCATATGCCGATGGCGGCAAGATTGTCGTCAGCGCTGCCTCCGATATAGAAACAGGCACTAACGGGACATTATCCGTTTATTCTGCTGCCGGGAAAGAACTTGCAAAACAGGACATTACACAAGGCGAGAAGAACAGCGAACTCACTTGTGAATTCACGATTGAGAAAGACTGGCCGGATGATGTGTTCGGGTATTTGGTATTTGACACCGACCAGAGTCAAAAACAGCCTGAAGAGATTACGGCTCTTTACGGGAAACAGTTTGAGAACATCCAGGGTGACAACGTGGTATGGTCTTCCAAGGGATGTGCAGTTGTTTTCCAGAGCGAGCTCGTTCATGTCAGGTAGTTAAGTAAGGATTTGATATCAAAGAAACGGGTGTCACCCGTTTTTTTATTGCAGTCGGATCGAAATAAAGGAGTATTAACATGTTATACGATGAAGATATAAAAAAGCACATTGAGCAGATTGCTATAAGGCTTAAAGGCCTTCGTGAGATCGAAGAGATACCGGTCGAAGACATGGCTGAAGCCACAAAAGTGTCTGCTGATGAATACAGAGCATATGAGAGAGGCGAGAAGGAGTTTTCATTCGGATTTCTTTTCTCGGCAGCCAATATGCTCGGAGTGGATATAACAGACCTCATTACAGGCGAGAGCACGACTCTCGGGACTTATTCCGTCATTAAGTACGGAAAAGGTCTCAAGATGGAGAGACGCAGAGCGTACAAGTATCAGCATCTGGCACCCATTTTCAAGAACAGGAAGATGGAGCCGTTCCTCGTAACTGTCGAGCCTTCGGATGTGGAATCTTCCGTAGCTAAGAACTCGCATGAAGGACATGAGATCAATTACATTACAAAAGGATCCATGACTTTCTACATCGACAGCAACGAAGTTGAACTTGAAGAGGGAGACCTTCTGTATTTTGACGCAACGCATCCGCATGCGATGAAGGCAAAGAACGGTGAGGAATGTCAGTTCCTCGCTATAATAGCCAAGTGAGGTTTGTTATATTATGAGAGAATTTGAAAAATACCTGAAACAGTCGGAGTTTACCGATTATGAGGATTTCAGGAAGAATTTTGAGATAAAGGTACCTGAAAACTTCAATTTCTCGTACGACGTACTGGACGCACTTGCAGAGAAATCACCGGATAAACCGGCTCTTCTGTGGGTCTCCGAAGATATGCAGCGTGAGCGTACGGTCACATTTGCTGAGATGTCGGCTCTTTCCAAGAGAGCGGCAAATATGTTCTCATCTCTTGGCATAAAGAAGGGCGACAGAGTGATGCTCATCTTAAAACGACACATTGAGTTCTGGATCTGCACAATGGCGTTCTGCCGCATAGGTGCGGCTGTTATCCCTGCTACGCATCAGCTTCAGGAAAAGGATATCGTTTACCGTGTCAATATGGCAGGCGTAAAGATGATAGTTACTACAGCCGAGAGCAATATCCCTGCTGAAACGGACAAGGTTAAGGGTGATTGCCCGTCGCTTGACAAGCTCATGGTCGTGCACGGTGAGCACGAAGGATGGCTCAATTTTGATGAGGAGATGGCTAAATACGCCGATGAGTTCCCAAGACCCGAAGGCGATGCCGCTACTCATAACGAAGATATCATGATGCTGTACTTTACATCTGGTACCACAGGCATGCCCAAGATGGCGGCGCATGACTTTGCGTATCCGCTCGGGCATATCGTGACAGCGGTTTACTGGCTGAATGTTCAGCACGAAGGGTTGCATCTTACAGTATCCGATACCGGCTGGATGAAAGCCGTCTGGGGCAAGCTCTACGGGCAGTGGCTGGCAGAGACATGTGTGTTCGTATATGAGTTTGATCATTTCAATCCTGCGAACATGCTCCATGTCATGGAGAAGTACGGCATAACATCGTTCTGCGCTCCGCCGACTATATACAGATACTTTATAAAGGAAGACCTTAGCAAGTATGATCTTTCAAAGATAAAGTGGGCGTCTACTGCAGGCGAGCCGATGAACCCCGAAGTGTTTAAAAAGTTCTATGAAGCAACAGGCTTAAGGCTGCATGAGATATTCGGGCAGACGGAACTTACCGTTACGGTCGGTACATTCCTGTGGATGGAACCCAAGCCGGGTTCAATGGGCAAGCCCAGTCCTTCATTTGACGTAAAGGTAATGGACGTTGAAACTGGCGAACTCTGCGGCCCCGGTGAAACGGGCGAGATGGTAATCGATACATCCAAGGGAAGGCCTGTCGGAATGTTTATGGGCTACTATGACGATGAAGAGCTCACGCAGTCCGTATGGCATGACGGATACTATCATACCGGTGACGTATGCTGGATCGATGAAGACGGATACTTCTGGTACGTAGGAAGATGCGATGATGTTATTAAGTCATCAGGATACAGGATCGGACCGTTTGAAGTCGAGAGTGTTCTCTTAAAGCATCCTGCGGTTCTTGAGTGCGCTATAACAGGCGTTCCTCATCCTGAGAGAGGTCAGATCGTTAAAGCCACTATCGTTTTGTCAAAGGGCTATACAGCCAGTGATGAACTCAAAAAGGAACTCCAGAACTTTGTCAAGAGCAATACTGCTCCATACAAGTATCCGAGAGAGGTCGAGTTCGTTCCGGAACTCCCGAAGACGATCAGCCAGAAGATACAGCGTTACGCTATAAGGAACAAGGACAAGGAAAAACAGAACTAATACATCTGGGGGTATAGAAGATTGATTTGCACAAACATCCTCGAATGCATCGGCAACACGCCGATGGTAAGGCTCTCCGAAAGGATGGTCGGTAAGGACTCAGCCGATATAGTCGTTAAGGTCGAAGGCGTCAATATAGGCGGTTCCATAAAGACAAGGACCGCTTACAACATGATACTTGAGGCCGAGAGGGAAGGCATAATCGATAAAGATACTGTTATCGTGGAGCCTACGAGCGGTAATCAGGGCATAGGTCTTGCGCTCGTCGGAGCAGTCCGCGGATATAAAGTTATTATCATAATGCCCGATTCAGTGAGTGAGGAACGCACAAAACTCATGAGACATTACGGTGCCGAAGTCAGGACGGTTCACGACGCCGGCAATATCGGGGAATGTATGGAGAACTGTCTTAAAATGGCCGAGGAACTGGCGGCTGCGGATCCGCACGTGTATATTCCTCAGCAGTTCGAGAACAAGAACAATCCTCTTGCCCACAAAAAGCATACTGCACTTGAGATAATAGAGCAGACCGATTGTCCGATAGACGGGTTCTGTGCCGGTGTCGGCACGGGCGGAACACTCTCCGGTATAGGCGAGATACTCAGGGACTATTATCCTTCAATCGAGATATGGGCTGTCGAGCCGGAACATGCTGCTGTTCTGGCCGGCGGCAACATAGGCACTCATCTTCAGATGGGTATCGGTGACGGATTTATACCCAAGAACCTGAACGTGGAGATATACAGCGATATATGTATGGTCACTGATGAAGAGGCACTTGAGACTGCAAAGAAACTGGCTTCATGTGAAGGTATACTCTGTGGTATATCCTCAGGCTCGAATGTTGCGGCAGCCCTGAAGCTCGCAAAGAAACTCGGCCCAGGTAAACTTGTAGTGACGGTGCTCCCCGATACGGGAGAGAGATACTTCTCGACACCGCTCTTTGACGAATGAAGAGATTTGTGATATTTGCCGGCAATTACGGCAGCGGCAAGACTGAGCTTTCGCTGAACACGGCGATGGAACTGTCAGAAAAGGGCAGGACTGTACTGGTCGATATGGATATCGTTAATCCGTATTTCCGTTCCGCTGAGCACGGGGCTGAACTTAAGGAAAAGGGCGTTGATCTTATTGCTCCGACCTACGCCAACACCACGGTGGATGTCCCTGTTATAGGCCCGGAGGTCAAATCCGCATTCAATTACGATTTTGCGGTGTTTGACGCAGGCGGAGACCCTGTTGGAAGCGCTGTGTTCGGCAGCGTGGCGGATCAGTTTGATCAGGGTGCAACTGATCTTTACTATGTTGTGAACGCCAGGAGGCCTCTTCAGAGAGACGCTTCCGAGATCATGACGATGATGGAGCAGATACAGAGTAGAGCTGACCTTAAGATGACCGGTATTATAAACAATACGAATCTTGCCAGAGAGACAAAAACAGATGATCTGGTGTACGGTCTTGAGGTGTGCAGGGAACTGTCCGGCCTTACCGGACTTCCGATAGTTTTTTCTTCCGGTACCGAGGATAATATCAGAGGATTCTCCGACAGATTCCCGGATGAAAATGTTAAAGTTATAAGCGTATTCACGAGGCCTGACTGGCTTGACACCACTTCGGGCTGATGATACCCTAAATAAGATTGGAAACATGCAAAAGGAGTGAAGTGCATTGGCAAAAGTTTCAATTGATGAAGAGACCTGCAAAGGCTGCGGACTCTGCATAGAAGCCTGCAAAAAGGATGTCCTTGAACTTTCAAAGGACAAGCTCAACAGCAAAGGTTATCACGCATGCGTTCCCGCAAGGATTGAGAACTGCATAGGCTGCGCGATGTGCGCGCAGATGTGTCCTGATGTTGCGATAACTGTTATAGCTAACGGATAGTTTTGGGAGATTGATTATGGCTAAAGTATTGATGAAAGGTAATGAAGCGATCGCCGAAGCAGCTATCCAAGCGGGATGCAGATGCTTTTTCGGCTATCCTATAACCCCTCAGAACCAGATACCCGAGTATATGTCCAAGCGTATGCCCGAGGTCGGAGGGGCATTTGTACAGGCGGAGAGTGAGGTTTCCGCTATAAATATGGTCTATGGCGCTGCGGGAAGCGGTGCCAGGGTTATGACTTCAAGTTCAAGCCCCGGCATAAGCCTTAAACAGGAAGGCATAAGCTATATAGCATGTGCTGAGCTTCCGTGCGTTATCGTAAATATGGTAAGAAGCGGCCCCGGACTCGGCGGAATACAGCCGTCTCAGGGCGACTATTTCCAGGCGACGAGAGGCGGCGGACACGGTGACTACAGAGTACTGACGCTGGCACCAAGTTCCGTTCAGGAAGCAGTCGACCTTGTTATGCTCGGATTCGATCTTGCGGATAAATACAGAAACCCTGTTATGATAATGGGTGATGGCATGATAGGTCAGATGATGGAGCCTGCCGAATTCGGCGAATACAAGGGAATGGATCTTCCCGCAAAAGATTGGGCAGCTACAGGCTGGGACGGCAGGAGCAGAGAGAGAGCGATCATCAATTCTCTGTATATCGAAGCCGAAGTCATGTCCGAAGTCAATAAGAGACTCGAAGCGAAATACGAAGAGATAACAAAGAATGAGACCAGAGTCGATGAATATATGTGTGACGATGCCGATTATATAATCGCGGCATTCGGTACGACGGCCAGGATAGCCAAGAGCACGGCTCAGATGGCTAGGGCTGAGGGCATCAAAGTCGGTGTGATAAGACCTATAACGATTTGGCCGTTCCCAACTGAGTCGTTTAAGAAAGCTGCTGAGAGAGTCAAGGGCATTCTCACGGTTGAGATGAACTTAGGCCAGATGGTAGAGGACGTAAGGCTTGCCGTTGAAGGCAAGGTTCCGACACCGTTCTACGGCACACAGGGCGGTATCATCCCGGATCAGAGGGATATACTCGCTGAGATCAAAAAAATGAAGGAGGTGCTCTAAGATGCCGGACTTCAAGAAGACAAGCATGCTGACGGACGTTCCGTTTCATTACTGCCCGGGCTGTACGCATGGTATAGCGCACAGACTCATAGCTGAGAGTATAGAAGAGCTCGGTGTTGGCGACAAGGCTGTAGGAGTAGCTCCTGTTGGCTGTGCAGTATTTGCATACAATTACTTTAACTGCGATATGATGGAAGCCGCTCACGGAAGAGCACCGGCTGTCGCTACCGGAATAAAGAGAGCGAACCCGGATCTGATAGCATTTTCATATCAGGGAGACGGAGATCTCGCTTCCATAGGAACAGCTGAGATAGTACATGCCGCAGCCAGAGGCGAGAATATAACCGTTATATTCATAAACAATGCAATATACGGCATGACAGGCGGTCAGATGGCTCCGACGACACTCGTAGGCCAGGTCACAACGACTTCACCTTACGGCAGAAACAAGGAGACCCAGGGTATACCGATAAGAGTGTCTGAGATGCTCTCGACGCTCGACGGGGCATACTATATCGAGAGAGTGGCCTTGAACACTCCTGCCAATGTCATAAAGGCAAAGAAGGCTATCAAAAAGGCATTTACGTATCAGATCGAGAAAAAAGGTTTTTCAATGATCGAGATACTGTCTACTTGTCCCACAAACTGGGGCATGACTCCCAAGGCGGCTCTGGAATGGCTGAATGACAACATGATCCCGTTCTATCCTCTGGGCGTTAAAAAGGAGGGGAGAGACGAATGACACAGCAGATTATAATGGCGGGATTCGGCGGTCAGGGTATACTCCTTGCCGGACAGATACTCGCATATGCAGGCCTTGATGAAGGCAAGAACGTTTCATGGCTTCCGTCATACGGGCCTGAGATGAGAGGCGGCACGGCAAACTGCTCAGTCGTAGTTTCCGATGAGGATATCGGTGCTCCGTGCTTCAGTGAGGCAGACTGCGTCATAGCCATGAACAGGCCGTCACTTGACAAGTACGAATCATTCGTGAAGCCGGGCGGACTTCTCATTGTCAACTCATCTCTGATCGACATACCTGCCAAGAGAGATGACATAGAGGTCGTGTATATAGAAGCCAACCGAATCGCCGAAGATCTCGGCACGGTAAAGGCGGCGAACATGGTCGTTCTGGGTGCTTACATCGAAAAGACCGGAACGGTAAAGGCTGAGACAGCGATCAAATGCCTGGCCAAAAAGATGGGCGAAAAGAAGGCAAAACTGATACCCATGAATGAAAAGGCAATGCAGGCTGGCGCTGAAGCTGCCAGAGGCTGAAACCGATATTTAATGCGCACCGGCTACGGTCATTTGTGACCGGCCGGTGTTTTTGTTTAAATGCCGGATAATACGGTTATAGTAGCCTAGAAATAAAAAATATTGAAAGACATTATTGTTTATGGTAAATTATTACCATTAAACGAGGTAAACAATGAGCGATATCACATTGACCATTACGGGTAGCCAAATAGAGAATGACGGCCTGGAAAACAAAATAGAGCTTATTACCGATGGCCATCTGACAAAAGAGAATGGTGAGACTCTCATAGAATACTGTGACAATGATATGTTCGGTGAAGAGGAAGTCGTCACAAGTCTCAAGATAGCGGATGACAGTGTATATATGATGCGTTCTGGTGACGTTACGACGGAAGTCGTTTTTACCGAAGCAAAAACGTATGAAGCGATGTACAACACGCCGGCCGGGAATTTTCTCGTAAACGTATTTCCAATAAGGGTATATACGGAAGAAAGCGAGACCGGCGGCAGTCTGGATCTCGAGTATGAGATCAAGATCGGTGAAGTCCACGCTCATAACAAATTAAATATAGTATATAAACTGGACAACTGACCTTAAAAGAAAGGGGGGTATAACCTAATGAAGATTAAATGGATCGGACATTCATGTTTTATGATTGAACTCGCGGACGGCAGAAAGATACTGACCGACCCGTATGATAATACAGTAGGATATGACCCTGTTGATGAAACTGCTGATATAGTACTTGTAACACATGATCATTTCGATCACGGATATACAGAAGGTATAAAGGGCGATTACAAGCTCATAAATAAAGCGGGCGAGTACGATTTGGGCAACGGGCTTTCTGTCTGCGGTATAGAGCAGCCTCACGATGATGCCGGCGGCAGCAAACGGGGGACGGTGATTACGTTTGTGATTAATGCTGAGGGCTTGAATCTCCTGCATATGGGCGATATCGGAGTTGTACCCGGTGATGATTATTTCGCCAAGCTGCCCAAGATCGATATCCTTATGATCCCGGTCGGAGGAGTGTTTACGGTTGACGCTAAAGGCGCATTCAGCATCCTTGAGCGTATACATCCGAATATAACTATTCCGATGCATTTTAAGACTGAAAAGCTTTCCTTCGATGTGAGCTCGGTATTTGACTTCCTGCAGATAGCAAAAGAAGGCGAATTCGATATATCCAGACTCGGAGGTGCTGTCCTTGAAGTTGATCCTCTGAACCTTAAAAAGAGGAGCAGGATAATCGTGATGGAGCACAGCAACTGATAAGTTTAAGCAGCTGCCTTCCCTAAGCGGAGGGCAGTTTTTTTGTTTAAGAATATTTTTTCATGTAATGTTAAAAAAATGGCTTAAATAAGCGATAATTTCAATATTTTTTATTGACAAGCATATTATTAATATAAGATAATCTTATGTAAGGATAAACTCATTTCTTATTTGTTTTCCGAGTGTAACAATTAAATGCAGTTTTTTAGAACCCACAGGTATTTTATGTTTATTTTTAGGAGATAGTATGTCTGTTGAATTAAGTATGCTTGAGTCAAAGACGCTTAGCGATCTGAGAGAGATAGCCAAGAGTTTTGGTGTGCAGTCAGTAACTAAATACAAGAAGAACGAACTTCTGGATATATTCAGAAAGATGCAGGAGGAGAGCGAGGCGGCTGCCGCTGAGGAAGCGGAGAGGGCTGAACTCGCAGAGGAGCCTCCGGTCGCATCAGAGCCTGAACCTGAAGTCGAAGATAGAGCGCAGCGTGCTGAAAGTAATAGCGAGGACATTGTGGATTCCGAAGACGGTGATAAGGGCATAATTGAGTATGTTCCGAATAACGATGCCGTGAATGAGATTTTGAATACCGGTGAGTGCGGTGATGCAAGCGGTATTCTTGAAATCCACTCAGAAGGCTATGGTTTCTTGCGTTGTGAGAACTATCTTCCTGGCAGCAAGGATATATACGTATCCATGGCTCAGATAAGAAAGTTCAACTTAAAGACTGGCGACAAGGTCACTGGCAAGACCCGTCCGTCGAAAGATGAGGACCGTCTGCTGGCGCTCCTTTACATAGAGGACGTTAACGGAAGGCCTGTGGAAGAGTGCTTAAGGAGAAAGTCGTTTGATGACCTGACTCCTATATATCCGGATCAGAGATTCACTCTTGAGAATATCAGATCGTCAAGGGATATGGCTATTCGGATAATCGATCTTATATCTCCGATAGGCAAGGGCCAGAGAGGCCTTATAGTCGCACCTCCCAAAGCGGGCAAGACGATACTCCTGAAAAAGATAGCCAACAGTATAAAGACTAATTATCCCGATGTTGAGCTTATTGTCCTTCTCATAGATGAGAGACCTGAGGAAGTCACTGACATGCAGAGGTCAATAAACGGCGAGGTTGTATATTCGACGTTCGATGAGAGACCTGAGAATCATGCTAAAGCGGCTGAGATGGTAATAGAGAGGGCAAAGAGGCTGGTTGAGTATGATAAGGACGTTGTTATACTCCTTGACAGTATCACCAGACTCGGGAGGGCATACAACCTTATAGTCCCGCCGTCGGGCAGGACGCTCTCTGGAGGCCTCGATCCGAGTTCGCTGTATAAACCCAAGCGCTTCTTTGGTGCCGCGAGGAACATCGAGGGAGGAGGCAGCCTGACTATCATCGCGACGGCACTGGTAGAGACCGGATCCCGTATGGATGAGATCATATATGAAGAGTTCAAGGGCACGGGTAATATGGAGATTCACTTAGACAGGAGACTGTCAGAAAAACGTATATTCCCGGCCATAGATCTTGCCAAGTCCGGTACCAGGAGAGAGGAACTGCTCTTGAGCCAGAAAGAGATGGAAGGCATTTGGAGCCTGAGGAGAGTGCTCTCATCCGGCAATACAGCTGAAGTCACCGAGCAGTTGATAGGTATGCTCGTTAAGACTGATACGAATGATGAGTTCCTAAACAGACTAAAGGAATGGCTTAACATCTGGGAAAAAGAAGGATATAACATGGGCGGTGGAAGATACTAATGTCCCGCCCGTAATAACTGTGAGAGCACAGCAGGCTCAGCCGGCTGTGCTCTTATTTATCGGTTTAAGCCCGAACATAAATCTTGTAACTCTGAATCTCGATAAGAGAAGAGTAAGAAAAACTCCGGACAGCATCGATGCAGCATATATAATGAAAACCCCTGGCAGAAACGGTATGAACCCGCATGTTAAGTATGCGCTCCATGAAAGCCCTGTCTGATGGAACTGATATATGCCGAATGATATATCTGAAAGAGCCTTTCGTTTCTTTCCCTGAGGTCTTTCGGTTCTGCCTGCGACTGCAAGAACAGCCAAGGTGAAGCACAGGGCGCATGCATACCTGATCGGTCCTCCGTAGTGACCGACCCATTCCGAATAGAGATTCCATATATACAGCAGCATTGTCGCTGCAGCGAGTGTTATGAAAAACGGTATATGGGATGATAGTTTTTTTTGCATTGACTCATCCGATAGAATAAATCCTCCTATGAGCATAAATGCCGTATAGTATCCGAAAGAATACTCCATAACATTGCCAATGGGTTCTGCTGCTGTTATCGGAATAAAGAGCAGAGGCAGAGCGAGTACGGGAAAAGGGATCGTCATTCTTGACGGTTTCAGTCTTTTTACTACGGCATGTACAGCCATGTAAACCATCGATGCCACAAACAGATAGAGCAGGAACCAGTACTGGGAGAAACCGAAACCTCCTGCATAGCTTGTCATATCAGTCTTCCCGGTGAAAAAGAGCCACCAGTGCTCCAGATATCCCATATCCGTTCCCGTATGCCACAGCCTTCCGGGGAAACTCTGCAGCGGAACTATGAATATAAGGCCGAATATTAAGGGTATGAGTATTCCCGTAACTCTGCTCTTCGCAAACTGCCCTATAGTCCTTTTCCTTAAGGAATAAGCTGCACTCATACCGGATACAGTAAACATAAGGGGCATGAGCCATACCTCGAATATGGCGAACACGACGCCTATCCACCACATTTCTTCTCCCTTTACGTAGTGGGCGAGGCGGGGGTAATACACCTGAAGGCAGTGCATTATCACGACCAGTATTATTACTATGAGTTTTATATCTTCAAGGTATGTCTTTCTCATACGGCTATTATATCACTTAAGCCTCTTAAAGCCCCTAAAATTGCCGTATAAATAAATATAAAATAGTATTTGCATTTTTTACCGCATACTGATACAATATAAATGCTATTTTTTGAGATCATTATTAGGAAAGGGTGAAGCACTATGAAAGACGGTATACATCCCGAGTATGGTGAATGCACTGTGAGGTGCGCCTGCGGTAATGAATTCGTTACCGGATCCACAAAGAAAGAGTTAAAGGTTGATATTTGTTCAAAATGTCATCCGTTCTTCACAGGAAGACAGAAGCTTGTTGATACAGGCGGACGTGTAGACCGCTTCAAGAAGAGATATAACTTGAAGTAGCATCGTTTTTTTACGATTTCTTATTGTAAAAGAACGGTCAAACAAAAAAAGTATTTTGCTTTTATGCAGACCGTGATTATGCGGTCTGCTTTTTGTTTATTTTAATCATAAGGTTTTAATGCCTTAAAGGAGATAACAGCTTATGAAGATAAGCAGTATCGGCGGCCAGGGCGTGCTTGAAGGCGTAATGATGAGATCGCCTACATGCACGGGTATAGCGGTCAGACGAGAGAGCGGCGAGATGGCCGTACAGAAGACAAAAAACAAACCGGCAACTGAACGCAATGTATTTTTCAGGATACCGGTCATAAGAGGGTTTCTCTCATTCATAGAGATGCTCTATCTTGGTGTAAAGACGATAACTGATGCAGTGAGACTCTACGATGAGGAACTCGCAGAGGAGGAACTGAAGCCCAATAAGGCTGAGGAATTCGTAGCAAAGAAGACGGGCAAGGATGTCATGGATGTTACGATGTTCTTTGCTGTTGTGATTGCTCTTGTGCTCGCAGTCGTCCTGTTTTTTGTTGTGCCGAATGTTTTGACCGGCTTTTTGGAGCCGTATATAGCAAATGATTTTCTAAAGAATCTGACGGAGGGTCTCATAAGACTCGCTATATTCTTTATATATATGTCCTGTATAACTCTTATGCCTGATATAAAGAGACTGTTCTCATATCACGGAGCTGAGCATAAGGTCATAAACTGCTATGAGCATGATATGCCAATGGATGTTGAGAATGCCCAGAAGTTCACGACAAGACATCCCAGATGCGGCACGAGCTACCTTCTGATAGTTATGATTATATCCATACTGGTATTCGCTCTTTTCGGATG
Organism: uncultured Christensenellaceae bacterium; assembly: GCA_964428055.1. GTDB lineage: Bacteria > Bacillota > Clostridia > Christensenellales > Christensenellaceae > CAYRWM01. The sequence continues at coordinate 6,977 of CAYRWM010000002.1, read as the reverse complement.
GCAGGATAATCCACTCGCAAGAGTAGGCGTCAGGATCGCTCTTCTTCCCGTAGTATCGGGCGTAGCCTATGAGGTCTTGAAACTGGTTGCCAAATATGAGAACGGTTTTACGAGGGCACTCAGAAAGCCCGGCATGGCCCTTCAGGCAATGACCACGAGGGAGCCTGACGATACTATGGTCGAAGCTGCACTCCTTGCTTTCTTTATTGCAGAGGACGAGCATACTGACGAAGAGATCGAAGCCAAGAGGATCGCTTTTTCAAGGATGAATCCTGAAGATAATACAAGTGACGGATCCGGAGAAGATGAATAACAGGGAAGCGTATTCTCGCCTAAGGCACGCTTTTGAGGATATGTATCTTCCGGAAAGTGAGGCAGAGGCGAGAGAGGTCATTTGTCACTTTGCTGCCTGCAGCTCCGGTGATCTTATTTCGAAATTTGATGAAGAGGCTTCATTTGACTGTGATGCTGTGATACGAGAGCGCAGGTCCGGCAGGCCTCTTGCATATATAATCGGTGAAAAGCATTTCTACGGATTATCCTTTTATGTGGATGAAAGAGTACTGATACCCAGATACGATACAGAGATAATAGTATCGGAGGCTCTGGATATCATAAACAAAACCGGAGCCAAAAATATTCTCGATCTTTGCTGCGGCAGCGGCTGCATAGGTATCTCTCTTAGGAAAAATGCTGATATAAATGTGACTATGTCCGATGTGAGTGAGGGTGCTCTTGAAGTCGCCGGCGTTAATTCCGAAAGGCTCGGCGTAAGTGATATAAAGCAAGTGCAGAGTGATCTTTTCAGCGATATAGAAGATAGATTTGATATGATCGTATCCAATCCGCCCTATGTAACAGATGAGGAATACAAAAGGCTTGATATCCAGGTCAGAGATTATGAACCTTCATCAGCTCTTCTCGGCGGGCTCAGGTATTATGAGAGGATAGCCGGCGATGCAGGCGGTTATCTTAAAAGAGGCGGACATCTTCTTCTGGAGATCGGATACGGGCAGGAAGATGCGGTAAAACAATTACTGGAAGATAACGGGTATACTGACATTCGAAGCGTAAACGATCTGAACGGTATCCCGAGGGTGATAGTATGTACGAAAAGTTAAATGCCATAAAAGAACATTTTAAGGAACTGGAATCAAAACTAAGTGATCCGGGTGTCATAGGAAACCAGGCTCTGTACAAAGAGACTGCACAGGAGCACGCTTCGCTTTCTGAAATCGTGTCGCTATATGACAGGCTTCTGGAACTTGATTCTTCCATTACCGAGAGTGAGGAGATCATAAGAGACGGAGGAGATCCGGAACTTGCCGAACTCGCGAAGGAAGAGCTCGCGTCTGCACAGGCTGAAAAGGAAGAGGATATTGAAAAGCTTAAGATAATGCTCATACCCAAGGACAAGAACGACGACAAGAACGTCATACTTGAGATAAGAGCAGGCACGGGCGGTGATGAGGCGGCTCTATTCGGAGGCGATCTGCTGCGCATGTACAACAGATACGCAGAGAGAAAGGGTTTTACATCTGAGGTCATGTCATCCAACATAACGGAGCTCGGAGGAGTAAAGGAGATAATAATCAATATCTCAGGCAAAGGGGCGTATTCCAGGCTGAAATACGAGAGCGGAGTGCACAGGGTACAGAGGATTCCCGAGACGGAATCCGGCGGGCGAATCCATACTTCGGCTGCAACTGTCGCTGTGCTCCCCGAAGCTGAGGAAGTCGATATCGAGATAAATCCGAATGACCTCAGGATCGATGTTTTCAGAGCAGGCGGACACGGCGGTCAGTGCGTCAATACAACGGACTCCGCTGTCAGAATCACTCATATCCCGACGGGTATCGTGGCTACGTGCCAGGATGAGAAGTCCCAGCTGAAAAATAAGGATAAGTGCATGAAGGTCCTGGCTTCCAGACTCTATGCCGCGAAGAAGGAAGAAGAGGAAGCCAAATACGCAAACGACAGAAAGAGCCAGATAGGCAGCGGTGACAGATCTGAGCGTATAAGGACGTATAATTTCCCGCAGGGGCGTGTTACCGATCACAGGATCGGACTTACCCTATACAAGCTTGAAGCGTTTCTGGACGGTGATATGGACGAGATAATAGATGCTCTGACGCTAGATGAGAGGCAGAGAGCCCTCAAGGCAGAGGAATGATATGGAAACAAAGATAATAGATATACAGAGCGAATATGATCTTGCTCTTGATACGGCATCAGAAATCATAAGGGAAGGCGGACTGGTCGCATTCCCGACTGAGACCGTGTACGGGCTCGGTGCAGATGCTTTCAATGCAAGGGCTGTTGAGGATATCTTTAAAGCAAAGGGGAGGCCTCAGGACAATCCGCTCATAGTACATATCTGCGACAAAGACCAGATAGATGAACTGGCCTTTGATATACCTGATATAGCAAAAGAGCTCACAGAGGATTTCTGGCCTGGACCTTTTACTGTGATCCTTAAAAAAAGACCGTGCGTGCCGGATATAGTGACCGCAGGTCTTGATACTGTCGCTATAAGATTCCCGTCGAATGCATTCGCGCATGATCTTATCTTGAAGAGCGGAAGATTCATTGCCGCTCCGAGCGCCAACAGTTCGGGCAGGCCGAGTCCTACATCCGCGGCGCATGTAAAAGAGGATCTCATGGGAAAGATACCGCTCATAGTGGACGGCGGCAGGTGTACTGTCGGTGTCGAGTCTACGGTATGCATGTTCAAGGGCGACAGGCCCGTAATCCTGAGACCCGGCGGCATAACAGCCGAGATGATAAAGGATATAGCAGGCAGGGTCGAGATACACGATGCGGTCCTCGGTGATGTCATTGAGGAAAAGCCTGCATCTCCGGGGATGAAGTACAAGCATTACGCACCCAAAGCGGAGGTCGAGGTCTTCGTCGGCGACGAAATGTCTGTTGCTAAGGAAATCGATATAAGATATAATGATTATGATGCAGAAAGTATAGTTTTCTGTCTGGAAGGACAGAAAAGATTATATACAGGAAAGAGGGTCCGTAGCCTTGGAAAGGATCATGCTGCAGCGGCCAGAACGCTGTTTGCTGCGCTCAGGGAAGCGGACTCGGAAGGCATAAAGAAAATACTGTTTCACGGCGTATCCAACGAGGATGAAGGTTTGGCAGTAATGAACAGGATAATCCGTGCAGCTGGGCACAACGTAACAATCGTGCCGAAGGAGGAAAATATTGGTTAATATTTTAGTCGTTTGTACCGGTAACACTTGCAGGAGTGCAATGGCGGAAGAAGTACTTGACGACGCTGTAGGGCGAAGTAGCATCCTTGATGGTCGTGTAAAGGTAACTTCCGCAGGAACGTTTGCCTGTGAGGGAGCCGAGGCTACCAGGGAAGCGATAGAAGTGATGGAGGAGGCAGGTCTACCGATAGACAGACACAAGGCCCGCCAGTTCACTGAGGAACTCGCTGAAAAACAGGATATTATACTTGCTGTCGACAGCATCGTGTATGAGCAGATGGAAGCGATAGCTCCGGATGAGGTAGAGAAGATGCATCTGCTTATAGCATACGCTGACGGCATAGATGGAGAACAGACTGAGGACAAGTATTCGGTTTTGGATCCGTTTGATGATGATATTGATGCTTACAAGGAATGCTTGAATCAGTTAAAGGAGACTTCCGATCTGCTTGTTGGCAGACTTGAAAGGGACTTGAAGGAAGCAGAGGAGTAGAATAAAAGTGAAGATAGCATTAGGCGCTGACCACGGCGGATTTGAGCTTAAAGAGACAGTAAAACAGCACCTTATCGAAAAAGGATATGAGGTGATCGACTGCGGTACCTACAGTAGCGATTCTGTGGACTATCCGGTTTTCGGCAGAAAAGCAGCTATCTGTGTGAAAGACGGGGAAGCCGATTTCGGTGTGCTTGTATGCGGTACAGGCATAGGCATAAGCTATGCGGCTAACAAGGTTCCCGGTATAAGATGCGCCCGTCTGACCGATGTTTATTCGGCAAAACTCACGAGAGCTCATAATGACAGCAATATGATGTCGCTTGGAGCGAGGGTGACAGGTCCGGGGCTCGCGCTGGAGATAGTGGATGCCTTCCTGAATGAGCCTTTCTCAAATGATCCCAGACATGTACACAGGCTGGAGCTCATTGATGAGATAGCAGAAGAATTCTCAAAGTAAGTTACAGATAATAAAAGAGCTTTCCATTAATACGGAAAGCTCTTTTTTAATATCGTTTTATCTATCGATCATCTCTCATAGAGCCCGAACTCTTCATTCAGTCTGAAATCGTATGTATCCCTGTCGACAGGTCTGCGTTCCCAGCCGGATTCGACCTTGGCCCAGATGTCCTCAATCGGCATGAGTGCTTCTGTGGAACCGTATGCCGTGCAGCAGAGCGCTCCTGTGGCGCATGCAAGAGTCACAGCTTTTTCGAGGCTGTAGCCTTTTATTATCGATGTCAGAAAAGCTGCTATGCTGGTGTCACCCGCACCTGTTGCAGATTTGACTTCATCAATTTTGAATATACCTGAAAAGAGTTCTTTATCAGCCCACTGATCAAGATCGGATGGGGTAGCTCTTCCCATTTTCTTAAGGGTGTCCTTACCGGCTGTTTTTACATAGTATCCGAGAGTTCCGCACTTGAGAACTACGATCCTGCAGCCCATTTCTATTATTCTGTTTCCAAGCCCGGATATGTATTCTATAGAGATGTTCTCAAGTATATCGTCATTAATAGCCTTTAATCTGCCGTATTCAGCTTTATCAAGCATATAGACTATTTCCTCTATGCTGGGAAGGAAAACATCGGTATAGGGCAAAAGATCGCTTAAAATGGCTTCCCAATCAAGTTTTCCGCATTCGGATGAAGGATCGGGGAGCGTAAGATCCAGGGAAGTAGTGCATCCATTTTCTTTTGCTCTTTTGAAGAGCTTTACCGTTTCTGCACCGCAGTTCTCATACATCTTCTTCATGAGTGTCGGATAACCGAAGTGGAACAGTTTTGTATTGCTCAGAATTTCGTCAGATACATCGTCTGAGGTGAATGTGTTGTTGGCCCCGGGTTCATGCAGGAACATGCGGTCTACTCCGTAAGGCGCAAGGACTATGGTGTAAGAACTGCTGTCACCCTCGGATTCCATCATGTGATTTACATTGACTCCGCTGGAAGCAGCTATATCGCTTATCATTCCGCCTATCTGATCCTTGCCGACTTTACCCATGATGGGGGCGTCGAGGCCGAGTTTGTTTAATGCAACACCGGTGTTAGAGATGCTTCCGCCGATGGTCATTTTCATCTCACCTATATTCGTCAGCTTGCCGCCCACGAATATTTCCTTAATTCCGCCACTCTCTTTGAAAAATACCGGGGTCATATCGAGGCAGACATGACCTGCACTTATAGCATCATACATAATGAGTATCTCCTTGTTTGCACTTTTGATGTTATTTTAATTATGCTTTTGTAAATATTCTTTGTCAATCAAAAAGGGCGTTACCTACAAGGTAACGCCCTTTTTAGAACTCTTATTTATACTAGAGGTCTCTTGCCGCAGATGAAGTGTTCCTGCCAGTATTTGTTCCCGGATATTCCGTAGAACTTTCTTATCTGACCCTTGGCTGTCGAAGCATCAATCATGTCATCGCCGCCGAGGCATATGCCTACGTGACCCTTGAAGCATACTATATCACCGCGCTTAAGATTGCTCATGCCGTATATGGTGGCATAGCCGCTGTTCGCCCATCCGCCTGAAGTCATATAACTGATCTTGAACCCGCTCTGATTTAAGGCATAGTATACGAAACCGGAGCAGTCGAATTCATCGGGGCCCTTGCCGCCGTAAACATATGGTTTGCCGAGCAAGGCTTCCGCAGCACTTATTAAGGCTTCGACCTTTGAAGAGTTGGGACTCGGAGCATTTGAGTTGTCTCCCTGAAGTTCATTGCTCTTAGGAGTCTCTTCCTTCTTTTCTTCCTGTTTTTTGTCATCAGACTTATTATCTGTTGACTGATTGTCGGTCTTCTGTTCAGTAGCCTTTTCCTCAGTCTTCTTCTCTTCGGTCTTCTGATCTGTAGTGGTTTTCTTGGTTGCTTTCTTCGCACTGGACGAGAATAGGACTTCTCTTGTATGAGAACCTACAGTTCCGTCGACCGTAAGACCGTTGTTTTCCTGGAACGCCATTATGGCAGCTTTTGTCTTTGCACCGAGATATCCGTCAGCCTTACATGTGTATCCGAGCTCATTCAGCCTTTCCTGTATGAGCTTGATATCATCGCCTCTTGCTCCCTGTGTTGCGCTGTATACCTTTGCATCTGATGAGAAGAGAACTTTCAGTGTCTTCTGATCTGCAACGCCGGTCATTGAAAGACCGTTCTTTCTCTGGAAATAAGATATAGCCTGAGAGGTGAGAGGACCGAAGTAATTGGTGGGGGAGTCGTCTTCCATATAATTGAGTTCCATGAGCCTTGCCTGTATCTTGGCAACGTACGTGTGCCTGTCGCCGAGAGCATACTCTTTAAGCGGCTCATCTTCTTTTGTATTCTCGGAAGCGTCATCCTCGTTGACCTTCTTTTCTTCTTTTTCTTCCTCTTTGTCTTTATCTTCCTCTTCAGCAGGTTCTTCAGCCGGCTCTTCTTCGGGAACTGCCGGAGTTTTTTCGGTATAGGAAACGCCAACAGTGTTAACAACTATCTTGTCGGCCAGTTCCTGAGCTGTCAGGCTGTTTGAAAGCTCCGTCACCTCTATAGGAGCTTCTTCAACGCTGGGCTCAGCTTCGGCAACAAGTGTCTTTTCAACCTGCATATCTGCTTCAGCTACCTTTGCCTGTTCGGATACATTAGCTCCCGATGCAGCGAAGAAAGGAACGCAGATAATAGAAGCCGCACAGACTACAGCTACAGCAGCCTTCGTGCCTCTGGAAGTCTTGTCACCTTTTTTTGCCGCTGTCTCGGTTGCCTCGAGGTTTTTATCATTATCTTT
>CAYRWM010000001.1:0-118513 GCA_964428055.1 uncultured Christensenellaceae bacterium | reverse complement strand
ACTACCTTGCAACTTTTGGTTTATGGGTTCTACCCCAACATTTGACTTAGAACCATATTCTTCAATCCCTTTGGTTATGCGTTTACCGTTTTTCTTCCGGTCCTCCATTTGATGAGGAACAGTACGGCCACCATTATTGCTATGGATATCGGCAGTGTGATAAATACGTTCTGCACGAATCCGGCTATAACGAACCCGACGAACGCCACGGCCGCGACAGTCAGCGCGTAAGGCAGCTGAGTCGAAACGTGGTTGATGTGGTAGCATCTCGCTCCTGTTGAAGCCATGATCGTTGTATCGGATATAGGCGAGCAGTGGTCGCCGCAGACGGAACCTGCGAGGCATGCGGAGATGCCGATTATCTGTAGTTCCGAACCTGCCGGGAATATAGCTACGACTATCGGTATCAGTATACCGAATGTGCCCCATGATGTACCCGTTGCGAACGAGAGGCCGATGGCTACCAGGAATATGATAGCGGGCAGCATATTCACGAGACCAGCAGCAGAACCGGATACCAGACCTGCGACGAAGTCAGCCGCGCCGAGAGAACTGGTCATGCCGGACAGTGTCCATGCGAATGTCAGTATCAGTATTGCGGGCACCATGGCTATGAAACCTTTGGGTATGCATGCCATCTCATCCTTGAAGGAGAGCGTTCTCCTGCATCTGTAGTAAATGAGGATTATGATCAGGGCTACCAGAGAACCCAGTGACAGTCCGACGGACGCATCGCTGTTTGCGAATGCATCGATGAAGTTCTCACCCGCGAAGAATCCGCCGGTGTAGACCATGCCGATGACGCATGAAGCGATGAGTATTATGATCGGAACTGCAAGATCGTATGTCCTTGCTCTCTTGTGAGCAGCCTTATCCTCGTCATTGTCCTCTTTGAAAGGTCTGTGTTCAGTCGTGTAGAGATCGCCTTTCTCCGCATTCTCCTCGTGCTTCTTCATGGGACCGAAATCGATCTTCATGAGAGTTATCACGATTATGAACACTATGGTCAGCAGTGAGTAGAAATTGTACGGTATAGCCTGACAGAACAGTGTAAGGCCGTTCGTACCTTCAACCAGACCAGATACAGCCGCAGCCCATGATGAGATCGGTGCGATCATGCAAATAGGGGCCGCCGTCGCGTCGATTATGTAGGCAAGCTTTGCTCTTGAGATCTTGTGACCGTCGGTCACGGGGAGCATAACGCTGCCCACTGTGAGGCAATTGAAGTAGTCGTCCACGAATATGAGACAGCCGAGGCCGAACGTCGAGAGCAGAGCGCCCTTCTTTGACTTGATGCTCGTCTTGGCATGCTCGCCGTACGCCGCACTTCCGCCTGCCTTGTTTATAAGGGCAACTATGATGCCCAGCAGAACAAGGAAGATCAGTATACCTACATTCCATCCGTCGGAAAGGCTTCCCACCAATCCGTCGACCACGATTACGTTAAGCGTCTTCTCAATGTTGAAGTTTGCGACGAACAGTGCGCCCACGACGATACCTATGAACAGCGATGAGTACACCTCTTTGGTGATCAGCGCCATCGCGATAGCTACGATCGCCGGAACGAGCGCCCAGAATGAATTAGCCATAGGAGACACTTCTTCTGCTTCGCCGTCAGCTGCAAATGCGACCGATGCGAAGAGTATCAGTGCGACCATAATGGCGATCATCACAAACAGGCGTTTCTTATTGAACCTGCGCATTAGATCAATACCTCCGTATTCACGATGTTGCGAGGGCCGTTTCTGAAAGATGGAAGATGATAACGGTAAGCCCCCTTCTTTAACAAACAAAGCGCAAAACATTTCACTCTGCTAACAGACTGAACTGTTTCACAAAAAACATTATATAATCTTTTATTTCAAAAATAAAGCATATTATTAATCAGAAGCTTTCCGACTCGAATGCCGTCCAGGGGATATCCACATCAGCTCCGCCGTTTATGATATCATCCACGTGCAGCAGCAGCGGGAAATCCTCTGCTTTTGCTTTACCCTTTGATATAAGCACCTTGACGGCTCTGGCCGTCCTTGTCGCGATGACTATGGATTCGAGCGTAACGCCTTTTAGCTGCTTCATTGCTTCCTCAAATTTCATGCCGCGTCCGAGCAGCGTTCCTATGAAGCGGGTCCTTCCTCCGAACACCGTGACATACAGATCGCCCGCACCGTATATTATGTTGTCGTCCCCGCCGCCTGCCATCTTCAGGAGACGTCTCATCTCCTTGACGCTCTGTGCGAATATAGCCGCCTGGGAGTTGTAGTGGACAGCACCTTCCCCCTCGCGCTTCTCCGCAAGTCCCACTGCAAGCGTCACGGCCAGCGCATACGCGTTCTTCATGGCTACGGCACACTCAACACCGGTCACGTCAGTCGAAAGACTCACATGATAGAACGGTGCTTCAAACATCTGCTTTATCTTCCTTAGGGTTTCTATATCGTCTCCGCAGAAACAGACAAATGAGTTGTCCCTGTCCGCGAGCTCATAGCTCGTACACGGACCGCCGACAGCGCAGAACTTTATGTTCCTGCCCGCTGTCCTTTCCTTGAATATATCCACATAGGTCTTTAAGGACCCGTCCTCCATATCCTGCATGCCCTTTGTAACGGAGAGCACGGGCAGGCTGTCCGGAATCACGGGAAGGATATTATCGCAGAACCAGTCAATGCCGAAGCTTGATACGCCGCATACCAGAAGATCGGCGTCTTTAAGTGCTTCTTCCAGTTCCTCTATCTGATAATATTTAAAAGAATCCGGCAAAGGCCGTTTCATGGTGAGATGCGTATGCGTCGCTCTCGCGTGGTCTATTATATCGCGGTCGAGATGCGTTCCGACCATCCTCATTTCGTTTCCGTTTAATGCCGCCGGGATAGCGATGGCGGATCCCATCATGCCCGAGCCAACGACTGTTATAATACTCATGTCTTCCTCCGGATAGTTATTTCATGATCTTTCTCAGTATCGATATCTTGTCGCCGTACGGCGGATACTTGACCTTTACGTCCGTCTTTCCGCGCTTAACGACCGACCTGTAGTGCGTGAACGTATCAAAACCGGCTTTACCGTGATAACTGCCTATACCGCTGTCCCTGATGCCGCCGAACGGAATGTTCTCGTTTGCCAGATGCATGACCGTGTCATTTATGCATCCTCCGCCGAAATTGATGAATGATATCATTTCCTTTTCGGTCGAGCTTCTCATCGTAAAGAGATAAAGCGCAAGAGGATTCGGGTGCTCCTCTATAAGGGTATATATCTGATCCGGCGACTCATACGTTATGACCGGGAGCACCGGTCCGAATATCTCATCGTCCATGAACTTTGATCCCTCATCCGCGTCAATCAGCGTGGGTTCTATCTTGAGGCTGCCTCTGTCATATCTTCCGCCTATGAGGATCTTTTCTCCCTCCAGAAGACCTGTAAGCCTCTCAAAGTGTTTCAGATTTATTATGTGACCGAGATCTCTGCTTGACAGAGGATTCTCACCGAAGAACTCAGATATATACTTTTCCGCGGATTTCAGGAACTCCGCCTTCTTAGACGAATGTATGATCAGGTAATCGGGTGCGACGCAGGTCTGCCCCGCGTTGACGCACTTGCCCCATATTATCCTCTTTGCCGCCAGATCCGCATCAAAGGAACCGTCGACTATGCAGGGACTCTTCCCGCCTAGTTCCAGTGTTACGGGAGTGAGCAGATCGGCCGCAGCCTTCATAACGACCTTTCCGACCTTTTTACTGCCTGTAAAGAATATGTGATCGAACGGGATCTTAAGGAGCGCGGTATTGACGTCCCTGCCGCCTTCAACGCACGCTATGTATTTATCCTTGAAGAACTTGCCTATCATCTCGCACAGCACACGGGATACGTTCTCCGAATACCTTGAAGGTTTGACTATTGCACAGTTTCCCGCGGACATCGCCGCGATGAGCGGAGACAGCGTGAGCAGCACCGGATAGTTCCATGGCGACATTATGAGAACAACACCCCTGGGCATGGGATACACAATGCTCTTGGCCGGAAACAGTGATATGGGTGTGCGCTTTTTCTGAGGTTTCATCCATGCGTGGACATGATCGAGCGCATAGTCTATCTCGGAATAAACTATCCCTATCTCGGTTTCGTATGCCTCAAACTCGCTCTTTCCGAGATCGAGTTCAAGCGCTTCGAGGAGTCTGCTCTCGTACGCCTTTACGGCATTTTTGAGCTTTTTGAGCTCATACACCCTGAAATCGAAGCCCAGGGAATACCCTGTCTTAAGATAAGCTTTCTGTCTTGAGAATATATCAGTAAGGTCCGGCATTTACGATACCCTCCTTAAGAGTCTCACGTTTTTGATCCGCGCCGAATGCGGCCGGCATCTTGATTATACCATATAAGACCCCTCATACGCTTTCTCCGGTCTTCATTTTTGTGCTATAATGCAGACAGAAAATACATGCGGAGGAAACCATGCCCGGACTCGTACTTGAAGGCGGAACTTTCAGAGCGATCTTTTCCTGCGGAGTGCTGGATGCGCTCCTTGAAAACGAGATATACTTTCCCTATACCGTCGGTGTGTCAGCCGGCGCCGCTTACGGCGTTTCCTATCAGTCCAGACAGATAGGAAGGAACCTGAAGGTCATAACGACCTACAGAAACGACAAACGCTACGTGGGCTTCGGGAACTTCTTTAAGTGCAAGAGCATATTCGGACTGGATTTCGCATTCGATGATGTTCCGAGAAAACTCATTCCGTATGATATAGAGTACGCAAGGAAGAATCCGGCCAAGTTCATGGCGGGCGCCATGAACGCCGAAACGGGTAAAGCCGAGTTCTTCGACACCGACGATATGGAACTCGACTGCGTTATGCTGAGAGCGACCTGTGCGGTGCCTCTGCTATTTCCTGCTATAGAGATGGACGGGAACAAGTACTACGACGGCGGTGTTATAGACCCCATACCGGTGGACGAATCCTTAAGATGCGGGCATAAAAAGAATCTGATAGTGATGACAAGACCCAAGGGGTTTGTCATGGATAAAGTCAAGGGTACATCAAAATTCGCGGCATGGCGTCTTAAAAGGAAATATCCGAAAGTGAGCGAAGCTATACTGGGAAGGCCTGAGATCTACAACTCACAGGTCAGACTCTGCGAAGAGCTGGAAAAAAACGGCGACGCCGTACTTATCCGCCCCGACTATCCCATCGACAGCTACGAAAAAGATGTCGAAACACTTAAAAAGACATACAGGCACGGGTACGACAAGACCGTTGCCGCTTTGGACGATATAAGAAGATTGTTTGACTAATACTATTAAAGAGGTATAGGTATGAGATACGGATACGTAAAGACCGCTGCAGTGAGCCCTGATCTGAAAGTAGCGGATGTAATGGGAAATGCGAAAAAGATTGTCGAAGCAGCCGAAAAAGCCTGCGAAGACGGAATCAAACTCCTGGTGCTTCCGGAACTCTCGATCTGCGGATGCACATGCGGAGATCTGCTCTTCCAGGATACACTGCTTAAAGGCTGCGTGAAGGCTCTCGGCGTGATCGCTGATAAGACAGCGGACATGGATATGGTCATAATAGCCGGACTGCCCGTAAAAAGAGCGGGAGCCCTCTTTAACTGTGGAGCCGTCCTATATAATGGCGATGTGCTCGGCATAGTGCCGAGGACATATACCGAAGGTCCCGGCGAGGACGGCGGCCCGAGATACTTTGATCCCGCGCCCATTGGCAACGACCTTATAGACCTTGAATTCCAGAAGGACGTCCTGTTCGGAACGGACGTACTGTTCCGTATGGAAGACATGAGCGAATTCTGTTTCGCTGTCGAAGTAGGCGGCGACATATGCGCGCCCATCCCGCCCTCCGCGATGCACGCAAAAGCAGGCGCCGCGATCATAGCGAACCTCGCCGCGTCCTGCGAAGCGGCAGGAAAAGCCGGAAAGAGAAAGTCTTCTGTAAAAGAACTCTCAGGCAGGCTCATGTGCGGCTATGTGTATGCCGGAGCCGGCAGCGGAGAATCGACGACCGACATGGTGTTCGCGGGTCATGATATCATAGCGGAAAACGGCTGCATACTCTCCGAGAGCAAGCCTTTCGGAAAAGGCTGGGCCGTAAGCGAGATAGATACACAGTCCATCGCATTTGAGAGAAGACATTCCGGCATATTCCCGCCTTATGACGATATGGATTACGACATCGTCACTTTTAATATGGAAGTATCCGATACCGAACTTACAAGAACATACCCCGCTTATCCCTTTATTCCCGAAGGAGATGAAAAGGAAAAGGTATGCGCAGAGATACTTGAGATACAGGCGCGTGCTCTCGCCAAGCGCATGGCTCATACGGGAAGCGCAAAAGCCGTGCTCGGCATATCTGGCGGACTCGATTCCAGTCTGGCTCTCATAGCATCCGTGCGCGCGATGGAGATACTCGGAAAACCAGCATCACAGGTTTTAGCCGTAACGATGCCCTGCTTCGGCACAACGGACAGAACGAAATCAAATGCGCAGATCCTCTCTGAAGGACTCGGCGCCGAATTCAGGACTGTCGATATATCCGAAACAGTGGAAGCCCACTTAAAGTCCATCGGACATGACATGGAAGATCACAGCGTAACGTTTGAGAACGCACAGGCAAGAGCCAGAACATACGCTCTAATGGATATAGCAAACAAGGTCAACGGCCTGGTGGTCGGCACGGGAGACCTTTCCGAGCTGGCTCTCGGATGGGCCACATACAACGGAGACCATATGTCCATGTACGGAGTCAACGGTTCGGTGCCCAAGACGCTCATAAGACATATTCTCTCAGTCTATGCCGCAAATGCGGCTGATGCCGGTGTCGCTAGAGCGCTTAAGGATATACTGGATACTCCCGTAAGCCCCGAACTCCTGCCTTCAAAGGACGGCGAGATCGTACAGAAGACGGAAGATCTCGTAGGCCCATACGAACTGCATGATTTCATACTGTATAATGCTATAGGAAAAGGCTTCGGTCCCGAAAAGATATTCATGCTCATGAAAGAGACTTTCTGCGGCAAATACGACAATGAAACTCTTCTAAAATGGCTGAAAAACTTCTACAGAAGATTCTTCAGTCAGCAATTCAAGCGCTCATGCATGCCCGACGGGCCTCAGGCGAGCGTCATATCGCTGTCACCCAGAGGCAGCCTCAGGATGCCCAGCGATGCGGTATCCGCACTCTGGATGGACGAGATAGACAAACTGTCATAGCAACCACATGATTCTTATATTTTTCAATATGTTATACTACATATGATAAAAGGTCAGGAGAATTTATATGTGTCTTTACGAATTGGCAGTTGAGATATGGGAAGATAAGGAAATATCAAATGATGCAGAGCTTGCTGAAGCCTTAAACGGTCACAGCATAGCTTTTGCATATCACTCAGGCAATATTGAAAACAGCCAAATAACATACAACGATACGCGTGAGATATTCGAACATGACGGTGTTACTTCATATACCGGGGATCTGAGGACTCTTTTTGAGATGCGAAACTCAAAGGATGCAAATGAACTCCTGCTTTCCGCTTTCAACGAAAGAAGACCCATTGATGAAGATCTTATAAAAGAGATACAATACTGCCTGACAAAAAATACATATGATACACGCCGATGGCAACTTGGTGAACGCCCGGGTGAATACAAGAAACGTGATTATGTTACAGGAAAAAACGAAACCGGAGCAGCGCCCGAGGATGTTCATGAAGAGATAACGGAACTACTGGATGAACTTGATAGCATAACGCATGATGACGCTCTCACCGCAGCCGCATATTTTCATGCAAAATTTGAGAATATACATCCCTTTGCCGACGGAAACGGCAGAGCTGGAAGACTGCTCATGAATTACCTGTTGATACTGCTCAATCATCCGCCCATAATCATCCATCAGGAAGACAGAAAAGGATACTATGCAGCACTTGAAGCATGGGATGAGCATCAGGAACTCGAGCCTCTTATACAGTATCTTAAAGATCAGACCGTTAAAACCTGGAGCCGACAGATACAGCGATACATGGAACGGCAGAATAATCTCGAGAGATAAACGCATAAACATCAAAGAGACACATGCTCGCATGTGTCTCTTTTTGTTGTGAATCCTTTTTTATCCGGTTAAGGGGATCATGCCCCTCTTTCCCTGAAGTTTTTGTAGATCGGGTTGGTCTCCTTTACCTCTCCTTCGGACTTCGGAATCTCCTTCTCTTTCGCGCCCTTCATGGTATCTTCGATATCCTCGTATTCCTCGACCTCTTCAACGCCGTCCGGGAACAGATATCTGTAGTAGTCGGTGTCTATTATAGAGGCTGAATACTTGAACAGCTTCGCGACCTCATTCAGGCACTGATCCAGATAAGCCGGATCGACCTCGGATCCGTCATGCGATACTGCCTCCTGCGTTGAAGCGTTGTATCTGATCTTGTCGGTTATGAAGCTTCTGTCCATAAACACTACCAGACCCGGATACTCATCTGACATTATGTCTCTGCCTGCGAACAGCCTCGAGTCGTATTTAAGTCCGAACATGTTCTGAAGCGTCGGGGTTATATCAAGACTCGAGCAGTACTTGTCGACGTATACGGGCTCTTTTATGCACGAGCTCCACAGTATGAACGAGCTCCTGTACATATCGAACGTGGTATCAAGGCTGGGTATTCCCATGAGTTCCGCATACTCTTCATTGGTAAGTCCGTACGGATAATGGTCGGGACCGAATGCTATTACAACATCGTCCAGTCTGCCCGCGTTATCGAGATCCTCTATGAGCTGCGCCAGACTCTTCTCGAACTCATACTGAGTCGCTATGTAAGCCATGACGTGCGAGCTGTAGCCCAGATTGAAAGCTTCGACGGATTCCTTGTTCCTCCATGCCATCATGTTGTCCGGATATGAATACTCAAGATGTCCGCTTATCGTCATGTAGTATACATGGAAATGATCAAGATCCATGTAATAAGGTTCAGTCAGGTTGTTGACCTCAACGTCGGATTCGGGCCATACTCTCTCAACATCCAGACCGTGGTCACGTCCGTAGTACTCATAGCCCATCGTCGGATAAGACTTATCGCGGTTGTAATACGTCCAGGTGTGTCCGTGGAATGCGTATGATTTGTACCCTATCCTGTTGAACTGGTTGCCGAACGCGAACGGCATATAGTTGTCCGCAATCTCGGTGTAACTCCATACGCCGTCCTTCGGGATGAGACCCGTGGTCTCGACGTACTCGCCGTCTGAAGTGGATACCGTCCATATCGGACAGTAGAAGTTATTGAACACGAAACCTTCCGTCGCCATCTTGTAGAGCGTAGGCGTGACCTCAGGATCTATCACGTATCCGGAGAAACCTTCAGCCGTCATCAGTATGAGGTTCTTGCCCTGGAATATACCGGTATACTCATTCTGCTTGGTGGGCTGTCTCTGCGAGAAGTACTCGTTCATCGACCTCAGCGTATCGTCGCTCTCATCGAGATTGAAGTTGATGTTCATGACATTATCTTCATATACGGCAGGCTTTTCGGTCTCTTTATCCGCGCCGGACGCGGGAGTTGTCGAACTGCCCGGCGTCACTGCGCCTTCCTGGCCTCCGTCGCCGGTACCTTCAGGCGTCTCGGCAGGTGTTTCAGCCGGAGCCGTATGCGCATCGAAATCGTACTCTTCCTTTATGCCCAGTGAATTAAACTTTATATCCATGAGCATGGAAGGCACGACGCCTATGGACTTGGACGCCGGCACGGGAGTGAAATCGTAAAGCATGTAGTAACCGGCCTGGTTTATGCCGTTCGCCGTAGTTATGGGAAGAATGAAAGCGAGGGCCGTGATTATGGCAAAGAGTATCGCCGAGAACTTCCACGGCTGTTCAGGTCTCTTCCACTTGTAGAACAGCATCCTGTAAAGTGTGAATATCAGTATTATCTGCAGGCAGAAGAAACAGGAAACGGGCCATCCTGCGAGCCACTTGTTGACGGCTACGCCGAAGAACTCCATAGCGTCCCCTGCACCCTGCTGCAGCGAGTTGATCATAACAGGCGTATCGAATATCGCCCAGTAGACGTACTGGATGATATATATCGCCGTAAACGCGAGCATGACGACGGCATGTATATAGAATGCGAGTTTCTTGCGTTTGGGTATGCATGCGATCAGATAAAGAAGAGCGCCGATCGCCAGACAGAACATGAGCTTATAGAAGCTGAATCCGGTATTGAGGCCGGCAGTATACAGAAGCTCGTCGAATATGGGATAGAACAGACAGCATGCCAGTACCGCTATACCCCTTATCGTATTCTTTTTACTTGCAGAGCCTGCAGGTCTCCGTACTTCTCCGTACTGGGATCTGCGATAAGCACCGTATGATCCGCGTGAGTAGTCTCTCAATTAAGGTGTCCTCCTGTTTTTATGCATACATACATAGATATTATACTCTTTTTTACTGTGCCTTTACAACTACAAATTGTGGCTTTTTTGGCCCGTATTCTGTTTTTTGCACAATATATGCCGTATCAGACAGGATTATACTCAATAAGTGATGCTCAAACACGGCTTTTGATAGTATAATGTACCTAACAGATCATAAACGAAGGTAACCGATATGGATCTTAAAGGTAAAAGGATAGTAGTAACGGGTGCGTCTTCCGGCATAGGCCTCAGGTTCACCCAGCGCATGATAAAAGCCGGAGCCAGGGTGATCGGCGTTTCCAGGAACAAAAAGGATCTGGAAAAGCTTTTCGGAGACACCATACTCCCGGTTGAATGCGACGTGTCGAAAAAGGAAGATATCGACCGGCTTTTCGATATCGCCGAAGAGTACTTCGGAGACATTGACATATTTGTTGCGAACGCAGGCTTTGCCTACTACGGCAAGATAGGCGCTCCCGACTGGGACAGAAACAAAAAGATCTTTGATACGAACGTCATGTCGCCCATATATGCGCTGCAGAAGCTTACTTATGAAAAAAAGAATCCCGTGACTTTTGTGCTGACCATATCCGCTCTCGGCAAAATGGTACTTCCCGGCTTTACACTCTACGATTCGACTAAATTCGCCCTCGACGGTTTTATACGGACATATCGCATGGAAAAGCCGAAGCATGTGCGCGTGATGCCTGTATATCCGGTCGCGACCTTTACGAATTTCTGGAAGCGGGCTGATGACGCTGTCATGCCGTTCCCCCCGAACACCGCAGGTTATGTAGCCTGGCACATGGAACAGGGACTTAAGTTCGGCGCGAGAAGCGTATACCCGTCCCTAGCTTTTCTCATAAGATGCCTCATACAGAGAGTGCTTCCCGTAGACCTTGCCGTGCAGGGCATAGAGAGGATAAGATATAAAGCCTGGCTGAAAAGACACGGGCAGTATGAAAAGCAGGATTGACCCGAAAGACCTATTTATTTATACTTAAAAAAACACCCATTTTCAGGAGACCGTTATGAAAGATTTTTTCGGCGCGCTGCCGCTCTACGAATGCACCAGAGACCTCGCTGATACGGCCATGGGAAGAAAGCCCGCGGACACTGTCATTAAGAATGCGAAGCTCGTTAACGTATGCACCCGAGAAGTACAGGAAAACGTCGATATAGCGATAACCTCGGGCAGGATAGCCCTTGTCGGAGACGCTTCTCACTGCATAGGCGAAGGCACTGAAGTCATAGACGCCGGAGGCGCTTACGCATCCCCCGGTTTCATGGACGGTCACATGCACGTGGAATCATCCATGCTTTCCGTCGGAGAATACGCCAAGGTGGTCCTGCCCCACGGCACAACGGGCATCTTCATGGATCCCCATGAGATGTGCAACGTATCGGGACTCGAGGGCGTGAGATGCATGATGAAGGACGCAAAGCGGGCGCACTTAAAGGCATTTATGACCACTCCCTCATGCGTGCCGGCCGTAAAGGGCTTCGAGGATTCGGGCGCCGAGATAAACGCCGATGACGTGCGCGAGACCATGAACTGGGACTGCACGGTAGGACTCGGCGAGATGATGAACTTCCCGGGCATACTGTCTTCCGATGAAAATGTCCACAACATAGTCGCCGAGACTCTGAAGGCAAAGAAGACCGTGACAGGTCATTATTCCATACCTGAGACCGGGAAAGGTCTCAACGCATATATTGCTTCAGGTGCAAGATGCTGCCATGAATCAACACGGCCCGAGGATGTGACTGCAAAGATGCGGCTCGGCATGTACGCACAGATACGCGAAGGCTCGGCATGGCACGATCTTAAAGTGCTCGCGCCCAGTATCGTCAATAAAGAGATTGACACACGTTTCGCTTGCCTGGTATCGGATGACTCACATCCGAGATCCCTTATGGTCAAGGGGCATCTGGATCACATAATACGCGTGGCTCTGGAAGCCGGCATCGATGCGCTGACGGCAATACAGATGGTCACCATCAATACCGCACAGTGCTTCGGCATGGACGGCGACCTGGGTTCGATATCGCCCGGCAAGTGTGCTGATCTTATACTTATCGGCTCACTGGAAAAGATAGATGTAAAGATGACTATGATAAACGGTCAGGTGGTGGCAAAGGACGGAGAGCTGACGGTTGAATTCGAGCCCTACAGCTATCCTGACTGGATAAGGCATTCTATCAATATACAGGGTCCCATAACGGAGGAATCGTTCCGCATCCCTTACGGGGGCAGCGAAGCAAAAGTCCGCATGATAGAGATAATCCCCCACAGGACCAGCACGAAAGCTTCTGAAGCGGTCCTTAAGACTGTTGACGGCGGGATAGCCGCCGATCCCGGAAATGACATACTCAAAGCTGCTGTCTTCGAGCGTCACAACAGAACGGGCAACAAGGGGTTCGGTTTTGTAAAGGGGTTCGGCATAAGGAAAGGCGCCATAGCCCAGACAGTGGCGCATGACGCGCACAACCTCATAGTGCTCGGAGCGAACGACAGGGACATGGCGGTGGCAGCCAACGCCCTCATAGAATGCGGCGGCGGATACACGGCTGTGCTCGACGGCAAAGTTCTTGAAACAGTGGATCTTCCCGTAGCGGGCATAATGAACGATACTTCACTTCAGTACGTTCACGATCACATAAAGAATCTGAAGCAGGCATGGGTATCGCTGGGATGCAATATCCACTCCCCGTTCATGACGATGTCCATACTGTGTCTCTCGGTGCTGCCGGAACTGAGACTCACCGACAGAGGCTATGTGGATGTAACGAAGTTCTGCATGACGGATCTTATAATAGAGTAAAAGAAGAACGGCCTTTACGGCCGTTCTTTTTATCAGCTGCCTTCAAACGTTATGGAAACATCATAGTCTCCCGTTTCGGAAATGGCTCTTTTGGCGGCTCTTTCAACCGCATCCTTTTCATCCAGCATGCCGAACGGCATATCCACGTCGAAATAGACGCAGCGTCTGCCGTCTTTTTTTATTATCCTGAGATCATGTATGCAGGCATCCGGACAGCACTCGGTAACAGCCGATTTTGCGGCTTCTTTTACCTCGATCAGTTCGTCATCGTTATATACCGGATCATAGTGCATCACGAGATGGATGTTGAGTTCTCTTAAGGCATCCCTTTCTATGTCGTCGATTATATCGTGGCACTCCAGCGGAGGGATATCCGCAGACATCTCTATATGCGCCGATGCAAAACAGTGTCCGGGGCCGTATTCATGCACAAGAAGATCATGAAGACCTATGACCTCTCCGTGGGACAGGACAAGGTCCTCAATGGATTTGACCGTTTCCCTGGACGCGGCAGCACCCAGGAGCGGACTTATCGTAATCTTTGCCACCCTGATCGCAGAGTAGAATATGAATCCGCCTATGCACAGTCCGATAATCCCGTCAATATTTATGCCGCATGCAGCGAACACCACTACAGATGCGATAACGGCAGACGTTGAAAGAACATCATTCCTGCTGTCATCAGCGAGCGCTTTAAGGAGCGGAGAGTCGAGCCGTCTCCATTTAACGCGGTAGTAAGCAAAGAGCACGAGCTTTACTATAACTGAACCTATGAGTATGCCCATGGAAACCCATGAGAAGACAGGATCTTTCGGTTCGGCGATCCTCTCAACAGAGGATCTCATAAGATCGAAACCCGCCAGCAGTATCACTGCCGCAACAATGAAACCGGCTATATATTCGGATCTGGCGTGCCCGTACGGATGTCCCTCATCGGCAGGTCTTCTTGACATGCGGAAGCCGATTATAGCTATGATCGAAGCAGCGGAATCCGTAAGGTTGTTTATGGCGTCCGCCGTTATGGCTATTGAACCCGATATTATGCCCGCTATGAGCTTGGCCGCGAAGAGCACCAGATTCGCAATGATCCCGGTCCTTCCGGCGGCTGCTCCCGCCCCGGCGCGGTATTCTGTATTGTCATTAGGTCTGTCCATGTCTTTCCTCTGAAAACATATGTTTACTAGATTATACTACAAATAAACGTAACGGTATCATCCACGCTGTTCTTCAGCAGATGCTTCCGCAGTACGGCCGAGCTTTCTCCTGTAGAATATAAAAGCAAAAACATACAGGACTATCGTGAATACCCATGAGATCGGGAACGATATGTAAAGGCTCCACTTTGTATGCTCCGCGGCGAACACAGTCGCGATCCATATGAGTCTCACCCCACACACACCGGCTATAGTTATTGCCATTGGCATTACTGAATGCCCCATACCCCTTATGCTGCCGGCAAAGACTTCCATTATGCCACAAAGTACAAAAGTCATGACGATGACGCTGAGTCTGTACATCCCCTCTGCGATGACCGCAGGGGAATCGGTGTAGAGCCCCAGAAGCTGGTTGCCGAATATCAGGCACACGGCTCCCATAGCGAGGCCTATAACGGTCACTGATATGAGAGAAGATACGAGTATCCTGTTGATCCTTCCGTACCTGCCCGCCCCTATATTCTGGCTGGTAAACGTTATGGCCGCCTGAGAGAACGGGTTCATGGCATAGTATACAAAACCTTCCAGGTTGGAAGCGGCGGTGTTTCCCGCGACCACGACCGTGCCGAACGAATTGATGCCTGCCTGTATTATGACGTTTGATACCGAGAACACAACGCCCTGAATGCCCGCCGGCAGTCCTATCTTTATTATCTGTCTGAGTTTGGGTCTGAAAATACGTATCTTTCTTAAGTAAAGCTTTATCATGCTCTCCTCTTTCGTAAGACATCTTATTATGAGAAGCGCAGATACAGCCTGCGATATGGACGTTGCTGTTGCGACGCCGGAAACACTCATGCGGAATACTATGACGAACAGGAGATTCAGTGCTACGTTTATTATCCCTGCGAAAATGAGATAGTAAAGAGGCCTTTTCGTATCCCCTTTGACTCTCAGTATCGCATAGCCGAAGTTGTATATCATGGAAGCCGGCATGCCTATGAAGATTATCCGCATATAGTCCGTGGCCATACCGTGGATCTCCTCAGGCGTATTCATCCATTCAAGGAAGAGACCAGAGAATATGACGCCTACTGCCATCAGGGCAAGACCTATGTATATGCTCATAGCCATGGAAGTGTGCACCGTCTGATAGACGTCCTTCCTCTGCCCCGCTCCGAAATGCTTCGCGGCAACGACATTTGCGCCTACGGAAAGTCCTATAAAAAGATTAATTATAAGTATTATAAGGGAAGTGGTGGATCCGACAGCAGCGAGTGCCTTCTCGCCGTCAAAATTGCCGACTACGATTATGTCCGCAGCATTGAACAGCAACTGAAGAATGCCTGATATGACCATGGGAACGGAAAACCGTACGATCCTTGAAAATATCGGACCGTTCAGCATATCGATCTCATACTTTTTGTCAGCCAACCGTCTTTCCCCTTTCTTTTCATGATACAGGCAGGGATTTCTCCCCGCCCGCAATATTCTACTACAATCCGGAAAAAAAAGCGATTGATACAGCAAAAGACTCAGGGGCCGTCTTGTTAGCGGACCTGCCGAGTGGTATAATCTTTGTTGGTAAAAAACAGATGAAAGGATCCGATCATATGATAGACATGACAAAATGGCAGCAGATCGCGGCCGAGAAAGTAAACGACAGACAGGACATACCGGGAAGGCTCGGCGGCAAGATAGCCATAGTCACCGGCAGCGCGCAGGGATTCGGCAAAGGCATCGCTGAGGAGATGTACAAAGAAGGCGCTATGATAGTCATCGCCGACATGAACACGGAACTTGCGTCCAAGGTAGCCGATGAACTCGGAGAGAGAGCCTGCTGCATAGGCGTGAACGTATCCGATGAGCAGAGCGTGGCCGAGATGGTACAGAAGACAGTCGAACACTTCGGCGGCCTCGATATAATGGTGTCGAACGCGGGCGTAGTAAGATCCGGCCCCATCGCCCAGATGGAGAAAAAGGACTTCGATTTCGTCACGGATATCAACTACACGGGATTCTTCCTCTGCGCGAAATACGCCAGCATAATAATGCAGGCGCAGTATAAGGCCGACAACAGCTGGATGGGCGACATAATAACAGTCAACTCGAAATCCGGTCTCGTCGGGAGCAACAAGAACTTCGCTTATGCTGGCAGCAAGTTCGGAGGCATCGGCCTCACCGAGAGCTTTGCTCTTGAGCTCTGCGAATACAATATAAAGGTCAACGCGGTATGCCCCGGCAACTATCTTGACGGACCGCTGTGGATGGATCCCGAGAAGGGTCTCTTCCTGCAGTACCTGAAAGCCGGCAAGGTTCCGGGCGCAAAGACGGTCGAAGATGTCAAGGCGGCATACGAAGCCAAAGTCCCGATGAACAGAGGATGTTTCCCCGTGGACGTCGCAAGAGCCATATTCTACTGTGTCGAACAGAAGTACGAGACAGGTCAGGCGATACCCGTAACGGGCGGACAGTGCATGCTTAAATAAACAGCATACCTGAGGGCCTTCCGAGGAAGGCCCTTTTTTGATAAGGATACTTAAATGCATATAAGGATAAGACCATGGGCCGAGCCCGAACTTAAGGCATGCGAATACTTCATAGACGCCGCGGACGCCCAGTTGCTCAGGAACAGATGGGCGGATGCTTTCGCGGAAAGAAAAGAGATGCACCTTGAACTCGGCTGCGGGAAATGCGTGTCAACAGGAGCGATGGCTCACGCGCACCCGGAGATAAACTTCATAGGGATCGATATAGTCAAGATGATACTCGCACAGGCGAGAAGGTTCGTCGCGGCCGAATACGGTGAAGATCCCGTATCCAACCTCCTGCTTGTCAGGCATGACATAACCCTTATAGACAGGGTGTTCGGCGATGGCGACAGGTTCAAAAGGATATATATAAATTTCTGCAACCCGTGGGACAAGAGACGCCGTTACCATAAGAGAAGGCTCACCCATCCCCTGCAGCTTGAAAAATACAAAAGCATCATGGACGACGGTGCCGAGATATGGTTCAAAACGGACAGCGAAACGCTCTGGGCAGATTCGCTCAGGTATTTCGGGGAATGCGGTTTTGAGATCAATTATATGACAGAGGATCTTCATAGGGAGTACAACGGCGAGAACTTCATGACGGAGCATGAAAAACGGTTCACCGAAGAAGGCGTCCCGATAAGATTCCTGAAAGCGGCAAAAAAATAAGAGGGTCTCCCCTCTTTTTTTGTTTCTCAGTTTCAGAGTTCAATGCTCTTTATTATTTCGCCGTCAAAAGTCTTTATTGCAAACAGGCCGTCTTCATATTCGGCGTACGAATTCGGGTTTCCTCCTTTCGGAAGAGCGGCCGAACCCGGATTGAGTATCACGATGCCGTCCTTCTTTTCCGCTACCGGCAGATGTATATGCCCGAATACGAACGCGGATCCCTCTTTAAGCTTCGGCATGTTTTCAGGCGAATAAATATGTCCGTGCGTCAGAAAGAACTCCCTGCCGTCCAGCAGAAGATCGCAGTAATCGGCGGTTATCGGAAAATCCAGCACCATCTGATCGATCTCGGCATCGCAGTTGCCCCTCACGGCTATTATCTTTTCCGCGTAACCGTTGAGCATGGCGAACACCTTTTTGGGCGCGTGTCCTTCGGGAAGATCGTTCCTCGGCCCGTGATATAGTATATCGCCCAGAAGTATGAGCTTTTCTGCACCGGATGATTCAAATCCCTCAAGTATCTTTTCCGTGTAATATGCCGAACCGTGAATATCCGACGCAAACAGCACCTTCATTGCTAATTCTCCTTTATATCCGTATTGACTGCCGGAAGCGACACCGTTATCTCAACAGCCCTGTCTCCCGCAGCGCGCGCGGAGATATCTCCCTTATGCGCTTCCGCGACAGCCTTGGCTATGGAAAGACCTATACCGTAGCCGCCCTTTTCCGAGTTTCTCGATCTGTCGGTCCTGTAGAATCTGTCGAACATATGCTTGAGTTCGTCAGAACTCAACTGACCTTCAGTCGTGTTGTATACCTTAAGCAGTATCTTTTTGCCCCTTCTTCCTGCCGTGACGCGTATGTCGCCGCCTTCGGGGGAATACTTAACAGCATTATCCGTCAGTATCGTCACGAGCTGTCTCATGGATTTCTCGTCGCCGCTCACTGTGAGCATAGGCTCTATATCCATATCAAAGTTCTTTCCCTGAGTCCTCGCGAGAGACTGGAACGACTGGGCAGACTCACTTACAACGTCCGAAAACGGGAATTCTATCATCTGTATCCCAGGATCATCCTCCTCCATGCGGGAAAGGAATATGAGATCCCTGGTGAGCTCCGCGAGCCTTCCCGTCTGAAGGCGTATGTCATCTATCCATTCGCTCTTGCCGGTCTCCATCTCGAGTACTTCGGCATCGGCGTCTATTATCGTTATGGGTGTCTTTATGTCATGCCCCGCATCGGTTATGAACTGCTTCTGTTTCTCATAGCTCTCGGCTATGGGACGGATTATACGGCTGGAGAAGAACCAGATCAGAAGGAACACCGCCCCGGTTCCGGCAGCCGCTATGAGCACGCTCGCAAAAAGGAACGATCTGAAACTTGCGAGCTTCTGAGTGATATCGGTAAAGACAACTACAGTGCTGTCCCCTTTCTGTCTCACGAGGTATCTGTAGCTGTCTGCCGTCCCTCTCTCCCGGCCTGATGTTGCGGCATCTTTCGCATATGTCACGGCCTGAGTTTCGTCTACGGCAGCGATATTATCAGTATCAGCTGAAGCGATACTGCCGTCGGATGCTATCTCAACGCTGAAATAACGGGTCTCGAAAGGCGCCTCGGGTGAAAAATCATCATGCCCCTTAAACGGTCCTTCGCGCATGCCTTCAGGCTTATCCATATGTTCAGACACGGGAAATCTGCCGCCGTTGCCGGCCAGCATCTCGAGAGTACGGTCCGCGTCAGCCATAACAGTATTGTAGTTAACGACATTGATAACGGTTATTATGACTGCCAGGACTACCGCGACCGAGAGCAGGGCTATCTTTATGAACTTGTATCTGAGCTTCTTAATCATCAGTCTCCTCCAGATAGTATCCCGCGTTTCTCATCGCTTTAATCTGTATGTTCGCCCCGGCCGCCGTCAGCTTTTTTCTCAAGTATGATATGTATACCCACACGACATTGCTCTCCGTATCGCTGTCAAGCCCCCATATACGTTCCATGAACATATCGGCCGACACGATATTCTTGGGATGGCGCATGAGCATCTCCATCATCTGATACTCCTTGTTGGCGAGCTGAAATCCGCCGGAAGGGCCCTCCAGACGGAAATTCGTTGAGCTTAAAGAAATGTTTCCGAACTGAAGAACGGAATCCGCCTGCTCGGAAGTCTTGCGCGTCATTGCCCTGATCCTGGCCAGCAGCTCCTTCATGTCAAAGGGTTTTGTCAGATAGTCGTTTGCGCCGCTGTCGAGTCCTTCGACCTTGTCGTCCACTTCGGACTTCGCCGTGAGCATGAGCACCGGCGTCCTGTCGCCGCTTTCACGCATTTCGCGAAGAGCAGTGAAACCGTCTTTTTTCGGCATCATGACGTCCATAATGACGCCGTCATAGTTGTCTGTTGCGAGATAGTCCAGCGCCTCCTCACCGTCAAACACGGCATCAACGGAATATTTGTTCTTTTCAAGCACCGCCTTTACCGCTCTTGAAAGCGAACGTTCATCCTCAACCAGCAGCAGTCTCATAAAAGGGTCCTCCTAAACGCTTTATATATATAAAGCATAGCCTTAAAACCTTAATCCAAACTTAAAACCCCTCCTAACGATTATATCACAACAAAGCTTTTAATCACGCTTTGACCGGCCCTCAGTACTGAACAAAAAGAAATGCCGCGGTGCGTCCGCGGCATTCTTCTTTCTGTTATATATAAAATCAGCCGTCTTCCCGGTACTCCATAAGGTCGCCGGGCTGGCAGTCCAGTGCTTTACACATGAGTGCGAGAGTGCTCATCTTGACCGCCCTTGCCTTTCCTGT
The DNA here is from genome assembly GCA_964428055.1 of uncultured Christensenellaceae bacterium. Classification (GTDB taxonomy): domain Bacteria; phylum Bacillota; class Clostridia; order Christensenellales; family Christensenellaceae; genus CAYRWM01. The sequence goes on along the minus strand of CAYRWM010000001.1, from coordinate 98,107 downwards.
TTTCAGGATGGACATGTTCGCAACGGTTATCCCTACCTTGCCCGCCAGTTCAGTCAGCGACATCTTGCGCCTGGCGAGCATCACGTCTATGTTGAATATTATCTTTCCTTCCATATCGTTCACCTATATAGTAAGATCGCTCTGTTCCTGCAGATTCGAGGCTCTCGTAACAAAACTCGAAAGAGCGGACGCAACGATTGAGAAAACGACGCCGGCAAGCACTACCGCAAATGAAAGAAGAACGATCCCGGGATGGCTCATTCCGAGCAGGAACAGTATTACGTTCCCTATGAGGAAATACACTGTATCCCATATCGCGAACTGAGCTATCCTCTTTATGAGTTTCGCGTTCTCGTGAGTGAACGGATGACCCTCTGCAATGTTCTCTGTCACCATCCAGCCGTATATCAGCACCAGATAGCACGGTACACCCGATGCCCAGAAGAATATAAGCCACGGCCAGTAAAAGTCGCTGAATTCGGGATACGCAAACACCATATCCATGCCCATCAGCGGCAGCGCAATGCAGTAAACAAGAGCGCCAAGCACGCCCAAAGCGATTATCACTGCTTTTAATCTTCTTGATAAAACCGTATTTTCCATGATATGCCTCCGAATATCTCTGTCTTCTGACCATTATATTACTAGCGTATTTTCTGCATGTCAATATATTTTTATTGTTTTATAATAAATTTTTATTGAGATTCAAACTCAAAAAACGGTTAAATCTTTTTATTGCATAAGAAAAAAATAGATTTTATAATTAACTTAAGAGCATATCAAAGGAGGCGTCCCCCATGGGTAAATTCTTAGTCAAACAGACAAAAACAGGTTTTGTGTTCAACCTCAAAGCCAACAACGGTCAGGTAATAGCGACCAGCGAAGTCTACACCACCAGATCCGCATGCGACAAAGGCATAGCGAGCGTTGCAAAGAATGCTCCTATAGCTGATGTTGAAGACCAGACAGAAGCCGGATTCAAGGCTCTCAAGAATCCGAAATTTGAAGTATATAAGGATAAGAAAGGTGAATTCCGTTTCCGTCTCAAGGCAAAGAACGGTCAGATCATAGCAGTCAGCGAAGGCTATACCACGATGTCCGCATGCGACAACGGCATAGCGAGCGTGAAGAAGAACGCTCCCGATGCTGAGATAGTCACCGAGTAATAAACAAGACGAATATAAAAAGGGCGAAAGGCTGAAAAGTCTTTCGCTTTTTTTATTCTCTTTAAGTTTCAGTTAAGAAACACCGGTTATGATTGCATCAGAAAACAAAGAAAGGAAGCGTTAACGATGAAAGACAAACGTTTACTCAAAACAATTATAGCCGTGGCCTTAAGCGCAATGCTTATGATCTTCATGACCTCATGTCAGGCCCCGGCGAAAACTGACACTTCCGTTTCTGACAGTATAACCGACACAGAGACGGTTCAGGATGCAAAAAGTACGGAGAATGCCGGCACTGATCCCGTGACCGGCAGAGTGACCTCCATAGACGGGAACAAGATTACAATAGAACTTGGCGATATCGAAGAAAGCGGCATGGGCACCCCACCCGATATAAACGAAAACGGTAACGGCATGCAGGCCCCGCCTGAAAGACCGGACGGAAACCGTCAGGAAAAAGGCAGCGATACCGGGAAACCGGACGAAAAACCGGATTCATCTGAAAGCAGTTCGGATAACAGCGGCAAGCCTTCAGGCAAACCCTCTGAAAAACCGTCGGGTAAATCTGACAGCAAGAGCAACAGCGATTCGTCAGAATCAAAAAAGGACAGCAGGAAATCAGATACTAACGGTAATACGTCTGAAAAAACTTCGGGCTCAGACAACACTCCCCCGGAGATGCCTGCGGATCAGAACGGCACTCCCCCGGAAATGCCTGCGGATCAGAACGGTACTCCCCCGGAAATGCCCGGCAGCAACAGGTCTTTTAAGTCCAGTAACAAAACAGTTACTCTCGACCTGTCAAATGCTTCATTCACAGGTATCGAAAGTGTGTCAGAACTCACCGAAGGAGACTTCATAACTGTCGAGTACAGCGAAGACGGAACTGTAAAAACACTAACGGTTATTAATATGGACAGCACAAACAGTTCTCAGGGAGAAGCACCTGAAGGCGGTCCGGGGAACGGAGGACAGTCCTCCGCTCCCGCTGACAGAAGCGCAGCGGTTAAAATCGACAGCAACACGGTTTCATCAAACGACAGCTACACGTCTGACGGTGATGACGAGAACGCTCTTCTGATAGACGGCGCTGAAGCGACCCTGACAGGCATCAAGGTGGATAAGCAGTCGGGCAGTTCCTCAAACGCCGAAAACGGCGATTTCTACGGCATGAACGCGGCTCTGCTGGCAGTAGACGGCGCACAGGTAACAATCGATGACAGCACAGTAACCTCTTCAGCCCAGTGCGGCAACGGGGTATTCAGCTACGGCGAAGGCACGGTCGTTAATGTGTCAGACACGACTATAATCACTCAGGATGACAATTCCGGCGGAATAATGACCACCGGAGGCGGCACTATGAATGCAGAGAATCTGACAGTCACAACATCCGGAAACTCAGCAGCTGCGATTAGGAGCGACAGAGGCGGCGGAACCGTCAATGTTACAGGCGGCACATATACCAGCAAAGGTTACAACTCCCCTGCCATATACTCCACAGCCGAAATAACAGTTACGGGAGCGACCCTCACTGCCGAGAATTCCGAAGCTCTGGTCATCGAAGGACAGAACTCGATAGATCTTACGGACTGCACGGTATCCGGCAACATGAGCGACACAAAGGGCTCAAGCTCGGACGAGAACGTGCACTGCATATTCATCTATCAGTCTATGTCCGGCGACGCTGAAAACGGCACAGCCGAGTTCAGCATGAACGGCGGAACGGTCATAAACAACAACGGAGATGTGTTCTACGTAACGAACACGGCATGTACGATCGACTTAAGTGATGTAGAGATAGTAAATAACGAAACTGACGGCTACCTCATGCTCGTATCAGGCAACAGCGCTTCTCACGGCTGGGGCAGCGCAGGCAGCAACGGTGCACAGGCAGTTGTAACAGCAACGGACCAGCAGCTCGAAGGAGATATAGCGGTCGACGCGATCTCATCTCTCGATCTGACACTCTCAGGCAGCAGCGTACTTACGGGTACAGTAAACATAATAGACAATGCCGAAGGCGGCACATCGGATTCAAGCGAAGTGAATGTAACAGTTGATAACGGAAGCACATGGATACTTACAGGCAACTGCACGGTGACGACGCTCACAAACAACGGTACGATCGACTTCAACGGCTACACTATAACACTGGCAGACGGAACGGTCCTCAGTTAGACACCTTAACATATATGAGAAAGGCAGCGCGGGCTGCCTTTTCTCTTTTAGAAACGCATAAACTCGGTTATAATCAAGATATGGATGAGAGCAGGATCAAAGAAATAATAAACTGCATAAAGAAGACCGGGGATATATCTGATGAGGATTTAAGGTGCATCCTGACCGAAGAGCCTCATCCTCTGCTGCACGCTGCAGCGGATGAAGTCAGAAGATCCGTGTACGGCAGAAAAGTCTTTATAAGGGGACTTATCGAGTTTACCAATATATGCCGGAATGACTGCTATTACTGCGGAATCAGAAAAGGCAATACGGAACTTGAGAGATACAGGCTCACCGAAGATGAGATAATGGAATGCTGCCGTGACGGCTATGAACTCGGATTCCGAACGTTCGTACTTCAGGGAGGCGAGGATCCCTACTTCAGCGATGAAAGGCTCTGCGCCATAGTTTCGCATATAAAGAAGGATTATCCTGACTGCGCCGTAACGCTTTCCGTAGGAGAGCGGAGCCGTGAATCCTATAAGGCTCTTTTCGACGCGGGCGCCGACAGATACCTTCTCCGTCATGAGACCGCCGATTCAGAGCATTACGGGAAACTGCATCCCGGGTGCATGAGCCTTGAAAACCGTAAGCGCTGCCTTTACGACCTTAAGGAAATAGGCTATGTCACAGGCTCGGGATTTATGGTGGGTTCACCCTACCAGACAACGGAGACCCTTATATCCGACATAAGGTTCCTTCAGGAGCTTAAGCCCCATATGATAGGGATAGGACCGTACATAACGCACAGCGCGACTCCGTTCGCTGATTTTAAGAGCGGGAGTCTTGAGCTGACTCTCAATATACTGGCACTTTTAAGGCTGCTGTTTCCCAAAGCCCTGCTGCCCGCAACGACAGCGCTGGGAACGATAGCTCCCGACGGAAGAGAGCTCGGACTCAAAGCAGGAGCAAACGTCGTCATGCCGAATCTGTCCCCCACGGAACACAGGACGCAGTATGAGCTTTACGACAAAAAAATATGCACCGGTGAGGAATCAGCGCAGTGCAGAGCGTGTCTTGAAAACAGGGTCAGATCGGCAGGCTATGAGATAGTGACAGACCGGGGTGACCCGGCAATATAAAAAAAAGGGATCGTTACGATCCTTTTTTTATTTCCTTTATGAGCATATCGGTTATGAATCTCTCGCAGAACTGTGTTGTTTCAAAATACATGTGCTTAAGCGTGCACCCGTCCCAGAGATAATGTATCTCCGGAGGGAACTCGTCGTCCGCACGGAGGAATCTCATCCCGACGGGCAGAAACTCGAATAAGCTGAAATTGCATTCGAGATCGCTCATACCCTCCGATATCTTTCCCATCGATGCACATACGCGCTTAAGAACATCAAACCTTTTATCGAGCAGTGCCGCGTCCCTCTCAAAGAAATCGGATATGCCGCTTCTGTAGGCGCTGCCCAGCAGCGCGGATGCGGGGACCATCTCCCCCGTAAGCCGCGGCATGCTGCATCTGGAAAGAACGTCGTATATGGTCATATATTCAGCGTATGATGACTCCGTCCACCCACCGCTGCTTTCATATTCGATGGAAGCGGTATTCCTTGACACACGCTCTTTCCTGCCCATAAAAGACAGATAAATGTAGTCATCGTCGTGCTCCAGAGCATAGGCCGCTATCATATCCTCCTGCGGATATCCCAGAAACAGTTTTTTTGTCTTTTCAACCGAGGCTGCATAGTTGTCCATTGTTATTCGAGTGCTTCAGTCAGTGCCTTTCTGAGCGCATCCTTGCACTCGTCATAGGACTCACCGGGATGAGCCTCATACAGTTTTACCCCGTCAGCGAACAGTGACGGCACATAATAGTAATCAAGACTATCGGCGACTTCGGGATGACGCTCCTCATCTATCCACTCCAGATCAAGATTGAGGTAATCGTGGTTCTCACCGTACAGTTCAGCAGTTGCCTTTCTCGCGTTCTTGCAGTAAGGACAGTCCTTTAAGAACATAATCACTACTTTTTTCATCACACAAACCCCTTTTTAAGTTTTTCGGCAAAATCGCTCATAGCACCGGATATGCCTATCTGTTGCGGACAGACCTGTTCGCAGCTTGCGCAGCCTATACAGGCTGACGGCTGTTTATCCTCGCTAAGAGCAAGCCCCCTCATGACAGGAGTATAGCCTCCTCCCGTAAACTCGTAATCGTTATACAGCGACAGAAGATACGGTATATCGAGTTCCTGCGGACAGTATTCCGTGCAGTACCTGCATGCCGTACACGGCAGTATCTTTTTGGATAGCATATCCGACGCTATCCCGGACAGGACCTCCTGCTCTCTATCGGTAAGAGGCTTTTCCGTTTCGAACGTCCTAAGATTATCCTCTACCTGCGCAAGATCCGTCATGCCGGACAGGATGACCTTGGTTTCGGGAATCGTCTGGAGATACCTGAATGCCCAGGCAACCGATGATTCATCGGGTCTGAGCTCCTTAAGCTTTGCGGCGTTCTCCTCTGACAGTCTGGCCAGAAGACCGCCTCTCACGGGCTCCATGACCCAGAGCGGTATACCTTTCTCCTTAAGGAGCGCAACGCCGTCAGCAGCTTTCTGGAACTCCCAGTCTATATAATTGACCTGAAGCTGGCAGAACTCCATCTCGCTCCCCCATATATCAAGATAACGCTTCAGTGTAGAGGCTCTGCCGTGCGATGACAGTCCCAGATGCTTTATCCTGCCGTTCTCCCTCTGACGGATCAGGTATTCCTGCACTCCGTGCTTGGGATTAAGATACTCGTCTATATTCATCTCACACACATTATGTATGAGATAGAAATCAAAATGATCGGTCCTGAGTTTTTCAAGCTGACGCTCGAATATCTCCTCAACCTTCGGCATATTCGAAAGGTCGTAACCGGGGAACTTTGTGGCCAGATAAAAGCTGTCCCTGTCATAATTGCTCAGGATCTCGCCCGTGACCAGTTCGGAATTGCCCCCGTGATAACCCCAGGCCGTGTCAAAGTAATTGACTCCTGCCTCTATCGCCCTGGCGAACATCTTCTCGGCAAGATCCTTGTCTATGCACTTATCCTTCCCGTCTATCACGGGCAGACGCATGGTTCCGAATCCGAGATTTGACAGTTTAAGGCCTTTGAAATCCTTATATATCATATGTCTTACCTCTTGATGCTCAGTTTTCCCCTTGCCTTTTCAAGAAAACCGGAAGGGTCATCAGTCGTGAGCGACAGTTCCTCCATAGGACACATGCCGCTTCTGTCCCTGTTAAGTATATATTCGACCGTATCTCCGCAGGCCGCCTTTATGCCTTTGCCTATAAGATAATCCATGCAGTGACGGCTGGCCCTTATAAAATACACCTCTTTGATGCCCATAAGATCATACAGCATGGCAGCAGCCCTGCCGCCCGCCTTGTCAGCGGCTGAAAAGCCGGCCATATCCCCTGAGTCCAGCCACTCCACGAGAGGCCTTATTCCTTTTTTGTCAGTCGTGAGAACTTTATCTCCCCTGACGGCAACAGCGGTCAGCGAAGGATCGCTTTTGAGCAGCTCCCTCGCTCTTTCGATATCGGTAAGAAGCATTTTCAGGCTTTTCTGTGCTCTATCCAGTATATGATGAGCGAGATGAATGTCCACTGAATGATCAGTCCGGCGAGACCGGTGCCTATGCCGGTCCATATTGCAAATGGATCGAGAGCGGACATGCCGAGTGCATGCACTGCTATCAGCATAGCAACCATTCTGGCTGCTCTGCCGGCTGCCTGAGTAATCAGGACCTTGAATATTGTGGGCATCGCGTTCCTTCTCAGCAGTCCTGCCGTAAGTCCGTATACCGCAAGTTCGACTATCATGAAAGGAAGCATCGCTGCCGGAGGCATTCCGGACAACGCAAAGCTTATGATAGGGCTTGCCGCGCCGGCAATAAGACCGGCGTAGGGTCCGGCCAGAAGTCCCACTATTATTATCGGGAGGTGCATCGGCAGAAATGTCTCGCCTACTGCAGTTCCCATTCCCGTGACAGCACCGATACCGTGTGCTACCTGAGGAAGAGCCACAGCCGCAGCTATAGCAATCAGCGCAGCAAGCGTCTGGAATTTCACAGATATACGCGGTCTTGAAATCGCAACTGCATTACTCATATTGTTCACTCCTTATCATTGCTCATTTTTCTCCATTTTTATTTTATCATAATAAAAATGCCATGTTCAATAAGGAAAGATACCGTGATATAATACAAAAGATAAAAACGGAAAGGAAGGAACAACATGTCCGATCAGTTCTCCAGGACCAGGCTGATGCTGGGTGATGAGGCAGTTAAGAAACTGGCCGCTTCAAGGGTGGCTGTATTCGGCGTGGGCGGCGTCGGCGGATATGCAGCCGAAGCACTAGCAAGAGCGGGCATCGGCGAGATCGATCTCATAGACAATGATACTGTGAGCGAATCGAATATAAACAGACAGATATATGCATTAAACAGCACTGTGGGAATGTACAAGGTCGATGTTGCTGAAAAGCGGATAAAGGACATAAATCCGGCTTCAAAGGTTAACACATACAAGATGTTCTTTCTTCCCGAAAACAGCGGCACGATCGATTTTAAGGCCTTTGATTACGTGATCGATGCCATAGACACCGTCGCCGGAAAACTGGAGATCATAGAAAAAGCCCACGAGGCAGGGATTCCTGTCATCAGCGCCATGGGAGCCGGGAATAAACTTGACCCCTCGGCTTTTGAAGTCGCTGACATATACGACACATCGGTATGTCCTCTCGCCAAAGTCATCCGTCAGGAGATAAGGAAAAGAGGTATAGACAGTCTCAAGGTCGTGTATTCCAAAGAGCCTCCGGTAATGCCTCCGGAAAGAGGACGAACCCCAGGATCCGTTTCGTTCGTACCTCCTGTAGTCGGCATGATACTCGCGGGCGAAGTAATAAAAGATCTTATAAAGTAAAAAACGCACTTCTTAAAGAAGTGCGTTGATTGTTTTTATGATTACTTTTCCGCTATAACGCAGAGCCAGTGCTTTTCCGGTATCAGTTCGGTTTTTACACCCTTAAACCCTGCATTTTTAAGAAGCTCATCCAGTCTTTCCGCAGTGTAGCGGGTAAGACCTTCTATCATCTCGGCCCATTCCTCGGACTCTCTGTCCTCTCCGTCTGACTCGTTGACGATCAGAAACTTTCCGCCGGGTCTTAATACCCTTACGATCTCAGAGAAACTCTTTTCTATATCCGGCCAGAAGTATATCGTCTCAAAAGCAGAGACCAGGTCGAACGCGCCGTCATCAAACGGGAGCGAAGTCACGTCGCCGTGCACTATCTCGCACCTGCTTCGGGCGATCTCCGCCCTGTTGACCTTCGAGGCTTTTGCAACCGAGGTTTCGGAATAATCCAGCCCCCTTACGAAAGCGTCCGGAAAACGCTTCAGGAATTCAGATACATTCCTTCCTCCCCCGCATCCGAGATCGATAACGCTCTCAGCCTTCATGTCTCCCAGAAAACCTATGCCCCAGTCGGCGAGCTGAGCGTGCAGGCCGCCGTTCATTCTGCTCAGGACCCTCTTACCCAGAAACCCCTCGGGTTTTTTTACGTTGCTGTACATCTTTTCCTTAAGTCCCATCGTATGCTCCTTATCTGTTAGCGTTTCTGAATATCTCAATCATATCTTCTTCATAAAGCACTTTAGCTGCGCCCTTCTTGCCTCCGCAGGCTCTCGCGCAGTTTTTGCCGAGTGCGATGCACTCATCGTCCGTAGCTTTTCTCCCTATGAGTGATTCCAGATTTACAGGCATGTCTATCGCCTTAAAGAATGCCTCTGTCTCATCTATTCCCTTAAGCGCAGTCTCCAGGTCGTCTCTTCCCTCAGTTACGCCCAGAACGTTGCGCGCATACTTGGCGAATCTGTCCGTGCAGTCAGCGCAGACGTATCTCGCCCAGCTGCACCATATGGCAGCGAGTCCCGCGCCGTGGGCCACGTCGAACATTCCGGAGAGTTCATGCTCCATCTTGTGCGAAGCGAAATCCGAGGCCTTTATGCCGCAGCCCGTGAGACCGTTGTGGGACAGGCTTCCTGCCCACATTATCTCTGCTCTCGCGTCATAGTCTTCGGGATCGTCCCTGAGTATGAGCGCGTTGCGGACAACGGTCCTCAGCAGTCCTTCCGCGATCTCGTCCGTGAGTTCCATGTTGCCGCCCTGGGTAAAGTATCTCTCGAATGTATGCATCATGATGTCCACGCATCCGCTCGCTGTCTGATACGCCGGGAGCGTCATTGTGAGTTCCGGGTTCATAAGCGCGAACCGCGGTCTCGCTATATCGTCATTGTATCCTCTCTTTTCGTCGTTAGCATCGTTCGTTATGACGCATGAGTCGCTGGTCTCACTCCCGGCAGCCGCGATAGTTGGAACAGCTCCGAGAGGCAGGCATCCGGCAGCTTTTTTTCTCGTTCCGTCGAAGAGCTCCCATACGTCATTATCCGGATCGGCAAGCGCATAGGCTATCGCCTTGGATGAATCGATCACGCTGCCGCCGCCGACAGCGAGTATGAAATCAACGCCTTCTTTTTGAGACAGTTCCACGCCTTCGCGGACCTTTGAGAGTCTCGGATTCGGAACTACTCCTCCGAGTTTGCAGTATGCCAGACCCTCAGCTTTAAGACTGTCCTCTATACGTGACAGAAGCCCTGTCTTTTCGGCGCTCACGGAGCCGTAATGCAGAAGGACCTTGGTACCTCCGGCCCTTTTTACCATCTCTCCGGCTCTTTTCTCGGCGCCGCGGCCGAACACTACCTTTGTTGGAACATATAACTCAAAATCAAACATATCAAACCTCCGATGCAGTATCTGCACAGTTTTCTGCTGTTTCATCGCTCTCAAGTTTTTTAAGATCACGCAGAAGTTTTATAATGAACGGCACAGTAACGATGAAAGCGAGCAGATCCGCAGCCGCCTGAGCCGTATAGAATCCCCAAATGCCGAAGAATAAAGGCAGCACATATAGAAGCGGTATAAAGAATATACCCTGTCTTGTGAGCGCCAGAAAAGACGCCGTGAATGCCTTCCCCATATTCTGAAGCAGCATGTTCGTCATGACCACCATGCCGCTCAGCATAAAGGCTATGCTCTGGAACCTCAGTATTATAGTCCCGGCCTCTATAACCGCCGGATCGTCCCTGAAAAATGCGACAAGTGAAGCTGCGAAAACGCAGCACACTATGCCGTACACAAGCGATATGAGAGTCGAGGTCTTCATGCAGAATACATATACTCTTCTCACCCTGGACCACTTCCCGGCGCCGGAATTAAAACCTACTATCGGCTGGAATCCCTGCCCGAGGCCTATCACTATAAATCCGCCTACCATGAGTATCTTTCCGACTATTGACATGGCGGCGATTGCTGCCTCGCTGTAGCCTCCGGCCACCTGATTCATGCATATGGTAGCCACCGCCATGATGCCCTGTCTTAGAAGCGACGGTATACCGAATCTGAATATGGCACCCGTAAGTTGCTTACTGGGTCTGAACTGGGGTTTCCATTTTTTAAGCCTGCCCGTCATACCGAGAAGGATCACGAACGAGACTATCTGACCTATGACCGTAGCTACCGCCGCGCCCTTGAGGCCCATGCCGAATCCGAACATCAGAAGCGGATCCAGACCGACGTTCAGCAGTGATCCTATCGCCATGCCTATCATACCCTTTGTGGCGTATCCCTGGAACCTCAGCTGGTTGTTCATGGTGAACGAGGTCATGAGGAACGGCATGCCAATCATTATTATGGATATGTACTCCGTTGCGGGCTCCACCAGCACAGGGGTCGCACCGAGCACCTTTACGAGCGGATTCATGAACAGGAGACACAGAGTCATTATCACGCAGCCTGAAATGAAGCACAGTATGACAGAAGTATCCGACATTATATCCGAAGACTTCCTGTCCCCCTCGCCGAGCTTTCTCGCCATATAATTGCCACTGCCGTGTCCGAACAGGAATCCTATGGCCTGCACAATGGTCATGACAGGCAGAGCAAGACCGACCGATGCCGTTGATATGGTATCGATCTGCCCTACAAAATACGTATCCGCTATATTATAGAATGCTGCTATAAGCATTGACAGGATGGTCGGGACCGACATACGCATAACGAGCCCCTCTATGGGGGCCGTTAGCATCATATCTCTCTTATCCTGCCGTGGTGCCTTTCCCGGCATATCCACCCTCCGGTAAGATCAGTATGGTTTTATCTTGAAAGATAAGGCGTCCAGTGTTCTCTCTGATATATGTCAGTGAACACGTACGTCTCACGGAGCCTGCCGGAACCTATATCAAGGTTCAGCAGTTCAAGATCTCCGTCCACTACGAGCTGTTCGCCCAGCGCGTAATTATCTATAAGCTCGCCGTCGTAGCTGTAGTAATCGCAGATGAAATCGATCGTATCGCCGTCAACGATCTCCACCATGTTCTTGGCGACCGTATCGGTCTCACCTTCCGCGTACACCCTTCTCGCGCCCGTGACGAATCCTGTCGGATGAGCGTCATCGAACTCTACCATTATCTCGACCCTCTCGCCGTTGAGAAGTGCAGGTATGCAGCCTTCGGTAACGATCTTGCCGTCCACTTCCTGTGTGCTTTCCACAAAGAAAGCTACAGCATGACCGTTCATGGCGAGCCAAGTATGGTCGTCGGCCGCAACGAGGTTTCCGTCACCGTCGTATTCTATGATATTGTCGCGTCCGAGGTTAATATATCCCTCGCCGTCATCATAGAACATGTTTAAGGCAACTCCCGTGACCATATCCCACTGACTCTCGGGCATCACTATGACGTCCCGTCCGTCCTCGTTCTGCTGCCACTCAAGGTAGGTCTCATCAAACCTGTTGTTTGAAATGTACTCTATGGTCTCCTTATCGGAAAGATCCCTTCCCGAGAGGAATCCGCTGTTCAGACTTGAAAGACCGTCAACGGATCCTACGTCGCCGCCGAGGAATGAACCTATAAGGTCGGAGATATCGCCGCCTGATGACGAACCGCCGAGCAGGTCACCCGAAGAAGATGATCCGCCGAGAAGGCTGCCCAGGAGCGAACCTGAAGATGAGGACCCTCCGCCGAACAGAGATGACAGCGGACTGCCCGTGCCGCCGTAAGACGCAATACCCGCGGTCTCAAGACCGGCAAACTCTCTAATGCAGCTCGCATAATCGTCATCCATACCTATCTCCTGATAGGTGTTTATGGCTGAATCCACATACTTGGCGCTTCTGTACGGGAAGTATATCGAAAGTCCGTACGCATTCGTCATGTTGGTGGATGTCCTGTTGTATTTAACGGCACCCTTTATGGTGTCCGCAAGTTTATTGCCTTCGGCATTTCCGAGGTTGGTCGCGAAGTGAGCGAGGTCTATCTGATCGATCCTTGAGCGTGTTGCGAACTCCCTCGTATTGTTTCTCGCAGCGGAGACAGTCTTATAGCTATTGTCCGTTATGTACGCTTTGATGGACTTTGAGAAATTCTTCAAGTCCGCCGGAACCGTATTGGAGAGTTCCGCTACATCAACGAGCGAGAGCGTTGCCGCCTGGCCGTTGCAGTTTCTCGCACACTGGGATACGAAGTCATCCACTATCTCCTTGCCTATCTCTGTCGTGGGCATAGACGTATTTTTGCTGAGGTCTGTCAGCCAGTTCGTGTAATACCATCCTATGCCGGGCTCGGACTCTTCGGACGCGATCATGTAATCAGCAAAGTCATCGAGCATGAGTCCGTTCTCAACGGTAGCCATGAGACAAGCGTCATAACCTATGAAATCGAACTTCTGCCCCGCATCCTTAAGCGCGGTCTTTATCCCCGCCAGTGTCATGGATCCTGACATCTGGTTCTTTTCATCGTATCCGAAACCGCTGACTGATCCGCCGCCGTGATCCCAGAGTATGAGTTCTTTTCTGTTGGCCGAAGGATACCTGTCTGCGCAGTACTTGATGAATCTTGTGAGCGTAGCCGGCTTTGTCATGGCATCCGTGCCGTCGTTCTCGACCAGCCTCTCAAGTCCGCCGTCCCTTATCTCATATATCTGGTTCACGCTGGAACTGACGACGTTGTTGTTCCAGTTCCTTGTGCCGCCGGTATATACAAGGACATGCACTTTATCGCTCAGCGTCGCATTGGTCATCTCGACAAGGTCCCTTGTCGCCATGCCGCTGCCAGATTCGAGGTCTGTGCCGCACAGATATATCATGACTGTGACCTCGTCCCTTCCGCCGCCTTTGATCACGGTATACTTTTCTCTTGAGCCGGTTGCGACCGTGCTGTCGAGCGCAGTCGTCGGAGCCTGGTCTGTCCAGTCAGAGACCGCCGTACTGTCGCTGCCGAAGAAATCGTACAGGCTGTCGGAAGCGGACCCTGTATCGTATGACGTGACATGGTCGGAAGTCCCGCCGAGGACATTGCCAAGCACGTTACCCGCACCGCCGCCGCTGCACTGCGTGGCGAAAACAATGATAAGAATGATAACGACTATGATGCCGACGCATCCGCCTGCCTTTCCGCCGCCGCCTATATTGAATCCGCGGTTTCCGCCGCTTCCGTAGTTACGGTTGCCGCCACCGCCGCTCCCTCCGGGAGGCGGAGGAGTACTGCCGCTGCCTGTTCTGCCGAATCCCAGTCCGGACCCGCGTCTGAACACATTGGCGCTTCCGTTTCCGGTGACTTTCTGTCTGCCCATCGGGCGATTTCCTGCCATATCAATACCTCTCTGAAATACGTTCAAGTGATATAGTTTCTATATGTCAATCCTATCATATAAGGCCGATTTATGTCTATATTTTAGACCCTCTGAAAGGGCGGTCCAGCATTGAAATAAGCTCCTCATGAGTCATATGCGCAATGCTGCCCGCAAAGCCGACCATACCCAGCGCTTCCGGAGTCCTGAGTTTCCTGAGGTCGAGATACCGGGCACCCAGCCTCAGCCTGTCCAGACCGTCTGAATCTTTGAATATGAGATATATCCGGGTATCCTCTCTAAGTCCGTTTTTAAGGAACGCTTCTTTACCCATTTCATCGGGCCGGTCATGGAAGAACATGGATAGATACGATCTTTCATCATATGGAAAGCCCTTTTCCCTGCACATATCCCTGTAGTAATGCGCGGACCGCTCTCCATGTCCGGTATCAAGACCGTCTGCAATACGTCCGGCATCATGAAATATCGATGCCGCTCCGAGAGCTTCGGAATCCTCTTCATTAAGCCTGCAGGCATACGCCAGCCTCAGTGCGTGAATCAGCACCCTCGCACAGTGCTCGGTATTATGTATGGTGCTGACCTTATACTGAAATTCAACGGTACTCAGGAGAACATCGAGCCAGCGCATATACCTTTCACGTATGAACGGCCATTCAGGGACCTCGGATATAATGTCAGTCTGCATTTAAGCACCCTTTCAAAAAGATATGCCGTCCCGCGTACGGGACGGCAGTACAGTATAAGTTACTTTTCTTCCTTGTCGTCTTTCTTGAACTTGTCCTTGATGTCGTCGAACTTTTCCTTGATCTTGTCATCTATATCGGTCTTCTCCAGAGCATCGTCCATCTTGTCCTTTATGCCCGTGAAAGCGCCTTTGATCTTATCATCGATATCAGTCTTTTCAAGAGCTCCGTCGATCTTATCCTTTATGCCGCCGAATCCTTCTTTGATACCCATATCACTAAACTCCTTTTTACGTATTATTCATATAAAAACAGACAAACTGTCCTGCATATTATTATATAATGCCGGGCTGTTTTTTGCAAAAAGAAAGACGGACATTTTCATGTCCGTCTGACTTAATAATCAACCTTATCATATGCCTTCGGATTCGCTCTGAACCTTATTCTCGGCTACGAGCTCATCCCATGCCTTCTGATTGTAGATGCATCCGGGATCGGGTGCGAGATGATCTTCGAAATATCCGTAAGCTCTCGCTCTGCAACCGCCGCACAGTGTACGGTTTTTGCATGATCCGCAGTGCTCTTTCAGCTTGTCGCGGTCTCTCAGATCCTGCATCATCGGAGCATTCATCCAGATCTCGGACAGGCTGTTCTCTCTTAAGTCGCCTACGACCTTATTGATGAAAACACAGGGTGTGACCTTGCCGTTAGGCTGGAACGCACAGTACAGTCTGCCTGCTCCGCATCCGCCGATGTATTCGCACAGCATCTTTGCCTGCTGACCCTTGAACACTCCGTAGTGGTTAAGTACGAGTGTATCGTCGGGAGCGTGCTCTATGCAGTAACGTCCGTACTGAGTGCATGTTGACATCGTTGAACACTTGGATTCATCAAGAAGCGCCTCATGCAGTATGTGCAGCATCTCTTCACGCATCTCGGGAGTCAGGTCTTCAAGTTCAATCGACTTGCCTCTGCCCGCGGGGATGTAGTTGAACGCATAGAACGATGTGCATCCGAGTTCCGTCGCGAGATCGATGAGCTGTCTCAGCTCGCCGAAGTTCCTGCGCGTTACCGTTGAAGCCATACCTACATCGAGCTTGCCTGTAGCAACACAGTTCTTGATACCCTGTACGGCTTTCTCCCAGA
Source organism: uncultured Christensenellaceae bacterium (assembly GCA_964428055.1). GTDB lineage: Bacteria > Bacillota > Clostridia > Christensenellales > Christensenellaceae > CAYRWM01. Next base: position 82,186 of record CAYRWM010000001.1, on the reverse strand, counting down.
GACCGTCTCCGCCTCTGAAAGCGTCATGCACTTTGGGGTCTACGCTGTCTACGCTGATCTCGACATAATCGACTATCTCAGCCAGCTTTGCGGCGACTTCCTCTGTTATGAGTGTGCCGTTCGTTGCTACTGACAGATACATGCCGTTGTCATGAGCATACTTTGCGACTTCCCAGAAGTCCTTGCACATCAGCGGTTCGCCGCCGGAGATAGCGAGTGTCGCGACATGGTTTTTGATCATCTCGTCAACGACATGCAGTCTCTCCTCAAGTGTGAGCTCATCAGGCAGAGCCTTGTGGGCATCCTGATAGCAGTGCACGCACTTCAGATTGCAGATGTTCGTAAAGTTCCAGACAACGAGTATCGGCGCTACGAAATTCTGCGGCGCATGAAGTCCCAGCTCGGGCACGCTCTTGCACACATTGTTGAGGGCCTTCCTGTAGAAAGGAGTATCGATCGTCGTTTTAAGCTCTTTCTTGTCTATCTTTGCAAAAGTAGGGAAAAATGATAACACAAAATGATAGCCCAGATCCTTAAAACGCTTCTTGTCCTTCTTAAGGTAGCCGTCAAGCACATGGTCAAGTCTTGTCTTGCCGTCAGCTTCGACAACTGACAGCTTTCTCATTCTCTTCTGTACGAAGGGACTGCCCAGAAAGCTTTGTACTTGTTCAGCTGTTATCATAGAATTACCTCCTTATAAATGTACAAAACTTGTAATCTTAAACAAACTCATATTATTATACAACGCAGGCCTGAGCATTTCAATCAATTTTTAACAATTTGTAAATTATTGTGTAAAATTTCATATTTGTTTTTTTCTGCTTACCTGAATGCTTCCCCGAAACCGTGTATAAACAGAGAAAATGTGTTAATATTATCGTATCTGAAAGGGTTTTAAGCTTATATGAGAGATGATCAGAAAACAAAATACGCACGTAATATAGCGCTTGCCGGCATAGGCGAAAACGGTCAGGAAAGACTGCTCTCCTCACGCGTTCTGCTGATAGGCGCAGGAGGACTCGGGAGCATATGCGCAATGTACCTTGCCGCATCCGGCATCGGCGCCATATGCATAGCGGACTATGACTCTGTCGATGCATCGAATCTGCCGAGGCAGATCATCTATACAGCTGAAGACGCAGGCAGGCTCAAGGCCGAAGCTGCGGCTGAAAAGCTGAAAGCACTGAATCCCGCTCTCGAAGTCCTGACATTTAAGGAAAGGGTAACGCCCGACAACATTCAGGATCTTATCCGCGATTATGATTTCGTCATAGACGCTGTTGACAGAATGGGAACGAAGTTCCTTATAAACGACGCGTGTGTGCTTTCAAAAAAGCCGTTCTCCCATGCCGGAGTCGTCAGATACGGCGGCCAGGCGATGACGTATGTTCCGGGAAAAGGTCCGTGCCTCAGGTGTCTCATAGCCGAAGTGCCGGAAAATACTGATACATGTTCAAAAGTCGGTGTGCTCGGCCCCTCAGTCGGCGTGCTCGGCAGCGTACAGGCTGCTGAATGCATAAAGTATCTCGCGGGATCGGAAGACCTCCTTACAGGTAAGATATTCACATTCGATGCGGAAAAGCTAAAATCCCGTGTAACGGATCTTCCGTCTGATCCCTCATGCCCGGTATGCTCAGGAAACGCTGATATAGCTTCTCTTAAAGACCGGATCGGAGAGTACTATCTCTGACAAGATAAAACAAAACGGCACCTGCCCGAGGCAGATGCCGTTTTTTGTTGGTTTTTACTATCTTCTTCCGGTACGCTGTGCCACACCCTTTATTGCAGATATGACCCAGTCGTAATCCTTCTGCTTGATTATGTTGCCGCAGTACTCGCACTTAGCGCTCTGGTTGATATTGATCGGAGCTCCGCAGTACGGACATGCGATCTCGGTCGCCCCTGTCGTACCTTCAGACGGTGTCTTCTTGCCTGCGGTCCTTATGAGAGTATACTCATAGACCATAAACAGCTCGTTGCCCTTGCTGCCCCTTATAACCTTGCCTGTCGTATCATCCACGACATAGTCGGTTATCCTTGTGGAGACAAGTGCGAATATGCTGTCCTTCTCGGCATCCTGTCTGTATCCCCTGAGTTCTACATTAAGCACCGCTATATTCTCCACATAGTTAGTCTGCTTGCGTGCTATGTATTCCTTCATCTGGGACTCAAACTGGGCATACAGCGTATCCGTAAAGTACGGCTGGACCGGAGCCATATTCTTTCTTGTCCATGCCTGCTGCATATTCACGTACCAGTCGGCTATCTTTTCCTTGATCTTCTCCTCGTTAAAGTTCGGATCGACGGTCTTATACTCGCTCATAGGCGTCAGCGTCGAGATATCCTCTATCTTGGCACCGGGGTTGGATGAACCGCCGCTGCTGCCGCCGCCGTTCCTGTAGCGCTGTATGATACTTATAACAGCTATGACAATTATGATTATTATAAAGAATGTCAGGCCACCGCCGCCGGATCCTCCTCCCATAAACGGAAGAAGCACAAGTCCGCCGGACCCGCCATCATACGACGAACCCGAATCCCATGAATCATAGGAACTGCCGCCGCCGAAATCAAATGATCCGAAGTCGCTGCTGCCGGCAAATCCTCCCATATCCGCAAAAGCAGCTACGGGAAAGAGCGTCAGCACTGCGAATACTATGACCAGTAATATGATAAGCTTGGATCTTCTGTTCATCTTGACCTCTCAAATAAAGACTAGTCGGTTATCTCCTTGACGTCTGTCATAACACCGGCGTCATCGGCTACGGCTTCAGCTCCTTCACCGTTTTTCACGACAATCTCACGCGAATCCGGCTGAACCTCTATCCACGTGTTGCCTGGCTTAAGGACCAGATCCTCACCGTTATCCAGTTTGAATATGGTCGCACCCTTAACTGAATCCTTGGACCATGTTCCGGTCATATGATGACCACCAATAAAGTACTCAGCCTTTCCTTCACCAGTCAATGTGTACCATTTTCTGTCTCTCTCGTCTATTGATTCCATATGTGCATACTGTACTATCACATTCTGCACCTGAACCGCCTCTTTTGTCTCAGCATCTATGAAAGGCTCACCGTAACGATACCTCGTGAGTTTATCCGTTCCCTTGTCATACGTATATGAATAGTGTTCAGGTTTGGATATAAACGGAATATCAACTTCAGTAAATTCAGGATAAGCAGAATAATCAACATCAGCATCAAACTTAAACAATGGATTTCTGGGTGTTCTTTCAAAATTATGCCTGTCATATGCAAGCTGTATATTAAAGAACGAAGTACCTCGGTCGATATGCCAGAACATATCGTCTTCTCCCATTTTTGTTCCGTCTAGTCTGCAGTTAAACTGATCACCGTGTTCAGCCATATAAACATCGCCCTTGCCACCCTTAGCAGCAGAAGCAACTCCCTCATGGATCATAATAGGATCCCACTCATTTGCAATTATCTGATGATACACCCTTATCGATCTTACTGGACCGGCCTTTTCCGGTAAAGTATCGTTAAAGAGTGCAGTAAGCCTTGTGGAGGATCCTTCAATGACTGTTTCATAAACGATATCAGCGGCCTGTATGCCGAACTGAGGACGTCCGGTCGCTTCATTGTCTATCTGGACCATTATAGGTCTGTATTCCGTATTCCCGGGAAGGCCCGTTGTGGGCGATACATTGGGATCGGGTTCAGGCTCGGGCTCGGGTTCAGGCTCGGGCTCAGGTTCTGGTTCAGGTTCAGGTATCTCAACTTCCGCAACTTCAGGTTCGGGTGCCGGCTCTTCTTTCTTCTCTTCCTGACAGGCTGTCAGAAAAACAAAGCATAACGCTATTACCAGCACTAAACATATAGCTTTTTTCATAAGTTTTTCCTTTCCGGATTAACGGTCTCGAAAACCCTGATATCTCATTTGATTATACCATATATCGTTGTGTGTGTCATATATGGCCACAAAATATTTACATATGATTACAGCAGATATGACGCCAGGTAATCGTGCACTTCCTTTATGCGCGCTTCAGAGAACGGGGACTCCATACCTACTCTCTCAAGGTTGCTTATAAAACCACCGTCACCCTGTCTGTTCAGAAGATCTTCATACAGTTTTACAGCTCTGTAGTAATCTTCAAAAGCGACCTCATCTATCTGAAGAGCTGCGTCCAGCGACGTGCAGTACGATATCGTGTAGAAAGGCTGCTCGAACAGATGCGATATATCTATCCAGCTGACATCGTCCCAGCTCCTGTGAGCGTCCTCCGTTATGCCGTACTCTTCTGCAAGTTCACCGGCAATCGCATTGACCTTTTCAACCGTCAGATCATCCGTTGCATACAGAACGGACTCGAGTTCACTGTAATACGACTGCTCGACAAACGTCTGATAGTCATCTATGTACGAATAGATCGACAGAAGTTCCCCGGCATCATCCGATACGGAATCCGAGACGCTGTACAGCACCAGATGCGACATGGCCTGCGAGAACACTTCGCTCATATCCAGACATTCGTTCTCGCTCCTCTCCATCTCCCAGTTAACGTAGTCGTCGCAGAAATGTCCAAACTCGTGAGCAACATCATAGATATCTATTATGTTGCCCTGGGTCCTCACAAGTATGAACGGTGAATCGTAGGAATACAGATACATTTCAAAAGCGCTGCCTGTCTTTAAGGGCGAATCCGTTATATCGTAAAGGCCGCCCTCAAGCATATATGTGAGCGCTTCCGATATAACCTCTGAATCCGAAGCCATCTCGGTCAAGGCCGCAATTACGTCCGCTTCCGTGCATTTCTGATCATATATCTCGCCGAGGTCATACCCGGTAGCTTCAAGATAATCGGGTGCAAAATATTTCTTTACGCACTCACGGTAGGCAACGATGTCGTCATAGTCATAATCGGAACCGGACGAATCGTATACATACATCTCATACGAATCGTATCCGTTTATCTCAGCTATCTCGCGTCTTATATTAATCAGTTCAATATATATATCTGCGACCACGGGATTCTTTTCTCCGTAGTACTTGTCAACGGCCTTAATATAATCCTCTTTCGAGATCTCTCCCGAATAGTACGCCGTGCTTATATCCACCTTCTGTCCGTTGTAATCGACAGTAGTCTCGAACATTATGGAATAATATTCGGATATAAGATCGGACTCCCTGCTCTTGAGTTCGGCGTACCTCTTCATCGCCGCATCGCCCTCTTCATCGGGCGTGTCCTCGGCAAGCTCTCCCTCGCCCAGCATGTCATCCTCTTCCGAATCATCCGAGAGCGATCTGTACAGCTCGTCTATATCGGTAACTGCATCGGTTATATCGAACTTCCTAGAACCAAGGAACGAATACTCGTCCTTCCAGTAGCTGTCCGTCTCGTCTATGCACGATCTTATATACACATAATTGATCAGCGTCTCGTAATCGTAGAATATGTCCAGGACGCGCATGTACACGTTGTCTCTCCTGTCCTGGTCGGACGCATTTTTCATGGCCTCACTTGCTGTGTCAAGGTCACCCAGTATCGCATCGACATCGGGCCTTTCGTAGTTTATGGAGCTGAACGGAACGCTGTTCCTGTCCTCCCTGTGATACCAGGACTCATATTCGTAATACGGGTCGATGTCATGAGAAAGATCGGGCTCATCATAAGTCCCGGAAGAATACTCTTCCTCCGCCCTTTCAGCCGCCTCTTCAACCGCGTCCCTGATGCCGCCCAGGTAGCAGCCGCTTAAGAGAACACATATGAATACCGCTGTCAGAAGTAATACAGTTAATTTCTTCATTATCCTTTTAAGATGCCTTTCTTTTTTGCTTATATATATGATAACCGAGCGGGCAAGCAATGGCAATGAATCTCTTTGCATACTAACCTGTCCGCGTGTATAATATGGAGCGGACTTAAATAAAAGGCGGTACTTAGATGACATCAGGGAACAAAGGCAAAAAGGCACTGGGGTCGGTTCTTCTGCTCCTTACGGCACTCATATGGGGAATAGCTTTCGTGGCGCAGAGCGTCGGTATGGAGAGCGTGGGTCCCTTTACCTTCAGTGCTGTGAGGATACTGCTCGGTGCCGCTGTTCTTATTCCCGTAGCCATTATAGGCGGTAAACGCGACAGAGCACTGCTCCCGCCGGATCAGCTTAAATCCCTTCGGAGAAAGACATGGATCCACGGCATAATACTCGGCGTAGTATTCTGCGCCGCCGTCAACTTCCAGCAATTCGCTTTCTACGATTCAACTCCCGGCAAAATAGCCTTTATAACGGCGATGTACATATTCTTCGTTCCGATAATATCCCTTCTCATCGGCAGAAGATCGCCTTTTATGGTATGGATATGCGCAGCAGTCGCCGCTGTCGGTCTTTATCTGCTCTGCATAGGCGGAAACGATATGGGCGGGTTTAACAGAGGCGATGCACTGGCTCTCATATGTTCAATCATCTTTGCAGTGCATATACTCCTGATCGACAGATACGCTCCCGGTGCGAACGGAGCCATGCTCTCATGCGTTCAGTTCCTGACGGCGGGTATCATATCCGGTATACTTATGTTCATATTTGAAAAGCCCGATATCGCGGCCATAGCGGATGCTGCCGTGCCTATACTTTACGCAGGTATTCTTTCCTGCGGCGCGGCCTACACACTGCAGATAATCGGTCAGAAGTATACTGAACCAACCGTAGCCTCACTTCTTATGTGTATGGAATCAGTGTTCGCTGTGATCGCGTCTGCAGTCATACTCGGCCAGTATATGAAGCCCGTTGAGACCGCCGGATGCGTAATCATGTTCGCGGCTATAATCCTGTCCCAGATATTTGTTAACAGAAAAAAACAGGACTGAAATATACAAATCATATCTGAACAGATCAAAACAAAAGGCACGGCCTATTTGGGCCGTGCCTTTGCTTATGTTATGTTCAGTCTGAGCGGTTTATCTGCTCTCTTTTTTCTTTCTCCTGCCGAGGAGTGCGATCCATATGATCACTCCTGCCGCAGCTGCCGCCACTGCTATCATGATCATCAGCTGTATCTCGTCACCCGTCGGGAATTTTGCGAGCGGTACTCCGTTATCCTCTATAAGGACATATCCGTCAGCTGTCTTCCTTAGGATCATATTCCTCCTTGCGGATCTGTAGTTGTGCCTTACTTCTCCTGAAGAAGATCTCCTGGTTCTTGTCCTCCTCGGTGTAGTTCTTCTCGGCGTGTCGGATGAAGGCTCTTCCGGCGGTGCCGGCGTCGCTGTGTTGATAATTGTGTAACCGCTTGCGGCATCTCCCTTGAGTTCGGTAGTATAGCCTTCTACACTGTCTTCTCTTACTGTGTAGTCTATCTTCCTGCCGGCCTTGTACTCATCAAGACCGTCAAAGCTTCCGGACCAGCTGTTCCCTGCAGACAGTGTGAGTGTCTTTCCTGTATCAGCCGCATCCGCATAGAGTCTCACGGTGATACTTGAAGGCCTTATACCCTGCTCATCGTTATTGTCTTTCCACACCTTCGTCACGGGTACGTTCACCTTGCCGGGAGTATAACTGTTCGTTATGTTATATCCGTCATACTTCACACTGTATCCACTGACTTTTCCTTCGGCTACGGTGTACCTTATCTCATTTCCGTCAGCGTCATACTTTAGAAGATCGTCGAACGTGTATTTCCATCCGTCCTTCGAAGTCACCGTCTTCATGGCGACCTCTTCACCGTCAGCCATAAGTCTGACCATTATGGACGAAGGCCTCTTGCCGTCCCTGTTATTGCCGTCATTCCAGGTCTTCTTTCCTGAAACAGATGTCTTGTAGGGCTCGAATACGTTCGTGAATACAGGCGTCTCTCCCGTGGCGTACACGACTTCGGCTTTCATGGTGCCGTCGCCGTTGTCATTGATCTCAATGGCCACTCTTTCCCTGTGGGTATCGTATGTGACCCTGTCCTCGTTTCCTTTGATCTCCTCTATGTAGTAAACATAGCGCTGACCATCGTCTTCAAGGGTGAAATCCATCGGCGAGAATGTGATCGTGCCGTCCGTTTCGGCATATACGGTCTCTATCTCCTCCATCTCGCTGTCAAGGAGCCTGAACTTGAACTGTTTTTCCTTTATATCCGCGTTCTCGAATACCTTCTTGGCTTCAATCACGGCACCGCCTACGCCGCCGGTCGTTTTGCTCGAATAGGCGTTTTCAAACGATGCTTCGGCTGTGCGCCCTGCAAATATAGTGCCCTCTGTATTCTCGGATCCGACCTGCTCGAATCCTGACGCGGCGCCTTCAACCACGGTATACGTGCTGTTGTGCGGCAGACCTTTTACCGTGAAGCTCTGTCCGCCCTTTATACTGACGGCTCCGCCACTCTTGATTTTGGTCTTTGTACCGTCGGTTTTTTCGACATCATACTCCGTCTTTATCTCTTTACCGGTGCTGTCTTTCAGATACAGCGTGAAGAAGAACTCGCTCTCCGCAGCCGCTGCCGTAGCGTTTCTGATCGTCTTGCTGACTTTAAGATCTCCGGAGCTCATCTTGTTTTTGAAGTTTGCTCCGCTCTCGTCGTACATAACGCTCGTCGTAAGACGTCCGTCGCCTCTGTCGGTTACATACACCGTCACATGTTCGGTATGACCGTCATAGTCGATTGAGGGATCGCTGCCCTTTATCTCTTTTATCGTATACTTGTATACGCCCTGTTTATCATAAGTGATCGTATCGAAGTATACGTTAGCCGTGCCGTAGTTCGGGTTCGGTATAGTGTTGCCGTCAGCATCCAGCGTTTCTTCCATATCATCCGGCGTGCCGTTGCCCTTACTCTGAACGACATTGCCTTCCTCATCCAGAAGCTGGAACGTGAACTGACCCGATGTCATGGTCTCGCCCGGCAGAGCCTTGCGGGCCACTATATCGGCTTTGCCCGTTGCGCTGTACTTGTTTGTTGCCTTAACGTTGACTCTCTCAGCGCTCAGGACCGTACCGGTTCCGTTTTCCGTATTCTTAAGGCTCCAGCCGTCGGGAAGCTGGACTTCCGTTACCGTATAGTGAGTACCTGCCGGGAGCTGCGGGAACACTATCGTCTCATTCGCCTTGCAGGTGACGGTATATTCACCGTTTGTCGGTTCCGCTACCGGCGCATCTTCCAGGTCGAACCACTGCGCGTACAGCGTGACCGTTTCCCCGTCGCCGCCTATGCTGTTTATGCTTTGGCCGTCGCCGTATGATATGCCGCTGCCGTCAGATGCCGTGTTCCAGCCTACGAATATGGAATTCTCTTTCGTGAACCGGCTTACCGGCAATTTGGCCGAGACTCCGCCTGTCATCTCAATGGAGCCCATCGTTCCTTCGCCTGTATTCGCATCAAAAGCTACTGTATAGTGCGTGCGGTCATAGTAATAGCGAACGGTAACTCCGCCCTTTACTATGGTCACATCCGTACCTACAGCCTGCTGTACTCCCGTAGTATCAGATCCGGCCAGTACAGTGCAAACAGAAGGCTTAATGAAACCTTTATAACCGTTGGGACCGGGAGGCGTGACTTCAGCGCCCAGGTCATAGGCACCGAGCGGGTTCGCGCCAACAAGGGAATAACCGCTCAGATCCGTATTCTGCAGATAGTGTTCAATCGTCAGGCTGCCTTTGGCGTTGGGATCGACAAACTGCGCGTAAAGCGTTACGGTCTGTCCTGGCTGCGCATTGAAATCCGACCCTACAGCCGCTCTCGAATAGCGCGCTCCGGAACCGTCCTGATTCGTCGTCCAGTACAGGAACTCATAATTGTTCGGATGCGTAGGCGTCGGCATGTTGACCACGGATGATGATCCGTGCACACGCTGCCACTGCGGGGTTACATACCCTCCGTTCGCTTCGTAGTGGATAAGGAAATCCTCATCGCTCATCCATACGGCATAAAGGGTTACGGTCTGACCTTCCGTAAGAAGGCCGGTAAATACCTGACCCGCCGTGTATTCCGGTATAACGGCATTCTTGTCGGTTGCCCATCCGGCAAAGTTCAAGTCGCTTAGGAACTTGTTGTCAGGCAGAACAGGCCTGTTGTTTATGGTACCTGTGATCGGATCCATAGAACCGGTTGCGCCGTTTCCGTCAAACACTATAGTAAAGCTCGGATTATAGTTGCCTTTCACCCAGGTTCCCTCAATATCAGCCCCCTTAAGGCCGCCGATATAGCTCAGACTCTGTCCGGCGTAATTACCTGCGTTGCTGATATTTTTCCACGGGCCTCCCGGGATCCGCAGCTGATACATATTGCCCGGGCCAACTATGATCATCTGCATCGAGCTGCGATACTCTAAATACATATTAGCTGCAGTAGAGTTAGCCATATTGCTCGTAATTATAAAGTGCTGTATGTTCAGATAGTCAAGTTTATTGCAGTTGTTGAACATGCGGTGCGCGCTCTTGGTTGTAGGCGTACTGTACAGTCCGTCCAGATCGGCGACTGTCATACTGCCGCAACTTCGGAACATAAACGCTGTTCCCACAGTCACATCGACCTGTCCTCTTACCTGAACTTTTTTGATCGAACTGCGGAAACTGTACCAGGGCCATTTTGTTTCATCGCTCGTATTCGTGGAATTCACACCGGCAAATGAACCGTAAACACCGTCTACAGGTTCTATTATCAGCGTCCCGTCGCTGTAAAAAGTCCATTTAACGGTAGTGCTGAGAGTCCCGCTCCGGGAGACTGACGGATCCGCTTTGGTGTCTCCGGCTTCCCTGAGCACTCTGTTATCCGTGCGAACAGCCTTAAACTCTTTCTGTCTTGATCTGTCGGTATTGACGGGTATGCTCTTAGCTCCGCTCTCGGCAGTCTCAGGCTCAGCGTTTTCGGGTTGCGAAGGAGTATCCGGTATCGGCTCGGTCGCCGACTGATCCTCCGCCTCGGAATCCTGGGTATAATAGACGATTTTGCCTTCATCAAGAGGCATGCCGGCATCATTGGAGAAAGACACCTTGAATGTGAACACGGCATCCTTGTTGGCTTCCGTCAGGCCTTCCGCCATCTTGCTTATCTGCAGAGAACCGGGCCTCGTTTCATTGATAAACTGGGGAGGGGTATTGTCCGCATTATCATACTGCACCTTGGCCGTCAGCGTGATATTGCCGTCCACAATGACCTTGCTGACGGTCACCGTGACCCCGTATTCATTCTCATCAAACTGTATCTTTCTGAGCTCATCCTCATCCTCGCTGTACTTGATGACTCCGTTCTCAACGGATTTAACAGGCTTCTGTACTTCACGAATAAGATAATGATACGTATCCGGTCCTTCTCCCTCCACGTCATCATATTCCACATCGAAGAGCACAAAGCCGCTCGCATGGTTCGGGAGCTCCTGAAGGACCTGTCCGTACGTTGCGGAGTTTTTATTGTCATCTACCAGCTGGAAAGCGAACTTGTTCGCATCGGGAGCCCTGCCGTCCATCCTCTTCGTGGCAAGAACGGTCGCGACAGCCTTGCCGGGCTCATATTTATTGGTATAGACCGCCGGCTGAGTCGCCTGCGGGGCAATAGTGCCCGCCACGTTTTCAAACGTGAGCGTCCATCCGACAGGGATATCTTCCTGGAACTGATATGCGGTACCTGCGGGCAGATCCTTTACAGTCAGTTTCTGACCCGCTTTCAGCGTAAATCTGTATTCGCCGTTTTCGACGGAGACCGTCTTCCACTGCTTTTCATCTTCCGTCAGGGGTGTGGGTGGATGCGCCGTGTACGTCTTTGCGTTCTCCACTTCGGATTTCTGCACGTTTATCTCCTCGGGCACATCGTCCCCTACGAGCGTAAGTATGAAACTGAATTCCTGATCCCCGTTAGGCTCGCTGCCGTCCCAGGTCGTAAGTTTGGTCAGAGACAGATTTCCGGGAACCAGTCCGTTCACAAACACGGGGAGTTCCTGTGTTTTTTCTCCTTTTACATACAGAACCGGGTCCGTGTCAGTCTCAACCACATGAACATTCTCCTGAGAAACAGCAAGAGTACCGTCGCCGTTGTCGGCTATCTGAAGCTCTATGCCTTTCAGCGTTTCATCATAGATAATTGTAGTTACGGCTTCGTTTACTTCGCGGATCACGTAGAAATACGTCTTTCCGGCATCCGCTTCGGTAAAGTTCAGGGCATCGAATGATATAGTGCCGTTAGCGTCATTTTTCTTTGTCTGTATCACTTCGTACGTTCCGAATTCCTCCGATGTCATGTCCGTGTTGACCTTCAGAAGTTCGAAACTGAACTGATCCGCTGCGAGCGTGCCTGCCGGCAGCTGCTTCCATGCCTTCAGCTTTATATCGCCCTTTGCCTTGTAAGTATTCTCAAAAGTGATATCCTTTGCTTCGATCGGCGTACCGTCGGCTTTATAGTACTTTGGATCGCACGTCATCGTGCCGTCGCCGTTGTCAGTCACCGTCACATCGACCTTGTATGTTGTCTTATCATAAGTGTATCCGGGCTTTTCACGGTCGACTTCCCTTATCTCATAACTGAATGTCTTTCCGTGGTCAGCGGCAGTATAACTCAGACGGCCGAACACAGCATCACCGTTCTGATCAGCAGATGTGGTGCTTATAACCACACCGTTGGTATCGGAACCTTCGGTCCTGTCAACGAGTTCGAACCTGAACTGATAACGGCTCATAGTCCGGCCTTCGAGAGTCTTTTTAAGTGAAAGGGTCTGACTTCCCTCCGCTTCATACATGTTGGTGTACTTTGCTTCCTGCGTGGCTCCTGCCCGGATCATGCCCTGCGTGCCGGATGTTCCAGCTACGCTGAAGCCGGCGGTCTCGTCTTCCGCCACCTGATAAGTGCTCTCGGACGGGATATCCTTAATGACGATCTTTCCGTCACCTACCAGAGTGAACGTATCGCCGTTACCGATCGTGCCGGTAGTTTCATTTCCGTCGGGATCGTACTTGGTGTAAGCATATTTCTCAGTGAGCTCGTTTCCTTCGGAATCCTTAAGAAGCAGCGTATACGTGAACTCCTTATCTTTCGATTTCTCCGTCACGCCGGTCGTCTTCTTGGATACCTGAAGGTCTCCGTAAGGATAGTACGTGTTAGTTATCTCAAACGTGTCCGTATCACTGTTATAGCTGTAACTGTCCTCATATCTGTATACGGGTTCTTCCTCGACAGTGTACTCTATCTCTTTCTGGTTTCCGCTGAGACCTGAGGGATTGCTGTATACAGGAAGATTCGTGAACGTTCCGGACCATACACCGTTGCGGTCCGGCTTAACCTCCAGGACCTTGCCGGTGAACACGCCGTCAGCCATAAGGCGCACGTTTATCTTCTCGGGCCTGTATCCGCTCGTTTCGGCAGTATCATCGCCCGTCCACTCCTTTTTGAACTTAACCTGGGTCTTCTCGGGTGTGTATGTATTCGTCAGCGTAACGTTCTCGCCCTTTTTCTCAGTTCCCATAGTATAACCGTTGAGATTGAACGCAGGGTTCGGATCAGCCGATTCCTCTTCAAACGTATAATTAATCCAGTTGCCGGACTCGTCATACTGTATGACATGCTCGAACCTTCCCTCCCAGCCGTTCGACTCATTCAGAGTGATCGTCCTGTCGGGGTTCATCCTCTGCCCGTTGGCAAGCAGATGCACCGTCAGTTCGTTCGGCCGCTTGCCGTCATTGTTGTCGGCATCATTCCAGACCTTCTTTACCTTGTACTCGAAAGGCACTATGCCGACGCGCGTATAGTTGTAGTTTATAACGGCATGCGTCTCCTGACCGATGGGATCCACCTGTGTGCATCCGAGGAATATGTTATTGTAAGCATAGTCGTTGTTTGCAGCCTGCTTGCGCTTTTCCGCGTCGGCATTGAACGGATCGTTCTCCGTGCCGGTGGTCTCATAGACCTTAGCCTTCATGCGCACGGTGCAGAATATGCTCTCATCCGGCGCAAGCTCATAGTCTGCGCCGTCGGTCTTCTTGCGTATGTCTATCGCTATCGCTTTTACCGTAGACTTGTCTGCGGGACAAGCAGTCGTCCATCCGTTGGCGGGATTGGTTAGGTAATCATGTACATAGTCCGCGCTCGGTACCGGGGTGGGCTTACCCGACTGACCCTTGAGTTCCTCTAAATCGGGCACGGATGTGCTGTAATAAATCACGGGTGCTATGCCCAGAGCCTCGAACTCCGATGTGTCGATCGACACGAATTCACCCTGCCACCTGCCGTGCTGATAGTCAATATCATCTGATTCGCCGGGAACGTAGTTCTCCAGCGTATCCAGGAATATCATGTTCTTTGTGGTCGTCTCGCCGTCAGAACAGACATAAAGCATATATGTATAGTATCCGCCTTCATTCACAGTAACCTGAGTCGAGCCGTCGCGACCCGTGGACCATACTCCAAGACCGTCCTTCGTGACGTACTTTCTGAGTTCCGTAGCCGCCATGAAGTCTATCTCTTCGGATTTGAGCACAGATCCTGCATATACAAACGCTGTATGTTCGCCTATCCTGTCGGGATCGAGCCCCGTCATCAGAAGTTTGTCATCGCCGACGGCATCCATGGCTCTCTGGTTATGGTTTCTCTGCGGATCGTCCGGTTCTCCCGACCAGCCGTTGATGTTGCCGAGCGCATTCTCATCGGACTCATACGCGGCGACGTTCCTGACTGTGCTTCCCAGACCGTAGAGTCTTGCTTCATCCCAGGAATAATATGCGTCAAACTCTAACGTATGAACGTCCTTGTATCCTTCCTTGGGATACGTGTCGTCATTCTTGTACGGATTGGGATCGTTTGCATTCTGATATGAGATATGCGGCGCCACTTCCGCCTTTACGACGAGCAGTATGCGTCCGCTGTCTTTATAGTTCTCCACCGTATATACATCGGTGATCTTATCGCCGTTTGTGAGTCTTACCGACTCTGTATCGGGCATAACGCCCAGAGGCAGAAGATCGTACCAAGTACCGCTCTCGGTAGACGGTATCAGCCCTTCCGCTCTTGCTTCGTCATATTCGTTTCTCTCAAGTACGTTCGACTGCTGGATCATATTGACCGTACTGTGCAGCTTGAGCTGTCTCTTTATAAGATCGTTCTCCACCATCTCGAACGATTTTTCGGCGCGCACGGCCACCCTGTGGTTCCTGCCGTGCAGCCAGGCCCTTGACCAGTCAGTTATGGATCTCGGGAGATTGACGTTATCGCCGTAGATATTGAGCGTAGCGAAGTTATCCAGCGTGCACATGCCGTAATCATTCTGCTCGAATACAGCCGTGAGTCTGTTTTTAAGCGTCTGTGAATCGCCGAGCAGTCTTATGCCCACGTTGTAACTCATGCCCGCCTTGTCGACACGCTGCGCCCATGACGCCTGATCTGCGGGATCGGATGTAGGTACAGTGAGCACTGTCTTGACCTTCTCTACTCCTGAGGGTAGGTTGATCTGCCTGCCGCTCGCCGTTGCGCCGTTCATGGGGGTCACAGCACTGCCCTTTATCGTCGCGAACTCAACCCACTCGCCGTTTCTGAGACCCATGAGCTTCTCAACGGGCGGATCCGTCAGAGACACGGATTTGAACGACCATCCGTAATATACGAAATCCGAGGCGGGCGTTCCCGAAGGCGCATTGTATCCGTACTGTCCGTACTGTTCGAATGACGGACTGTTCAGTGTAACGTAAGCTATCTCAGCGTCGTCCAGAGTGAGGCGGATCGTATCGTCGAACAGCAGCGAATTGTTGACCGCCGTGCCTACGACATCCTCCCTGTAGTTGTCTTCCAGCTCGAGCGTGACTTCCTTCTGACCGTAACTCGTTATCAGACTCGGATTCAGTCCGTTTCCGAGCGTATACCCCATCGTCTGCGCATATCCGCTGACTTTGTAGCTTACTATAACGTCGTCTCCGCGCCTGAGTATATTGAGCGCCCTGTCGCTCTTGGCCGTACGGCTGGAATTAGTATAGCTGTTCGTGCTCTTGTCCATATATGCATACGTGGACGGCACGGCAAAAGGTATCTCGTACAGTTTTACGTGACGCTCCTTGTATTTGTTTGTCGTGATCCATGTGTGCGTATTGGAATCGTATTCGCTGCTCTGGCGGTCATACCACCACACATCGTATTCAACAAAAGCTCCGTACTCGTCCTCGCCGGTATGCTTGCTTCCGGGAATTACGTGGTCGCTGAAAATGCCGCCCGACGTACTTTCGTACGCGCTGTACTTCCTGTCGTGTCCGAGATCGCTCCAGCTGTATTCCCAGCCCTCGTCGGCTGTAAGGCTGTGACTCCCGTAATGCGTTCCTGCGTCATCCGTATAGTTGATATTGAAATACAGGCTTGAGGGTCTGTGACCCGCAGCATTGTCTCCGTCATCCCATACCTTCTTTATCGTGTATATTATGGGCGTCCTGAACGGAGTCGATGCCGTGGCCTCCTTGGTCGTTGTTATCTTATCGTCCCAGCCGGTTACTTCCGTAGTCTGGGTGTTCGAGACCGAATAGTCATCCCCGGTATCCGGGAATTCGCTCTGCTTGTACGCTGTCCAAACATACGCGGAGCGTGACAGAGTGCTGTATCCGTCATACAGCACCGCTGAAACCGTCTGCCCGTCCGTAGAAACGACGTTGCCGGTCTTGTACTCACCGTCCCCGTCGGGTACGAGCGCTCCCTGCACACCCAGCATTTTACCGCTTACGTTTAAGGTCTCCGACTGCTGATGGAGCGCGTCCAGATAATGAACGACTGTGCCGTTAAACGTGTCCTTTATGACCATCTTGAACGGCTGGCTGCCCGTTGCCGATCCCGACACGTACCATCTTACAAAGCTGTACTGGCTCGGGTCATCAAGCTGATCGATAAATTCCTGAGGTATAGATCCCTCGGAGAGCGCAAGATCGGGACTATGGTATACATAGTACTCCCTTCTTGTTGTATTGTATGCGCTCTTTGTAGCTGAAGCAGCCTCTATATGGGTGTCTATAGTCGCGTTTATAGAGTTGCTCGTCATAGATATGTAATTGTCGTTGGGCGTGGTTATGCCGACCGTCGCAGACAGATCGTTCGATACGCCCGTGTTGGCAGCCGATGCGTAATCGGAATCCGGCGAGACATCCTTATCGACCATATCGTAGGGCTTTACGTTTCTGAACGTGCCCTGGATCATGACCTTGGACGCCGCGGAAAGTCTGCGGACGTTCGTTATAACGATATTGTCCCCCACGCGTTTCCACGCGAAATCAGCGCCCTCTCCGGGCTCTTCGGGAACCGACAAAGTTAGGTTGCCGGGTTCGTTGCCGTATCTGTCAAGCCATATGTACGCGGGTATTATAAGCTCGACTGTACCCGGCTCATGATCGTCCTTGCCGGATATGGCGAAATCTATCTGGAACTGCTGATTACCGACTGAAGCCGAATCCGTCTCCAGATTAAGCGTTCCCTGGCCTGCGGGCTCTGTCTCTCCCGTGCTCTTGGACAGCCACTTTATGCTTATCTTCTCTATGGTGATGCCGTCCTCGCTGACTCCACCTGAAGGTTCCTCTTCATCGCCGTCGCCGTCATCTTCGCCGGCTTTAAGCAATCCGTCCGTTCTGAGCAGAGCTCTTGTGCCGGGATTAAGCTCACTGAGCTGCAGCAGCGGTTCGCTGTCCGATGCTTCTGTCTCGGCAAGAGGATGCTCTGATACGTCAACTGCTTCATCGGGTTTTTCGCCAGCGCTTTTTGCTTCAGGAGATGCAGGAGTCTCATCCGGTACTTTCACTGCACTCACCAGAATATCGGCTAATCTGGCGGTCTTAAAGAATACTGCGGGAGCCCCTTCTTTATTCTTTTTGATCTCAGTCTTAACCTCGTTAAGCTTGCCTTTTTCATCAGAAAGGTATACCTTGAGGTTCAGTTTCTCTAAATCCTTAACGGATTTTTTATTCCATTCTTTATTATTAATGTATACTTCGATCGCTGCTTCTGCTATATAGGGGAGTTCTTCAGCATTGCGCACCGAAACAGTCAGAAGTTCATTTTCTGTTTCAGCAATAGTATCAAGTGTTTCCTTGTATCCGCTCCTTGTGCCTTCTTTCCAGGGCTGTACAGAAAGAGATACGGCTTCATCAAGAAATGCAGAATCAGATGCGATGGTATAACCGTTTCCCGCATCAAGTTTCAGTTCCTTTTTTTCATGTACTGCAGGTTCAGCCGGCAGACCGCCTTCCTGCCCTTCGTTTCCGCCTGTATCCGTTCCGACTGCCGGTTCACCGCTTTCCGGCTCTGCCGCAGGCTGAGCGGGAACTGTTTCAGGTTCTGGTTCCGAAGTTGCAGGCTCTGCATCAGGCGGGATCACTTCCACCCCGGCAGAAGCATCCTCCGTTGTCCCGGCATAAGCTAAATCCGTGCCTGCAGACACCTCCGGATTATCGGTCGCCATACCTGTCGAAAATGTTCCTATAATAAGGAATACGGCAAGTATTACAGAAACGCTAATCTTTAAAATTCTGTTCATTCTCTCTCCCCTTCCAGAGAATCAATATTAACCCCGATTCCCATGCGAATTTAAAATAATACTATTTTACATTTTATCATAAATATCTTAATTATTGCAACTAATTAACATTTTTAGTTTATTATTAACGTTTTTTAAAAACTATCTGTTTTTCGCAAACTGTTTGAGCGCAAAAATAAAAGCATAATTTTTTGCCAAACATAAGATTTACATTATTTTATTTTTATAAAGTATAAAAAAATGACGGTCAAAAAAACCGTCATTAATTCCTTTTAGATGTGCTAATACCTTTGGGTCAGAGTACTACCTTACTGTATCTACTTCAAGCAGGTTTGAGCTGTGCGTGTGCATAGTCCCACCGACCGTGACCACTGTCTGTCCGGGTTTTAAGCCGAAGTATTCTTTTGCCAGTTTCTTGGCGTTATAGAAGAGGACCTCACGTGACTCGACCTCCTCGCTCATAACGGGATAAACGCCCCATGAAAGAGCGAGCTTTCTGAAAGTCTCCTCATTTGTAGTCATGCCCATTATATCAGCGTAAGGTCTGAACCTTGACACCATCCTCGCGGTACGTCCGGTAATAGTGCAGACTATGATGAGGTCAGCCTTAATATCGGAAGCCATCTCGCAGGTAGCGTGGGATATGGCGTCATCCATGTTCTTTATCTTGAAATCATCTCTCGTATACCTTGTGCCGTAATCGATATCCGCTTCCGTCTTCTCGGCTATCTTGGCCATGGTCTCGACTGCGAGAACAGGGTATTTGCCTGCCGCGGTCTCGCCGGACAGCATTATGGCGCTGGTCCCGTCGTATACGGCGTTCGCGACGTCCGATATCTCGGCTCTCGTCGGTCTTACGTTATATATCATCGTTTCCAGCATCTCCGTTGCCGTTATGACCCTCTTTCCGAGCATACGGCAGCGCGTTATAAGATCCTTCTGTATAGCCGGGAGTTCCTCGAAAGGTATCTCAACGCCGAGATCGCCCCTCGCTATCATTATGCCGTCCGAGACTGAGCATATCTCCTCAATGTTATCAACACCCGCGCGGTTCTCTATCTTGGCTATGACGTCTATGCCTTCCCCGCCGTTCTCTTTAAGAAAATCCTTGACGTCGACTATGTTCTGCTTTTCGGATACGAACGAGCAGGCTATGAAATCCACTCCGTTCTTTATGCCGAACAGCATATCCTTTTTATCCTGTTCGCTTAAAAACTCATGGCTCATTACCTTGTCAGGAAAGCTCATGCTCTTCTTGTCGGACATAACTCCTCCGACTACGCATTCGCACACGACATCGGTCTTCGTGGTCTTTATGACCCTGAACTTCATAAGACCGTCGCAGACGAGTATCTCGTCGCCCTTCTCCAGATCTTTCGCTATATCCTCATAGTTAACAGAAACGCAGGTCTCGTCGCCGACTATCTCTCTCGTCGTGAATGTGAACCTGTCCCCTTCCTTAACCTCGGCCTTTTTGTTCTTAAACCGGTTTATCCTGTACTCCGGACCTTTTGTGTCCAGGAGTATGGCTATGGGGAGACTGAGTTCCTCCCTCACTTCCTTGATCATCTTTATCTTTGAAAGATGTTCTGCGTGGCTGCCGTGGGAGAAATTGATCCTCGCCACGTTCATGCCGGCGAGACACATCTCTTTAAGTATATCCTTATCCGCGCTGGCGGGTCCTATCGTGCATACTATCTTTGTTTTTCTCATTTTTGTTAAAAATACCTCCTTTTTAACAAAATCCTGTTTATTATACACTTCTGTGAGAAAAATGCAAATCCGACAAAAAAGACCGGCAAACGCCGGCCGGTTAAGCCATTTCAGGATATCAGAGATAAACGGCGCCTTCGCCGCCTCTCTCAGGCCTTTTGTCAAGATACGGCCCGAGTCTCTTCTCAGAATCCGCGAGGTGTTCAATAAGCGCATCCCTGTCTCTCGGGAGATATCCCTGCATCCTCACCATGTTAGAAGGATGCAGTCCGAAGTACAGACAGTTTTCCACTTCAAGATGCTTAAGGAGTGTCTTTTCCTCGTCTATATATTCTCTTACGGTGCTTTCCCTGAATGCACCCGATGCCATATCGTCATAAAGCGGGCATCCCGGATCAGCATGCACGGTACCCGTAAAAATAAGGTATGGTTCCGTCATATTAAGCAGCTGAGCCGTTAAAAGAGCGTTCTGTCTCCCTCTGCCGCTCCCGGCGCACCCGAATATGACGTTCGCGCCCCAGTCCATGCCGGCGTTTTTGAGCCGCTTGAGCTGACGAACGGCTTCGGCGGCAGTGTATCCCTTGTTCATGAGTTTCAATGCGTCATCCATACCGCTCTCAACGCCTATGTTGAGCTCGTTTATCCCGAGACCTCGCAGGCTTTTAAGTTCCTCATCTGTCTTGCTCTTTATGTTCCCTATGGACGCGTACATCACTATGACAGACACGTTCGGAAGATACTTATGTATGAGCTCGGCTGTCCTTTTTAGACTTCCAAAGTCCAGACAGAAAGGGTCTCCGTTCTCAAGAAAGACTCTTCTTACCCTGTCCGCATACGCGGACGCTTCATTAAGATCCGTCTCTATCTGCTCTATTGATTCCTTTTCAAAGGGCACACCCTTATACATGGTGCAGAAAGAGCACCTGTTGTGAGAACAACCCGCAGTCACCTGCAGAAGAAGAGAATCCGCCTCGAAGGGCGGCCTGTAAGTCAGTCCCGTGAATTTCATAAAGACCTCAGATATTTTGGATTATGACCAGAGCCGTTATCATGGTGAGCTCCGTTATCTGGTACTGGAAGCCTGCTATATCGCCCGACATCCCGCCGAAGGACTTTTTTGCTATGCCCGCCGTTATAAGGAATACGACCGCGGTGCATACGATCATATAATATGCGAACACTAAACCGGTCAGCGCCGCGAGCAGAATGCACACAGCAAACATAGCTATAAGGATGGCTGACGCAGCTCCCCTGTACGCCGCGTCGTGCATCGTCTTCTGAAGACCGGTATCTCCCGCCGGCTTGAGCGTAACGGATGCGAATCCCGATGCGCACCTGGCTACGATATATACGAGGAACAAAAGCCTTACCGCATCCGCGTCAGCCTTAAGCTGGCAGCATATAACATAATAGAAGAGAAGGTACGCACAGACGCCGATCACTCCGAACGCGCCGGTGTGCGGATCCTTGAGTATAGCGCGTTTCTTTTCCATGTCGGCATGGCTGGATATCGCATCCACCGTATCGCAGTATCCGTCCATGTGTATGCCTCCGGATACAGCGAGCGGGATGAGCGTAAGTCCCAGTGCCAGTATCATGGGCGGAAATGAGAAAAAGCCCGAAAGCATGCACCAGAGAGCGCTTAAAACACCCACCGCTATCCCGACTACGGGGAAAGCGGCCAGGATGAACCTCATATTCGTTTCCTTCCAGTCTATATGCGGCATCGGTATAACCGAGAACATTGAAAACGCCGCAGCCAGCGATCTTAAAAAGCTCATATATCACTCCTGATGCTCATAGGCATCCATACCGTATTCCTTGAAGTCAGCGCCTCCGTACACGGCCGCAGCCATATCGAGAAGAGGAAACGCACACACAGCGCCCGTTCCTTCCCCGAGACGCATATTTGCCGCGATAAGGGGTTTCAAGCCGAGTCTCTCCAGTACCTGCCCCGCTACCGGCTCGGCCGATACGTGGGAAGCCAGCATGAAGTCTTTGCACTTAAGGCACATGCCGTAAGCGGAAAGAGCCGCCGCCGAGCTTATTATGCCGTCGATAACCACAGGCACCCGGCAGATCGCCCCGCCTATGAATACTCCTGCAAGTCCCGCTATATCGAACCCGCCGAGCTTTGATATAACGTCCAGCGCGTCCTCGTACGGAGCGTTCACCTGAACGGCGCGCCTGACAACATTTATCTTCTTTTCGAGTTTTTCACGGCTCAGGCCCGCGCCCCTTCCGGTGACTTCCTCAGGCTCAAGGCCCAGCAGCACCGACAGCATTGCCGCCGATGTCGTTGTATTTCCTATACCCATCTCGCCCGTGGCGATGATACTGTATCCTTTGTCTCTTAAGCCCTGCACGAGTTCAATTCCGTTATGGACCGCTCTTTCAGCCTGCTCTCTCGTCATGGCGGGACCCATGGCGATATTCCCCGTACCGTCCGCTATGTGCATATCGACTGTTCCGGGAACACGACTGAGCATACCCATATCAACGCATATGACATCCGCATGAGCGACATTCGCCATCGCGCTCACAGAAGACCTGCCCGAAGCGATCTTTTCGGCAGCAAGAGCGGTTATCTCGGGTCCGCACTGCGTCACGCCTTCCTGAACTACACCGTTATCGGCGCAGCAGACTATAACGGCCTTTTTTGATATATCTATCTCTGCCGTTCCCTGAATGCCGGCAATGCGGCAGACAGCGTCCTCAAGGTAACCGAGGCTCTTTAAGGGTTTCGCTATGCTGTCCCATTTGTTTCCGGCAAGTGCAGCCGCTCTTTCATCAAACGCCTGCACTCTGTCTGTGAAATCCTGCACTACAGTTTCCTCGTTTCCGGATCGACTTTACCCGCCGCTATATACAGAAGAGCGTTGACTATTGACGCAGCCACATTGCTGCCGCCCTTCCTTCCCATCGCGGCAATAACGGGTATACCCTTTTCGCAGCAGAGAGCGAGTATCTCTTCCTTTGCTTCCACGACGTTAACGAATCCTACGGGCACCGCTATTATAAGGGAAGGCTTAAGTCCCTCTCTTATTCTGTCCGCCAGTTCATAAAGAGCAGTCGGCGCGTTCCCGACGGCGTATATGCCGCAAGGGTAAAGTTCCGTCGCTTTTTTAACGGACGCAACCGCCCTCGTAGTTCCTTCAGCTTTGGCCCTTTCCGCTATCTCGGGATCGGCCATAAAGCATTCGGCATTCCCTCCGAACTGAGAGAGCGTCTTTTTATTTATGCCGGCCCTGGCCATATTTGTATCAGTTATGACAGTGCAGCCGTTTTTAAGCGCTTCGGATCCTGCCCTGACGGCGCCGCACATGAACCTTAGGTTTTCGGCGTAATCGAAATCAGCCGTCGTGTGTATAACGCGCAGCACCACCGGTTCCTCCTCGCCGAAAGGAGGCATACCCAGCATCTCGAGCTCCGAGCGGATAATGCTCATGCTCTTCTTTTCTATGTCTTCCGGCCTTATTATCTTATCCATCAGTATTCTATGCCCTTTCTGGCCTTGATATCGTTATTAAAAGGGTGCTTTACGCACTCCATCTCTGTCACGTAATCCGCGCATTCAGTCATCCATGTTTCCGGCTCTCTTCCGGTCAAGACGACTTCCCTTCCCTCGGGCTTGCCCAGAACCGCTTCCTTAAGGAGTTCGGGATCCACCAGTCCCTTTTTCAGTGCAGAGCACGCCTCATCGAGCACAAGAAGATCGCATTCCTGTGCGAGCGCTTCCCTAAGAGCCCCGTCATGGCCCTTCCTGAACTTCCGTCTGTCCTCATCCGTCATGGAGCATGAGAACTTCATCGTGTCGTTCCCGCAGAAGACTGCCGCTCCCGCTTTTTTCAGCACCTCTATCTCGGAGGATCTGCCGTTCTTCATGAACTGAACGAACGAGACCTTAAGCCCTGCCCCGAGCGCCCTTATTGCGAGCCCCGCGGCGGCCGTGGTCTTGCCCTTTCCTTCGCCGCAGTATATATGAATGAGTCCCTTATCCATAGAACCTGTCCATCTCCTCGTAAAGTCTTTTTATATCAAGCGCTTCCCTCACGCCGTCAGCGAGAACCTTAAACTGCTGCTCCTGATAATCGGCATGCGATATCGTACTGAAGGCCTCAGGATCGAGTCCCTTGCGGGAGAGCAGATAAGACGCGAGCGCGTCCGTAAGTTCCCCTGAATCGAATATACCGTGCAGGTACGACCCTAAAACATTACCCTTAAGAGCACCGTCGGTCCTTCCGTCCTCGAGCGAGACGAAGCCTTCGCCTCCCTGAGTCCTTCCCATATGTATCTCGTAGCCGCTTACAGGCGTTCCCTTAAAGGGTCCGCTCAAGATCTGGCCGCTTATCTGTGTTCTGACCTTGCTGTTTTCGAACACGGTCTCCGTATCGAGAAGGCCGAGGCCGCGCATCTCTCCGCCGCCTTCCACCATATCGGGATCGCTTAAGGTTTTGCCCAGCATCTGAAAGCCGCCGCATATGCCTATAACGGGCGTTCCCTTTGCAGCCCGTTTCTGGACCGCAGTCTCCATACCCGAAGATCTCATCCACTTAAGATCCGCCATAGTGCTCTTTGTGCCGGGCAGGATAATAAGATCGGGTTCACCCAAGTCCCTCGCGTCCTTAACGTATCTCACGCCCATGGCCTCGTGCCTCTCGAGCGGGATGAAGTCCGTGAAGTTAGAGAGTTTCGGGAGTCTTATGACCGCGATATCTACTGCCGCGTGCGCCCTTCCCTCATTAAGCCTCTCCGACAGCGAATCCTCATCGTCTATATCAACGTTTAGGTATGGGACCACTCCGAGCACAGGCTTGCCTGCCCTGTCCTCGAGCATCTTAAGGCCCGGCTCAAGTATGGAAACGTCCCCTCTGAACTTGTTTATTATGAGCCCTATTATCCTGTCCTGTTCCTCCTTTTCGAGGAGTTTGACCGTACCGTAAAGCTGAGCGAAGACACCGCCGCAGTCTATGTTGCCGGCAAGGAGCACCGGACAGTCCGCCATCTTTGCCATACCCATGTTTACTATATCGTCATCCTTAAGGTTTATCTCGGCGGGACTGCCCGCGCCTTCTATGACGATGATGTCGTTTTCAGCAGCGAGATTGTTGAACGCGTCCATGATATCGCCCTTTAAGGTATGCTTCATCTTAAAGTAATCCCTCGCTTTGTAATCGCCTCTTACTTCGCCCATGACTATGAGCTGGCTGCCCGTGTCGCTGGAGGGCTTTAAGAGCACGGGGTTCATGCGGACGTCGGGCTTTAAGCCCGCCGCGAATGCCTGCACAGCCTGGGCGCGTCCCATTTCGAGACCATCCTCCGTAATATAGCTGTTAAGCGCCATGTTCTGGCTCTTGAAGGGAGCGACCTTAAACCCGTCCTCCCTGAATATCCTGCACAGAGCCGCCGCAAGCACGCTCTTGCCCGCTCCCGACATCGTACCCTGTACCATGATCGCTTTTGTCACTTAAGTATCTCCTCCATCGCCGATATAAGCGTCACATTATCCTCATGAGTTCTGACCGCAGCCCTGTAATAACCCTTCTTAAGGCCCGAAAAGTTGCTGCAGTCGCGGATGACTATGCCGTATGTCTGAAGCTTTTCTCCGAGATCTTTAACGGGGCTTTCGAAAAACACGAAATTGGCTTCGCCCTGAACGCAGCCCATGCCGAGCCTTTTAAGAGAATCCAGCAGGTACATGCGCTCTTCCTTAATGAGCTTTTTGAGCACCCGTCCGTATTCCTCTTCGTGAAGAGCCGCTCTTCCCGCTGCGTCCGCCATGACCGATACCGCCCACGGCTGTCCTGCTCTCTTCATCTTATCGATCAGGTCCACATCGTCAGATATCCCGTATCCCAGTCTTAAGCCCGGCATGGCGTAGAACTTGGTAAAAGCTCTTATCACCAGCATGGGACATCTCTCGAGCTCGGAGAGCATGCTCATGCCTTCGGGATCCTCCAGAAAATCATTGAAGCACTCGTCCACAGCCAGCAGCGTTCCCGTCTCGCGGCATCTGTCGGCTATCCGGAGCAGCAGATCCCTTTCCGTGCACACGCCCGTCGGGTTGTTTGGCTCGCACAGAAACAGTACGTCCGTATCCTCATCGATAGCTCCGAGTATGCCCTCATCCACACGGAAACCGTTTATGTCGGATAAAGTATACTCCTCTATATCGCATTCAAGTCCCGCTAGCGCTTCGGTGTACCCTGAAAAAGCGGGCGCAGTCACCATGACCCTCGAAGGCTTAAGAGCCCTCAGCAGTCTCTCTATTATGTCCGAAGCCCCGGCGCCGCATACTATCTTATTATCGCTCACGCCGTAATACCGGGAAAGATCGCGCGTAAGATCCCGCGACATGGGATCCGGATAAAGATCCGCCCTTGAAAGCGACCTGACTACCGCTTCCCTTACGCCTGCGGGAAGTCCAAGCGGACTTACGGACGCCGAAAAGTCCAGAGGCATAACGCCGTTTTTTTCAAGAAAGCCTCTCCAGTCGCCCCCGTGGCCTAGAACCATAATATACCCCTCACATTTATCGATACGATGATGCGCACGACTGCAAATACTGCGAGCGCCAGCACGCTTCCCAAGAGGACCACGTTGTTCGCTCTTCTTATATCCTCTGTCTCAATGTGCCGCGTCGCGTCCCCTATGTACGGCTTGTCGTACAGACTTCCGAAATAGTACGCGGGACCCGCGAGCCTTAAGCCCAGAGCACCCGCCATCGCCGACTCGGTCTGCGCCGAGTTGGGGCTGGCGTGATTATACCTGTCCCTCTTCCAAATGCGGAAGGATCCCTCCCCGTCGAGACCGCCTATTAACGCCGCCAGCATGACGGCGAATGCGGCTATCCTCGACGGCACCAGATTGAACGCGTCGTCAACCTTTGCCGCAGCTCTTCCGAAGTAAAGATACTTCTCATTTTTATATCCGACCATGGAATCCATGGTGTTGACCGATTTATACACGAGAGCCAGCGGAGCTCCGCCTATCATCATGTAGAACAGTGGTGCTATTATGCCGTCCGAAAAACTCTCAGCCACAGTCTCAACCGCAGCCTTGGCAACACCTGTTTCGGTAAGGTTCTCAGTGTCGCGTCCGACTATGCGGGATACCGCTTTCCTTGCACCTTTAAGATCTCCCCTGTCCAGTTCATCCTTGACTTTAAGACTCTCCCGTCTTAAGTCCTTTATCGCAAGACACTGCCATCCCCAGAAGATCGCGACTGCCATCGCAACATACATATGGATGAAAGAAAGGCCCCACAGTATCAGCAGCGAGCACACGAGCACGAGTACGGGGAGCAGCGCCGCCATGACGACGCCCGCCGCGAACTCTCCCTTTTCGGTCTTCGGAAAAGTCTTCCTTAAGTTCCTTTCAAGGAACTCTATCGCACGTCCCATTATGACGACCGTGTGAAGAAGCCACCTCGGATCGCCGAATATGAGGTCGAGTACAAATGATATGCATGCGCAGAAGACTATCTCCATTTTTCAGCATACCTTTCCGCGGCCGAAACGAACCTCTCAGCCAGATCATACTTACCGCCGAAGTGCATGTGCGGGAATCCCGCGTACAGCGTATCCGATGTAAAAGCGCACTCCCAGGACCTGCCGTCCGGCTTTACGGCCTTGAGATCCGACCCGCAGTCCGTCGCGTCCCAGTAATGGAACTCATGCGCGGGTATCCTGTCGCCTGCATTAAACAGGAGACTGTCCTTTTTGGATTCAAGAAAGACATAGCCGAATCTCTTAAGCCTGTCCGTTTTGAAAGCGGACGCGTCAAGATATCCCGCCATATCCTTCGTATTTCCTTTTTCGTTTTCGATGCTCTTCATCAGGTACATAAAGCCGCCGCACTCGGCAACTGTCGGCATGCCCTTTTCTATGCAGGCCTTAACCGATTCTCTCATGGGAACGTTTGCTTCGAGTTTTTCCGCCATGAGCTCCGGGTATCCGCCGCCGATGTAAAGTCCGTCCGCGTCCGGAACGCGCTCATCATCAAGCGGGCTGAAATACACTATATCCGCTCCCGCTTCTTTCATGAGCTCTATATTTTCGTCATAGTAAAAGCTGAAGGCTTCGTCCTTCGCGACCGCTATGACCGCTCTTTCCGATGCAGTTTCTGCAGGTGCTTCGCACTCTTCCGCCTCTCCCGCTGTTTCAAGAAGGGTATCGAAATCGAGGGATTC
This sequence comes from uncultured Christensenellaceae bacterium, assembly GCA_964428055.1. Classification (GTDB taxonomy): domain Bacteria; phylum Bacillota; class Clostridia; order Christensenellales; family Christensenellaceae; genus CAYRWM01. The sequence goes on along the minus strand of CAYRWM010000001.1, from coordinate 53,861 downwards.
CGAAAGAGCCTTCGCACAGGCGTCTATCCGCTTTTTTATATCCGGGAGCTCTCCCGCCGTTACGAGTCCCAGGTGTCTGCTCTCTATCTCCGCTTCCTCCATATGCGGAATAAAGCCAATAACCGGAAGACCCGTCTCGCTTTTTATTATGTCAGCATAGGACTTATACATCCCGGACTTTATGTCTGTTAAGGCAACGCCCGCTATCATGCTGTCCTCACGGAAACCAATCATGCCCTTTATTTGGGCAGCCAGAGTCACCGCCGTGCCTTTGGGGCGCACAACAAGAACAGCAGGGCTCCCTGCCGCTCTTGCAGTCTCATAGGTAGAGCATGAGACCGTACCCGAAACACCGTCATAGTAACCCATGACGCCTTCTATAACCGCTATATCGGCCATCTGTCTTGAAAGAGTCCTCCTGACCCCTTCTTCCCCTTCAAGGAAAAGATCGAGATTGCGGCTCTTTATACCCAGCACTTCCCGGTGGAACATGGGGTCTATATAATCGGGACCGCACTTGAAACTCTCAACGGAGAGTCCACTGTCCGCGAGCGCCTTCATGAGCGCGCATGTAAATACCGTTTTTCCGCTTCCGCTGGACATGGCGGCGATGGTTATCCTCTTCAAGCTCTTATTCCTCTGATTATGAATATGGGGTTCTCCGCCCTGAGCATATGCAGCTTTCCGGTGTTCTCCGCCCTTGAGCACGCTATCTGTACTACATCGGCTTTGAGGCCGGCCTCCTTTAACGCATCCGTGGCTTTCGCGAGAGTCTCAAGCGCTATCGCCGTGACCATCAGTCTCACATTGCTGTTCTTTTCAAGAGCGCACGCTATTATCTCCTTAAGGTGTCCGCCGCTCCCGCCTATGAACACGAAATCCGGCGCGGGCAGCTCCGTGAGACATCCGGGTGCCTCGCCTTTTAAGACATGTATATTCCGTCTTCTGAACTTTTCCCTGTTGGCGTTTATGAGTTTAATTCCCTCATCGTTCCGCTCTACAGCCCAGACCTCTTTCGCTATCATAGCCATCTCGACGGATACCGAACCCGTACCGGCACCTATATCCCAGCAGACCTCGCCTTCTGTTATGCCGGACTTGGCCATCACAACGGCTCTTATCTCCTGCTTGGTCATGGGGACGTCACCTCTTAGAAAGGCTGTGTCCTCTATACCGGGAGCGCGTCTCGCGGTGGTTTTGAGCGCTTCTATAAGCATAACGTTCAAAGGATCGAACTCCTTTTCTGACGCGATGTTCGCCGTGTACGTTTCTATCTTTTCATCGGGGTACGACAGTCTCTCGCCGACAGTGATCCTCGCTCCGTGAAGTCCCGCATCGCAGAGCATGGCCGCTATATCTTTAGGGCTCTTTGAACTGCCCGTCAGGAGAAATACCGGCTTCCCCTTTTCGATGAGCTCAAATATATCCTCATCCTTGCCGTGGACAGACGCGAGCGTCCAGTCCTGCCAGGACCTCTTTAAGGCCGCGGCCAGATACTGCATGCTGGAAATCCCGGGCATGACCTTATATTCTATGCCTTTATCCGAGAGTATCTTTCCCAGCCTTTCGGTACCCGAATAAAAACCCGTGTCGCCGCTCATAAGGACGCACACCGTCCCCTTTTCGCTTTCGCATATACCGGCGATCTCGTAAGGATCCACGGCGGGCTTTCTTACGGCACCGCTGTCCGCAGTCTCAACCAGTCTCGCTGCTCCCGTCAGCACATCCGCTTCCTTAATGATGCGGCCGGCTTCCACCGTTACCGTTTTACTGTCTCCCGCGCCCGCGGCGCAGATGTATACCATTTCGCTCATGGTCTTAAAGTCCTCAGCGCGTCACGCAGTATATCGTCGACGCTCTTTCCATTCTGATTCTTGCGCCTTATGACTATAACGCGCACGTCGGATTCTTTTGCGGCCTCGACCTTTTCCGCAAAGCCGCCTTCCTTTCCGCTGTCCTTGGTGACGACCCACTTTATGCCGAACTGTTTATATATGACCTCATTCATCTCTTTGGTGAACGGGCCGTGCATGGCTATTATATTGCTGTGCGGTATGCCGGCCTTTTCGCAGGCATCGATGCTCTCCTTTGTGGGAAGAACGCGCACATAAAGATTCTCCTTTTCGAGCGTCGCGAACTTGCCTATCTCTTTGGAGCCCGTTGTAAGAAGGATATTCTCCGTGACTCCTTTAAGCATATCCGCAGCTTCGCTTATGCTGTCCACCTTAAGACAGCCGCTGAGCTCGCTCTCATCCCGGACGACGGCCACCATCTCAATCCCGGCCTTAAGCGCAGCGATCTTTATGTTCTCCGTAACTTCCAGAGCGTACGGATGCGTCGCGTCTATTATAAGATCGAACGGACCCGAGCCTATTATCATGCCGTACATCCTGTCCTGATCGAGCCGGCCGACCTTTATGTCGAGGCCCATTATATCCTTTACTTCCTCCGCTCCCGCGACCGTAGCCACGCTCACGGTCACGGTATGCCCCTGTCTTATAAGCTCCTCGCAGAGCACTCTTCCTTCAGTAGTCCCTCCGAATATTAGTATGTTCATTTAATGCTGTAACCTCTCTTTGTGACTATCCTGCCGCCCACTATGTCCGCAGCCGACGACGCTATGAACACCGTCGTGAACATATCGGCTTTGTAATCTCTTAAGTCCTTTAGCGTGAGCACGCCTTTTTCCTCGTTCTCGCGCCCTATGTTCCTCACCCATCCGCAGGCGTTGCCCGGATCCCTGTAAGTGAGCATTATGTCGCAGGCGCGCCTTAGGTGATCCGTTCTTTTATGCGATGCGGGGTTGTAAAGAGCTACCGCGAAATCAGACTGCGCCGCCGCCCTTATCCTCTTTTCTATCATGTCCCACGGCGTTAAAAGATCCGACAAAGATATAACGCAGAAATCGTTCATGAGCGGAGCTCCCAGAAGAGCCGCTCCCGACAGAGCCGCGGTTATGCCGGGCACCACCTCGAAATCTATCGTCGTGTCCGTTCCCATTATCTCGAGCAGGAGGCCTGCCATGCCGTATACGCCTGCATCGCCGGAGCAAACGACGGATACGGTCATGCCTTCCCGAGCTCTTTCAATCGCCCAGACGCATCTCTCCTTCTCCTTTGTCATGGGAGTGGAGTACATCTGCTTATCCGGATATCTGTCCTTCACAAGGTCTATATACGCCGTGTATCCGCACAGAACGTCGGACGCCTCTATCGCCTTTACGGCGGCATCCGTCATGTATCTTTCATCGCCGGGTCCTATCCCGACCGCAAATATCTTACCCATTTTTACCAGCTCCAGTCAGGTCCGTAGTGCGCCGCGGCGACTGCCATGGTAACGCCCTCGGACGCGTTTTTCCTTAAGACCATCTGTCCGCATCCGCTTCCGAGATACGCGCTCCTCTCGCACACGTTGTCCACATCCGTAACGCTCTTGACAAACTCAGAAGGCGTGAAATCGCCCTTTGCCGCATTGAGTTCGTCAGCCGAATAGAAAGCGGTTGCGAGACCGTATTTTTCGGCAAACTCTATTATGCCCTTTTCTTCGCTCTTTATGTCTATCGAGCACACCATGACGAACGCTTCCCTGAAAAGCTCGTACTTGGCCGTAAGGTCGAGGAACATGCGCTCGATCTTTTCCATGGGCGTATCCTTTTTGCACCCTATGCCGAGCACCAGGACTCCGGGCACGGCGTGAAGGGCTTTTTTATCCGTCTTGTAGTACGACAGCCTTATGTCCGCCGTTTCTCCCCGCGATTCCTTAAGACCGGTGGGCACGTCTCCCGCAACGAGATAGTCGCATATATACGTGACTTGCCTTCCCTGCAGCAGCTTTGCCGAGACCTTCTTTATCCTCTCGGGCTCGGCGATTATAAGGCCCTGCATCTTGGCCCACTCATCAACCGCGAACAGCCCCGATAAATCCGTTGCGGTCGTTATTACCGCGTCCGCCCCGGTGATGTCCGAGACCCATCTCGCAAGAGCATTCGCTCCGCCGAGGTGACCCGACAGAAGAGACACCGCGTGTATGGCCTTTTCGTCGATGACGACAACAGCCGGATCGGAAGTCTTGCTGTTGACATGCGGCGCTATCGCTCTTACGGCAATGCCGCATGCGCCCACGTATATGAGCCCCTCGCAGAAATCGAAGTATGCGGCAGTCCAGCCGTCAAGGGTTATGTCCCCGCGGCACCTGTCGTAACCGCAGCCGAGAGCCCCCGCGATCTTCTTCGCCAGAGCCTCGCCCCGGTCCGAAAATGAAAGTATCCTGTATTTGTTCATTCCGTCGCCTCCCTGTATCCCGTCGTGAATGACGGGTCGTAGAGACGGCTTCTCTCGTATATTCCGTTCAAGATGTCCCCCACTATGACGAGAGCCGTCCTGTTTATACCGTTCTTTTCGGCATCCTCAGCCAGATGCCCCAGGTCGGTATGTATGACCTTTTCCTCGGGCCATGTCGCCTTGTAGACGAGAGCCGCTTTGCTCTCATATGTATACGCCCCTTTTGTGAGCTCTTCAGCGAGTTTCCCGAGCATCCCGGATGAAAGGAATATGACCATGGTGCAGCCGTGCTGTGCAAGAGACTTTATCTTCTCGTCCTCAGGTACGGGAGTCCTTCCCTCCATCCTGGTTATTATCACCGTCTGCGAAACGGACGGGAGCGTGTATTCGCATTTTAAGGCAGAGGCCGCGCCGCAGAACGATGATACGCCGGGAACATATCCGTACTCTATCCCAAGAGCGTCCAGCTCATCCATCTGCTCCTTAATAGCGCCGTAGAGACACGGGTCGCCGGTATGCAGCCTTACCGTCATGCCGCCTTCCTTTTCGGTCTCCTTTACAGCTTCGATGACCTCTTCAAGCGTCATCTCCGCTGAATTGAGTATCCTGCAGTCGTCCCGGCAGTACGCCAGAAGCGCGGGATTCACAAGACTTCCCGCATATATGACGCAGTCCGCTTCCTGAAGCAGCGCCGCTCCTCTCACAGTTATGAGGCCCGGGTCGCCCGAGCCGGCTCCTACGAAAAATACCATGATGCCTTACTCCTATATCCCGGCGTTCCAGTCCCTAAGGATCTCCTCAGCTCCGCCGGTCATGCCGAGGGTCCCGTGCACGTTGGAGAACACCACGCAGCCTGTTCTGCTTCCGGGAGTCCTCCTCTCAATGTGTTTCTGTATATCCTTTAGCAGTCTCTTTATGACAGCGTCCCTGCGCCCGCTCCTGTCGAGCACATCTATGGCCGCGTCCGTAGTCGCGCAGTCAAGTATCTCAAGAAGAGAATCCCGCGTCAGGCCTTCCCTTAAGCCTGCCGCGCATATGAGCTCGCATCTCGCGTCGCCGAAGGATGAATGCGTGTTCATGATGCCTCCCGCGAGCTTTACCATCTTGCCCATGTGTCCAACCAAGAGTATATCGCGGAATCCCTCGGAAGAAGCACAAGTAAGAGCCTCGCCTATGAAGTTCGAGCACTTGACGACTGGCACGCCCGAAACCGCTATGCCGCTCGAACTGATATATGCCGTGCCGTAGTTTCCGGGAGTCAGGATGATCCTCTTATGACCTTCCTCAGCCTTCTGCCTTATCTCGAGCTTTAATGTGTCTATCAGAGCCTGCATGCTCATGGGCTCGACTATGCCCGATGTCCCGAGAACGGATATCCCGCCTTCAATGCCCAAATGCGGATTGTATGTCTTTAAGGCCGCCTCGGCGCCTCCTTCGGCGCTGATCATTACGGAAAGGCCTCCGTCATAGCCGGCCCGTACGCAAACGTCCTCGCAGGCGTCCGTTATCATGCGTCTCGGAACGCTGTTTATGGCCGCGTTTCCGACAGGCTGATCCAGACCGGGCTTCGTTACCCTGCCTATTCCCTCGCCGCCGTCGATCGTGATTTCACCCGCGTCATTTTTTCTCACGCAGGCGGATATGAGCATACCGTCCGTTATATCGATATCGTCGCCCGCTGACTTCCTGACGGCGCATGAAGCGAAGTCCCTGTCTGATTCCCTGTTTTCAAGCGTGACTGTGACCCTTACGCCTTTGGGCGTCATCAGAGAGACCGTCTCCGGCCACCGGCCCAGGAGCAGTCTTTCAGCGGCTCCCGCCGCCGCGAGCGCGGCGCACGTCCCCGTCGTGTATCCGCATTTGAGTCTCTTTCCGTCGGATACTATGTACATGTCCGCTTCATTTATCTTCGTCACCGGTCTTCCCCGATCTTTTCTTTTTCATTACCAGGAGTATTACGACTATCGCTACCGCCGCGCATCCTATGACTATCCCTAAGACCGACAGCACTGAAGATATGGTCCCTGAAAGGTCCCCGTATGCTGACGCATCGAAAATGCGCGAAAGATCCGCCTTTTTATCCGCAGCGAGAGCATGCGGAGAAAGCAGCATCAGAAAAGCGAATATACCCGAAAACAAAAGTCTTTTTCTCATTTGAATACCCTTTCTCAAAGGTACATAAATTATACCATAAAACGCCTGATGCCTTATCTCACGATAAGGCATCGGCTTAAGAGAATAAGAGAATATTCTTAATCGTGCGCGTTGCCTTTGCATCATCCACCGGCTTTCAGGCAGGCGTTCTTAAAACTAAAAAACGGCCCACCGCTGCGGCCGCTGAATAAAAGCACACACCAAAGAAAGGTGCAGCTTCGATCGGATCAGTAGTTCGCAGATCTCGGTCCAACGTTCCGGCAGGTCTCCTGGCTCGGTTCACAGCCCTTTCTCCCTTCCCGCCTTTCGGCAGTGGCATATGAGAAGAGCTCCCCTTCACAGTGACGGTATCGCTCCGGATTTTCACCGGATTCCCTTTTCACCTGTCCCCTTTTGGGACAGACACCGCAACACAATTAAAAAAAGAGTTTAGGGAAAGGGAGGAGACCCTTTTCCCTAAACACATTATACCTTTTTATAAGTCGCAAAGTCAACCGGATATCACCCGGCATCCTGTTCCTCATCCTGCTCTTCCGCTTCCCTGCCGTCCCTGTATCTTACGAGACATACGTCGAGTATCCAGGCTGCCGCGAGAAGTATTATCATGAGAGGCGTCCACTCGTCGATTATGGTCATCGGGAGCCTCATGTCTTCCGTCAGTATGAAGGCTATGAGAGCCATCGCGGCCACTATTATCTCAAGTATCAGACCGACCCTGAACCTGGCCACAAACTTCCTGATCCTGTAGTAGAGCTTGCTGACCGCTCCCGCGAACTGCTCTTCCGTAACAGCTTCCGGCTCGGCGCCGTCCGCAACGGCCTGCTCTTCTATCTTTTCTCTTTCTCTGAGATCAACCGCGTCGGGCATTTCAAGCGTCCTGAGTTCCTCCTTGGCACCGTTGATCTTAAGCATCTTTTTCTTTCTGCAGAACTTGGCGATAAGATGCGCCAGGGGAACCACGGTATATATGGTGACTATAAGGCATATCAGGTTGAGCAGAGCCCAGTAGTCCGTACCGCGGACATCCCTTCCGGGGTTATCCGCACCGGGATCGGCCCGCGGAGTTTCGCTGTCTTCCATCTCCTCACTCCTGGGGGAAGCTTCTTCTCCGCCCTCGCTCGCTCCGCCGTCCTCTGACGGTTCGTCCCCTCCGGGTTCGTCTCCGCCTCCGCCGTTGTACGGCACGAGCGCGCAGAACACGGTGAGCCTGCCGAAAGTATCAACATCCATGCAGGTGGAAAGGGCTATCACCCTTACCGTACCGGCCGGGGGTTCCTCGAATATCACCGTATCGGTAGTGGCCGACCCGCCGGTATTCCTTAAGAAGTTTATGACCTCCGTCATCCTGTTGCCCGGAGTGTAGATCATCTGCTCGTAGGCATCGGTCGTGGCCACAGCGAACACCCTTAAGGTATACGCCCTCTGCTGTCCGCCGTTCCAGACTACAAGGGAGCCGTCCCTGTGGCTGTCGAAATAGCCTCTGGACAGATACGAATCCAGCTGCCCGAACAGTATACTGTTATCCATATGATGCCCGAATATTATATTGTACGTATCCGAAAAGTCCGGGGAATTGCCGGCTGCCAGATATATCGCTCCCGTGATCGACGGATTGCCGTTGGCGTCATGACTGGCATAGTAAAGATCATCCGGCCCCTGGAACACAGGGTAGTCGATATTGGTACCGAAAAGATCCAGCCAGGCCCTGTAGTCCCTGTTGGCCCTGGCCACATCCTCGGGACCGGCCATAGGCACCGTGCCGTCCTCCATGATCAGCGGCTTGTACTGCTGCATCGACCATGACGACGCGACATTGGCCTGGGTATATACGGTATCATACAGCACATAGCCCGCGTAGATGATGAGCGCAACCGCTATTATGACGGCTATGACACGTATGATCCCCATGGTTATGCTTTCGAACCTGAGGGCTTTTTTTACGCTCTTATCCTTATCGGTCATAATGTGTTACGCCTCGTGATGGTTATGGCGACTCCGAGTATCTCATCCCTCTTTACAACGCCGAACGTACGGCTGTCGCAGCCGCCGTCGCGTTTATCCGCGAGAAGGAAATATTCGCCCTCGCCCAGGGTCACCGGATAGTCCGTGAACCCCGTGTATTTTTCCGTTTTCTGATCTATGTTCGTTTCGGTGACACCGTGTCCGTTTATGATAAGGCGCCCGTCATCGGATATATCGACGCTGTCGCCCGGCTTGGCTACAACGCGCAACACAAACCTGTCCTTCACCGTGCTTTCGGGAAGGGCCTTTTCGGCAACGACGACATCCTGCGCCTTTATTCTGTCTTCAAGTCTGTAATAAAGGACGAGGTCGCCGTAGTCCACCCTCGGGTACATGTCGTTCGTGGGGCAGACGGTGATACCGATGAACACAAAAAAGAGCAGCCAAATGATTATTATGAAGATTATTATGGCGAGGATAACGCGCTGGTATATCTTGACCGATGTCTCGGATCTTCCAATCTCCTCATCGGTTTTGCGCTGTTCCTCTCTTGCTTTTTCCCTGTCCGTCATCTCTGACATAGTCTTACCTTTTCCTTATGGGTAAAGGGCCGCCAAAGGCGGCCCCATCTCATTTATATCCTTATACTGTTATCAAGCGTGCTGTCTGCGTCTGCGTGTGACTATCAGAAGAGCTATGCCCGCTGCTACCATGAGCGCGTACGGAGCGACCCTCATGACGACGCCTGTGGGCGATACTTCATTTAAGGTGTTTGTCACAACGAGGTACTGAGTAGCCGTGCCTGACACCGGGATAGCTCTGGCCGTTGTCCAGGTCCTAGCAGTTGCGTCATTCGTAAGAGTGACATCTGTAGTTCCGTTGAGCTTAGCCGTCGCGGTATATACGTCAGGCGAATTATCCAGTTCCTTGACTGTCGCAGCAGCAGTCCCGGGAAGACCTACGAAGAGCACCGTATCCGTATCCTTGAGCGCCAGCGGCGTGGGATTGAGTCCGGGGTTCGGATCGAACGCTCCGCCCGTGAAAGTGATGCGGGTATTTGCGTAGTCACCCGTCGAATAGAACTCAACGGCGGAAGCAGCTCCCGAAGTTATATTGATGCTGAACGGGAACTCGTTGTTCTTGTCGGCAAAACCGCCGTCAACCGCCTTTGTAACATCGAAATTATATGTGTGATAAGTATCCGCGTCCGCGCCTTCTGTAGCTACGTCATATCCCGTCACCTTGAAACCGGCAGCAGCTGATGAGGAATACACTATAGTATCATCCGAAGTGAACATCGTAAGTCCGTATACCTCAAGAGCCGTCTTTCCGGTATTCCATCTGACGTATACATCAAGATAACGGTCGTCCTGGTATGCGCCCTTCGTAACGCCGGATGCAGCATAGCCTGTGCTGGACTCCGTCAGCTTATATCTGTATATTCCGGGCATCGTCCCGAACTTTGAAACGTCAAACGAAGCTATGAGGTTTCTTCTGACTACTTTGGAAGTGGTCGTGATCGTTGCGCCTTCCTGATTTGTAGCCGTTCCCGCTGTTGTATCGGATCCGCCGAACACGAGGCTCGCGGTCGACGCGGGGGTCGTTCCTCCCTCAGCCATTATGAGAAGACCGCCGGCTATTCCTGCCTTGACGTTAGCCTTATTGCCGTCCTTATCGGTGACAGATGCGCCTGCGGCAGCAGGAGTCACTTCATAGTTGTATGTTATATTCGGCTCGAATATGTTCATACCGGCGGCGTTGAACACAACGATATCCTTGGGGATGGTGTATGATGTCGCGCTCGCTATAAGGTTCTGCTCAGGGGCCTGCTTGGTATCCGTAGGGGCCGCCAGGGCAATGCCGCTGACCGCCATTATCAGCAGGACCGCTATTGCAACTGCTATAATCTTCTTTACGCTCTTCATAGTGTGTCTCCTTTTACAGCATGAATACGATTTATAAAACTATTGGATATACCTATCCACTATATAATAATCCTATCTTATTATTTTGCCCCATCTTTTTCGCCGTGTCAATCCCTTTAAAACCAAAAAAGCCCTTTGCAGAGCCAAAAAAACCGCCTGCCGGGTATCCCGGCGGGCGGCCTTTCGTTCAGTTATTCTTTTACAGGGTCATGATCATACGGGCTCCGGATCTGTTACGGATACCTTGTGATCATACCATTTTCCCTTTGTGCCTATGATGGCAAGATCGAAATCCTCACCGATCTTTTCCACCGGGATATCGAAACCGTATACAGTCTCTGTCGTCCCGTCGCTGTAGGTCACTTCGTCTTCTGTCGGCTCGAGCAGAACTGCACCTGCCTTCTCGGCGTCAGCAGCAAGACCCGGGAACAGGTTGAGGATGTTCTTTGATACCAGCGATACATGTATCGTCATCTTTCCGTCCTTCACGGTCAGAACACCTTTGTTGTCAAGAGTCTCGTTTACATGGAACATCGAGGAATCCGTGTTGAAATCCGCGCTGTACGTTCCGTCGGCGAGTTCGCCTGCGGCTGCAGCCCCGTCTTCAGAAACTGGGACCTCATCTGCTGCGCCCATTGCTGCGGCTGTATGTTTCACGTACAGATCCTCAATACCGGGGATACGTCCGAGTCCCTGAATGTCGCATCCGACGCTCGTGAAAGCATCGTCAGCCGCGAACATGCTGTACCATGACTCTTCGTCTTCGTCGTCAGCCATATCGTTGTGCGCGTGATCGCCCGCAACGACCATCAGAGGTCTTAAAACGACCTGCTTGTATCCGGCTTCCTTGACCTTTGCTATGACGTTGTTGACTTCTGTCTCCTCAGGCTCGCCTTCGACCGTTCCGATGAACACGTTCTTGTAGCCGAGCTCATCCATCTGAGTCTGCATCTGGTTGTATGTAACGTTTGCAGTGTGCGAAGTGCCGTGTCCCATGAGCACAAGAGCGATGCTCTTCTCATCCATGGCTTTTATTGAATCATATTCGATATTCTCGGCTGCAGCTGCAACAACCAGTTCTGCGACTGCTTTCTTGTCGTCATTGATGACTGTTGCGTCCGATCCTACCTCACCTAAGAGAGGCTCCGCGACCCCGACTGACTCGAACTTGTCTAAGTATCCGTCAAGCACTCCGATCAGTTCGTCGTACTCGGCTCCGTGCATCAGGTGCGTGGGCTGTATCACAAGATTCTTTACACCGTTGTCTACCGCGCGCTGGAGCGCCTGATCCACGTTGTCTATGGATTCGCCGTCACGCGCGAGTATGTGGTTGATTATGATCTGGGCTGTGAAAGCTCTTCTTACCGACCAGTCGGGATATGCTGCTGCGATAGCTTTTTCTATGCCGCCGATATCCTTAACACGGCTGTCATTGAATGACGTGCCGAAGCTTACGACCAGTATCTCATTTTCACCGATATCATCCTGGTTGAGCGGATCGTCCAGTGAAGCGTCGCCTGTATCGAGTCCGAAATAATCGTATTCCTCGATCTGATCTCTCATTTCTTCAGGGCAGGCCTCCCATGCGTCCTTTGCGTCCTTGCAGAGCTGCTCGGTCTCGGGAGTCCACTCCTGTACCTGTATGGCAGCTATGGCCATATCGACTGCGGCTGCAGCGGATCCTTCATCGGATTCCCAGTCGTCTCCGTCATCAGCGGGCTCTTCAGCGGTTTCCTCCGCTGCTTCCTGCGTTTCTTCCGCAGCTTCCTGGGCGGCTTCCTCGGCTGCGCATGCCGCGAACACGAAAGCGACCATGACAACGCAGAGGATAAGTGCGATTATCTTTTTCATTTCTTCTTCTCCTGTGATTATTACTCTTAAAAGGGCCTTCCCGCATGCGGGACGGCCCTTTACCGTCAGATAACTATTATATCACGTTATTTGATGACGTCACGCAGATGTGACACATACAGATCCTCAACACCGGGGATGCGTCCGAGTCCCTCGATAACGCACTCAACGCTGTCGAATGAACCGTCAGCCGTAAACATGCTGTACCATGACTCTTCGTCTTCGGGATCCGCCATATCATTGTTGGCGTGGTCTCCTGCAACGACCATCAGGGGTCTTAAGAATACCTTCGTGTATCCTGCTTCCTTGACCTTTGCTATGACGTTGTTGACTTCAGTCTCCTCAGGCTCGCCCTCGACTGTTCCGATGAACACATTGTCGAAATCCAGCTCTTCCATCTGGGCCTGCATCTGGTTGTATGTGACGTTGGCTGTGTGTGATGTGCCGTGTCCCATGAGTACGAGAGCAGCACCGTCTGAAGCCATATCGCTGAGGCTTGAATAACCGAGGATATCCTCTGTAGCGTCAACTACAAGCTCTGCGACTGCCTTCTTGTCAGCGTTGATGACTGTAGCGTCTTCGCCGACTTCACCGAGGAGAGGCTCTGCGACTTCCACTGTCTCAAACTTTTCAGCGTAGTTCTCAAGAACTCCCATCATCTCATCGTACTCGGCACCGTGCATAAGGTGCGTAGGCTGTACGACCAGGTTCTTAACGCCGTTGTCTACCGCGCGCTGGAGAGCCTGATCCATGTTGTCAATGGCTTCTCCGTCACGGGCCAGTATATGGTTTATTATTATCTGTGCTGTGAATGCTCTTCTTACCGACCAGTCGGGGAATGCAGCGGCGATAGCTTTTTCGATGCCGCCGATATCCTTGACCCTGGAGTCATTGAAAGATGTACCGAAACTTACGACCAGTATCTCGTTTTCTCCGATATCATCCTGATTGAGCGGATCGTCCAGAGAAGCGTCGCCTGTGTCGCGTTCGAAGTAATCGCGTTCTTCAATGAGCTCTTTCTGATCATCGGGACATGCATCCCATGCAGACTTTGCGTCCTTGCAGAGCTGCTCAGTCTCGGGAGTCCATTCCTGGACCTGGATAGCAGCTATGGCGTTATCCACTGCGGCCGCTGCAGATCCTTCATCGGATTCCCAGTCATCGTCTTCAGACGGCTCCTCAGCAGGCTCTTCAGCGGGCTTAGCTTCTTCTATAGCTTCCTCTACCTTTTCTTCCGCCTGCTCCACAGCTTCCTGTACTTCTTCCGCAGCTTCCTCTGCTGCTTCTCTTGCCGCGCATGAAGCGAATACGGCAACTACCATCAGTACGCATATTATAAGCGCTATGATCTTTTTCATGATTTCCTCCTTATATGATGGTTTATAAACTGCGACGGCACTTATAGCCGTTCAGTGCGTTATTACAGCAGAGACCAAAAAGACCTCTGCCCTGAAGGCAAAGGTCATGACAAACGAAACCGCATGAGCGGACGAATGAAAAGCAAGCCAATGCCTCGTGGCTCAGGATATATCCTGAATCGGTTCGGGCAGGTCTCCCGGCTGAGCGGTCAAACGATACCGTCCGCCTTCCCGGTCTCCCGGTGGCATTTCGGACGGCCTCTTCCGCATCACGGTGACGAGATCGCGCGGGATTTGCACCCGCTTCCCTTTTCATCAGAAATCTGACACCCGATGATCTTTTCCAAATTAGATGATACACCCGAAAAGTATATCAAATCAATATATTATACTGAAAAACAGGCGTTTTCCGCCTGTTCACTATATTTCAAATCGAAACGTCTCTTCCCGCTTTCGGCTCAAACAGACCCGTGTGCAGGCGGACCAGCATCTTCTTTATCTGCATCTCATCGTACTCCACTGACCCGTTCGCGAGCAGGCTCGCGTATCCGTGCACGAACGAGAGTATCGTTAAGAACAGTTCCTCCGCGTCAGCGCTGAAGTCGTAAGGAGCCGATGCCATCTTTATCAGTGTCACGGCATCAGGACTCTCCGTCATCTTCTTTAATGCCTCGGCCGAGAACCTGTCCGTCTGATACAGGAAGCGGAAGAGTCTGGGCTCTTCTTTCGCGAACATGATGTAATTGAGCCAGAGAGACATAACGGGGTCGGTCTCGTCCCCTACCCTCGGGATCATGTAATCGGTATGAAAAGCGTCCGCTCCCTTATATACGTCCTCCCATATCTCGTCCATGGTGCCGTAGCTGTACAGCACGGGCTGGGTAGAGCATCCGAGCTTTTCCGCAATGGATCTTACGCTTACCTTGTCATGGCCCTCTTCCCTTATGATATCCAGAGCGGCCCTGACTATCATATCCTTTGTAACCTTTACTCTTGGCGGCATATGATCACCTCATTTATAATATTTGTTATATAACATTAATTATATTATGGACCATGTCTGCCGTAATTGCAATAAAAAAAGCCGGCTGAACCGGCTTTTATCTACTGTCCTATCCTTTTGAGCTTTCCCTTTTCCTCGGCGTAGCTCAGGATCTCCTTTACATCGTTCCTGAAACGGCACGATGAGCTGCCTGCCTCAAGCACCTCGGAGCACCTGTCCACAGCTGCAAAAGCCTTAGCCTTCGCTTCTTCGCTCAACGGCTCTCCGGCCTCCGCTGATATGACCTCTGAAGCGAGCAGTCTCGCTACCTGGCAGTCTATATCCTCCCGGCCGAATATGCCGGCTATGAATGCTCTTCCCTCTTTCTGAAGCCTTCTGTATACGGGTATGCCGCATCCTCCTGAGGATATCACAAGCACGTCCGGCTCACCTTCCGGCTTCGGCATCTCAATACTGCCGAAAGTCGTATCGAAGTATCCGTTGTCTATGCTGTAAAGATCGCGTATAAGATCTTCCTTAAATACGTCGTCGGGAGACCCTTCCATGAAGATATGGTCACCCTTTATACAGAGTATCCTGTCGGATATCTTCATCGCGAGATCTATCTCATGCAGGGACATTATGACGGTTATGTCCTGTGACTTGGCCATGTCTCTGAGGATCGCCAAAAGTTCGAGTTTGTGTCTTATATCCAGGAACGATGTCGGCTCATCCAGAAGGATTATGTCAGGCTCCTGGCATATCGCTCTCGCGAGCAGCACCCTCTGCTTCTGGCCGTCGCTTATGGCATTGAAATCGCGCATGCCGAGATCCTCGGCGTGAACGGCTTTCATGGCGTTTTCGACTATCTGCTCATCCTCCTTTGAGAGTATACCGAGTCTTCCGGTGTACGGATAGCGTCCCGTCGCGACTATGTCGTGGCAGGTCATGAGCTCCGGTTTGAGTCTGTCCGTAAGAACAACAGCCATCTTACAGGAAAGATCCCTGTAAGAGTAGTCGCGGATGTCCTTTCCGTCGAACTCGACTCCGCCGCCTATGATCTCAAGCTGTCTCGATATGCTCTTGAGTATCGTAGATTTGCCCGCGCCGTTGGGGCCGATCAGCGTCACTATCTCACCCTTGTTTATGCCGATCTCTATATCGCTTATTAAGGGGTGCCCGTTGTATCCTACGGTCAGTTTATCCAGATGGAAATAATAATCCGCCATACGAGCCCTCCTACATTATGCGCGACTTATGTCTGCGCACGAGCATGAATATTACGACCGGCGCGCCGAACACGGCGGTCACCGTGCTTATATTCAGCTCTGTCGGGGCGAACGCCATACGGGCTATAAGGTCGCAGCCCATACAGAACACGGCGCCGCCTAGGAATGTCGCCGGTATGACAACGAGAGGCTTGGCTGTGCCGAGCAGCCTCTTCATTAAGAACGGAACGGCTATGCCGACGAATGATATCGGGCCCGCGAATGCGGTGACCGTTGCCGAAAGAACGCTGGATAACAGTATCAGAAGTATACGGAATCTCTTTACGTTAACGCCCATCGACTGCGCATATGCCTCACCCAGCTGAAATGCGCTTATGGGTTTTGACAGAAGGAACGTTAATACGAACGCAACGACTATTATGACCGCCGCTATCTCAACGTTGCCCCAGTTCATGCCCGAAAAGCTTCCCTGCGACCAGCCGTGAAGGTTTACTATATCCGAATCCTGGGCGAATGTGATTATGAACTCCGTTACTGCAGAGCATATGTATCCTATCATGATGCCCGCGACGAGCAGCGCCGCCATGTTCTTGACGGCTCTCGCCACAAGCAGTATGAATCCCGTAGATATGAGAGAACCCACAAACGCGGCCACGATAAGAGCCCAGGACGAAACAGCGCCGAACTGAGATATGAAGAATATCATCATCACGGCGACGACCATCTTGGCGCCTGAGGATATACCCAGAACGAACGGGCCGGCTATGGGGTTTTCAAAGAAAGTCTGGAGCAGGAATCCCGACAGAGCCAGCGCTCCGCCGAGTATCGCTCCCATGATTATACGCGGCATGCGGATGTTCCAGATAATGTTTACTTCATCCCTGGTTCCGCCTCCGCCGAACAGTATCTCGAATATCCTTCCTACGGATATCTCAACGCTGCCCGTGTTGATGTTGAGTATTATGATGGCCAGAACGGCGGCCGCGAGCGCAGCAAAGACGAGGATGAATCTGGTCCTCCTCCTTGCGTTCTGAGCGTGAAAGCTCAGATCCTTCTTAAGCTCTTTACTGCCGCCGTCCATACTCTTATTCTATTCCACTTTTGTCAGATATACCATATTTGAAGGATCCGCGTCCGTAAGCATATGGTTCATATCCGTTATGAGGTAGCCTATCGTTGCCGTGGACTGATACCATGTCTTGTCCACAGCCCATACGTTGCCGTCCTTCACAGCCTTGAACTCGGCGAACAACCCGTCCTTGGCTATGAGTTCGTCAATGCTGTTTATCGGGCTCTCTATCGTCCCATTGTAAATTATATAATCCGCATCAACTGCTTTTGAATAGAACTCTTCCATCGAGAGTCTTACAGATGCGCTCGTGCTGTTCGGATCGGATAGATCTTCGAACACGTACTTGCCGCCTGCGAGCTCTATCATGTTCGGGATAAAGTCATCCGAGCGTCTCACGGTTATGGTGCCGTTTGTGTTGACAGCGAAGAATGCCACCGTCTTGCCGGTATTCTCAAAATCCTTTATCTCGTCCAGGACAGCCTTCTGCTCCTTGAACTTCGCTTCAGCCTCTTCCTCTTTGTCAAACAGCACTCCGTACACCTTGATCCACTCTATGCGGCCGAAAGCATCGGGCTCATAGCTCAGTCTGTCGATGAACACCGGAATTCCCAGGTCCTCTATCATCTCCTGGACCTCGGGCGAATGCAGTATCATCGTGGATTCTATCGCTATATCGCAGTCGGATTTAGCCATCATCTCGTAGTCGGGCTCGGAGTATTTGCCGGCAAAGACCATGCTGCCGTTCTGGAGCGCTTCCTTCGGAGCGTCGATCATCCATCCGTCGGCATCGAGCGAAGACATCTTGATGCAGTCCATCGCACCTATCTGCTCTACGAACGACATGGAGGCGGTAGCCGCCATGTACGCGTTGTCGAGAGGCATATACAGCTTCTTTATGCTCTCGTCCATACCCTCCGGGGCTTCCTTGCCCTCGGGTATCAGAAGATACTGGGCGGAATCATGCACGTCTATGAGCTTGTATCCGTCGTTATAGTAGTAGATGTCGAAGCACTCGGCGTCCTCGAGCTCCATCGCGTGATCGAATGTGAGCCCGTTTATCTCAGGAGCTTCGGAAGGACTCCCGGTAGTTTCTTCCGCTTCGGCGGCCGGCTCTTCAGCCGTTTCAGACGGAGCATCCTGCGTCTCGGTCTGCGCGTCGGTCTCCGCTGCCGTTCCCGAAGGAGCGGCGGGCGTTTCGCTGCCGCAGCCCGCAAGAGCGAGCGTGAGCAGCGCCGCCATTATAAGTATCAGTACTCTTAAAAGTGTCTTCTTCAAAACAGTTTCCTCTTTAAGGGTGTGCTGTCAGCTTTATGCTTCAGCTGCGTCCCTTGCCTCTTTTATCATAGCGGTCCTCTCCTCTGCTCTTTTTGCGAGGAGTTCCTCCGCTTCCTTCTTTGCGTTTTCATCAGCGCCGTCAACGGCTTTCTTATACAGTTCATCCGCCTTGTCCATAGCGCCGAATATCGCTCCGTATACCTTGTACCACTCAGCCCTGCCGAGCTCGGTCTGCTCATCGGCAGATCTGTCGATGAACATAGCCATATCCATCTGACCTGCCCTGTCAGCCAGCGTGATCAGAGCCTCCATTGCGGCATCGACGTCAGCATCCGCCACGGGGAGCACATCCGACGGCTGAACCGCAAAGTCAGTCTCCTTGATCAGCATTGCCTTAAGATCCCACTCAGTGGGAAGGCCTGCGAACTCCCTTCCTCCCGCCAGGGTCTCATCCTCGAATCCGGCGGTTGTGAAGCATCCGTCTTTTCCGAGCTCTGTTATGATTGCAAGAGCATCAGCTGAAGCGATGTATCCGTTTTCAACAGGCTGCTTGATTATAAGCACGTCTCCGTCTATTCCCGCAGGGACGTCTTTGCCCTCGGGCACTACGAGATACTTTACTATCTCATTCTTAAGTACGTCCGAAGCCTTGGCTTCCGCCGCCGCATCTGCTGCTTCCTCTTCGCCTTCTACAGCTTCTTCGGGTTTGGCCTCCTCAGTCGGAACGCTGCGTTCCTTTTCCATCTGAGTGCGGTATTCGACCGTATCCCTTGCCGTATCCCTTACTGCATCGAGCTCTATAAGGTAATAACCTTCTTCATACTCGAATATTGTAACAAGATCCGAGAAGGGTGTCTCCACCTCGCCCACGGCCTTGAGGCCCGGGATAGCCGGAGCTTCCGTATCGAAATCGGCGGTGTTGTCGCCGACTGCCGCGCCGCCCGTACCGTCGCCTGCAGCGTCAAGTCCCACGTAGATCATGTATTCGACCCAGTGAGGCTGAGACATGGCCGTCGTCCTCGCGACTATCTTGTTGTTCTTGTTGAGCTTTACGGGGATCGTGAACTTGTTGTCTCCGGAATACGTCTTCCCGCTGGCTCTCAGCATATCCACGCTCGCGGGTGACCCGTCCTTCTTGACGAATCTGATCGTAGCGAATGCTTTTCCGCCCTTTATCTCAATGCTGTCGCAGACTATGCGGACTTTTCCCGTACCGCCCGAAAAACTGAAGCTGTCGGGCTTGTACGTGCCGTCCGCAAGACCTGTGGAGTTATCGACCTTCTTTGTCGTTGTGTTTGAAGCGTCCTTGTTCTTATCCTTGTCGGGCTGAGCCGGTTTTTCCGGAGGAGCCTCGCCCTCTGCGAGCGACTCTATGGTAACTGTAGCCGCTGCCTTGTCTATTGTGAGCTTGTGGTCAATCCACTTTCCGTCCTTGGTGTCATAGAACGCAACAGCGATGGGTTTCTTGTCTTCGAACGTAAGCTCGCGTCCGTCCTCACCGAAAGAATTCGTGAAACTGAACGCAAATTTGCCGCCCGATATCTTTATGATGCCGCTGCCGGCCTTTGCAGCTTCTTCTGCCGTTCCGATGAACGCCTTGTCATAAAGGCTGTCCAGCATCGTTATCACGGGCTTGCAGGCATAGTTGTTGGAATTGGGTCCGCCTATGACCTCCATCGTGCCCTTGCTGTCCGCCTTGAATACATCGGACTTGCTTATAACCTGGATGTCTATAACGGCATCGTAATCGCCGGCCGTGAGTGTCACTGCTTTCGGGTCGATGACGAGCTGTCTTGCGAATATGGCATCGCCCAGCGTCTCCTCGCCGGCCTTGACCTTTTCAAGATGAGAATTGGATATGGCAACTATCGGAATGAACGTTTCCGTTTGCTTTACAGGGATCACGAACTCCCATTTACCGTCAGCATTCTTCTTGCCTGCTATCCATTTGCTCTCGTCCAATCCGCCTGCCAGACATTGCTCATAGGTGCCCTTGTACAGATAACGGTAGCCGGATCCGCTCATAACTATAGTGAGGGTCGAATTGTCACCTTTGCTGACGAGCGTGCCCTTTATGACCTTGAACATTCCTGTCGTATTGAACAGGTTGGTCTTTGAAGGATCGCTTGCATCTTCTTTGAATATTGTCGTTCCCGGAGGGATGACCTCCACATGTGTCATCCTGATCGTAACGGTCTCATTCTTTGAAGGGATAAACTCATTAAGAGATGCATCCTCGTAGTCAGCCGCAGTGACCGTCACATTATATCTTGCATCGATAAGGGTATACACTCCTGAAGCATCAGGTTTGACTTCGTTTCCCTTAGTATCCTTTACCGTAAACTTGGCGCCGGATACATCTTTTCCGGTATCCTTGTCAGTTGCCTTAAATGAAACAGCAAATGTGACCGTATCATCTTTGTATTTTAATGCTGCAATAGCGTCTCTTATAGCCTGAGCGGCAGCATTGACTTCTGTCTGTTCATCTACGCTCTTATATCCGAATGCAGTCTCCTCTGTTACTGCTATTGCATCTTCAAGACTCTTAACGCTTGCTTCTGTATAAATACTCAGGTCATCCGGAACTGCCGCAACAGCGCTCTTTACTGCGCTGAAATCAGCTATAGCAGGTATCTTGTCCTTTGCAGGAACACAGAAATAATACTGAGCGCTTGGCTTATCACCATTAGCCTTAAGGGCAGCTATTACGCGACCCTTTCCGCACATATCAAAACCAAAATCGAATTCAAAATGATTATCCTCAAAAGGAACCGCTACCTCGGGATCATAGCTATCATTGAATCCCCAGTGCAAATTGCTGAATGTCGCTTTGTTTGGGACATAGTATATCTTTACTCTGCTCCCATCAATCACAAATGCCATCGGAGGATCCGCTGTTTCGCTCGGCCTCATCATTCCAAAAATGGTTTCTCCATCCTCTTTATAAAAGCCGGGCACATCTCCATTGTAATTTATATAGTTCTGTTCGGAGCTCTTGGGGGCAGCATCTCCCAGCATTAACGAAGCCTTTGCCTTGGGGATACTGCCTGTTTCAGGAACAGCATTGTTTGTATCACTGACAACCGCACCGTTTACTACCGCTTCAAGCGGCTTTATATCCTCTGCGGGTTCTTCAGCGACCGCCGTTTGGGCAACAGCTGGAGCAGGTGTATCGCCTGCCTTGACTTCAACTGCCGGTTCCTCAGGAGCATCCCCGGCTTCTCCTGCCACAACAACCGGAGCATCTCCTGCTGCAGGCTCTTCCGCTTTTTCAGGTACTGACGGATCTGCAGGCGTCTCGGCATCCTGCACTTCCTCAGCCACCGGTTCAGAAGCAGTATCCGCTACAGCCGCCGAATCGTCCTCCGCAAATGCCATTAAAGGCAGCGAAACAATCAGCAGCATGCAGACTGCTATACATACTAGTTTCTTAAGTGTGCTGTTTTTCATGTCATAATTCCTTTTCTGTCTTTACTGTTCCGTCGTTTTCAGCAATATAAAATCCGCTCTTGAAAGAGCGGACCACAAAATATCATCCTGTTCGGAATCCGCTCTTACCGGAAGCATACCGCCGATCTTTTTCAGCAGGTTTCCTGACTTGCGGCTCTAACGCTCTTCAGCCCCTTCTCACGCATGTGCGCAATGGATATGGCTTAAAGCTCGCCGCTTACAGTGGCCGGACCGTCCGGGACTTTCACCCGGTTCCCTTTTGACCTTTCGGCACTGAAAAAGTATTTTTACAGACTATTGATATGATACTGCATCCAAACCCTTAAAACAATGGATTTTTGTGCCCCATGCCAATTTGTCTGCTGTTCAAAATAATGCAAGAAGACCTTAAACAGAAGGTCTCCATTCTATGATCGTATTGAATATGTTTCTGTCACCCACGAAGGCCGATATGAAATGTGTATCCCCTTCTTCTCTCTTCCGTATATTCAGCTGCTCGCCCGGAGCCGCCTGGTTTACATACGTCACATCAAATACGGCTATCTCGTGCGTTAAGACGAAATCCAGAGGATAGCTGTCAATAACGGTATCCAGGTACTTTACATTGTTCATATGCCTGTTCATGTCGCAATCCGTAAAAGTAACAGTATGCGACACGAACGGCTCCGTATCAGCAAAAGCTCTCTGCCTTGGCGTATCCTCTGCCGGATCCTCAATCCTCTTTTCCTCATGCCAGAGATCCGCTATGGCTTTGGGAAGAGCGAGCTTCCTGTCATTGAGTCTGTATAAAACCCACTCGGAAGAACCCCTGAAATACGATTCTCCTTCCGGGGACGTCAGGACATAGTTTCTGTGAACGGCTGTCCTGCCCTTGACGTAAGCCCATGTACGCGTTTTGACCTTGTCCGCGATCTTGGGGTATCTGTCCGCTTCAAAGCGCATGTGGAGTATCATCCAGCAGAGGCCTCTCGAACCTATTAGGTCCTCCCTGCCTATGCCTGTAGCCACTCCGTGGTCCTCGGACACTTCCTGTGCACGGACGAGGACACCGGACAAAAGGAGCTTTCCGTTAAAGCCCACTTCGTACGCCCTTATATTATCGTTTGTCTCGTAAAAATACTTGTCGTCCATATTTATCAATAAACCCTCACACAAGTCTCACCGTAATTTGCCAGGGTAGCATCATGTGTTAATAATACCATACCTTCGGATTTTGCCTGTCCGATCAATATCCGGTCGAACGGATCTTTATGCTTAACATCCTCTCTGATGATCAGATTTTCGGATTCACAGATATGTTTGTTTTTCAGATCCAAAGGTATGAATCCTGCTTTTTCACAGTATCTTGTGAATTCCTTACCGGAAATGGTCAGCGTCTTCGGGCGCAGACTGTGTTTTAATGCAATCTCCCAAACCGATGCACAGCTGAAGTATAAAGCGTTATCAGGGTCAAGTACAATATCCCTTATTTCATTCGGAAGCTTTTTATCATTAATAAGAGCCCATATCGCTATATGAGTATCCATCAAGACATTCATTGCTCGCCTCCGAACATCTCAGCTATAACATCGTTGTCCATATCAAAATCATCCGGAATCTTGAATTTCCCTTCAGCAATACCGATCCTTTTTGAAACCGGTTGATCATTATACACAACCATTTTTACGACCGGTTTTCCGTATCTGGAAACTATTATACAATCTTCTCTTCCGGTCTCCACAAGCCTTATCAATTTGGAGAACTCAGTCTTCGCTTCCAAAACATTTACATTAATCATAAATGATTTCACCTCACTGCCAAACTTGACCATTATGACTAACTTGACCATCTTGACCATATTATATACCCATACGGACACAATGTCAATTTATATGCCAATTATCTTGCCTTATGCTAAAATATATATGTAAAAACCGATGGGGGTATCAGGTATGAACGATATAATAAAAGCGATGAAAGAAAGACGCAGCATAAGGGCTTTCAAACCCGATATGCCGGCTAAGGAAGATCTTGATCAGATAATAGAAGCGGGTCTTTACGCCGCGAGCGGCATGGGAAAACAGTCTCCCATTATCGTAGCTGTAACGAACAAGAATCTGATCGATAAACTCCGGATCGACAACAGGAACATAATGGGCATGGACGAATCTTACGATCCCTTTTACGGAGCGCCAGCCCTGCTCATAGTCCTCGCTGACAAAAACTGCTTCACCGGCATATACGACGGCAGCCTCGTCATGGGCAACATGATGCTGGCAGCGCACTCATTAGGCCTCGGCAGCATATGGATCCACCGCGCCAAGGAAGAGTTCGAGATGGAAAATTATGAAGAACTTCTCAGAGACCTCGGCATTGACGGCGAATGGGAAGGCATCGGCCACTGTGCTGTCGGCTACGCGGCGATCGATCTGCCTGAAGCTCCCGAGAGAAAAGAAGGCAGAGTCTTCTGGGTAAAATAAAGCGATAAGGAAAGACATCATATGTACGCACACTGTTCCACAGTCACGGCAAGCATGTCCGATGAAACGGGCAGGCTCTCCCTGACTTCCGCGATGTGCCTCCTTCAGGACACGTCGCAACTCTGGCTCGACTCCGAACCGGAACTCAAAAAGTATTTCGAGGAGAACAATATGGCCCAGGTGCTGGCCGCACGGCAGATGGATATTATCCGTATGCCCGAGTACGGCACAAGGGTCAAAACGGTCACAAGGGTATACCTCTGCCGCGGCTTTTCCGGGCAGAGGAACACCTTTATCTACGATGCGGACGACGAGAGCATCATATACGTCAAGAGCATAGGCTTCGGGGCGTTCATAGATCTATCGACGGGCGGTCTCAGGCGTATCCCCCGCGAGATAGCGGAAAAGGTCGTCATAGATGAAAAGCTCGATATGGAATACCTGCCGCCCAAGATAGCGGCGCCGGAATCCGAGCCTGTTATTTTTGACAGCATCACAGCCGGCAGATGCGATATAGATTTCAACAGACACGTCAACAATGTCCAGTACATAAGGATGGCTTATGAACTCCTCCCGAGAGACACGGAATACGGACGTCTCCGGGTCGAGTACAGACTTCCGGCCAAACTGGACGATATGATAATCCCATACGTTTTCAGGGAAGACGGCAGAGTTGTCGTTGACCTCAAAAACGAAGAAGGGGCGTCATACGCCCTTGCGGAATTCTCCAATGGAAAACAAAGATAAGACAAGACATTATCTCGTCATCGACTTAAAATCGTTCTACGCTTCCGTCGAGTGCGTGGAGCGCGGACTCGATCCGATGACGACAAATCTGGTGGTAGCAGATCCGACAAGATCGGAGAGGACCATCTGTCTTGCCGTATCCCCCTCCATGAAGGCTCTGGGCGTAAAGAACAGGTGCCGCGTATTTCAGATCCCCGAAGGGATAGAGTACATAATGGCGCCGCCCAGGATGAGAAAGTACCTGGAGTACTCGGCCGCCATATACGGCATTTACCTTAAATACATATCAAAGGACGATATACACGTTTATTCCATAGACGAGGCATTTATAGACGTTACTGACTATCTTCATAAATACGGCAAAACGCCCAAAGAGATGGCCGTTTTCCTTATGGACGCCATAGCTGATAAAACGGGCATACGCGCCACCTGCGGCGTCGGCACCAACATGTATCTCGCCAAGATCGCTCTCGACATAACGGCTAAGCACGCCCCCGATTTCATAGGCGAGCTTGACGAAACGTCGTACAAACTGACTCTGTGGGACCACAGACCATTAACGGATTTCTGGAGGATAGGTCCGGGGATATCTTCAAGGCTTAATAAGATGGGCATACATACGATGCGTGAATTGGCCCACGCTGACGAAACGAGGCTCTACAGCGAGTTCGGCATAGACGCGGAGCTGCTTATCGACCACGCTTACGGTATAGAGCCAACTACCATAGCCGATATAAAGAGATATAGGCCGAGGACGGAGAGCATATCCAACGGCCAGGTCCTGATGCGCGACTACACCGCGGATGAAGCGAGGATAATAGTCAAGGAAATGACGGACATGCTCTGTCTCGAGATGGTTGAGAGAAACTCCGTCACCGATTCCGTGACAGTATCCGTAAGGTATTCGGCGAGATACGAAGATCCGCCCACAAAGGGCACAGCTCATCTTGACAGAAAGACCAATGCCGATTCCCTCATAATCCCGGAGGTCGTAAAGGCTTACAATAAGTGCGTTCTTCTTGATAGACCTGTCCGCGGCATCATAATATCCTGCAATAATCTTACCGAGGATACCGGCATATACCAGACGAGTCTTTTCGACGGCATGAACGGCATGTCCCCCGAAAAGAACAAGAGCATCCAGAAAGCGGTCATAGATATCAAAAAGAAGTTCGGAAAGAACGCTATCATAAAAGGCATTAGTTTCGAGGAAGCGGCCACGGGTCGCGAGCGAAACCGTCAGATCGGAGGGCACAAGGATGGCGAATAGACCGAAGATGCCCGTATCGGAACGGGCCAAGCAGTTCGCTCCCTTCGCTGCCGTGACGGGACTGGATATACTGCTCCGGGAAAAGGAAAGAGAGAACATGCGCGAGCAAAGGCGCATCCTTTCCGACGAAAGAGCGGCCGAGATCGACGCTTCTTTAAGGCAGCTTCACGAAGGCGACAGCGTTACCGTATCATACTACGACGGATACGGATACACGGATATATCCGGCACGGCGGACAGTATAGATATAAAAGACCGCTCCTTAAGTATAGACGGAACGGCCGTATCATTTGACGATATATACGATATAAGATAGATCAGATAAAGCTTACGGACTTTAGAAAATCCTCAAAAACGCGGCGGTCTTCCGGACTGCCGTCTTTTCTCGCATAGAAATAGAAAGTATAGCAGCAGCTGCCCTTTATAGCTACCACTGTCTCGGCCTTCTGCCTTATGCCTTTTAATTCATACGCATATGTAAAGCCGGAGGCTTTGAGATCCCCCGCCGTGCAATCATAGTACTTACCGAAGGAATAAGAGTATTTCCTAAGACCCTTTTTAAGCTTCGACTGGGTGGACTTCGCAACTGCGCCCGCGTTTCCCGCGATCTTTACAAGAGCAGTACTTGATCTGTGATAGAAAACGGAAATGACGATGTGCCTTCCCCTGTCCCGTATCCCCCATCTGTCAGGGTTGTCATCCATATACGCTTCCTTCAGGGTCTCCGCGTCCATTACCTCAAACCCGTCTGGCACGCGGACCTTCATCTCTCCGTTAATAATGCTTTCTGTCATCGGGGCACCTCCCGCATGAGGATACTATTTTTAAGAGGATTGTTCAACGGCAAAAAGCTTCTTTATTGCCCTAAACATTTTACCCCGACTCATTTCTCTGCTAAAATCATATATGTAGTTAAGTTTCATTTAAGCTTTTATCTGTATCATATGCACATACGAAAAGAAAAGGATCTGAAATGAAGACAGGAAAGTGGAGACACGAGCTCAAATACACCATAACGATGTCGGAATATCTGGGCATGCGCAGCTGCATATCCGAGATAATGCGTCACGACCCTCACTCGGACGGAAAGCCGTATGTGATCGAGAGCCTGTATTTTGACGGCCTCGGCGACAAGGCATTAAAGGAAAAGATATTCGGCGTCAACGAGAGAGAGAAGTTCAGGATACGTCTCTACAACGGAGACACCTCTTTCATAAAGCTCGAAAAGAAGCAGAAGAAGGACGGCCTGTGTCTTAAAACGGCCGCGGTCATAACCGAGGACATGATGTACGACATGATAGACGGCACGATGGCTCTGCCCGAGGGAAGTCTCGAGCGCGAGTTCTACGTAAAGAGAAGAGCAGCTTTCCTCGTCCCCAAAACCATAGTGAGATACAGGCGCGACGCCTTCATATATACACCCGGCAACGTCAGGGTCACATTCGACTCGGACCTGAGGACCGGCATGTACTCCCATGAGTTCCCCATGAAGGACACGGGAGTCCCTGCTGTAAAACCGGGGACCATTGTACTTGAGATAAAATACGACGAATTCCTGCCCGATGCAGTAAGAGACGCTGTACAGGCGGGATACCCCAGGCTGCAGGCTTTTTCAAAGTACGCGGCCTGCCGTGCGTTCGAATAATAATCAGATCATAAAAGGAGAAGACAGTGTATGACATTCAATGACATCTTCAAATCGAGTTTTCTTAACAGCGTTTCTGAATTCTCGGTCACCGACACCCTGATAGCGATGCTCTTTGCGTTTCTCATCGGACTCTTCATATACTTCGTATACCGCAAGACGTTCAAGGGTGTGATGATATCAACGGGATTCTCCCTCTCCCTCGTGCTGCTGCCCATGGTAACGGCGCTGGTGATACTCGCTGTAACGTCAAACGTCGTGCTCTCACTCGGCATGGTCGGCGCTCTCTCGATCGTCCGTTTCAGATCGGCGATCAAGGAGCCCATGGAGATCGTGTACCTGTTCTGGGCGATCGCGGTCGGCATAGTCGTGGGCGCGGGCATGGTGCCTCTGGCCGTTATAGGTTCGGTCATAATCGGCGTCATAATGCTCATATTCTCGGCTGCGAGAAAGACTGCGGTACCCTATGTGCTCATAGTCAGATGCCGCGACGAGGCTGCTGAAAAGGCGGTCGAGCGCAGGATAAAGAGCAACGTCAAAAAGTACATGGTCAAGTCGAAGACGGTAAGCTCGAGAGGTATAGAGCTCACTTACGAAGTAAGGCTTCAGGGTCAGGGCACTTCATTCATATCGTCAATGACGGCTCTCGAAGGCGTTGCGAGCGCGGTGCTCGTAAGCTACAACGGAGAGTATCTCTCCTAAAGGAAAAGATATGCTTAAAAGGATAGCGGCTGCACTGCTCGCGGCTTTTGCCGCCGTATGCCTCGCTTCATGCGCGGACCAGGCGGACGGGAGCCCTGCGTCAGCCGACGTGACTGAGATAAGCGTATATGAAGGCGGAATAATCGACGGATCCCAGGTCTTCACCGAAGAGGATCTCACCCAGTCCTACGATCTTTCGCACGCCGTAGTATGCGAACTCCAGAGCGGAAAAGACATAACAATAACGAAATCAGGCATATATGTGATATCGGGTGAAGCCGAGGACTCGCAGATAATCGTCCAGGCCAAGACCGGCGACAGCGTCATCCTCGTGCTCGCGGGAGCGGTCATCGAAAATGAAGATGAGCCCTGCATATACGTTGTCATGGGCGACAAGGTGATACTGCAGACCGCGGAAGGCAGCGTGAACGAACTTACCGTAACAGGCGACCTTTCGCAGGACGGAACTTCCAACCTGGACGCGGCCGTGTTCTCGGAAGAGGATCTTACCGTAAACGGACACGGAAAGCTCACCGTTAACTCAACCGACAACGGCATAGCCTGCAAGGACGACCTTAAGGTAACGGGCGGGGATCTTTATGTGAACGCAGTATCAGACGCCCTTGAAGCGGGAGACTCGGTCTCGGTTGCCGACGGCAGCATAACGATAGTATCCGACAAGGACGGCCTTCACTCCGAGACAAGCGACAGAGAAGACACCGGCTCCGTATACATCTGCGGCGGCGATATCGATATAACGGCGGATGACGACGCGGTCCATGCCGTTACGGCCCTTGAGATAGACGGCGGAAACATATCGATAAACGCCGGCGAAGGACTTGAGGGAACGTACGTTCAGATAAACGGCGGGGATATAGATATCCAGGCTGAGGACGATGCCATAAACGCCGCCAACAAGTCCTCTGAATACACTACCGTTGCCGAGATAAACGGCGGTACCCTCACTATAAGCATGGCTCAGGGCGATACTGATGCCATCGATTCCAACGGCAGCCTGTACATCAACGGAGGCACCATTGATATAACGGGCCAGAACGCTTTCGACTACACGGGCGAGGGAAAACTTAACGGCGGCACTGTCACCGTTAACGGAGAAGAAGTTACAGAGCTCACAAATCAGTTCGCGGGAATGCAGGGCGGTATGCCGGAGATGACGGAAGACGGCGAAAGACCTGAAATGCCGGAGGGCGGCGAAATGACTGAACCTCCGTCGGACGGCGAAATGCCCGAAAGACCATCAGGCGGCGGGAAGCACGAACCCCCGTCTGACGGTGATAGACCCGAGATGCCCGCTGACGGTGATATGCCGGGATCTCCCCGAAACGAAGAGGCAGCGGCTGACACGGGCACCGACAGCAGCATGATCATAATCTGCGTTGTGGTAGCGGCTGCGGCAGCGGTTGTTGCGGGGCTGATTACCCGAAGCAAAAGAGGCTGGATCAAAGGCAAAAAAGAATAACTCTTAATAAAATAAAAGACCGGACAAGTCCGGTCTTCTTTTTGTTCTTAACCAGTATAGTTCTCAGTTGCTGTGCGGAATGAGGTTGTAGATCTCCATTGCTACACCCGCTATAGGCAGCGTCTGCAGCCATATCTTTCCGGGACCCGTCAGAACCGTATTGAAGAAACCTTCCCCGCCGAGGAGCTTGTTCTTGATACCCTTGACAGAAACGACTTCCATCTTGACTGTAGATTCGAACGCGGCAACATTGCCGGTATCGACTATCATCTGCTGTCCGGGTTCAAGGACGAACTCTTTTAATGCACCGTCTATCTCGAGGAATGCCATGCCCTGTCCGGAGAGCCTCTGCATTATGAATCCTTCTCCGCCGAAGAAGCCCGTCATGAACTTCTTGTTGAAGAATACGGACAGTTCAACCCCCTGCTCGGAAGCGAGGAATGAACGCTTCTGCGCTATAAGGTCGCAGCCTGGCGTTATCTCGACCGGCAGTATCTTGCCCGGGAAGCTGGCGCCGAATGTTATGGATCCGTCGCCCCTGGCCGTATAAATGTTCTGGAACAGATTCTCGCCGGAAAAAGCCCTTGAAAAGACTTTGCCTATGCCGCCGCCGCTCGTCTGCATCTCCATGTTGGGCGTCATCCATATCATGGCTCCGCCTTCAGTTATCATAGCTTCTCCGTCATTGAGGTCGCACGTTACCGCGGGAAACGGATCGCCGAATATCTCATACTTCATATAAGCCGCCTTTCTGCACAATGATGTGCTTATTGATATTATTCGGTTTTTACATCATCCAGTCAAGACTAGTTTATCCTGTCGAGACTCATGCTAATATATTATCAATTATAACTTATATTGTCAGCATTTTGCTGATTTTAAGTAAAAAAGAAGTCCGACAGAATGGACCGGACTTCTTCATGATCATTATAACTGGTCGTTTACGGGCAGCAGTTTTTCTTCGCAGGTATAAAAACCATTTGTATTTGACTTACCACCCTCTTGAGATAGCTTCGTCAACTATTTCAGCAGCGGCGCGCGTACCCTGGCGTGTCGCACCGGCTTCATAATATGCCATGAAATCATCAAGAGTACGGATGCCGCCTGCAGCCTTGACCTCTATGGACGGATCAGCGTATTTTCTCATAATAATGACATCATCGAGTTTCGCACCTGTAGGAGTATAGCCCGTTGAGGTCTTCACGAAATCAGCTTTCGCATCATTACATACGAAACAGCATTCCTTAATCTCGTCAGGTGTAAGAAAATAATTTTCGAAAATGACCTTTAGTATCACATTATTCCTGTGGCAAAGCTCAGCAAGAGCGGCTATCTCATCACGTGCATAGTCATACATACCAGATCTGATGAGCCCGATCGGCATTACGGTATCCAGCTCTTCTGCACCATCATCTATATTCTGCTGCGCTTCAAAAAGTTTGCAGGCCTTAGTGGAGTTGCCGTGCGGAAATGCAGCGCTGCCGCCAACTTTAACAGTCGTGCCTGCAAGTTTCTTTGCGCAATAGGCAACGTCATAACCCTTGGCACAAACGGAAGCCATGTCATACTTTATTGCGAGATCTATGAGTTTATCGATATCTTCGCGCGTAAACTGAGGCTGAAGCAGCGAAATATCCATCATTTTCGCAATTTCCTGGTGAGTTAATTGTTTCATATAATATTCCCCCTACGAAAATTCAAACTAAGCATTGTTACTTTTAACATAATATGTTATTTCTATCATTATTGTATCATAGTATTTAGAAATTGCAACAACTTTTTTCTGCAAACAAAAAAAATTGGAGCATCAGAATTGGGATATAAACCATTTAAACTCAATTGCGGTAATTCCCTGCTTTTTCGCTCAAAAGACTACACACTCAGATTCATCCACTGTTTTCTTGAAAGTTTTATTAAAAATTAATTCCGGATATGAAAATAAATTCAAGTTTGATTGAGAAATGCACAGCTACTCTCTTTGACTGCAAATTCACTCTACAGATTAAAAACTGACTGCAGCATACTCTATCAGTTCCCTTTAATGGGGGTTGCTAATATGCTTTTCTTTGCTTTTGCAGAATTGTATATACGCTTGTTTATCTGACGAGATAATTGGCATACAAAAACCCGGCTTTATCAAAACAGAATTGTTGTTCTAAAGACATGAACTACAGTAAGTAATATAAGCCGGGCTTATGTGCTGATTATTATATGATCTCTTCCGCAAGGTCCTTATCTATTATCAATTCATCGATATACCCCTTCTTCATAGCAGCAATGACTGATACTTTTTTAAAAGTCCCTGCAAGCACGCATACTTTTCTCGGGATTTCTTTTAACTGTTCCGGCGTAATTCCGACACACCTGTTGAACAGATCCTTACAGCATTCTCTGCCTGATTCATCCAGGAATACCACGGAAGCGATATCGCAGATGACCCTTTCTTCTTTCAACCTCTTTATATCATGTTCTTTCAGATATCCCGATATGTCCAGACTGTTTCCCGGAAGCAGCGGATTACCCAGACTAAAGACGGCACAATCCGCTGAGGACGCTATTTTAAGCACTTTTGACACATCTTCGTTCTGTACAAGCATTTCCTTTATTCTAGGTTCATCTGCGAATGCTGGCACTATCAGAGGGAACGTTTCGCCATTGCTCTTTGCTGCCATCTTTGCCGCAATTGTGGACGAGTGGAAACTTAGGTCACTTGCCATGTGTCCACCTATTATGGGGACGAATGTTTTTTTATTGTTATTACCATACATGTTTTCAGCGATCAGCTGCATGGTCGTTCCCCAGCCAACCGCAATAACGGAATCCTGTTCCAGATGTTTATCGATATAATAAGCAGCATATTCTGCCACATCCTTTTTCGCATCCTCATCTCTGTCAGATTCGATCACCGTCACTTTTTTCAGTTTATACTTCCGCTTTATCTCTTCTTCAAGCTCAACATATACACCTGATTTGATTACAAGGAATTTTACAATATGGTCTTCCTTAGCTTTTTTAAGGATTCTTGATACCTGCATCTTGGATATAGCCATATCCTCGGCGATCTGGCTTTGGTTTAAGCCTTTTTCATAGTACAGTTTGCATACCTTAATAGTTTCCCTTAATCTCACATCCATATTAATCATTTCTCCTTGTATTTTTAACGCCAAAAGAAAAATAACTGACCAGTAAAAACTATTGTTTTTAAGTAATAATTGCAGAAATTCACAGTATAAACATATAATAATTCTTGGTATTATTAACAATGTACGTTACTTTTATCTTGATTGTATCATAGTATCGAAAAAAAACAACATCTTTTTTCCTTTTAAGAGCATAAAAAATACAGGCCGGAGCCTGTATCTTTAATCAGTATCTCTTTTTGCCGTCGCGGATCATCATCTTCGGATCATCGGGTTCGATCACGGGCTTTACGACCTTGTCTTCCCAGTCCTCGGGCTTTACTTCCTCAACGGATATGCTTATCGCTTCCGGAGGACATCCCCAGTTCCTTATGAACACATCATTGATCTCGTCAACGACTTTCTTTTTGATCTCCATATCTTTGGGATATGCTTTTATGGCTATATACGGCATGTACCCTTCCCTCCTTTTTGATTCAGGACTCGTTTACGGCCTTGCCCGTCATGTGCTCTATCGTCAGCTCTATGAGCACAGTTCTCGCGAGATCCTTTTTAATCTCGTCCTCGATATACTTTTCATCATCCGTGAACTTATATGAAAGGCGTCTCGATATATCCTCTGTCATCTCCGGATCGTCAATGATCCTGACATGACCGAACACTATAACGCTCTTTATATCGAGCGCCCACGCTCCTTCCTTCCTCGTGCCTTCGGTATGCACGCAGAAGCAGGCCCTGCAGCCCCCACCGATGGAGTCAATCTTGTGACCGCTCCTTCCGGAGTGGAAATATATCTTTCCGTCACGGTCATCGTAATAATGGTTCAGAGGCATACAATAAGGGTACTCCCCGTCTGTCATGACGGAGAGTACTCCTCTTTTTTCTTCTTTAAGTATGCTGATGCACTCTTCTTTTGAAAGTGCATTTTTCTTTCTGGCTACTTCCCTGAAAACGGGCATCCGATCACTCCGGCTTAATGTCATCGGCAGCGTCTGCAGCAGCATCCTTTGCGTCAGCGGCAGCTTCGGCAGCGTCTGCTTTAACTTCTTCAGCAGCTTCCTTTACGTCGGCGGCAGCTTCAGCAGCGTCTTCCTTTACTTCTGCAGCAGCTTCTTTCTCCGCATCGAACATCGCCTTCTTGAATCTGGCTCCGAACTCATCGGCAAAAGTACCTATCGTGAGCATACCGAGGCCGGCATCGATAAAGAACAGACCGATCATGATTCCGGCCGCAAGCACGGCAGCCATGGGATAAACGATAGCAAGAATACCGACGATGATACCCAGTATGCCGACGAATAATCCCCAGCCCCAGCCTTTGACATCTTTTCTGTACCTGATGGCATCGATGACAGCGAATACGCCGTATACAAAGAACCATATAGCGATAAGATAGATGACTATGCCGTCGAATACGAGCGATGCGCCCGGACGGACCAGACAAATGATACCGAATATGATAGCGAGAATGCATACGATGAGCTTAAACGGTCTGATAATCTTTGTTATACAGGTCCTGATCAGGCCTATAACGCCGAATACCAGCAGGAATATGCAGAGGAGATATCCTGTAGCGAGAACCGCCGAGACCGGCGAGAAAATGCAGATAAAACCAAATGCAACGAGTATAATTCCGAGTATTGTAGATAATATTCTCATTAATTAGTCCTCCTTAAAAAAACAAATCTTTAAGTATTATACCACAAATACTAAAAACGCTCTTCCCTTATTTAAGGAAAGAGCGTTTTCCCATTGTTTCAGTCCTTTGTCAGAACCTTTTTGTGATAGTTTTTGTCCCCGCAATTAGGGCACTTCATGTATCTGGCCCTTCCCAAATGCGGAGCCATAACGACCGTAGACATCTTGGGCACATATCTGTAGCCGCAGTTTTTGCATTCGTAGTATCCCGCGTCGGTTTCGATCCTTAAACAGTGATACATTCCTATCGCAAACAGCACGCCGCCTACGGCTATGATAACGATCCTCCACACCGTTTCGGTCACTGCATAGCAGGCAACGAGCAGCATTATGAACAAACCGGCTGTTGACAGCACGGCGATCACAACCTCCATGCGGAGCAGTGCTCCGGTATGTTCTTCATCGCGCCGCTTCATCTCCAGGAGCTGAGACTCGGCCTTCTCTTTCATATCATCCATGACTATGCGCTCCCCGCACAGAAGCTCGGTCACGCTTATCCCTATCGCGTCGCACACGTCGATCATGATGGAAGAATCCGGCATGGCCCTGCCCGTTTCCCATTTACTGACAGCGCGGTCTGAAACGCCGACCGTTTCCGCCAGTTGAGCCTGGGTCAGACCCTTTTCCTTCCTCATCTGCGCTATGAACTTTCCGATCTTTACCTGATCCATTCCGGGGACCTCCTTTCATTTCGTCTTGGATTCTATAATAAAGGCCCTTTTTTGTACACGAACCAACGGTTGAGTTTGCTATTTTCCGCTT
Source organism: uncultured Christensenellaceae bacterium (assembly GCA_964428055.1). Classification (GTDB taxonomy): domain Bacteria; phylum Bacillota; class Clostridia; order Christensenellales; family Christensenellaceae; genus CAYRWM01. Next base: position 18,420 of record CAYRWM010000001.1, on the reverse strand, counting down.
CTCGCGGCTTCAAATCTTTCTTTAAGGAGCTCATACCTCGCCTTTTTGTCCGGGTCACCCAGGTGATTCTCCCTCAGCTGTTCGGGACAGCCGTCATAGCAGAGCTTCTCGCCCCCGAACTGTTCGCTGGTAAGATCGAACTTTATTCCGTCAACCTCGTTAAAGCAGTGGTACACGCCGTCACCCAGGTGTACGCCGTACACCTTTCCGCCCAGCAGATCCTGCACTATAAAAGACGTGATGGAGCACTGCCCTAAAGTCTTGTTGTCCTCAGACCAGTCGCATCTCATCCTGGGCGCGCACGTCTCGGCGCACCAGGCCTTTGAAAAGTCGTCGTACAATTCCTTTATGTCGTCAGAAACCCATTCATGTCCCCAGAACTTATATTCCCTGCTCATTTCATTTCCTCCAGTATTTCTTCATATATACTTAAATCTCTCTCGCTGAAGCACGAGAATATGACCGATATGTCATAACCGTTTTTCTTTATCCATTCACTGACAGTTCCGACCGCGATCTCAGTCGCCTCCCTTATGGGGTATCCGTAAACGCCCGTGGATATCGCCGGGAAAGCTATGCTGTGAACGTCATTCTCCTTTGCAAGATCAAGGGAGTTTCTGTAGCACGAAGCAAGGAGTTTCGGATCCTCACTGCTCCCTGAATATACGGGGCCCACCGTGTGTATAACGTATTTAGCCGGCAGATTATATCCCTTCGTTATCTTTGCCCTGCCCGTTTCGCAGCCGCATAATGTCCTGCACTCGGCGAGGAGCTCTTTTCCGGCCGCCCTGTGTATCGCGCCGTCCACGCCTCCGCCGCCTAGAAGACTGTTGTTCGCAGCATTGACTATCGCGTCCACATTCAGTTTTGTAATATCACACTTTTTTGCTTCAAGACTCATAATAACCTCATCAGTACACGACCGCGCCGAAATACGACACCGTCGGCACTCCGTTTATGTAGTTTATACCCGCCATGCCGGCGAGTTCGGAAACGTTGAACCCGTATCCTTCTATGGAATGGAACATCCTGTCCGGGAACCTGCAGGGAGAATCCGGATAAGCGCAGGAAGAGCATACATTGCATGACTCATTGGAAAGGATCATAACGTCATCCATGGGGCCCCTTAAGACCTCAGCAAGCTTTAAGACACAGTCCTTGAAATCCTTCAGGGCTTCCATCATGCCCTCGAAATCCATATCGTCCGAAAGCCTGTACGCCTTTGAAAAGATCTGCATATAATCGTACTGTTTTACTCTTTCAATGCACTCTTCGACCGTGCCAACGGCGGGCGGACACGCCCACGTCCTTCCGTAATGCCTGCATGTGTTTTCGGCGCACAGGTCTCTCACATCCTGATAGACCTTAAGGTCGCTGACCTTAATCACACCGGACTCAAGAAAACCGGCTCTTAAGATATCGCTCTGGATAAGGGCAGATTCATCGCCCCATTCATCTCTGGTATTATCTGTTATATCAGCCCATTTCCGGGTCAGGTCATCCATGTCAGAGCACTCGCAGCTGTCGCACACCGTCCCTTCCTCATAGAGCGGACAGAAGTACTTGGCTTCACCGTCACTGACTTCCGAATACCATCCGGCCTGGTCCTGCGGGTGCAGGGGCAGACGGAACAGGTACTTAAGAGCAAGGCATGAGGATATGACGTACTTATGCGCTTCTTTATCCTCCGGCCATCTGTCCTTAAGAAAGCATTCAAGGCTTTTCTTAAACGCTTCAACCTCGGCTTCGTCCGCTTCGCCCTCAAAATCCAGATATGTATTTTTAAGCTTAAGGAGCGTTTTTCTGTTATGTTCGCTGACGGGCACTTCGGTATCACCCGTTTCGAGCATCTCCCACTCCTCAGGGCTTATGCCCGCAATTATCCTGTCCGCAATATCCTGTCTGTCCATGTGTATTCTCTGCCCTGTCTTAAATGTTCTATCTTCCGTTCCAGTCGTATTCAACCTTTACGCCCTTATTCGGCTGCTTGGTGCCGCAGAAGGGGCACTTTCTGTCAAGATCGTAAAAGTCCTCGACTCTTGCCATAAAGGAACTCTCAAAGAGGTGTCCTTTTGCTATGCTCTTTTTTACGTGAGCTATCTTTTTATCCATCGCGGCCCGCTCGGCCTTCTTTACGATGTCCGCGTTATATGTGCCTCTGGCGCGCACAGCATATCCCACCCTTAAGGTGTACTCCGTCCAGTCCGTCGTCTTTCCGCAATTGACGCACGTGTACCTGTACTTTATAACATGCGTCGCGGCGCCGGTATATTCGTCATATGCCATAATAAACTACCCCTTCCCGATAGAAATGATACCATTTCTTATTATAGCTCACAAGAACAATATGGGCCTGTATCCTGTTAACAAAAAAGCAACGACCCCAGTCACATTAAACCATCATCTGTGACTGGGGCCATATGCTTTGGGTCTATACAATATATTTGCTTACCTTTGTTTAATTATCACTTGCTGAAGAACTTATCAAGTTCGGCAGCCAGAAGCTCGGGACATTCCTCAGCCATCTGATGACCGTAGTCAAGGACAACGCTGGTAACGTCTTCAGCAACTATCTTCATTTCTCTTTCAACTTCTTCAAAGATGAACTCCCTGCCACCGAGAGCAAGAACCGGCATCTTCAGCTTCTCTTTTGCAGCTTCAAGATTCCATTCGGCATCCTGCAACGTAGCTCTGTAGATCTCGCACATGCATCTTATGCCGTCGGGTTTTGAATAGCAACGTATATATTCGTCCATAGCATCATCCGGGATATTGCAGTCAAGAGCCTCATTTTTGAGGAACTGATCGAAATATATCCTCTCACGCCCAGTTATCAGTGCTTCGGGGAAAGCCGGAACATTATAGAAATTGATGTGCCAGAGCCAACGGTTGCTCTGAACGTTCTCGGGTGTCAGATGAGACCAGTCTTCAAGACCGAATCCGGGAAGCAACATCTCAATATAAGCAAGCTTCTTTACTCTGTCGGGATACTTCTTTGCTACACAGTAAGCGCATGCAGCACCCCAGTCTTCGCCTGTGAGATAGAATTCCTGCATACCAAGCTGATCAGCGAGAGAGATGATATCATCCGCCATGTTCATCATGTCATAACCGTCTTTGGGCCTGTTGGAATCACCGAGGCCTCTCAGGTCGGGGCAAACAACCGTATACTTTTCAGTAAGTATTGGCATAAGTTTACGCCAGTAATATGAGGTCTTCGGAACACCGTGAAGAAGAATCAGAGCGGGTCCCTGACCAGCTGTATAGTAATGGAGCCTTACACCGTTACATGTTTTTCTGGAATGAGTTACTTTGTTTCCTTTGTAATCTAAGATATCCTGTTTCATTTCTTTTTCTCCTACAATTATTATATGTTCTATGGTTGCTTTTTTAAGAATGCGTTAATTCAATAACAAAGTATTAACCCTAATTCTTCTCTGGTTTTCTACTCAAAGCAACAGCCAGGATGATTATAGCACCACTTACGACCATTTGCTGCGCTACATCAAGACCCATGATTATAAGACCATTATTGATCATTCCTATAAGAAGTGCACCAACAACAGAGCCAATTATAGAACCATTACCGCCTGATAAGCTTGTGCCACCAATCATAACTGCAGCAAGAACATCAATTTCTACGCCCTGACCGAAACTATATCTGGCGCTCTGCATCATGCCACTGTACAGCAGACCGGCCAGACCTGCTGCTATACCCATAATAATCATTGATATAAGCTTTATCCTGTTGGTATTGATTCCTGAATACTCAGCTGCAACTCTATTTCCTCCAGTCGCAAGAACTTTCCTGCCGAATCTAGTTTTTCTGAGGAATATAAAGCCAACAATCATGACCGCAATCATCCAAATAGCGAGAGATGCTACCGGCCCGACATTACCACTACCGAAAATATCGATAAAAGTCTGATCTCTGATTACTACAGGCTGGGTTCCTGTCATCCACATATCCACGCCTCGTAGAAGCTGCATCATGCCCAGAGTAACAATAAACGATGGGATTTGAACTTTTGTTACCAAAATACCGTTTCCAAATCCTACCAGAGCACCCGCACCTAAGCCAATAGCAACGGCAAGTCCTGGAGCGACACCGGATTCCATTAGCATAGCTGTAGCTAAAGCAACAAAAGCTGTAATAGCTCCTACTGACAGGTCGATTTCGCCAGATGCGACTACAAAAGTCATAGCGACCGCCATGATGGCCACCATTGAAGTGGTTCTGACGATGTTCATCAAATTGCCTACGCTGAAAAAGCCATTACCGCTGCTGTTCAATGTCACTGAGAAAAAAATCAGAATACCAACGGCAATGAAATAAACTAGATAACTTCTAGCATCAAAGTGTTTACGCTTTGTAAGATTAATTTCCTTGGATTGCATTGTGCAAGACTCCTTCCGTAATACTTCCGTTATTTTCTAACTCTCTTGTGATTATTCCGTCATAGAGAACTAGTATTCTGTCACTTACAGCAAGGATTTCTTCAAGCTCTGAAGATATCATTATTATTGAGATCCCGCTCTGAGCCAGTTCTCTTATGATTTCATATATCTCATTCTTTGCTCCTATATCAACGCCAACGGTCGGCTCATCCAAAATCAATAATTTGGGATTATGTGCTAACCACTTAGCGAGAACAACTTTTTGCTGATTACCGCCGGACAACAGTCTTACAACTTTTTTTGCACTATCTGTTTTAATATTCAATCGCTTTATAAATGATTCGGCTACTGCATCAGCTTTTTTATCATCAACAAACAAGCCCTTTTTCAAATCTTCAAGTATAGGCAAAGCAATATTGTCCCTGATAGAATGGCTTAACACTAAACCCTGAGTTCTTCTGTTTTCAGGAACCAATGCAATCCCATTGTTAAGTGAATCGTATTTGTTTTTTATCGTCTTGTCGTTCGCCTTAACTTTACCTTTATCAGGCTTAGTTATACCAAAGATGCATTGCGCTATTTCTGTTCTTCCGCTTCCCATCAATCCAGCTAATCCAACAATTTCTCCAGCGCTTACTTCGAATGAAACATCTTTTAATCTATTTCTAAAAGCAAGATTCTCAACTTTCAAGTTAAAGTCACCACAATTAGATCTGTCTCTTGCTTTTGTTTCTTTTGCTTCGTAAAACAGTTCAGCTTTTGTGCCCAGCATGCTAGTAACGACATCATTCAAAGTTACATCCGAACAATTCGAAGTAGATACTGTTTCACCATCTTTCAGTACGGTAACTCTGTCGCAAATACTAAAAACTTCAGACATACGATGCGTTATATAAACTATAGAAATCCCTTTTTCCTTCAGCTGTTTTATCATTGAAAACAGCGAGATGGTCTCCGATTCACTAAGTGATGAAGTAGGCTCATCCATTACCAGAATGTTCGCATCTTTGCTTATCGCTTTGGCGATCTCAATCATTTGACAATAACCAGCACTGAGCGAACCCACCATTTCATTTGGATCAATATCAATATTCAGTCTATTAAGTACATCTAATGCACGTTCTTTGCATTTTCTGTCATCAATTAAATGACCTTTCAATTGAGGCTCGCGAGTTAAAGAAATATTCTGCGCAACCGTAAGAGTAGGTATAAGACTGAACTCCTGGAATATCATGGCTATACCATGCTTCTCAGCACCCAAAGCATCTTTGTAATCAACTTCCTTACCGTTAACGATAACCTTGCCGCTATCTTTCTTGTAAACACCAGTTAGGATCTTCATCAAAGTTGATTTACCTGCACCATTACCACCAACAAGCGCGTGAACTTCCCCCTTTTTTAGAAAGAAGCTAGCATTGCTTAACACTGGAACGCTATTGAACGCTTTGTTAATATCAATCATTTGTAATGCATAATCAGTATTACTCATTTTTTTCACCAGCTTTTTACTAAAAGAGGAGCAAGGATAAAACCCCTCGTCATATCCTTGCCCCAGATTCATTTACGACATATTACTGAGCGCTGCGTGTCTGCTCAAGTGCTTCAGCAACATCTGCCGGAAGTTCTTCACCATAGATGACAGGATATTCTGTATCCAGATTGTCAATGTTAATGTCGAGACCAGGTACTACTATGAATGCCGGCACTGCTTCACCAAGTGCATCCAGTGCAGCAACATCAGCCTGCACATGACCCTGCAGATGAGTCTGCTGTGCTCCAACGCCCTTTATAAATCCGCCTGAAGCGAGGTTGAGCGCCATCTCATTTCCTAGGTCCTCAATTGTGACAGCAAAATCTTCAGGAGTTCTGTCACTCAGCTTAGCAGCAGCGACAACACCAACAGCGGGAACGTCCCAGCTACCATACATACCCAGAAGATCCGGATACTTTGTCAGAAGAGCAGCCGTTGCATCCTGTGCATTCTGCCAATCGTCAAATCCTTCAACATCAATAACGTTTATTTCGGGATAATACTCTCTGATCCTATCAATGAATCCCTCAAAACGGCAATTGGTTACGTAGAAATCAGGATTGTAATAAAGACTTGCAACATCTCCCTTGCCACCAATAGCTTTAGCCAATTCATCAGCTATCATTATGCCTATGCCGTAGTTATCTGCAGTAACAACTGAGATAAAGTCTTTTCCGGGTTCCATGTTTTCTGCCTGCTGATCAATGAATACCACCCTGATACCCTGATCGGCCATCTCCTGATAAACAGCTGTCTCTGTCAACGGATTTACAGGATGTGTAAAGATTATGTCAGGCTTGGAAGCAGCTACTGCATGAAGGTCGGATATCTGCTTTGTATCCTTGAAATCCGCTTCTGTCTCGGCGATAATCTCAATACCGAGTCTCTCGCATTCTTCCTTTATGCCGTATACAATACCGGCAGACCAGTCATCACCAGTGAATCCCATGCAGATAGCAGCCTTCAGCCCCAGACCTTTTACCTGCTCAACCTGCTCATCTGTCAGATTTATTTCTTCATAAGATGTTGCCTTATCGCCGTATCTTCCGCTTGCATAACCAAGACTGCCGTAATCACCGGGTTCGCCTGTGCAGATTGTTCTTCTTTCTTCTGTCGGCTCCTTGTACCAAGCAGGCATATCGCACTTTATGTTTGAACCATATTCAATATCCGCTGATGCTTCTTCAGCAGGTTCTTCTTCAGCAGGTTCTTCTGCTGTTTCGGTTTCCGTTGCTGCAGCATCGTCTACAGTTTCCTCGACAGCAGCTTCAGTTTCCGTAGCTGCTGTTTCTGCTGTTTCGGCAGCATCCTGACATGATGCGAAAACAAAAACAACCATTAATACAGCTACAACTATTGCTATTATTCTTTTGTTCATCTTCTTTCTCCTTTTCCTTTAATAAAGCAATGTTTATTTGATTTCAGGTTGGAATCCTTATTTTCCAAGTTTTGCCTTAACCTGTTCATCAAAATCAGTAATGATCTTCACAAAGCCCTCAGGGTTTTCTTCTGAGAACCAGTGACCTGCTTCGGGAACGCCCATTGTAGTAACATCTTCACAGAATTCTTTTACCATTCTGTCTGTAACCGCTGTGAACAGGCTTACTCCACCATGAAGAGCCAGACACGGCATCTTCAGCTTTCCGTCCCTCTTGAGCGCAGCCAGATTATCTTCGGCATCCTGATCAAAAGCTCTGTAGAGTTCAAATCCCGCACGCATTGCACCCGGCTCCGCAAAACTTTTGGCAAAAGTCTCCGTATCAACTTTTCTTGGCTGATAACCGAGTTTGTCATAGAAATGCTGGAGATACCAGTGCTCTCTGCCCTCAGTCAATTTCTCGGGAAGATCCTGAATGCTGTGGAACAGGAAGTGAAATAAAGACTTGTCGAACTTCATTTCCTCATGTACCTGTGTGCCCGGCAGAGGTGCTTCACCACAACTGAACCAAATTACATCTTCAGGATAAGAGCTAGCATACGCATAAGACAGCTGACCGCCAAGATCATGACCTACTATGATCTTTGGTTCTGTTATTTTAAGAACATCGTGCAGCAGGCAATGCATATCAACTGCCATTGTGCGCTTGTCATACCCGAATAGTGGCCGCTCGGAATTACCGGCACCACGATAATCAGGAGCGATAACGCGATATCCAGCCGCTGCAAACATGGGTATTACCTCTCTCCACTGATGTGAAGTCTGAGGCCATCCATGGAATAACACTAATGTGCGGGTATTCTCATCACCTGCATGCAGATAATGCAATCTGACCCCATTAGCTCTAGCCATTCCATACTTAATCTCGTTTTTTGAATCCATTTTGATTACCTCCCTCATTATTTGTTTCTTTTATCATTTTTTATTAAACTTTTTCCCAATTACGGCTTGCTGAAGATCTAAATACAGCATCGCCGATAAGCTCGATCTGATAACCGTCTTCAAAGTTCGGCGTGGGCTGTTTGTTCTCAGCAATTGCTTTGATAAGGTCATAACATTCAACAATCTTCGTTTCCGTATAACCTATGCCGAGAGCGGGAATCGGCCACAGGCCTTCGCCATATGGATGAGCAGGACCTGTGTATACCGTGCGGAATCCGCGGCGGTCACCCTGATCGTCAGCAAAGCAAACCTGAAGCTCATCTCTTCTCTCATAGTTGAAATAGATGGATCCTTTTGTTCCGTGAATCTCGAGTGTGATGAAGTTATTGCGTCCCCAAGCGTTTCTTGTGGCTTCGATGGTTCCGAACGCACCGTTCTTGAAATTGATCATGAAACAGCACTGATCGTCCACGTCGACTTCGCCCCTGGGGCCTTCTCCGCCCTTGACGTTGCCGAGGCTGTCGGCTGTACCTGTCTGTATGGGACGGTCTTTGATATATGTAGCGAGTCTCGCGTTGACTTCATCGAAATCACCGATGAGGAAACGAGCCATATCAACAACATGAGTTCCGATATCACCGAAAGTACCCGATCCGCAGATCTTCTTCTGGAATCTCCAGGAAAGAGGTGAATTGGGGTCTGCCGACCAGTCCTGAAGATACGTGCCTCTGAAATCGAGGATGTCGCCTATGGCTCCCTCATCTATGTACTTTTTAGCCAGCTGTACAGCCGGTGTACGTCTGTAGTTGAAAGCGAGCATATTGATGACGCCGGCTTCCTTGACCGCATCCCTCATCATCTTCGCTTCTTCGAGAGTCCTTGAAATTGGCTTCTCGCAGATTATGTGCTTTCCGGCTTTTGCCGCTGCAACAGCTATCTCGCAGTGAGCGTCGTTCGGTGTGCATATATCAACAATGTCTATCTCTGGATCATTTATGATGTCGTGCCAGTCAGCTGTCCCGTTGCTGAATCCGAGACGCATAGCAGCGTCCTTGGCGCATTCTTCCGTTAAATCAGCAATAGTCTTCTTCTCCACAAGACCAGGTGCGGGCCAGAAAAACATCGGCATGCCGTCATATGCTATTGAGTGTGCTTTTGCCATAAAACCGGCACCAATCAGGCCTACTTTATAAGTATTCATTTTCATCCATTCCTTTCTTATATATATAATTAGAATCCGTATTCCTTTAAGAATTCCGCGGTAATCTTCGCGCCTTCTGCGGGATCGCCAGACCATCCGTCGCATTCGATCGCATAGTCAATGGGCTGAAGAGCATCTGTAAGAACGTCGAGGATCGCCTTGATATTAAGAGTGCCGACACCCAGCGGACAGAACATTCCATCTGCAGTGACATCCTTTAAGTGTATGTACTCGATCCTGTCAATATACTTCTTTACTATCTCAAGGGGATCGCCTCCGCCGAGCTTAACGTGCGCAAGATCGGGGCAGAGTTTGATGTCCGTGTGAGCCAGAACTTTAGCAAGCTGCTCGGGAGACTCCACGAGAGAACCCATATGCGGATGAAAACTGGCTCTCATACCGAGTTCCGCTGCTATCTCGCATACCTTGTTCAGCGCTTCACCGAGCTTTACATAATCCGATTCCCTTATACCGTCGAATCTGATGGCGCCGCCGCCGAGAGCTATCTCGGTTGCGCCGAGGCTTCTTGCAAAACTGGCAGCACGCTTAACACGGTCAAGTTCTTCGGGCAGTATCTCGTCATAAATGAAATTACAGGCGATGTAAACTCCTTTGAGCTTAAGAGAGTTTTCCTTCAGCATCCCGGCGAGCTTCAGGCTGTCGCCTTCAAAGCCGAGCAGATCGCCGTCGAAGATCTCGACAGATTCAAATCCAGCGGAGGATACATCTTTCAGGGCCTGTCCAAGATCTCCGTCGCATCTGTAATATGCGGCGTTAACGCAGTTGGGAGCAGCCCAGTGCGCAAGTACAGGTCCCCATGCATTAGTTGAGTATGTTACTTTCATTTCTCTGTCTCCTAGTGTTTAATGGTTAAATCAAAACTTTTACGTAAATTCCTTTGATAGAAGGAGTTGCATGCTGCCGGCAAGCAATTATGTGAACTCATGATGCATTATGATATTCGAATGCGTCTTGATTTACGTATACTGTACCTTGAAAAAGCCGAAATACCCCGAAAAAACATGCAAATAAAAATAAAAAAAATTTTATCCCCATTTTTCAGCTATATTTACGTAAATAATTCGTAAATAGACAAAAAAAAGGAATCCCGCCGTACGGGACTCCGTTTAGATGCTGTTGTCTAATCTTGTTTGAAATAGGTTTTTTTACGCAAAAAATGGTATTATTTGTCAGCCGGATAGTTAGCGTGCATTATATCACGCCATGCGCGGGTCAGCTGCTGCGGAAGCACGACCCTCGGCTGCACGCCTATGAACCTGTACTGCTTTTTGCCGAGCAGCGCCTGCACGGCCGCGAGCGCCGCAGCCTCGCCCTGCTCGTAGGGGCGCTGAGCCGAAAGTCCCTTTACCATGGAACCGCGCTTCATGTAATCCGCTATCTGTATATCGAGGTCGACTGTGGATATCGCTATGTCCGTCCTGCCCATCTCCTCAAGAGCACGTATCGCCTCGAGAGCCGGGCTCTCCCATGATATATACAGCCCCTGTATCTCGGGATGCTGCGTTATCATATCCCTGCACACAAGATATGTGTTTGGTATCTTGTAGAAGCTCCTCTGATCCACTATCTCTATATTAGGATAGTTCTCAAGCAGTACCTGCCTGGCCGCTCTGTCCCTCTGTTCCGTCATCTGGAACGGAAGACCGTGCACCAGCATGCCTATCTTGACAGGTCCCTTCCCCTTGAAGTACTCACCGAGCACCTTGCCGGCATTCTGCCCGTTCTCTCTCTCGTTCACCGAAACACAGCTCCAGTAATCGTCCTGACTGAACCCCTGGGGCACGTTGCCTATCATAATGAGCTTCGAAATTTTTGACAGATCCTTGAACTTGCCAGCAGTAATATTCTCGTCCGACGGGACACAGATTATAGCATCCGGGTGCTGACGTCTCACGGCATCAAGCTGCATTACCTGAAGCTGAGGATTGAAGTTTGCATCCATAACCGCTATTACCTGCACACCATATTTCCTTAATGTATCGCGAATGGCCAATTCATGCAATCTAGTCCACTCCGTACCCGTATAGTGGAATGATATGGCGACCTTGAAATCCCCGCTCTTAAGAATCTTCTCATCCTTTTCCGACGGAATGAGATTCTCCGGGGGAACAGCTTCCTCACCGAACGGTCCCCTGTTTATAACTCTTGTAGAATGTCTTATGTTTATCTCAAGCGGCACTGTCCTGGTCACGAAAGGTTCACTGTTTCCGTTTATCCTGCTCAAAATGGTATCAACGGCGATCCTGGCCATCCTGTCAGTATCCTGTGTGAGAGTGGTCAGAGCCGGATCCGTGACATCGCTCCAAATGTCGTCTCCGAAACCAACAACGGAAATGTCCCTCGGACACTCGAGCCCGAGCGATTCTATATCTTTGAGCAGTTTTATCGTAAGGGTGTTGCCCGTCGCGATCACGGCTGTGGGTCTGGTCCTCTTCGTGAAGTTTTTAAGTATGTTTTCTCTGTCCTGGTCATACAGGTCGATACTCATGACAAGCTTTCTGTCAAATGGGATCTTGTAATCCTCCAGAGCCTTCTTGTATCCTGTCAGGCGGTCGTTGCCCGTACTCAGGACATTGCTATCCATAAGTATGCCTATCCGCGTATGGCCGCTCCGGATAAGATGGCGGGTGCCCCTGTAGATGCCGTCGCTGTTCTCCGCTACGATGCTGTCCACGTCCGCACCCGGTATAGTGCGCTCTATGCAGACAAAGGGAATACCCAGTCTCATAATCTTGTCATAAACCTTACTTTTGAGACTGGAGGGAGCGAGTATTATTCCTGCCGTATTCTTATCAGATATGAGTTTTGTCAGTATATTCTTTTCCCACTGAGGATCATCGCGAGTTGTATATGTTGCAAGCCCATACCCTTCCTCTTTAAGGTTTTCCATAATAGCCATATTGAGTCTCGCGTAGATTATACTGTAGGTATTGGGCATAACAAAAGCGACCTCGGACTTCTTTCCCAAACGGAAAGATCGGTTCGAAGCATCTGCGCTGATCTTTTTGTTGTATCCTGTCTGTTCTATGGCCTTTTCTACACGTTCAACGAGTTCAGGGCTGACATACCTTGTCTTGTTTATAACGTGCGAAACAGTAGCGATAGAAGTACCTGATAGTCTGGCAATCTCTTTTATCGTTGCTTTCATATCTTATCCTTATAATTTTACGTAAATTATATCAACGGCTATTTTTAGGGTCAATAAACACGGCATCATATTCCCCATATGCCCAATAATCACAATAATTTACGTAAAATTATATAAAAATAGCTTACTCTGAAAAAGGATAACGGTTATTAGCACAGTTATGTGTGCATGATTTGAATAAGCGCCGCTTTCAGGGAAAGTCATGCTCGCAGCATTGACTATGGCATAGTCTTTAAGATTGGTAGTATCTCACCTTTTCCTTCGATACTATGCATATAAATCCCCAGGGCTTCAGACAGACCCCTCCTCGGTCTCCTGCGCTATGACCCTCAGCATGCGCGAAATGAGGTCCCGGTTGTCTGCGATGAGGTCATACACGGCGTCCTCGGACAGGACTCCTCTTTTAAGGTCTTCGGGAAGCCTCCCCATCTCATCGTCCTCAAAATCGCTCATCCAGAGATCCGAATCATAGTATTCGATAAGATCCTTTAAGTCACTCTGCACGTCCTCATACTCATCCAGAGCATAGGCAAGTCTGTCCACTGCCTCCCTCGATGCGTCCAGGCATCTTTCCATCTCTTCTATGCGTTTTATCTGTTCCATATAAATGCCCTTCTTTCCTGTAAAAAATGATACCATTTCTTTCCCGTGCTCTCAATACCCGCGTCCTTGAAAAAGACCTTACGCGTTTATATAATTATTGTATGGGTAACGAGTATCGAATGAAGAAAATGGAATATAAGTATCTCCGGATCCAGGGGCTGGAGCTGGCCGAGAACACAATGTACAACAAGGGCGTGTTCTCCATGTGCTGGCAGCTCGTACAGAATGACGTCATGGAAAAGGAGGACGCGGATCTGTTCGTTGAGATCGACGACTGGTTCAGACAGGAGCTGCCCTTCCCTCCCCAGTGCAAAGGCCAGGAAAAGGTCGTCTGCTTTTTCAAGACCGAGAATTCGTACATGATGATAAAGATGATAAGACCGGCGCTGTGGCTGCTCGAAAAGTACGATCATCCGTATTTCCTGGTGTACACCAACACGCCGGGAGAGATAGTGTATGAGGATCAGTATCAGATCGCGGTAAAAGTACCGGGCAAGATCGTCATAGAAAAAACACAGGAGAGCTGGAGTCCTGAGACCTGAGCTCTCCTTTTTCTTTATATGCTACGTAAACTTATTGTTCCTCTATATCGTACGTGAACACTTCCGATATCTCACGTTTGTATCCGTCATAGAATCCTTCCGGCACACCCGCCGATATCCGGGCTCCCCTGTTGTAGAGCAGGAGCAGCCTTTTTTCTTTTTCATCGAAAGTGAGGCCTTCTATCTCTCCCTGCATCTTAACGTCATCAAACGTTCGTTCCATATACACTTCCGCCGTATCGGCCTCAGGGTCTGCCGACAGCCTGTACAAATGGTCAGGCCTGTCCATGCCCGCGTTACCGTCGTCGGCCGTTAAAAACAGGTTTCCGTTATAACACGCCACGCCCTGGACCCACATGGGCGGATCCTTAAGCTCTGTCCTGCCCAGGTACTCACCCGACTCAAGATCATATTTATACAGATACCTTCCGCTCTCTTCCCCGACCCAGGAGCACATCCAGACGGTACCCGTTTCTCCGTCAACGGCGATGCCGGAGCACTCCTCCTGGCCGCTCTTCTTTTCGAAAGGGAATGTACGCTTGAGTTCAAGCGTATCCCCATCGTATACGGCTATCTGGATATTCTTTCCCGCGGCGCCGTCGAAATATTCGGCGCCTATGTAAAGTTCATTTTCATATACGTCTATATCAGCTATATGATTGACCTCTATGGTATATCCCTTAAACGGGTCGTCGTTTAATGCAACGAGATTCCATTCCCGGTCATACTTGGCGAGCGAGGCCGATCCGCTCACCCAGAAATAGTCGCCTTCGGAGCAAACGCCCTGGCGCCCGTCAACCTCGACCGAGCTTATGAGCCTGTATTCATATAAGGGCTGAGCCGAAGTATCCGTGCAGCCCGCCATAAAAAGCATGCCTGCGAGAATTATCGCAGGCAGGAAAAGTTTTTTTATCATCAGAACTCCGTGACCTTGTCCCTGTTCTCCTCGAACACCTGATCGAAATATCCTATGATCTCATCGACTAAAGGCTCAAGGATCTCCCTGTCCTTTTCGTCGCTCGTTGCGATCGTTAACCGGTAATCGTCCTTGTATTCAATGCGTATCACAAGATCCGCGCTCTCGGGATCCTCTTTATCGGTCGTATTCCGTCCCTGTCCGTAATAGGCCGACAGACTGTCAAAAGGACTTAAGTCGTAATAGCTCAGGATATCGTCTATGCCGTCATAGAACTCCTCATAGTACGGCATATAGTCATCTGTGACGTCATCCTCAGCTGCGTAGTCGTAAACATCCCGCTCTAGGATCCTTTCCTTTATATCCGGGTTATCGCCGTTCTGGAGCATCCAGTCGCCGTAGCGGTATCTGACGTCGCCGTCACGAAGAACCAGCGTCAGTCTCTCGACCTCTCCCTCATGCTTGTCCGGCACAAGAGAAGCGTCCCCGTTCTCCGCGAACCATTCCGCAAAAGCGAAATACGTGTCCTTTATCCACTGCGCGTCGGGGTTGTTGTTTGTGGTAAAGGTGAGATTCTCACCCGAAGCATAGTCGACGTTTACGGAGCAGTGATCGAACTCCGGCGGAAGCCCCGCTGTAACCTCGTACACCCCGTTCTGAGCTGCCAGGTCATTATCGTCTATCATCTCCTGCAGCTTTTCCATGAGGCCGCCTGAACCCGTAAGGCTAATGCCCTGGGATGTCTCCTCAGCGGTTATGCTCCCGTCTTCATTAATACTCGCCTTGAACTCGTACTGGTTGCCGCCGTACTCGTTTATCCACTCCCCCGTCCAGTAGAACGTAGCATAAAACGATGTTATATCCTTCGACTCTATCTCTTTCGGAGCATCGGGATCCGTTTTATTCGTTGTCCCGCCCGTTGTGGGTTCAAACTCGGGATCGGGCTGCGGTTCAAGCGAATGATCGCACCCCGCAAGAGCAAACAAAAGTGCGGCGCACAGCAGCACGGCCACTATGATATTAAGTCTTCTAGCGCTTCTTTTCATTACTTTGGTCCTCTATGCAAGCCCGTTGCTGACAGCACCGACTTTTATCTCGACATCCTCATCCGGCATCACGAACTCTATCTCGCCGCCACCCCATCCTTCGGGCGCGATGTTCTCATCATTGATCCGGACGTATACCGTCGCATCCTCAACGCAGTATGTCTCGACAGTTACGGTTTCGCCCGCCTTTGCGGTCTCCGGGCAGGAAAAGACCGCATAGTCTTCGTCTGATATATCGATTATATTATGCTCCGCGCCGGATCCGCCGTCCTTGTCCTCATCTGGCTCCGGCTCATCCTCGGGAAGATCCGCGGACATCCCCATGCTGACCACGCCTACGTTTATCTCAACGTCCTCGTCAGGCATCACGAACTCTATCTCTCCGCCGGGCCACCCATCGGGAGCGATATTCTCACCGTTTATGCGGACGTATACAGCCGCATCAGTTACCCAGCATGTCTCAACCTTTACCGTATCCCCGGCGTTGGCCGAATCCGGGCATTCGACTATCGCATATTCGTCAGACGATATGTTCGTTATCTTATGCCCCCCGGCGCATCCCGCGAATGCGAGAGCCGCGAGCACTATCACTATAGTTAAAGCCAGTATCCTCTTTTTCATGTTAAATCCTCCGCCTTTTTATCCTCAAGCGAGACCTGCTTCCTTAAGCAGTTCCTTTAAGTGATCCATGTAATAATGCATTATCCCGTCCGCTTCGCCCCTCAGCTCCTTGCCCAGTTCGCGCTGGTTCTTCGTCCGCTGCATCTTGGAATAGGTGCTGTTGTAGGGCATGAACCTTGTTCCTCTCTCCATCATCTTGTTCTGTCCGGAAGTTGTGTAGGTACAGGAAGCCTTGATCAGGTTCTTTTTGGAGAGCACTCCCCCGCACTTGGGGTATATTATGACGCAGTACCTCTCGGTCGCCGGGAGTATGACATAGCGTATCCCCGAATTAGGCGCCGTCGGATGTCCTACCATGAAGCCGTTGTACCGGTCTTTGTCCCACTTCTCTTCCATGAACGCCGCAAGCTCATCCAGCGTCATCTCTTTCTTTATCTCAAAGGAATCGAGACCTTTCATACCCCATCCTCCTTTTGTTTATGCCAAACCGTTGCTCACAGCCCCTACGTTTATCTCAACGTCCTCGTCAGGCATCACGAACTCGATCTCTCCGCCGTCCCATCCTTCAGGAGCTATGTTCTCTCCGTTTATACGGACGTATACCGTTCCGTCCTCGACGCAGAATGTCTCGATCTTGACAGTATCTCCCGCGTTCGCCGATGTCGGACAGTCGGCTATCGCCCACTCGTCCGAGGAGATGTTGGTTATCCTGTGCCCGCCCGCGCATCCCGCGAATGCTATAGCCGCGAGCACGATAACTACTGTTAAAGCCAGTATCCTCTTTTTCATTTATCATCCCTCCTTATATATACGTCTTTTTATTCCAGTGTCACCCGGATCATGACCGGGTTATGGTCGGAATTAACAAACCCCTTTGAAAGCGTTTCAGCTTCCCAGACCGCCACGTTGTCAGAGACTATAAAGCCGTCTATGAGGTAGTACTGGAAACCGGAATCGTCAGGGTCATAGGCCCTGTCAAGAGACCTGCATGAAGGAGTATCAGCGTCCATCACGAACTTCCATCCATCGCCGAAATCGCTCTCCTCTATTATTCCGGGAGCCCACAGCTCCGGATCGGTTACATCGAATCTGCCGTTGTTGTACGATGAGAAGATCTGGTTAAAATCTCCTCCTGCTATGACATAGTTGCCGGCTGAGACTTCCCTGTCCATTATGGATTTAAGTAGCTTCGTCTGCTCGATCTTGCCCTCGCCCTCATCGTAGGCCTCGAGATGCAGGTTTATGAGCGCCAGCTGCTTATCCGAACCCTCTATAGGTATATGAGTCACCGTACAGCAGCGCTTCAGGTTAAACAGTTTTACCGGCCAAGAGAACGGACAGGGCAGCTGATAGCGGCTTGAATCCGCGATGTCATACGAGGACAGCGTCTGAATACCTGCCACCACCTTGCCCATCGGGGGCATGGGATACGGCACGAAAAGCGTGTTGTAGTTGAGCGCGAAGACGCTCTCGTATTCCTCGAAGTAATCCTCGAAATACGCCGGCTCGTCTATATTGTACGACCTGGCGGAATCCATGTCCGCCTCCTGAAGGAGCACAAGATCGGGATCCTCGGACCTTATATCATTGTATATGGCCTGAAGATTCTTCCACACGCCCTCCTCTGTATCGGTATAGACCCTCTCGCCGCCGTCCATGAAGAAATCGGCGCCTTCGCCGAGAGCTCCGTAGCCTATGTTCCAGGTAAGGACCTTAACGGGCTCACCGGCCTTGAGAACGGACGCGGCCTGCCCTTTGACTTCAAGGCTCTCCACGTCTGCGGGATTGTACTCGTTTACCGTCATGAAGACGGCGAAAGCCGCAACGAATATGACTATGCAGAGTATGACTATAAGGACTACTTTCAAAATCCTCTTCCACAGAGGTTTCTTTACTTTTTCCATTATATGACCCCCTGAGAAAAAAACACTGATATGCTACTTTGATTTTACCACAAAACCCGGAGCGAACAGAACAACTATCCTTTTTTTATATACCAAAAACCTATATAATATGCGTATAGGGAACAAAGCAGGAGAAACGGAGGTGCAATAGATGGGGCTTTTCGGATCA